>UQHK01000003.1 GCA_900540855.1 uncultured Collinsella sp.
GGCCCGCGGGCCCCCGGCCCCGGAGCGGGCGATCCCCCACGCCCCGCCGAACCCGGCGAGCAGCTCCAGCCACCGGCGGTCCGACAGGTCGACCGCGGCCTCGAGGGCCGGGCAGGACTCGAGCAGCACCGCGCGCAGGCGGTTCTTGTCCCTGGTCGCGCAGGCCACGACGTGGTCGCGCTGGGAGGAGAGGGCGCGGGCGGCCTCGAGGGCCTCGCCGCGGCCCGGGACCCCCGACAGGGAGTCCGGCACGCCCAGGGCGGTCCGCGCGATCACCGCGGCGTCGCGCTCGTCGGTCTTGGCCTCGCCGGCGAACAGCCCGGCGGCGCGGCTGGCGGCGAGCCCGGGCAGGTAGGCGACCGCCAGCCCCGCGGCGCGGGCCCGCCTCACGGCGAGGGACCCTATGTTGCGGAACTGGTCGACGACGACGAGCGTGCCGGCGGGCGCGGAGGCGAACAGCGCGTCGAGCTCGGCCTCCCTGTTGCGGACGGGGGCGCTGGCCAGCACCTCCCCGTCGCGGTCGACCAGGCAGGCCCAGTGCGATGACTTGCCGACGTCCAGGCCGAGCACGGCCGCGGGCCTGGTGGATGGCGCTTTCACGGTGGTATCCTTCCGGTAGTCGTTCGACCGGATGGCCTCCCCCTCGGCACTCACATTACCAGCCGCGGCGCCTGCCCGGCACTTTCCTATCAGCCGTCGGGGGCGGCGCGCCCCGCGCCGGCAGCACCCAACGGGCCCTCTCGGGGGCAGGGACGTTCGGCCGTGCGCGGGCGCCCGGTCGGCGGCCCGTTCTGGGCGCGCCTCAATCGTAGCCCGAGACGGTCCCGGGCTGACAATTTCGACTGTAATGGACGTTCTTGAATGATTAGTCGTTTAAGAACGTCCCCAACGACTACATCAGGAGTGTCCCCAGGTGTCGGCAGAAAAGGAACGTCCCCAAGTGCCGCATCTGGACCAGGACAACGCCGATGTTTTGGTAGCGACAGCGAAAACCCGCCAGAGCGAGCAAGGTGCCTTGAAACGAGGCGGCATTGACCTTCTGGTCATGCCGCCGAAGTTGAAAGGCAGATTGCCGCTCTGGCGGGTTTGCAGCGTCGAGCCGTTACGCGGTTTGGTAAAACCGCGTAACTAACGGAGGCGGAACCTACTTGACGCCGTACTGCTCGTAGTAGGCGTCGATGGCGGTCTTGAGCTCGTCGTCGATGACGACTTTGCCGTCGATCTCGTGGTTGTAGAGGGTCTCGACGACCTCAGCCATGGAGACGATGCTCGCGACGGGGAAACCGTACTTGGCCTCGATCTCCTTCTGCGCGGTGGTCACGCCACCCTTGCCGACCTCCATGCGGTTGAGGGACACAATCAGGCCCTTGATCTCGACATCGGCAGCAGCCTTGACCTTGGGATAGGTCTCGTCGATGGACTTACCGCTGGTGGTGACGTCCTCGACCATGACCACGCGGTCGCCGTCCTGGGGCTCGTAGCCCAGCAGGTTGCCCTTGTCAGCGCCGTGGTCCTTGGCCTCCTTGCGATCGCAGCAGTACTTGACCTCCTTGCCGTACAACTCGTGGTAGGCAATTGCGGTCACGACGGCCAGCGGAATACCCTTGTAGGCCGGTCCAAACAGCACGTCAAAGTCGTCGCCAAAGTTATCGTGGATTGCCTGGGCGTAATACTCGCCCAGCTTCTTGAGCTGGTAGCCCGTCACGTAAGCGCCAGCATTCATAAAGAACGGGGACTGACGGCCGCTCTTGAGCGTAAAGCTGCCGAACTTAAGAACGTCGGACTCAACCATGAACTTGATGAACTCTTGCTTGTAAGCCTCCATGCGGGCTCCTCTCGTAATCGCGTACGTGCCTTCCAGTTTAGCGCAGGCAGGGCGCGTTGCGGGCGCGCTTTGGGGCCTCGGCATTCTGTAAAGGCTTTGTCAGGGGCAATGGTTTTCCAAACATTGGGGTTGACACGGCAAACCCCCTCATCAAGAATACGGGCGGATTGTAACGGGTACGAGATACCCAAAGCGCGCCGCGCCCGGCCTTAAGGAGGTGTGCCATGGAAGGCAGTCATAGTCGAAAAACCTGCATGTCGCCCTCGGCACGCCGCGAGGATTCCGCGCACGCATAAGCGCCAACAGCCGATCGTCAAAACCACCACAAAGGTGCCTGTCCCTTTGTGGTGGTTCGAAAGCATGACGTGAGCGACATCTAGGTTTTTTGAAGCACATACGACACGTACGCTAACTCCCTTCAACAAGGAGGACCCTATGCTGATGCTCAAAACCGCCACGGTACTCGAAGCCATCTCCAAGCGCCGCCGCACGGCGCGCCCCGCCGCTCATACCGGCATGTCCAAGAACACCATATTCGCCGCCACCCATAGCGCCGAGGATGCCCTCGTGCTGCTCGACGCCACAGCCGACGGCCTCACCGCCGAGCACGCCGCCGAGCGCCTGAGCGCCGTCGGCCCCAACACCATCGAAGCGCCGACCAAGACGCTCGCCCGCCGCATCGCCGACGCGTTCGTCGATCCCTTCGCTGGCATCCTCGCCGCCCTCGCACTGGTCTCGCTCTACATCGACGTGCTCGCCGTGCCCGAGCTGCAGCGTGACCCCTCCACGGTCATCGTCATCGGCATCATGCTGCTGGTATCGGGCGGCATGAAGTTTATCCAGGAAGCCCGCAGCGGCAATGCGGCCGAGGCCCTTAAGGACCTGGTCTCCAGCACCTGCTGTGCCCTGCGCGACGGCGAGCGCGTCGAGATCCCCTTCGACGAGCTCGTCCCCGGCGATGTAATCCGCCTCTCTGCCGGCGACATGGTGCCGGCAGATGCCCGCATCATCACCGCGCGCGACCTGTTTGTGATCGAGTCCGCACTCACCGGCGAGAGCGAGGCCGTCGAGAAGACCGCTGCCGCCGCGGGTGCCGACAGCTCCGCGCTACCACTCTCTGCCTGCAAGAACATCGTCTTTACCGGCACCTCCGTGCAAAACGGCACCGCCATGGCGCTTGTCGTTGCCACCGGCTCGGACACCTACCTGGGCGGCATCGCCAAGATGCTCAACGGGCGCGGCGAGAAGAGCGCGTTTGACCGCGGCGTCTCGAGCGTTTCCGTGCTGCTCGTACGCCTCATGCTCGTTATGGCGCCGGCCGTCTTTGCCATCAACGCCGCCACCAAAGGCAATGTCATCGACGCGCTGTTGTTCGCCACGAGCGTGGCTGTGGGCATCACGCCGCAGATGCTCCCCGTCATCGTGACCACGAGCCTGTCGCAGGGCGCCAAGGACCTCGCCCGTCGCCAGGTTATCGTCAAGGAGCTGCCGGCGATCCAAAACCTCGGCGCGATGGACGTCCTGTGCTGCGACAAGACCGGCACCCTCACCGAAGACCGCATCGTGCTCGAGCGCTACCTCAACACCGACGGCAACGAAGACGCACGCGTGCTGCGCCATGCGTTTTTGAACAGCTTCTTCCAGACCGGCCTCAAGAACCTTATCGACCTGGCCGTCATCGACCGCGCCGATGTGACGCCCTCGGCCGCAGCACCCGATTCCATGCTGGGCCAGAGCCTGCGCGACCGCTATACCAAGGTCGACGAGGTGCCCTTCGATTTCTCGCGCCGTCGTCTGAGCGTAGTTGTCGCCGACGCCCAAGGCAAAACCCAGATGGTCACCAAGGGAGCTGCCGAGGAAATGCTCGAGATCTGCTCCTTTGTCGAGGTCGATGGCATCGCTCAGCCGCTCACCGACGAGAAGCTCGCCCAGATTCGCAAGCAAGTCGCTGGGCTTAACGCCGAGGGCCTGCGCGTGATTGCTGTGGCGCAGAAGACCGATCCGCGCTGCGTGGGCGAGTTTGGCATCGCCGACGAGTGCGACATGGTGCTGATGGGCTTTTTGGCCTTCCTCGATCCGCCCAAAGCAAGTGCCGCGGGCGCCGTCGCCACCCTCGAGGCCAAGGGCGTCGCCGTTAAGGTCCTGACCGGCGACAATGACCGTGTCGCCGCCACCGTCTGCGAGCAGATCGGCATCGACGCGAGCAACGTCTTGCTGGGCTCCGAGATCGATGCGCTCGACGACGCCGAGCTTGCCGAGCGCGCCGAGAACACCCACCTCTTCGCCAAGCTCTCGCCGCTGCAGAAGGCGCGCCTGGTGCGCGTCATGCGCGAGTTGCTCGGCCACACCGTGGGCTTTATGGGCGACGGCATCAACGACGCCGCCGCGATGCGTGCGAGCGACTGCGGCATCTCGGTCGACTCCGCCGTCGATATCGCCAAGGAATCCGCCGATATCATCTTGCTCCAGAAGGACCTGGGCGTGCTCGAGCGCGGCATCATCGAAGGCCGCCGCACCTACGGCAACCTGCTCAAGTACCTCAAGACCACGGTGAGCTCCAACTTTGGCAACGTGCTGTCCGTAACCGCTGCGAGCCTGTTCTTGCCGTTTTTGCCCATGAGCGCCCTGCAGCTGGTGTTGCTGTCGCTGGTCTACGAGATCGTGTGTATCGCGCTGCCGTGGGACACCGTCGATGACGCCTGGACCGCCCGTCCGCGCGCCTGGGACGCCGCGTCCATTAAGGGCTTTATGCTCGAGTTGGGTCCCGTGAGCTCGCTGTTTGACATCGTAACCTTCGCCGCGCTCTTCTTTGTGGTGTGCCCTGCCACCGTAGGCGCAAGCTGGTCCGAGCTCGCCGGGACGGGCAACGCCGCAGGCATGGCGGCCTTTGTGGCGCTCTTCCAGAGCGGCTGGTTTGTCGAGTCCATGTGGTCGCAGACGCTCGTGATCCACATGCTGCGCTCCCCGCGCCTGCCGAGCCCGCGCGACCACGCCGCGCCCGCGCTGTGCGTTCTCACCGTACTGGGCCTGGCGCTCGTCACCTGGCTGCCGGCAAGCCCCATCGCCGATGCGCTCGGCCTCTTGCCGCTGCCGGCGAGCTTCTTCGCGCTGCTCATCGGCATCGTCACCGCCTACATCGCGCTCACTCAGCTGGCAAAGCGCCGCTACATTGCCCGCCACGGCGAGCTGCTGTGACGCCCGAATCGTGGCGCGCGACCCATCAGGCGGTCAAAAAGTCCCGCCTCAAATTAAACCGCCTCCATTTCCCGTGCTAAGGAAATGGAGGCGGTTCACGCCGGCCTTTCTCTTCTTCGGCAGCCTCGTTTGGCTTACGTTACAGCAGGCGCATGGCTTCCTGGACAGCACCGTAAAGGTTGGCGTCGTTGCCGAGCTCGGCCACCTTTATCTGCGGCACAGGAATGCCGGCAAGGGTCCCTTCGTAACCCGCGAGGGCCAGCGGCATCTGCGCGCGCAGGGCATCGATGAGCTCGGGATGGCACGAGATGCCACCTGCGATCACAAAGACCTCGGGGTCGAGCACGGCCTGCAGGTTGATGAGCTGTCCGTCAAAGGCGCGAGCGTAACGGTCGAGCGCGCGCTGCGCCGCCTTGTCGCCGCCCGCGATCCACTCAAAGACGCGGCGGCCGTCTACCGGAGAACCCGCAGGCAGGCCCTTCTCGGCAACGACAGCATCGCGGAGCGCACGCCAACCGCCCGAATCGGCAAAGGAGTTTCCCATGTTCGCGGCAGTCGTGACATCGTTGCGCAAGAAGCTGAACTCGCCTGCAAAGCAGTGCGCACCGCGCAGGACCTTGCCGTCGATGACGATACCGCCGCCGATGCCCGTGCCAATAGCGAGCACCACGCCAAAACGCGTCCCGCGCAGGGCGCCAGCCGCATACTCACCGAGTGCACAGCACTTACCGTCGTTATTGACGGCAACCGGCACCCCCAGCGCCTCGCGCATGAGCTTTCCCAGTGGGCAGCCGTCCATAAACGTGAGCGCACCGCCGCGATGGATCGTTCCCGTGACATCTCCCTCGTAGATACCGCCGGGTGCGCTCACGCCTACGGCGCTCACGCGCTCACGGTACGGCTCGACGAGCCCGATCAGCGCCGAAACCGTCTCCTCAGCCGTGGTAAAGCCCGTCAGCAGGCTCCCGCGCTCGCGGATGGAAAAATCCTCGCCCAGCACAGCCCATTTAACGGCTGTACCGCCCACATCGATTCCAAAGAACTCCTGCATATTCGCCCCTCACGCGCCATAGTCCCGGACACGCATCGCCGCGACCACCGCAGGGGCTGCCCCTTATGATGGTCATACAGCAAATCGCGCCCGGAGCCGATTTTCTCTCTATTTTACGCCCCTACTTTAGTCAGACGAAGCAGCATATATTGTTTGCTAGGGAGGTCGATGCGGAACTTGCCCTCAAAGGTTCCGGGAAGCTCCTCCTCCGTCATGTCCCATGTGTCCACGACATTCACCTTGTAACGAGCGCCCGCCTCACCCTCAAACTCACGAGACCACTCATTTAAGTACGTCCCCAATGAGTGCGACGGAATGACTCCCCTTGGCAGTTTAAAGCTGTCATGCAGGAACCATCCCGTCGCACCCTAATGAAAGGGACTGGGTTGTAAATGTTGGAGAAGAGCCGTTAGTGCCCAGGGGTCAGGATCACCAGCGCGTCGTGCTCAAAGGGATGCTGAGCCACGCGCACGGTGCCGTCGCCGTTGTCGCGGACGGGCAGCTTGGCGATGCGCTTGTCCTCCATGTCGAGGACCGTTGCCGTCCAGCCGCGCGCGCCGTCGAGCTTAAACTTGAGCGCCGTGGTGCGCGGCAGGTACGTAACGACACGATCGCCAACGCGCGCCACACGAATGGCCTCCCGCGCGTCGTCGATCAGCTCCTGCGCCGGAACCACGGCAAGCGCGTCATCGCCAGCCGTAGCGCCCAGGCCGGCAAGCACGTGCTCGATCAGGCCAAAGTCCCACACGCCCGCAAACTGCAGGCACTCTTGCCAGCGGAACGGCATGTCAAAACCCTCGCCCAGGACGGAGCCCTTACTGCGCGACGTCTGCCAGTTCCACACGCCGTGCGCACCGTAGGTAATGCCGGCACTGGCACCGGCCAGAATGCTCGACCAAACACTCGCGCGACAATCCTGCGCGGTAAAACGCCAGTACACGTTGCGGCTCGCGCCCATTTGCTCGTAGCAGGGCTCGGAATTGACCATCGGCTTTTTGGGATACTGCGCGCGAAAATCCTCGGGCAGCTTCCAAGCTTCCTCCTGACCGCTATAGTTGTGGCCGGGCTGGAACATGTAGAAGTCCAAGCGATCGGCAAACTGCTCGGGCAGGGCGCGGTTGCCACGGTTAATATGCATGGTGTGCAAGGACTCGGGAGCCAGCTTGGTGACCTCGTCGAGTGCATCCCCGTAATAGGCGATAGCCTCGTCGGTCTTAAAGTCGGTGTCGCCTGTCACCACATAGACGGGGTCGAACTCGCCCAGGTTCTCGACGACGCGGGCAACGTGGGCGCGAACCTCCTCGCGCGGCATGACCTCGGCACCCAGGCGCTCGGCGATCACGGAGCCCCAGGTACCGGGCACGTAGTTGCACCACATAAGCACGAGCGCCGGACGAATGCCGTGCTCGACGGCAGCGCGACACATGGCGGCGGCGCGATCCCAGTACGCTTGGTTGGGACGGGACCAATCAAAATGCACGCCGTCCTCGCTGGCATAGGGCCAAATGCCCAGATCGGGGCAGCAGCGATCCCACTGCGGCAGCGTGTTGATCTGCAGCACGTTCATGCCCTGTTCGGCACGGCGGGTCAGATAGTAGTCCCAATCGGCCTCGGTAATGCTCGTAAACGCGCTCCAGCACGTATCGGCAAACCAAAAGAACGGTTTGCCCTCGCACAAAAAGCCGTCCTGACGACCGTTAACGGTCAGCTTTCCCAAACTCATCTGCATGTCCTTTCGTTTGATAAAGGAGTTGCGAACCGGCAGATTCTTTCGCGGTAACCCCGCGCGAAAGCACCTGGCGCTTAGCATGCCCCGGCGAGTAGGCGCCACGCGCCCCCAATCAGTCTACCTTGTAAGAAGGGCCCCGCCGGGCTTGCGCCTGACGGGGCCCTGTCGTGTAGGTAAGGTCGTATGCGTCCGAATGGTTTGGCCTTAGGCCTCCATCTCGGCGAGCTCCTCCTTGGAGAAGCCAGTGGCAAAGACGACGGCAGCTGCGATGACAAAGGAGATTGCCATACCGACGATAGCCCAGACGGTGTTCATCTGGCCACCCTGCAGGTAGTTGGTGAAGACCAGGAAGTTGGAGGCACCACCGGCCAGGTAGTAGGTAACACCCATGAGGCCGGAGAACACGGCGCCGATGGCACCGCCGATGAACATGCCGAGCATGGTGCGACGGAAGCGCATGAGGATACCGAAGAGCGCGGGCTCGGTGACGCCACCGGCGATAGCAGAGATGACGTAACCCAGGGCAAGACCCTTCTCGTCGGGGTTCTTCATCTTGAGGAAGGCACCGAAGGCGCAGCCCCAGACAGCGGCCATAGCGCAGTTGGTGGAAACGAAGACGAAGGGATCGTAGCCGGCAGCGATGATCTGAACCTGAGCGAGCAGGATGACGGGCATGTGCATACCGCAGACCACGAAGAGCTGCCAGAAGGCGCCGAGGACGGCCATGACGAGCAGGATACCGATGCCACCCATGTCAGCGAGACCGAAGAGGGCGTTAGCGATGAGGCTGCCGATCTCGTTGCCGAGCGGGGCGAGGACGATGAAGGCGATGGGGATGGTAACGATCATGGTGCAGAACGGCGTGAAGACCGTGGAGAGCACGTCGGGCATGACCTTCTTAAAGAACTTCTCGACGAAGTAGAGGACCGGCACCGAAAGGATAATCGGCAGGACGGACTGCTGATAGTTGGCAGCGGCGATCTGAATGCCGTAGACGGAGATGATTCCGCCGCCATCCTGGGTCGCGACACTCACGACGGACGGGGCCATGAGGGCGCCGCCGAGGAGCATGCCCAGAACCGGGGAGGCGCCGAGCTTCTTAGCGGCGGCATAGCCCAGGTAGATGGGGATAAAGGTGAACGTGGCCTCGTACAGGGTGGTGTAGAGGAACGTGTAGGTCGGATCGGTGTCAGAGAGAACGCCGAGCATGGTGGGACCGAGGACCGCAGCGATGGTGCGGAACAGACCGCCGGCCATGAGCAGCGGGATCAGCTGGGTCATGGAGCCCGACAGATAGTCGAGGATGATGTTCGGCAGGTTCTTGAGCTCGAACTTCTCCTTGGGAGCATCGAGGTTCTCGTCGACCGCGGCACCCTGCTTGACGCCGGACATGGCGACGAACTCGGCGAGCACCTTGGGCACGTTCTGGCCGATGATGACCTGGAGCTGGCTGCCGGCAAACTGGCAACCCAGAACACCCTTGACCTTCTTGATCTTCTCCACGTCGGCCTTGCTGTTATCCTTGAGCGTCAGACGCAGGCGCGTCATGCAGTTGGTGGCAACGGAAACATTCTCCGCACCGTCCACGAGCTCGAGGACATCGGTGGCAATCTGCTTGTTATCTACTGCCATGGGACCCCTCCCCATATCTTCGTGTGCCAGCCCCCTTGGGCTTAGGCACGCCTTTGGCCCGGCGACTATAACCCCTTACGGTTGCCGGACCCTTGGATACGCTTTTGTAAACAAGGTGTTTACTGAACGTTTACGGGCTTTAGTTTACACGGAGCGCCGAATTTATGGCAATTTTGCCGTCTACAGTCCGGTGAACGGTAGGAAATCGGGGGTGAACGTATTTGAATGGCGGGAGATGGTCTCTTTGACCCTCTATTGATATATAGCCATTTACGTGGGATTTTATTTTGATGAACACCTCACTGATCTGTTAACTCATCAACAGAATCCCTGCTAGAAGCTAGTAAACATACGTTTAGTAGTTCACGACGTGTTCAATTTTGCCGTTTACCGAGTTCATCTGGTTATTCTTCAATTCTAGATTACACTAAACATGTTTAGTTTGTATTGCCGCAGATGCCAGGCATTCGCGGCGCAAGGGAGGCAGCTCATGGAACTCAAATTGTGTACCTACGCAACCGTCACCACCTTGGGCGACTTTGGCCCCTGGATCAGCAAGGTCGTACTCGACCTGCCCTGCACCGTGCGCGCCAACGACATCGACGCGAACACCTTCCATATATATGTAGAGCGTCACGAGCGCTCGGGCGATGTTCTGATGCGCAAGGAACGCGGCGCCGACCATGCCGCGCCCTCCGTGGGCTACATCGACATTCTCGCCGCATATCCGTGCGACGAGAACGGACGTAAGCTCGCCGTGGGCACCCATGTGGCGCTCGAGGTCGCCGAGCAGCGCCTGACCAAAAAGATCGAAGGCGGCGTCATGGGCTCGCGCATGCTCGATGACCAGTTGCACATCACGCAGCTCGCGGCTCTTCCCGGCAACGACGGCGACGATCCCACCTGCGGCCTGGTCTTCGACACCTGCCGTGGCGATATCTGCCCTGCGCTCAAAGGCTGGAGCAACGACACGCAAAAGACCGCCGTCGACGGTATCGCGCTCGAATACGGCTTCTTTGAGCCCAGCTTTAAGGCCGAGGACTCGGCATGCTTCAACCCCTTTGCGCCCGAGGCCACGGCCGTGCCCCAAAAGGCACCGCTCGTGGTGTATCTGCACGGCGCCGGCGAGGGCAAGGGCGCCACGCAGGGCGAAGGCGCCACGCGCGCCTATATCGGCAACCGCGTGACGGCCATCAGCCAGGCGCAGATCCAGCGCTACTTTGGCGGCTTTGCCTGGGTGCTCGTACCGCAGTCGCCCACGTTTTGGATGGACAACGGCGTCGAGCAGCTTGGTCACTCCAACCAGAGCATCTACTCCCCCGTGCTCAAGGCACTTATCGATGAGTTTGTCGCCGAGCATGCCGACCGCATCGACACCGACCGCATCGTGGTCGCCGGTCTTTCCAACGGCGGCTTTATGACCCTGCGCCTGTGCGCCGACTACCCCGATTTCTTCGCCGCGGGCCTTCCCTGCTGCGCCCCGTGGTACAACGCCACGGACGAGGACGTGGCCGCGCTCGCCAAGACGCCGCTGTGGTTTACGCACTCCAAGGGCGACGAGCTCGTGTCACCGCAACAGACCGTGCTGCCGCTCACGGCGCGCCTGCGCGATGCCGGCGCCAACGTGCACCTCACCTACTTTAGCCATGTCGAGGACCTGACCGGCGTGTATCGCGAGGCCGACGGCTCGGCCAAGAAGACGTTCAACCACGGCGTGTGGATCCACCAATTCAACGACCTGTGTTATCAAGACTTCGACGGGGGCAACGTACTCATCGACGGCGAGCCGGTGGGCTGCTGGGAGTGGTCGGCCAGGGTCGACCGCTAAGCCCTCCCATCGCGGGGACCGGGGTTTAGTCTTGCAAACGTCCTCGGGCATGCATGGGCTGGCGCTTTGCGCTTCGCGCTGCGCCTGCCCATGCCCCCTGCGGAATGTTTGCAAGACTAAACCCCGGTCCCCGCTGCGTTGACGTTGCTGTAGACCCTGGACGAGCGCTACTAGCGGGCCGCCGGGTTGACGGCGATGAGGGCGTGGGGTCCCGTCTTGCCTTGCGCGTAACTGGCTGAAATGATTTTGGTTGGAGCTTTCTTATGACTCGCGATTTAACTCGGGTGATTGTTACTACTGATATGGAAGTCGATGATATGAACTCGCTCGTTCATTTGGCTCTGTATCTTAATGTGCTTGACGTGCAGGCTGTGGTGTATACGGCTTCGCAGTATCACTTTCTTGGGGATGGCGTCCATACGCTCGGTGAGGTGAATCCGCATTGGCGGACTAAAGGG
This sequence comes from uncultured Collinsella sp., assembly GCA_900540855.1. GTDB lineage: Bacteria > Actinomycetota > Coriobacteriia > Coriobacteriales > Coriobacteriaceae > Collinsella. The sequence goes on from UQHK01000003.1 coordinate 11,719, forward strand.
CGTCGCTCTTATGAGTGGGATGTTGTGCCTCATGAACCTGACCCCACGGCTGGGGAGCTTTTTGAGTATCGGCCATTTCCTGAGCATTGGATTGAGAGTCTCTGGAGCAATGAGTATGCCCAGGCTTGGCCGCAGTTGCAGGCGAATGCTGCCGCTGCCGGTGAGCCGCCGTTTCCCTCGCCTGCTCAGTTGATTGAGCGTACGTTTGTGGGCAATGTTGCCTTTGAGGGCGATGTGCGTGAGGAGACTGAGGGCTCGCGCGTGATTGCTCAGGCGATCTTGGATGATGATCCGCGCACGTTATGGCTGCTCAGCTGGGGTGGCATGAACACCATCGTTCGCGCCCTGATGAGCATTGCCGAGCGTTATCGCGCCACGCCCGAATGGTCTGCCGTGCAGCAGCGAGTCTATCGGAAGGTGCGCGTGATGGGCGTTGCCGATGGCGTAGGGCAGGACAACTCATGGCTCGACCATGGGCGCGAGCTCTTTCCCGAGCTCATCTTTTGGTGCGTGCCCTATATGTATGGCGGCTATGTCGACGCCAAGATGGCTCAGCCCGATACGCTGCCGCTGTTTAAGGCTCCTTGGCCCGAGCAAAATCTCACGCAGGGCAACGGCCCCCTCATGGCGCGCTATATGCTCTACGGCGACGGTAAGGTCTACGAAAACGAGCCCGAACGCTTTCAGTTTGGCAAGCATGCTCGTCTGGATTGGGGTCTAGAAGGCATACCCGCGATGCAGTTTGAGCGCGGCGACTTTATGGCCGAAGGCGACAGCATGACCTATATTCCGCTGCTGCCGTTTGGCCTGCGCGGCATCGATGACCGCGGCTTCGATACGTTGCTCGGCCGCATGTTTCTTGATGGGTATCCTGATGCGGACGCACCCACCGGTTTTGCCGCCATCGGCACGCCCACAGGCAACAACCCCAATCCCTACCTGCGCGCCTATCAGGAAGACTTTGCCGCCCGCGCGCAATGGTGCGCCCATGATCCGGCCATCTGCTCGCATCCGACATATGTTGTCGAGGTCACGGCCGACCGCAGCGTTACAGCAGGCGAGCGCGTCACCCTTGCAGCGACCATCGTCGACCCCGACGACAAGGGCTTTGATGCACATTGGGATGTAGCCGTGGATCCTTCGAGCTATGCAGGCGCGCAGGATCTTTCGCTGTGGCAGGAATGCACGGTGAGCACCACTTTTATCGTGCCCGCCGACGCACAGCCCGGCGACCGCTTCGTGCTCACCCTTACCGTGCAGACGCGCGCCGAGCGCCCCTGCAGCCGCTACGCCCAGGTTGCCGTGACCGTGGCGTAGCAAGGACGGCGCCCACATTCGGCATGGAGCGTCCCCAACCGCCACTCATTTAAGTACGTCCCCAATGAGTGGCCGAAGAGTGTCCCCAGCGACTGGTCAAAAATGGGCCATCTGTCCCAGTTGTGGAGACTCCTTGAGCCGTCTGGGTATCGTGAAAGGCTGCGCACTCCCCCATCATCAAAAGTGACACACGCTACCAGTTGATGGGAGGCAGCCATGGGCTTCTTTGACAAGATGTTCGAGAAGAAAGAGTGCGCGATTTGCGGTACCGAGCTGGGACTTCTAGGTAAGACAAAAATCAATGAAGGCTACCTGTGCAAAGAGTGCGCCGGCAAGCTCTCCCCCTACTTTCACGGCTATCGCTCCAGCACCGCGGACGATATCCGCGAGCAGCTCGCCTACCGCGAGGCCAATGCCGAGCGCCTGGCGTCGTTCAACCCCACGCGCACGCTTTCTGCCGGGCGCACCAACATCATGCTCGACGAGGACGCGGGTCTGCCGATCATTACCTCGCAGAGCCGCTGGCGCGACGCCAATCCCGACATCATCGAGTTCTCGCAGGTACTCGGCTGCGATATGGATATCGACGAGCATCGCACCGAGATCTATCGCGAGACCGAGGACGGCGAGCGCGAGAGCTACAACCCGCCGCGCTACGACCTGGATTACGACTTTAATCTGACCATCCACGTCAACACGCCGTACTTTACCGAGATCAACCTGCGCGTAAACGACTCCACCATCGATCAGCGCGGCTCCATCGAATACCGCGAGGCCAAGCGCCAGGCAACCGAAGTCCGCAATGCGCTGGTGCAGCTGCGTCAGGAGACACGCGACAGCGTCGTGGCCGCCAAGGCCCCCAAGACCGCGGTGACCTGCCCCTTCTGCGGAGCCACCACCATTCCCGATGCCAGTGGGCGCTGCGAATACTGCGGCGGCGCCATCGGCGCATAGTCTCCGGCACGGAAAGGACCGATCATGGCCTTCGAGAGCGTTAACTATCAGTGCCCTGCCTGCGGTGGTCCCCTGCATTTTGCCAGCGCCGAGCAAAAGCTCGTCTGCGACTACTGTGACTCACGCTTTGAAGTCGAAGAAGTCGAGGCCCTCTATCGCGAGCGCCAGGACAAGGCCGACGCCAAAGCCGATGCGGCAGCCGCAACGCCCAAGCCCGTCGCCGACGACGCGGTGCAGGAGCTCGCCCAAAACGCCGGCTACATCTGCTCGTCGTGCGGCGCCGAGCTCGTGTCCGACGGCACCGTCGCCGTCACCACCTGCCCGTACTGCGGCAACTCCGCCGTGGCGCCCGGCCAGCTCTCTGGCGACTTCTCGCCCGACCTGGTGATTCCGTTTAAGCTCGGGCGCGATGACGTCACGGCCGCACTCAAGGAACACTATAAGGGCAAGATCTTGCTGCCCAAGAGCTTTGTCACCGGCAACCACATCGACGAGGTCCAAGGTGTCTACGTGCCGTTTTGGCTCTACGGCGCCCGCGTTGACGGCGAAGTGTATTTTGACGCGACCAACGAGACCGTGACCGAGGAATCCGATCGCACCGTCACGACCACCGACCACTACGATGCCTATCGCAAGGGCAATATCTCGTTTAAGCGCGTGCCCGTCGACGGATCGTCCAAGATGCCCGACGGCCACATGGACGCCATCGAGCCGTTTGACTACGACGCGTTGCGCCCGTTCTCGGTCGCCTATATGCCCGGCTACATCGCCAACCGTTACGATGAGGATTGCGAGACGTGCAAGGCGCGCGCCGAGCGCCGCATGGAGGAGAGCACGATCTCGGCCCTGCGCGAGACCGTCGTCGACGAATATGACGATGCCACGGTCGAAAGCAAGCAGCTCGACTACACCTGGGAAGACAGCGACTACGCCCTGTTCCCCGTCTGGATGCTCTCCACCTCGTGGAACGGCAAGAGCTACCTGTTTGCCATGAACGGCCAGACCGGCCGCTTGGTCGGCGAGCTCCCCTGCTCCAAGCCCAAGCTCGCTATTGCCTCGGTGCTGTTCTTTGTGATCGGATTTATCCTCTCCCAGGTTCTCTTTATGGGAGAATACGCCTTCGATCCAGATTACCTCACCTTCGATGTCGAGGGCATTCTCATCAACATCATCGCGCCGCTGATCATCGTGATTATCGGAGACGTGCTACTGGTAGGCCAGCTCAAGACGGCCAACGAGGCCGCCCACGCCGACGAGTACTGCGGCGAGCTCGACCTGACCGAGAAGCACGACACTTTCAGCCACACCGAGACCACCGTTGTCATGAAAGACGACAAGGACGACTAAGCAATCCGACCAATACCACCCGGCCTTTGACGAGAAAGGAAGATCACCATGGGACTCTTGAAAGCTGGATTGGGAGCTGCCGGCGGCGTCATGGCCGACCAGTGGAAGGAATTTATCTACTGCGAATCGATGCCTGCTGACGTCTTGGCCTGCAAGGGCAGCAAACGCACCGGTGGCCGCAGCTCCAACACGCGCGGCGAGGACAACGTCATCTCCAACGGCTCGGTCATCGCCGTCAACGACGGCCAGGGCATGCTCGTGGTGCAAAACGGCAAGATCATCGAAGTCGCGCTGGAGCCCGGTGAGTTCGTCTTCGATACCGGCAGCGAGCCGAGCGTCTTTAGCGGCAACCTGGGCGATTCCATCAAGGAGACCTTCGCCAATATCGGCAGCCGCTTTACCTTTGGCGGCGACGCGGGCAAGGACCAGCGTGTCTACTTCATCAACACCAAGGAGATCATCGGCAACAAGTACGGCACCGCCTCGCCCGTGCCCTTCCGCGTGGTCGATAACAACATTGGCCTGGACGTTGACATCTCCGTGCGCTGCAACGGCGAGTACTCGTACCGCATCACCAACCCGCTGCTGTTCTACACCAACGTGTGCGGCAACGTGACCGATAGCTACACGCGCGACAAGATCGACAGCCAGCTTAAGTCCGAGCTGCTCACCGCCCTGCAGCCCGCCTTTGCCAAGATCTCGGAAATGGGCATCCGCTACAGCGCCATCCCCGGCCACACCACCGAGCTCGCCCGCGCGCTCAACGAGGTCCTCTCTGCCGACTGGCGTGACCTGCGCGGCGTCGAGATCGTGAGCTTTGGCGTCAACTCCATCGCTGCCTCGCAAGAGGACGAGCAGATGATCAAGGACCTGCAGAAAGCCGCCGTCATGCGCGATCCCACTATGGCGGCAGCCAACATTGCCAGCGCCCAGAGCGACGCAATGCGCGCGGCAGCCGCCAATCCCAACGGCGCGATGGCAGGCTTTATGGGCATGGGCATGGCAGGTGGCATGGGCGGCATGAACGCCAGCCAGCTGTTCGCCGCCGGCCAGGCACAGCAGCAGGCCGCCCCGCAGCCGGCTCCGGCACCCGCTCCCGCACCGGCTCCTGCCGCTGCCCCCGCGGCCGGCACATGGACCTGCAGCTGCGGCGCCACCAACACCGGCAAGTTCTGCTCCGAGTGCGGCAGTCCCGCACCCGCCCCGGCACCGGCCAAGTGGTTCTGCCCCAACTGCGGCAGCGAAAACGGCGGCAAGTTCTGCAGCAACTGCGGAACGCCCAGGCCCTAGCCCCTCTATCTGGTAATTGGCGGGGGATCCGCCACCCCCGCATTTGCTTCTATGGGTTTCGTTCGATAAAGGAGGACACCATGAAGACAACGTTCAAAAAGTCCGTACTCGCATTTCTGACATGCGTCCTTGCGCTCGCCTTTGCCCTGACGGGCTGCAGCGGCGGCGGCAAAGACCCCAAGGCCAACTTCGTCGGCAGCTGGGAACTCTCGGGTGGAACCCTGGAGGGCGAAGAACTGACCGATGAGTACATGAAGATGCTCGAGGATTGGGGTGTGCACTGCGTCCTGATTCTCGATGAGGACGGTACAGGTGCCCTCGACCTGTTCCTTGAAGTCGTCGACCTTAAATGGGAGGCAAAGGACGCCACCACCGTAACCATCACCGCCGAAGACGAGTCGCATGACATGAAGCTCAAGGACGGCAAGCTCATCCTCGAAGAGGATGACGGCAATCTTGTCTTTACCAAGTCCGACAAGGACCTGTCCGGCACGGTGAAGAAGGATCGCGAGGCGGCCGAGAAAGAAGAAGAGATCGACGAGGCCGTCGAAGACGACGACGTCCAGAAGATTGAAATCTCCCCCGCCGTCACCGTTGCCGATGACGACCTGTGCACCATCACCATCACCGAGAAGTTCAAGGACGAGTGGGGCGACATCGGTTTTGTCGTCAACATCACCAACAAGAGCGACAAGGACCTGACCTTCTACGCCCCCAGCGGCAAGACCAACGTCAACGGCACCATGAAGGAACCCTGGTTCTCGGCTCACCTGATGCCCGGCACCAACGCCACCGAGGAATTCACGTTCTCGAACGGCACGCTCGATAGCCTTGACGACCTGGTCAATACGACCATCGGCATCGACGCCTACCTGACCGATTCCTACGAGGACGTTGCCTCCTACAGCGCAACCATCGCGTAACGGCACGTAACATCAGCCGCGGATTGGCGGACACATCCGCGCACACCAGACGGGGCCGCAGGAGATGATCCTGCGGCCCCGCCGCTTTATGCCGACAGCACTGCCCATACAAGCAGGCCGCCCGCCGTTTTTAGATGCGAAACGGTGGGCGGCCTATCTTTGCGGCGCCGGAACACGGGTGAGCGCGTCGATTACGGGCGCTCCATGTTGGGAACGATGCTGCCCTCGGTCACCGCATGCACGGCCAGGCGCATGATGTTGTCGTAGCCGGTCTTGCTCAGGATCTCCGAGATGCGGCGCTTGATGGTGCCCTCGCTCATAAACAGCTCGGCCGCAATCTCGCGGCGGCTTTTACCCTCGCAGGCAAGGCGCAAGATCGACAGCTCGACATCGTCGAGGGCCGCCGTGCCCGAGAAGATGCTCTCGGGCGGCTTGGGAAACGTGCAGTAACCCGCCAGCGTGGAGCGCATCACGGCGAACAGCTCGTCGATACCGACGTTCTTGTACACAAAGCTATCGACGCCCGCCTCGCGGGCCTGATCGACAAAGGTGATCTCGGGCATGCCTGTCATGATAATGATGCGACACTCGGGCAGCTGCTCCTTGATGCGTGCCGCCGCCACGATGCCGTTTGAATCGTGTTCGGTGCACACGTCCATCAGTATCATGTCCGGGCGCTCCTTGAGCGCGACACCCAAGGCCTCGGAGGCATCGGCGATCGCGGCAACGACGGTCATATCGGGCTGGTCGCCAACGGAGCGCGCCAGGCTCTCGCGCAGGATGGCCTGATCTTCGACAATTAACACGCGGATCATGAGTTTCTCCTTTGGGACGTGTCGTTGGCGCTAAGCGGAATGGATACCGTAAGCGTAAAGGGCGGGGTGGCGTGGACCTCTAGGCTGCCACCCAGATCTTGCGCGACATGCCTCATACCTGGGATTCCCGTTCCCTCGCGATACGATACGGGGGCCGGGGACCCGTCGTTAGAAATCGTCATGTGCGCGACGGCGTCAGCATCCGTCCTCTCCTGCCACAAGCGCACATGGACCCGATGCGCCTGCGCATGCTTGGTGGCGTTGGTCGAGGCCTCGCGGATAATCTGCAAAAAGGCAGCGGCGACACGCGCGTCCTCAGGCAGCGCACCCTCAACATCGATCTGCACGCTCACCAGGCCAAAAGCATGGACGATATCGCCCAGTTGCTCTGCCGGTTCGGTGTCGCCCCCGCTGCGCAGATCGGCAGCGATTGAGCGCAGCAGCGGATCGATCTGCTCGAGCGACTCGTCGTCCAGGCGCCCCTCCTCCAAATAGCGATGGAGGATGGACAGGCGCTGGCCGATCACATCGTGCACGCGGGAACGCATGCGCAGGTAGGCCGCATTGTCGGCAACCTTTTTGACTTCTTCGATCTGGGCCTGGGGCTCTTGGCCCGCAAGCTCAAGCAGGTGGTTGGCCTGCGCCAGGCGGTCATGCGCATGCGCATACTCTGTCACATCCAGACCGATTATGCGCTCGAACGAACGGCCCGAGACCATAACGCCATCGCACACAAACAGGCGAATCTCGGCGGGAGAAACCTCGACCACCGCACGCGCCTCACCAAAGCGGTCCAGGCTGATCCGCACGCGGTTCTTACCGCCTTCGGGCATTTGCATGCTGAGCTTGCGCAGGTCGTTCCATGTACCGCTCATATCGCCTAGGTCGGTGGGCATATGAAGCTCCACCAGGTTTTTGCGCATGCAGCGGTTCATGAGCAGTGGACGGCCCCTCGAGTCCAGATACAGGATGCCCACGGGAATCACGTTGATGGTTTCAATCGTCGAGAACGCGGTGATGTCCTCTTGGCGGTTACGGACGTCCATCAAGAGCGCCGCGATGGAGCGGAACAGGAAAAACGCACCCTCTGCGACAAGGACAACGGCCCACGCCGAGCCCATGGCAAAAACCACCGGCGGTGTAACGGCGACAACAAGCAGCAGCTCGGCCAGCATGACAGGGCGACGATAGTGCACCATAAGCACCACGCCATAGGCAAAGATCGCGGCATTGAGCCACAGCACTCCGCCCATTGCCCTGGCGCAAACGTCAAGCGGCGCCACCAGATACGAGCCAGACGACGCGAATAAGATGAGCGCCGAAATCATCAGGTGAAGCACAAGGCTCGTCTCGTAGGCACAAATCACCTTACGGTTATAGGACGAGCGGCGCGATGCGATGAGCGGGACGTGGATCGTCTGCAGACACGCAGCCAGGGCAAAGACAACATCGAGCGCAACGATTTGGGGAAGGATGAGCGAAATCTGCATCGTCACTCACCCGCCCTCGGCATCAAGACGATCATGCGCAGCTGGCCGGGCTCGCCCTCAAGGCGGTATGCCACGTTGCGCCCTTGCAGAGCGCTTTCGAGCTCTTGCGCAGCGGGCGTCTGCGAAAGATCTTCATCATCGTTGGAAAATAGCGTGGCGCGCAGCTCGACACTGCACCGGTCATGGTCGCCCAAGTGATACATAAGCGCCGGATGGTCGGTGGTGTAGGCAAAAAACGCAAAGTCATACACGCAGTCGTACAGGGCGCTTACCGTACTGGCGTGCATCGGGCGTCGTATGGCGATAATCGAAGCGCAATCGACATCGATGGTGCGCAAGTCGCTTGCGAGCTCATTGGCAATGAGCTGAATGCGGTCGCGACCAAAACCGCTCTCCCCGTGCTGTGCCAACGTGAGCGACCCTTTGCGCTTGCAATAGGCGACGAGCATCTTGGCGCGCTGCAGCATGCGGTAACGCTCGTGCGAAGACGCCTCGTCGGTCAACGGCGGCAGCGAACTCAGCAGGTCGTACATCCCTTCGAGCGCGCGGGCAAGTGCTTGGTCCACGTCTTGGACCAGCAAGGTCTCGGCCTCTTGATCTGCCAAATGTGTCTTAAGGTCGTAGTCGGCGGCAAGCAGCTCATTTTGGCGTTGCAGCTCCATGCGACGATGCGCCAGTTCGCGATTGAGTTCGTTGAGCTCCGAGACGTCCTGGGCAAGGAGAGCCGATCCACCCAGCAGCGGAAAGGCGCGATACATTACATCGGGATCGGACGCCACGGCAAAGGCGTGAGCGTGCCCGTGCTCTTGGACCCGCAACTCCTCACGCACGCCTACCGGCATTGGCTTTGACACCGGCGTGACATAGACTTCCTGCAGGTCACGCGTTAGAACTTTGAGGTCAAGCGGCAAGGTGCCGAAAATACCGGCGATATCGTGGTACGACGGGATGACACCGCAATCGAGACAGATTTCCATCGCCACCACGCACAGGACGCAGTAGACAAGTGAAAAATTAAGCCTCCATGCCCAGGGCACACGCAGCGCATATGAAATGGCAAAGAACGCGCCGCCCAATAGGACAAGCGCGGCCGTGCCCGAGAAACGCTGAATACGAAAGGACGAGGACCGGCCCACCAGGATAAAAAAGGCAACGAAGTTAAAGGCTGTCCATACCAGAACGGTACCGTAGCCCCAACCATATGTGTAATCGTTGCTCCAGGTTCCACTCGATCGATCGAAATGGAAGACCTGCTGATGAACATCGTTAGTAAGCACAAAGCCGATAAGCAGGACAGCCATGACCCACAAAACGGTGCGGTACCGACGCCCCATACGATGCTGTTCCAAACCCGCGAGGCGCAGGCCGCACAGCTGGTAGATCAGCGGAATGAGCGTCATGGGCACGTAGTACAGGTACCACAGCACGGTGGCATAGAACGGCGTGAACGACTTATATTTGAGGATGACCTCGATCATCCACAGGGCACAAATGGCGGCGATGGCAACAAGGCGGCGGCGCAAGACGTAGTCCAAGCAGCGTAGGTACGCCAACACACCCCAGATTGAAAATGCAATTGCGGCGACAAGCAGCGGGAGAGAGCTCGAGTGGACGAGCGCATCCACGACCTCTTCGGACACCTCGCTATAGGCGGGCACGGTGTTGGAAAGCTTGGGGTCGGAGGCGAACAGTGCCGGCAAGACTGCCAAAAGCATAAGGAACAGCGCGGTAATGGCGCCGGCGATAACAAAGACGCGGTGGCGATACACGCCATGCGATATGCCAACAAGGAATCGCGGCATGGCGAAGAGCCTGCCGCCCCTAAGATCCGCCACGGGCGCGGATCGGGCGGTCGCGTGGCCGATATGTCGCTCGCGGGTACCCATAGTGCTTTTAGTGTACCGACAGGCGGGCCCAAAAAGCGGGCCACATGTCCCAAAATCCGCCGACGGCAAAGGGTGTCCCCAGCTGCCACTCATTTAAGTGCGTCCCCAACGAGTGCAAATGACGAGAGTGGATAATCTCCCACTTTGAGCCCACAAACAAGCCAAAAACGGGAGATTATCCACTCTCATTCTGCGGGCACTCATTTAAGTACGTCCCCAATGAGTGCTTTCGCTTCTTTTAACAAAACGCCCGGCGGGCATTAACTGCTCGCCGGGCGCCTTGGTTAAGAGACTATGATTACTGGAAAAGTCTAGGCCAAATCTTCGCCGTTCGTTTCAATGACATGCTTGTACCAGTCGAAGCTCTTCTTCTTGGAACGCTTGAGGGTGCCGTTGCCCGCATCGTCACGGTCGACGTAGATAAAGCCGTAGCGCTTGGACATCTCGCCCGTGCCGGCCGAGACCAGGTCGATCGGGCCCCAGGTGGTGTAGCCCAGCAGGTCAACGCCATCCTCGGTCACTGCATCGCGCATCGCGGCGATGTGCTGGCGCAGGTAGTCGATACGGTAGTCGTCGTTGATGGAGCCATCCTCCTCGACAACATCCTTGGCGCCCAGACCGTTCTCGACCACAAACAGCGGCTTCTGATAGCGGTCGTACAGGTCGTTGAGGGTGATGCGGAAGCCCAGCGGATCGATGGCCCAGCCCCACTGGCTCTCCTGCAGGTAGGGGTTCTTGGCGCCGGCGAAGGCGTTGCCCTGCGTGCGCTCGACCTCAGGATTGTCGGCGCCGGCGGAGCAGCGGGTGGAGTAGTAGCTAAAGCTGATGAAGTCGACGGTGTTGGCGGCCAGGATCTCGCGGTCCTCGTCCGTCATGCCCACATCGATGCCCAGACGCTCGAGCTTCTTGACGGCATAGGCCGGGTAGTAACCGCGGCTCTGAACGTCGACGAAGAAATAGTTGCTCTGGTTGTCGAGCTGCGCCTGGCGCACATCGCCCGGACGGCAGCTGTAGGGGTAGTAGCTACCCGCGGCGAGCATGCAGCCGATCTTGACCTCAGGGTCGATCTCGTGAGCGATCTTGGTTGCCCAGGCGCTGGCGACGAGCTCGTTGTGGGCGGCCAGGTACTCGACGGCTTCCTTGTTCTCGCCCTCCTCAAAGACCAGACCGGCACCCATAAACGGCAGGTGCAAGATCATATTGATCTCGTTGAAGGTAAGCCAGTACTTTACCAGGCCCTTGTAGCGGGTGAAGATCGTGGTCGCGAGGTTCTTGTAGAAGTCGATGAGCTTGCGGTTGCGCCAGCCGCCGTACTCCTTGATGAGGTGAATCGGGCAGTCGAAATGCGTGATGGTCACGAGCGGCTCGATGCCGTGCGCCTGACACTCGCGGAACACGTCCTCGTAGAAGGCCAGGCCGGCCTCGTTGGGCTCGGTCTCGTCACCGTTGGGGAAGATGCGGGTCCACGCCAGGCTCATGCGGAAGGTCTTAAAGCCCATCTCGGCAAAGAGGGCGATGTCCTCCTTGTAATGGTGATAGAAATCGATGCCGGTCTGCGCGGGGTAGTAATAGCCGTCCTCGAAGTCGAGCATCTTGCGCTGGCCGGAGACCACCGCATAGCGCTCGGGGCCGTGCGGCGCCACGTCCACGTTGGCCAGGCCGCGGCCATCCACGTCATAAGCGCCCTCGCACTGGTTGGCAGCCGTCGCGCCGCCCCACAGGAAGTCTTTACGGAAAGCCATACATCGATCCTTTCACACGCTGTTTGTCGTGGTTTCAGTATCCCCGTAAGCAGCGCGCTACTCAACGGCAACGACGCAGGCCGACACTTCTTTTCGCACACGGCGGCCCGGTAGCCGCCCCTGCTTGACACTTTCTGATACCGCCGCCCCAAACCACCACAAAGGGGACAGGCACCTTTGTGGTGGTTTGGGCCCGGTTTGTCTCGATCTGTAACAGGTAGGCCGCCAAAACCGGGCCTGGTGTTACAGATCGAGATCTTTCGGGCAGCCCTCTACGGTTTGTCTAAATCTGTAACAGGTAGAGACGATTTAGCCCGCTAGATGTTACAGATCGAGACAAACAGGAAGCCCCTAGTCGCAGGTGATGTCGAGGTTTTTGCCGATGAGGCCCACGTAACCGCCCTCGGCCGCCTTGGGGCTGTCGGCGTGGCAGAGGACCCACTTGTCGGCCTTCCAGTAGCAGTAGCTGTCACCGGCGGCAGGCATGTCGGCTGCAGCCTCGGGGCGCGGGCCGTTGGTGCCCGCCGGCAGCGCCACCATCACCTGAAAGCCGCCGTCGTCGACCATGCAGGGCGTGTAGTGAAGCGTGGTGGCGTAAACCTCGACGAGCGTGCCGGCGGGCGCGCGAAAGGCCTTGACCTGAGCGGTGTCGAGCTTGCCGTCGACAATTTGCTCGCGCTTGGCCAGCAGCAGAATAAAGTCGCGCGCACCCAAATTAAACTCACTGGCACGGTGATACTCCAGGCAGTTGAGCTGCGTGTTGTGGCCGTTGCACCAGCCGAGCTGGAAGGGGCGGCCGCCAAACATGAGAAAGCCCAGTTTGCCGGCACCCTTGACGCCCTCGAGCTCCGACGCGCTTGCCACGTACTTGCTGCCCTCGGGGATGGGCGTGGCAGAGAGCGCCTCGAGCACGGGCGACGTGAGCTCGGACGGAACGTTATCCCAAACGTTGCCATAGGATTTGAACTCGGGATCGTTGACAGAGTAGATATGCATGTTCACTCCTGTTCGTTTATGTGACAGTACGAACATTCTAGAACAATCTCGTTCTGTTTTGAGTGCTCGATATGAAAAAGCGCCCCCACAAGAGTGGGAGCGCTTCTGGCGCAAACGCTATTCCTGCCAGCATCCTTATGCCTGCTGATAGTGCAGGTGCTTCTCGTCGATATTGGCCAGGTCGCGGTCGAGATAACGGCGCGCGAGCCAGTTTGCCATGGGGAGGTTCTGGTCCAGATAGTTACCGCACTCCTCGGGAGCGGCGCCGGGGATATCGCCCTCAAAACCAGCAACAAACTCGAACAGCTCGCGCACGAGCGGCAAGATCTCCTCGCTCGTCAGCTCACCAAAGACAACCAGGTAAAAGCCCGTGCGGCAGCCCATGGGGCCAAAGTAGACAATGCGGCTCGACCACTCGGCATGATTGCGGAGGAACGTGGCACCCAGATGCTCGATGGTGTGGCACTCCGCCGTGTTCATAACTGGCTCCTTGTTGGGCGTGGTCAGGCGCAGGTCAAAGGTGGTGACGGCGGCGCCGGTCGCCGGATCGCGGTCGATGCGGCTCACATACACGCCGGGCTCGAGCAGCAGATGGTCAACGGAAAAACTCGCGATGCGCTCCATGGCAGATCCTCTCGGTAGTCAATTTGGGACGGGGCTCTTTTAGCTGGTTCGAATGATCGCACCAATCATACCAGTCAAAAAAGCCCCGTCCCAAATGAGCTGCCCGGGACGGGGATCAATGAGTTTTTAATCCCCGTCTCAGAATAATCATGCTAGGCGGTGTACGCGATTGTAGATTTCACGGCATGGCGCCAGCCGGCGATCTTTTTGGCGCGCTCGTCGGCGGACATGGTGGACTCCACGATGCCGCGGGCGCCGTAGACGTCGACGACGTCGCGCGTGTACATGCCCAGCGCAATGCCGCAGGCCCAGGCCGCGCCCAGACCGCTCATCTCGTCGTTGCTCGCGATGCGAATGGGCGAGCCAACCAAGTCGCTCTCAAACTGCATCAGGTACGCGTCGCGCGTGGGACCGCCGTCAACACGAAGCTCGGCCAACGCCGCGCCCGAATCCTCGACCATCGCACCAATCACGTCGAAGATCTGATAGGCGATCGACTCGTCAGCGGCCTTTACGAACTCCGCACGGCCCGTGGTGCGCGTCATGCCAAAGATGCAGCCCTCGGCATCGCTCGCCCAGTGCGGCGCGCCCAGGCCAGTGAACGCCGGCACAAAGTAGACACGGCTTGCCGGATTGGCGGCGTAGCACAGGTCGGTGACTTCCTCGGGGTTATTGATGAGCTCAAGATCGTCGCGCAGCCACGTCTTGACGGCGCCGGCGTAGCTCACGTTGCCCTCGAGAACATACTCGGTCACACCGTCCATACGCCATGCGAGCGAGCTCGAAAGCCCATGCGAGCTGGCGACGAACTCGTCGCCGACGTTCATCATGACCGAGCTTCCGGTGCCATAGGTCGCCTTGGCCATGCCGCGGCTATGGCAGCCCTGGGCAAACAAGGCGGCATGGCTGTCGCCGAGCACGCCGTGAATGGGCACGGGCGCCGGCAAAAAGCCGCCCAGGTCCGTTGTACCGAACAGGCCATCGGAATCGGTCACCTGCGGCAGACACGCCGGATTGACACCAAAGGCCTCGCACACCGGCTCGCTCCAGCAGCCACGGCGCAGGTCAAAAAGCTGCGTGCGGCTGGCATTGGACCAGTCGCAGCGGAACTCCGCGCCGCCCGTGAGCGTCCAGACCACCCAGGCATCGATGGTGCCCAGGCACAGCTCGCCCGCCGCCGCGGCCTCGGCAGCCGCGGGAACGTTCGCGAGGATCCAGGCCATCTTGCCCGCCGGATAGTAGGGCGAGAGCACCAGACCCGTCGTGTCACGCACCAGCTCGGCCACGCCTTCGCGCGCAGCAAGCTCGTCGCACAGCTCGCGGGCGCGGGCGCACTGCCACACCACGGCATCGCACAGCGGCTCGCCCGTCCTGCGGCTCCAGGCAACGGTAGTCTCGCGCTGGTTGGAGATGCCGATGCCGGCGACGTCGGCCGGATCGACCCCGGTCTCCTCCACCACGGCGCGCGCCACGGCCAGCACGTTGGCGGCGATCTCGGCTGGATCATGGCTCACCCAGCCGGCCTCGTTGACAATCTGGCGATGCGAGCGGTCGGCGCGATGGATCAGATGGCCGCCCTCGTCCACCAGCAGCGCCTTAGTACCCTGTGTGGACTGATCGATTCCGATGATGTATTTGCTCATGTACTCTCCTGTCTCCCCCGTCGATTCAAAACTAAAACCCGACGGACAAGGAGCGAGTGGCCGACCGGCTCATGAGAGCGCAGCCGGCCTGCTCAAAATTCAACCTAAAAGGATTGGTGCAAACCTGTCCCCGATGCACCAATTACTCTGCGGGAAGGAACTCGACGACCGTCTTGGCGATTCCCTCGCCCGTCAGGCCGTAGTGCGCAAAGACCTCGGGGCTCGTACCGGTGATGACCGGCGCATCGGGCAGGCTCAGGCACTTGACCGGACGCGGGCAGTGCTCACCTACGACCTGCGCGACCATGGAACCCAGGCCACCGAAGGGACTGTGCTCCTCGACGGTCACGACGGCGCGCGTGGCACCGGCGGCCTCGATCACGGCCTCGGCGTCGAGCGGCTTGACGCAGTACATATCGAGCACCGTTGCCGAGATGCCCTGCTCGGCCAGCAGATCGGCGGCGTCCACGGCGTGGCGGACCATCTCACCGGTAGCGACGATCGTCACATCGGTGCCGCGGCGCACCCAGGTGGCGCGATCCATCTGGAACGGGCACTCGTCCTCGGTGTACACGTCCTCCACCGGGTTGCGGCCCACGCGGATGTAGGCCGGCTTGTTGTCGGCGACCAGGGCACGCACGAGCTCGGCGGTCTGGAAGCGATCGCTCGGCAGATACACGCGCATGTTGGGAATCGCGCTCATGGCGGCGATATCCTGCGCGGAGTGATGGCTCATGCCTAAGGCGCCGTAGGACACGCCGCCCGAGATGCCGATGAGCTTGACGTTGGTGTTGGAGTACGAAACGTCGACCTTGCACTGCTCATACGAGCGCGTGGTCACAAAGGACGCCGGCGAGGCGGCCCAGGCCTTCTTGCCGCACGAGGCCATGCCGGCGGCGATGCTCACCAGGTCCTGCTCGGCAATGCCGACCTCAACGGACTGCTGGGGATACTGGTCAAAGAACGGCGTGAGCGATGCAGAGCCGCGGGAGTCGGAGCACAGGACGACGATGTCTTTATCGGTTGCGGCGGCCTCGAGCAGCGTGTCGCAGATAGCCTTGCGGTTGGCGATCTTGTTAGCCATTGATGGCCTCCTTATGGGCAGCGAAATCGGCGATGATCTGGGCATATTCCTCATCGTTGGGCAGGTGATGATGCCAGGCGGCCTTGTCCTCCATAACCGGCGAGCCGTAGCCCTTCACTGTGTTGAGGATGATGACCGTGGGCTTACCCTTGGTCTCGGCGGCCAGCGTCAGCGCGGCATCGATGGCCTGGACGTCGTTGCCCGGAATGGACAGCACGTTCCAACCGAAGGCGGCCCAGCGCTCCTCCTGCGAATCCTGCTTCATGACGTCCTCGGTGCTGCCGCTGATCTGCAGGCGGTTGCGGTCCACGAGCGCGCACAGGTTATCGAGCTGGTAATTGCCGCCGCTCATGGCGCCCTCCCAGACCGAGCCCTCGGCAAGCTCGCCGTCGCCCATGATGGTGTAGACGCGGTAGCCGCGGCCATCCATCTTGCCGGCAAGTGCCATGCCCACAGCCACGGGCAGACCGTGACCCAACGAGCCCGAGTTCATCTCGATGCCCTTGAGCTTGTTGTTGGGGTGGCCGATGTAGGGGCTGCCGAACTTGGAGAAGCGGGCCTTGACGTCATCAAGGTCAAGATAGCCCTCGTGGCAGAGCACCGCGTAGTAGGCCTCCATGGCGTGGCCCTTGGAGAGCACGAAGCGATCGCGGTTGGGATTGTCGACGGTCTCGGGCGAAATGTTGAGGTGGTTGGCGTAGAGGGTCATCAGCGCATCGATGACCGACATGTCGCCGCCGATGTGCCCGCCGGCGCCAGCCATGATGATATCGACGCAATCGCGTCGAAGGTCCCAACGCAGGGACTCAAGCTCTTCGATAGTTGCCATTTCTACTCTCCTCGCAGGTAAGCTTTGACGTCTTCTTCGATGGGGTCGTACAGGTCGGGGACAATGCCGATGTACTTGCACGCCTCGTAGAGCACCGGCACCACGTTGGCGTGAATGGCGACGCAGTGGTGGATGTAGGGACCCTCGACGATCTTGGCCTCGAGGCGCTTGAGGTTGTCGACCTCGACCCACAGGTAGGTGCCCATGCCGGCCGGGCCGTCGATGCCGCGGGCGTTGCCCAGCAGCAGCGAGTACTCGCCGTTGTCGCCGTCAAAGCGGGCAAGGGTGAGGTCGCCGTGCTTGGCCTCGGCCGTCAGCGCGCCGGGGTGATCGAAGGCCAGCGGATAGGTGAGCTTGGGCTTGACGGCCGCGCAGCTGCAGGGCCAGGGGCCGCAGTGCTGCAGCAGCTCGCCGTTCTCGTTATCGGGATGACGCACGGTCCAGTCGGCGAACATGCCGCGGTGACGGCCCAGGTCGGCGGCCTCGACCATCAGCGCGGTGATAGCGCCATGGATGTCGGTCTCGCAGACGATGGGGATGCCCATCTCGTTGAGGATTGCGTTGGCGGCGCAGGGCATAATGCCCAACTCGTCCTGCAGGGCGTTCCAGCACTGGATGGCGCCGGCGTTGCAGCCGTACTTCTCGACCAGGCGCTTCATGGCAATGGCGAGTCCTGCGACCGCAGGAACCTTGTCCTCGGGGATGCAGATCTCAAAGCTGTCACCAATGTGGGCGAGCATGGCTGCCATGGCCTGCTCGTCAGCCTGGGCGTCGCGCACGGCCTGGACAAGCTCGGTCATGGGGATGGGCGAAAGCTGGATGTTGAACTTCTCAAGCAGCTCGCCCTCGTTGCACATGGTCGACCAGAAATCGAACGGACGGGTGGCCATCTGCAGGATGCGGGTGTGCTTGAAGGTCTTGACCACGTTGCACACGGCCAAAAAGTCCCAGACGCCGCGCTCGAACTCGGGATCGGTCAGACGGCAGTTGGTCATGTAGGTGAAGGGAACCTGGAAGCGGCGCAGGACCTTGCCGGTGGCGAACAGACCGCACTGGCTATCACGCAGACGGGTGCCGTCGGGCTCGGGGCGCTCGTCGCGCGGCCCCCACAGCAGCACGGGCAAACCGAGCTCGCGGGCAAGGCGGGCGCAGACATACTCGGTACCAAA
The DNA here is from genome assembly GCA_900540855.1 of uncultured Collinsella sp. GTDB lineage: Bacteria > Actinomycetota > Coriobacteriia > Coriobacteriales > Coriobacteriaceae > Collinsella. The sequence goes on from UQHK01000003.1 coordinate 29,828, forward strand.
GTTGGCGTGGCAGAGCATGATGCCGTCGACGCCCTCGGCGCGGAACTTCTCGACGATAGGCGCGATATGGCTGTCGTCGAACAGCAGGCCCTCGTCGTTGATGTCGTCGATATCCACAATCTCGACGCCGATCTCGCGCAGGCGATCAGCCGTCAGACCGCGATACTTGATCGCGTCCGGCGCGCTAAAGATACTGCGGCGCGTGGGCACAAAGCCGAGCTTGATCTTGTCCATGTACGTCCTCCCCTAGTCACATGTTCAGTAAACAGACGCATGTTTCGTTTTGTTCTGTTTACTAAATGTTTTACTCTTTTGTTTAAAAGTTTAGCGCGAAAGTCTCGTAAACGGTAGAGAAATCAGCCTAAACGGTATGTAAACAATCTGAACATACAAGGGCAACAAAAAGAGGGCCCCGAAGGACCCTCTTTTGAATAGCGCTATGTTTACTGCCCTAGCGAGCTTTGGCACGCTGCAGGCGATGCCGTCTCCGCCTAGATTTCGCGCACGCTCTGGCGCTCGACAAAATAGGTCGACACAGCCGTTTTGCAGGTGTAGCTCTTGGGATTGCGGATGTTGCCCACCAGGCGGCGCACCGCGATCTCACCCACCTCGTGCTTGGGAACATGCACCGTGGTGAGCGGCGGGTTGGAAAAAGCGCCCAGAGATAGGTCGTCAAAGCCGATGATCGAGACATCCTCGGGCACGCGAATGCCGTGCTCGTTGAACGCGCGCATGGCACCCACGGCGAGCACGTCGTTCTCGGCAAAGAAAGCCGTCGGCAGGTCGTCGTGCGAGGCATTGTCGAGCCACGCGCCCATGTCGCGATAAGCGCCCTCGAGCGTGGTGCCCAGCGTGACGCGCCATGCCGGATTGGCCTCGAGGTCCGCATCCTCAAGCGCTTGGCGATAGCCGCGCTCGCGGTCCTTAAAGTTGCGGATACGAAGGTCGCCCGCCAGATAGCCGATTTGCTTGTGACCTTTCTCGATAAGGTAGTCCACGGCACGCAGCACCGAATCGGTATTGGCAATGACCACGGCATCAAAGTACTGGCGGTCGCTCCAACCATCGAGCACAATCAGGTGGGCGGCGGCGTTAGCGAACAGGGCGTAGTCCTCCTCGCCCAACTCCGTACCCATTAGTACAATAGCGGCGGCCGGATCGGCAATCAGGCCCTCGACCTGCGGACGCACGGCGTCTAGGTCGCTAAAGTCGAGCGAGACAAAGCCCGTGCTCATGCCGTGGCGACGCGCCTGGCGCTCCACGCCCTCGATGACCGCGGGGTGGAAGGTGCTCTCGTCCAGGATGGCGCCCGTCTTGCGCGCGAGCACAAACTGGATGCTCTCGAGCTGCGTCGACTGCTGATAGCCGAGCGACTGCGCGCACTCCAGGATGACTTTGGCGGTCTCCTCGCTCACGCTGCGCTTGCGGTTGAGCGCGTTGGACACGGTCGCAGGCGAAAAACCGGTGATGCGGCTGATTTCGCGGACACTTGCTTTGGCCATTGTTCCCCCTAGTAACGGTCGCGGTCGAGCATCGTGGCCTGACCGCCCCGTGACTCGACAACTAAACGACCGCAAATTCAATCTAAACAGAATAGTAAATGTTTAATAGCTAGTTTAGCCTGTTGTCAAGCGAACCGACGCGACTATTCCCCCAACGGGCGTATTTACTCGGTAGCTAAAAAAGCCCCGTCCCAAATTGACTACAGGGGACGCGGCGTGAAAATCATTTAGCCCAGGACGCGGGCCATACGCGCCTTGAACTCGGACAGGAAGCGCGGGGCGTCGACGGTCAGCGCCACGAGCGCGCTCTTGTCCGGATCGGACAGGCGGCGCTCATCGCAGATGGTGCGACCGCGGTACTCGCCCAGCAGATCAACACGCAGGTTGCAGCCGAGCGCACCTACGAGCGTGGGGTCGATCGCCACGGCAACCGCCAGTGGATCGTGCAGCGCGCAGCCGCCCAGGTAGGACGCGTTCATTTCGTACGAACCAATGTAGTGCTCGACCATGCTCGCAAATGCGCAGCCAGCCATAGTACCCGAGCCCGTCCAGCCGGCAATGTCGCGGCGTGTGAGCACCACGCGATGCGTCACGTCCAGACCCACCATGGTGAGCTTACGGCCCGAGCGCAGCACCGCGTCGGCTGCCTCGGGGTCGCTCGCCATGTTGGCCTCGGCGCCCGCGCTCACGTTGCCGGGCACGGTAAGGGCGCCGCCCATCACGACCACGCGGCCGATGGACATCATCGCCGCCGCATCGCGCTCCAGGGCGAGCGCCAAGTTGGAGAGCGGGCCAGTCGCTACGTAGACCAGATCGGGACCATAGGTACGCGCGGCATCGATCAGATAATCGACCGCCGCGTTGCCGTCGGCCGAGGTCGCTCCCACCGGCTCGTACGGCGAGGCGGGCACGCTTGCGCCGCCAATACCGTTCTTGCCGTGGATAAGCGTGGTGGACGCCGGCGGCGTGTAGGGTTCGGTCGCCTTCATGGGACGATCGGCGCCCAGGTACACCGGCACCTCGGGACGACCCAACAGGTCGAGCACCGCCAAGCAGTTGTGTGCCGACTGCTCGACGCGCACGTTGCCAAAGCACGTGGTGATGCCGACGAGCTCCACCTCGGGGCTTGCGATGGCATAGGCGAGCGCCATCGCATCGTCCACACCCATATCCAGATCAAGGATCAGCTTCTTGGTTGCCATTGTTCTACTCCGCTTCTCCGCCTTGTACTAAATCGTCCGACCCAAACTTGTGCTCGACTTCCGCACGCGTGGGAATTGATTGCTGAGCGCCCAGGCGCGACACCGTCACCGCCGAGGCGCGAGCACCCGCGGCCATGCACTCAAAGAGCGGCAGACCCTCCAGACGAGCTGCAGCAAGCGCACCAATAAACGTATCGCCCGCGGCCGTCGTATCGACCACCGCGCTCGAAAACGCCGGCATGCGCAGCGGCTCACCGCCGTCGCCGAGCGCAACCGAGCCGGCGCCGCCCAGCGTGATGACCGCGGCGCCGGCGCCCTTATCGAGCAGCGCATTGAGCGCGGCGACGCAGCTCGCATCATCTGTGGGCAGAATGCCCGTCAGCACCTGGCACTCAGTCTCGTTGGGGCAGACCAGGTCGACCGCAGGCCACGCTCCTGCCGGCAGGTCGCAGGCGGGCGCCGGGTTAAAGATCGTATAGAACCCCAGCTCGTGAGCGCAAGAAAGCGCCGCGGCCGTTGCTGCAAGGTCACATTCGCCCTGGGCAATAAAGACGCTTCCGGCAGCCGGGGCAATCTCGCTGGCATCGCCGTCGAGCTCGTCGGCCACCAAGCGCCTCAGTGCGCGGGCAACGTCCTCGCCCGCAAGCGCATGGTTGGCGCCCGGCGACAGCACGATGCGGTTGTCGCTCTCACAGCGAATGATAGTCGCGGTACCGGTCTCCACGTCATCGCGACGCGCCACAAACTCAACGCCCACGCCGGCATCCTGGAGCCCTGCCACAAGCGCATCGCCAAAGGTATCGCGCCCAACAGCGCCAATCATGCACGTGCGCGCACCCATGCGCGCGGCGGCAACGGCCTGGTTAGCGCCCTTGCCACCGGCGTTGGTGATAAACCCGCTGCCGCCGACGGTCTCGCCCGCACGCGGTATGCGCTCGCACGCCACCGAAAGGTCCATGTTCATACTGCCGAACACCGCAACGATGCCGCGATCTGCCATGGAAACCTCCTCATCTGCGGGCCTTATGCCCACCGTCGGCCGTCGATCGTGCACTCTCGCACCCCCTATAACTTTAGTTCACTTTGATGTGGACGCGCGCTTGAGCTTGCGCCAGCAGCAAGCATTCACAGGAGCAGGCAGTTACAATGAAGGCGTGCTGATTATTCTCGTCATTGGATGATGTTTTATGGAACAATTCTCGCAATCGGGCTCGCGCGGTCGACGCCGCACGGGCAACGAGCCGGCGCCGCACGAACGCGTGAAGGGCGAGCGCCGTGCCAACGAGCCGCGACGCACCGCGAGCCCCCATCGCGCTTCTGCCAACAACGCGGGCCGCGCCAACACTCCCGCCGCGGAGCAGACGCCTGCTCGCCCCAAGTCCCGCTACATCCCTGCCCTTGACGGCCTGCGCACGCTTGCCGTCGTCGCGGTGGTGCTCTATCACCTCAACCTCACGTGGGCTCAGGGCGGCCTGCTTGGCGTCACGATCTTCTTTGTGCTTTCGGGCTATCTGATCACGCGCTTGCTGCTCAACGAAGTCGCTAAGACCGGTCGCATCGACCTTAAGAGCTTCTGGATTCGCCGCATCCGTCGCCTGGTCCCCGCCGTGGTAACGGTAGTGTTCGTGACCTGCGCGCTGTGCACCATCTTTAACCACGTGATGCTCACCAAGATGCGTCCCGACATTCTGCCGTCGCTGCTGTTCTTTAACAACTGGTGGCAGATTATGCAGGACGTCTCGTACTTCAATGCTCTGGGCGATCCCTCGCCGCTTACGCACTTTTGGTCGCTCGCCATCGAGGAACAGTTCTACCTGGTTTGGCCCCCGCTGCTGCTCGCTATGGTATCCATGCACATGAGCAAGCCCAACACGCGCCGCATGGTTCTGGGCCTGGCTGCTGTCTCCGCCATCGCCATGATGGTGCTCTATAACCCCGCCGCCGACCCCAGCCGCGTGTACTACGGCACCGACACCCGCGTCTTCTCGCTGCTGCTGGGCGCCTGGATGGCCTTTATCCCCGATCGCGACCTGGCGCCGGTGCGTCTCGCTCATCGTTTGGGGCTCAATCGCCTGGCTGGCGCCGCCAAGCACGGCAAGAACGCCGAGGGCAAGCCTGGCGAGAAGGCCGACAACGCAGCCGAGACCGTCCCGGCACAGCCGAGCGCCCTCGTGCGCTTTTGGTCCTCGCCCGCATCCATCGATGTGTTGGGCGTCGTGGGTCTGGTTGGCCTTGCCGCCATGGTCGCGCTCACCAACGGCTACACCGCGTTCCAGTATCGCGGCGGCACGCTGCTATGCTCCATCCTCACGCTCATGGTCATCGCGGCCTGCGTGCAGCCCCAGGGAATGGTTGCCCGCGCACTGTCCGCCGAGCCGCTCGTGTGGGTTGGCAAGCGCTCGTACAGCATCTACCTGTGGCACTATCCGCTACTGTTGCTCATGAACCCGGTCGCCAACATCAACGATACGCCGTGGTGGCAGTACATTTTGCAGGTGTTGTTGGTGGTCGCCGTAGCCGAATGTTCATATCGCTTTATCGAGACGCCGTTTAGAAAGGGCGCCTTTGGGCGCACCGTATCCGAGTTCCGCGACGGCACCACCGCGCCCGCCAACTGGGTGCGCGCGCACGTCCCTGTCTGCGCAGCCTGCGCTGTCGTGTTGGTCGTTGCACTGGGCGGCCTGATCTTTGTGCCGGAGACCTCCGCACTGAGCGGTGAGGGCGCCGAAGTCCTCAACAAGGAAGCCAAAAACACCGCGCCCACCGACCAGCAGGCGGCCGACGACACCGACAAGGACAACGACGGCTTCCCCGATGGCTCCTACGATCTGCTTATGATCGGCGACTCCGTGTCGCTGCGTGCCGTGGACACCTTTGACGGCGTGTTCCCGCACAGCCATATCGATGCCGAAAAGGGCCGCCAGTTTGATGCGGGCCGCGCGACATTTGAGGGCTATATCCAGCAGAACCTTGCCGGCAAGATCGTGGTCTTTGCGCTGGGCACCAACGGCTTGGTAACCGACGATCAGATCGACGCCATCATGGCCGATGCGGGAGATAAGCGTATTGTGGTGTTTGTGAACACACGCAGCCCGCAGCCGTGGGTTGGCTCTACCAACCAGGCCATCGCCAACGCCGCTACGCGCTACAAGAACGTGCGCGTTATCGACTGGTACGGATACAGCGCCAACCGCAACGACCTGTTCGATGGCGATGGCACGCACCTATCGACCACTGGCGTGACCGAGTACCTCAACTTGATCCACGATGCCGTCAAAAAGGACCTGCCCGTACACCCCGAAGATCACGTCAACGATCCGCAGCCGGCAGCCGTCAAGTCTGCCACCGACGCACTCGTCAATGCCCTCGCCTACAAACCACACAAGCTGGGCACCGACAAGTAGCACGCAGCAAAATCTGTGTACACCCGCAGCAACCAACCAAAAATCGCTCTTTTCGAGCCGGCTCCGAGAGGCCATGGGCAAAAAAGAGGCCGCAGCCCATGGCCGCGGCCCGCTCGAAACCCAAAAGAGGCGCTACGCGCTGTAGCCCATCGCTTGCAGCACAAACATGACGACCGTCAGCACCGTAATCACGCCGATAGTCGCCCACGTGAGCACGTTCCACACGCGGCCGTTGCGGTTGGCGCCCATAATGTGACGGTCGGCGGCGATAACCACTTGGAACACCAGAACCACGGGCAGTAGCACGCCATTGATGACCTGCGAGGTCATCATAATCTGGAACAGATCGACGCCGGGCATAAGCACCAGCACGGCAGAGATACCGATGATGGCCGTAATGATGCCGCGATAGACCGGGGCCTCGTCCCAGCTGCGGTCGGCACCGCGCTCCCAGCCAAATGCCTCGCAGATAGCGCTCGACGTAACGCCCGGCAGCACGCAGGCAGCCAAGAAGCTCGCCGCGACCAGGCCCGAGGCAAACAGTACCGTGGACCACTGACCCGCAATAGGCTCCAGCGCGCGGGCAGCATCGGCAGCATCGCTAATCTGAATACCCGCCGGGAACAATACCGTGCCGGTCGTGATGATAATGAAGCCCGCAATGATATCAGCAGCGATCGAGCCGCTCACGGTATCAATACGCTGCAGCACGATATCGTCCTCGCCCGCGTTCTTATCGACCACGTTGTTCTGCGCCAAGAAAATCATCCACGGCGCGATAGTGGTACCGATCGTTGCGACCACGAGCGACACGTAGCTGGGGTCATTTTGAATGTTGGGCACGACCAGGTCGACCGCGACCTCACCCCAGTTGGGGCCAGCCATAAACGCGGCGACAATATAGGTCACGAACACGCAGCTCACCAGCAGCAGAATCTTCTCGATGCGCTGGAAACTACCCGACATGGTAAGCATCCACACCAGCAGCGCCACCAACGGCACCGAGATGCTCGCCGGCACGCCAAAGAGAGCAAGGCCGCTGGCGATGCCCGCAAACTCCGAAATGGTCACAGCCGTGTTGGCGATCAACAGCGCCGCCATGGCCAACACGCTCTTGCGCACGCCAAAGCGCTCGCGAATGAGCGATGCCAGGCCCTTGCCCGTGACGCAGCCGCAGCGCGCCGCAGTCTCCTGCGTCACGATGAGCAGCACAGTCATGACGGGAAGCATCCAGAGCATCTTGTAGCCATAGCTGGCGCCCGCGCTGGAATACGTTGCAATGCCGCCGGCGTCATTGCCCGAAAGCGCCGCCAGCAGACCGGGACCCATAGCGCCAAAGATGGCCGCGATGGTCAGCTTTTGCTTGGTGCCCGACTTTTGCTTGGTATTTTGCACGCGACCACCTAACCCATGACTGACATGGCGAGCAGCACCGCGGCGATGCAATACGCCACACACGAGATCATGACGGCAATGACGTTCATGGCGGTGCCCGACGTGTTGAGGTCATGCTCGTCACGCCAGAACAGCACCATCAGGTAAATCACGGCGCTCATGTTGCCAACCAGGCAAATGATGGCAGCGATATTAAAGCACCCGGTAAAGAGTTGCTCCTCAAACATGGGCGCATCGGGGAACGCGGCGGTGCGCACCAGCTGGGCGCACAGGTAGGTCACGAGTGACAGAATCAGGCCCATGCCCGTGCTCTGGAAGAAGAATCCCAGATACGGCTTGGGCTCGTCGTCGTGACCGTCATACTCCAGGAAGTAGTTCTTGACGAACGACACCATGCGCGAGGCCGCCAGCAGCACGAGCGGCATGGCGCACATGGGGAACACCACCAGATGCGCGGAGCCGAGCGCCGTTCCCAGCACGGTCGCCATGATGCACGACGCGATGCCCCATACAACAACCCAGTACTGGCGATGCACGAACCAGCTGAGCACGTTCGTCGAGTCGTCGGACGCGCTGTCACCCGAGCCGACACCAGCGATCTGCAGGTCCTCCTGATGCTCCTCGGCGATAACGTCCATGGCGTCGTCGAAGGTTACGATACCCAGGATGTGGCGGTTCTCGTCGCAGACGGGGATAGCGACCAGGTCATACTTGGTCATCTCGTCCGTTACGTCTTCCTGGTCCTCGTCGGGCGACACGTAGACCAGGTCGCGATAGGCCAGCTGACCCAGCGTGGCGTCGCGATCGGCTACGATCAGCGTTCGCAGCGAAAGCACACCGGTCAGCATGCCGCTCGGATCCTCGGTATAGACGTAGTAGACGCTCTCGAAGTCCTCGTCGAGCTCGCGAATCGCCTCGATGGCGTCACCGACCGTTGCCGTGGCAGGCAGGGAGACAAACTCCGAGGTCATGATGCGGCCGGCGGTGTTGTCCTCATACCCCAGCAGGTTACGAATCGCCTTCTCCTCCTTGACGCCCATCAGGCGCAGGAGCTTCTCGGCCTTCTCGTAATCAAGCTCGTCGATCAGGTCGGCAGCGTCGTCCGGGTCCATCATGGCCAGCATCGACGATGCGTCCGTGTCGGACAGGCCCTCGAGTATCTCGGTCATAAGCTCGTCGTCATCGAACTCCGAGATAGCTTCGGCTGCCTGGGCGGTATCGAGCTGCGCAAACACCTGCGCACGTAGGCGCGGGTCGAGCTGCTCGATAATGTCGGCGATGTCGGCAGGGTGCAGCTCGCCGAGCGTCTTGTGCGACACCGAGAGTTGGATGTTTTTAGTCGAGCGGTCGAGCAGGTCCATGTAGGACCAAGCGATGATGTCCTCGCTGAGCGGCTTGCCCAGGTGCTTCATAAAGCCCTCGACGACGTGCTCGAGTGCGGGGCTGATCGCGCGCAGCAGACCGCGGGCACCGACCTCGGCACCCAACAGGCGCAGCTGGTTTTCGCCCGACATGGAAAACTTGATGTCGTTGACGCGCACGACCTTCATGCCCTGCGTGTCGACGATCTGCTTATTGAGCACGTCGCGCGCCAGCAGGAGCTCGGTCGGCTGCAGGTACGAGAAGCGAATATTGGTGGCAGACGTGTTGAGATACACGCCCGTCTCGTCGATACGGTCGACCCATTTGCGCCAGCTGATCATAAACGGCGTCTTGCCGGGGCCGCGGAACGCGAGCGACGTCACGTGCGGAAAAACTTCGCCGGTTGCAATGCCAAAATCGTTGACCACGCCGAGCTTTTCGCCGTCGACGTCCAAGACTGGCAATTTGAGCATCTCACTCAGATAATTCAATGGTGCTCCCCATCATTATTCCTCCGGACGCGGCCGCGCGTGCGGCGTCCGGGGGCTTCTGGATATGTATACGCATGCGCGGGCGGCACGCCGCTCGACGCTTACACCCCGTGCATGCGCAAAAAGCACCTGCATGGGATCATCGACTGTATGGTCGAGGTTTGGATTTCACCTGTAACCTTTCTCTTGACCCTCATTAACCGCAGTAACTATAGCATCAGCACCGCCCTGCGGCATCGAATTTATGCGCTGCACATTGCAGGCATACCAAACGCTGACGTATCCGTGACATAGCCATTGGGGACGTTCTTAAACGACTACCCAATGACTACTCTGTGGTGTCATCGTCCTCGGCAAGTTGGGGGAACACGGCGTCCTTGGGCATGGTGACCTTCGTCAGCGAGGTGAGCTTTTTGCTCAGCGACGTGTCCGTCTTGACCAGGTCGCTGAGCGTCACGATCTTGTAGCCATCGGCGACAAGACCGTCGATAATCTGCGGCAGCGCCTCGAGCGTCTGCTCGGCGCATTCGTCTCTATCGGTGAGCAGCACGATATTGCCCGGCGTCACCGAATCGAGCACCGTTGAGACCTGCTCGTCGGCACCGTTGAGCAGCCAGTCGCCCGAGTCAATATTCCACGAGACCACGGCGGAGACCAGGTCCATCGCATCAATCCAGTTTTGCTCGTCAAAGGCAGCATAGGGAGCACGCAGCAGCATCGTCTTCACGCCGGTCGCCGACTTAATCGCATCGGTGCCTTTCGTGATCTGCTCGCGTACCGCCTCACGGTCCTGGCCCTTGAGCGAATCGTCGCTGTAGCTGTTGGATCCGATCTCGCACCCGGCATCGACAATCGCCTTGGCCGTGGCAGGCGAGGCCTCGGCCGCATCGCCCGAAAGGAAGAACGTCGCGGTAACGCCCTTTTCCTTGAGCACCTGCAAGATCTGTTTGGTGGCGCCGCTCGGACCCTCGTCAAACGTCAGCGCCACGTACTTTTTGTTGCCCTTGGGCGCCACGCTGGCGCACGCAACGACGCAATCGGTGGCGGGCACAACCTCGCCGCGGTCCTGCGTCTTGCCCGACTGCTCACCAACCCACACCTCGGAGCGGCCCTGGACACCCCATGTCTGCACATACTCGATAGCGCCCGTGCCCTCGACCTTGAGCTTGGGCTCGATAACCGTAGCCTGAACCTCGTGCTTCTCGTAGGTGTTACGGCCATCCTTGACCGTCACCTTCTCGCCGCCCTCAAGTTCGCGGCTATCCCATTTGCCCTGTTTTATGCGCTTGCCGTCCACCTTAACCGACAGCTTTTCGCCGCCATGGCGCTTGAGCACGCTGTCATCGACGGCCAGCAGGTCGCCTGCGTCGTAGGTATCGGTCAACTCCTGGTCGTCGATGAGATTCTGCAGCGTAGAGCCCACGCGCACCGCGGTCTTTTGCCCGTTGAGTTCCACGTCCACGCTGCGGTTGACGTAGCCCACGACGGCAGCGATAAACAGCACGAGCGCACAGCCCACGGCAATGAGCGCATAGGGCAGACGGGACGGTCGGCGCGGCGAGCGCCCGTTGCCGATGCGCGCGCTGCGGTCGCTAAACCCGCGGCTATGGTTGAGGTACATCGCGCCGGGCTTACGGCGGCGACGGCGCTGACCGCTGGGCAGCTGCCCCAGGTCGCGGCGCGCCGTCGGACGCGCACCCGAACGCCCGTTTAAGTTGGATCCGTTTTGGCGCATGTGCCCTCCCCCATAAACACAGCAAGCCGGAGCAACAGGTCTCCGGCTTGCCTCCCATCATTTGGTACGTCGCTATTTTGTAGCTTTTGACGAGCCTCCGCTCGCCTTTTGGTATTCGTCCTTAAAGGCCTTGAACATACCGCGCGTCTTGCCGAGCTGCTTGCCCAGTGCGCGACTGCCCTTGTCCACGGCGACCGATCCCTTGTCGTCGAGCACCTTGGCGCCCTTTTTGACCTTGTCGCCCACCACGACGCTGGCCTCGGCGGCCTTGGCAGCCGCACCGCCCGAATACCCGAGCGACTTGACCTCGTCCGAGACGACCATCGCGCCGTTCTCGTAGCCGCGCAGCATCGTCGGCGGCACCTGCGTGTCGCCCACCAGCACGCTCGAAGCGGCACCGGCGGTCACATAGAATGCCTGTACGATGCCCGAGCGTGGCTTGAACTCAACGTCCGAGCAGTAGCCCACAACATCGCCCGATTCCGTGCGCACGTCCATGCCAACCCAGATGATGCAATCGTCCAGGTTGATATCGAGGCGCTTGGCCGCGGCGGCATCGTACGTGCCCTTGACGTCATCGACCGCAATGGCGCCCTCGTAGACACCAATGGCGTCTAGCGCTACGAATCGGTCGGGGCGCTCGATCATGCCCGCGATATCGGACTGGCGGACCATAAAGCCGACCACACGCGTACCGCCCGGGGTAAAGACCGGAAAGTGAATCTTTCCGAGCTTTTTAGGGCTGCGCGGCGTGCCGTCCTTTTTGGTGCGCTTGTCCTCGGTAGGCTTGCGATAGATCTTGGCGCCGACAAAATCCCCGGCGCGCATTATGCCTCGGTCGAGGGCTCCGCGGCCTCGGTATCAGCCTCGACGGCGTTCTCGACCACGACGTCGGCGGCAGGCGTCACGTTGCCGCCCGAAATGGCGTCGTTGAGCTGCTCGCGCAGCTGGTCCATGCGCTCGCGGGCCAGGTCGACCTTGGCGCGCAGGTCGTCGGTCTTGGCGTCGACCATCGGGCCAAAGTCATTCACCGCGGCACGGGCCTCCTCGGCGCTGTGCTCGTAGGTGTCGCGCATATTGTCCCAGGCGTCGTTGGCGATATCGGCAGCCATGGCGCGGGTCTCGGCGCCCGAGCGCGGGGCCAGAGCAACACCGATAATAGCGCCGGCAGCAGCACCAAAAAGTGCGCCGGAGACAAAGCTGAAAGTCTTACCCATGATCATTCCTCTCCTGCGGGCACGTCGGTGCCCACCGTTTGAATGCTGTCCATTATACCCGCAGCGCATCACTTGCCGCTCCGCTCATCTGCGTACGGCAAAGGCGCAGGTACGTGATGGTGATAAACGCGTAGGCCTACTCCTGAGGCATAGCCGGCATGGCCACCGTGGCACCCGGGTCCTCGCCGGCGCCGTCCACGAGCGGCAGGCCGCCCTCATGCGCAGGTCCTGCCGGAACCGTCGCCGCACCGCCAAAGACGGCAGCGGAGGCCTCGTGGTTCTCGGCAACCGCGCCCTCGGTATCAATCGCCACCTGGGGCTCGTCGTCAAAGTTGGGGACGCCCTGGGGCTCGGTGGGAACGGGCTCGGCGGTCGCATCGGCAACGGGCTCGGCGTCGACCGGCACATCGCCCTCGTCAGCGCCCTCGTCCTCGGCAGCATCTTCGCCGTTCGCAGCAGCGACGGCCTCGTGAGGATCCTTGCCCTCGGCCTCGGCGCGCATGCCCAGCACCAGGTTGCGCAGGCCCGCGACCGTGCCTTCCACGTCGGGGGCAGGCTGGTCGGCGTGCAGGTACGCCCAGTCCATCATAAAGGTGGCCGAAGACAGCGCGCCGATGGCCAGCGCGTCGTCGGGGCACGAAAGCTCAACCTCAAAGACGCGCTCGTCGTGCTCGCTTACGCGCGTGCGGCCGCACGAGATGCTACCGGCAAGACCGGTCTCGTTCATGAGCTCGACCGTCACGTGCTCAAGCAGATGGCAAAGCTCGGTCTGGCCCATGCAGTCCTGGAACTCGCGACCGGAATCACCCAGGCACAGGTGCTTGGCAATCGCCGGCACCAGGTAATACACGCGCGCCGTAGCCTCGATATCCTCCGAGGTCATGAGCGGCATGCCGGGGTTCACCAGCACATGCGCGCAGATCTTGTCCTCGCTGACGGTGACCTTAAGGATGTTGAACAGGCCTGCCATAACTCTCCCCTACTCTTCCTTGCCCTACTCGTCGCCATCGTGCGGGTCCACAGAGCCCGCACCCGACGCCGCCGACTTCTCTGCCGAGGACTCGGAATCCTTCTTATCGATTTCGGCCGGAGCGATCACGCGAATGAGCGAGATGCGCTGGCCACGCATCGACTGCACCTTGAACTTGTACCCCGCGACCTCAAACACCTCTCCGATGTCGGGCACCGAGTCACAAAGCTCCAAAATCCAGCCGGCGATGGTCTCATAATCATCGCTTTCCTCGAGCGGCCAACCAAGCTCAATCGCGTCATCGCACGAAAAACGCCCATCAACGAGCCACTCGCGGCGCGAAAGGCGCGTGAGATACTTGTTGTCGGGGTCGAACTCGTCCTCGATCTCGCCGACGATCTCCTCGACGATATCCTCGATGGTGATGATGCCGGCCGTGCCGCCGTACTCGTCCACGACCACCACGATCTGGTCGTGCGAGGTCTGCATCTCGGACAGCAGCGGCAGGATGTCCTTGGTGTCGGGTACAAAGGTGGCGTCGCGCAAATAGCTGGCGATGGGTTGGTCGCCCTTGCCGTCGAGCGCGGGCTGGATCAGGTCCTTGATGTGCGCGATGCCCGCGACGTTGTCGGGGTCCTCGTGATAGACGGGGATGCGGCTAAAGCCGGTCTGGCGCATGGTGGACAGCACGTCGGCGACCGTCTCATCGTCCTCGCACATGGTGGTGTCCACGCGCGGCACCATGACCTCGCGGGCAACGGTGTCGCCCAGGTCAAAGATCTCGTGGATCATGCGCTTTTCCTCGTCGAGCAGGTCGTCCTGCTCCGAGACCATGTACTTGATCTCTTCCTCCGAGACGTTCTGGCGGTCGTCGGCGCTCTTGATGCGCAGGATGCGGGCCAGGCCATCGGAGCAAGCGCCGGTCAACCACACGAGCGGACGGGCAATCTTTTGGAAAAACGACAACGGTCCCACGACCTGCTTGGACACGCCCTCGGCGTTGGCCAGGCCGATGCGCTTGGGGACGAGCTCGCCAATCACGATGGACACGAAGGCGACCGCGACGGTGATGATGACCGGCGCCAGGCCGCGCGCGATGGCGGAGAGCGGCGCGATGCCAAAGCTCGTGAGCCACGTGGCAAGCGGGTCGGACAGGCTCGTCGAGGCGACGGCGGACGAGGCGAAGCCCACGAGCGTGATGGCGACCTGGATGGTAGCCAACAGCTGATCGGAGTCGGCGGCGAGCTGGACGGCGCGCTCGGCGCGCTTGTCGCCCTCCTCGGCATCGTGCTCCAACACGGCGCGCTTGGCCGTGGTGAGAGCCATCTCGGACATGGAGAAGTAGCCGTTGATAAGCGTCAGGACAAGCGTGGTAATAAGGGAGATGGTTATGTCCATCGGGAGTTTCTCGAACCTCCAAGATTCGGGACGTCGGGTAGTAAGCGTAGGTGACGGATAGGGCAATTGCGCCCGACGGCCGCTTGGATAGGTCCGCGGGCACAGACGCGATCGCTAGATTACGAAGAGAATCACCGCCATGAACTGGAAGATGCTGCCGGCGAGCACCCACAAGTGGAAAACACTGTGCAGATAGCGCACGTTTTTGGCGATGTAGAACGGCACGCCCACGGTGTAGCACACGCCGCCGACGGCGAGCAGGGCAAGCGCCACGGGGTTGAGCAGCGACACGAGCTCGGGCAACTTAAAGACGACGAGCCAGCCCATCAGCAGGTAGACCAGGCCGCATGCCCAGTGCGGTTGACGCTCGCGCATAAAGCACTCGAGGGCAATGCCGATAATGGCGATGGCCCACACGGCAAAGAACAGTGCAGCGCCACCGTCGTTTGCGAGCGTGATGAGGCAAAACGGCGTATAGCTGCCGGCAATAAGCAGGTAGATGCAGCTGTGGTCGATGATGCGAAACACGCGCTTGGCGCGCGCGGGCTGAATCGCGTGATAGAGCGTGGAGGCCAAGTATTCGAGGATGATACTGACGCCATAGACAATCGCCGCGGCCATGTGGGCCGGGCCTCCGCCGCGCAGGGCAGCGAATACGATCAGGAGCACCAGGCCCGCGATACCCAGCAGGCAGCCGACACCATGGGTGACGGAGTTCATGATCTCCTCGCCCACCGTGTAGTGTGGAACGGCCGCGGTCTTGGGTCGCGGCTTAGAACTGTCGCTCGAATCGGACATGCCGGTTACATCCTCCAATGTAAAGAGTTCTCAACACTATATCAAAGCGTCTGGGTACGTGCGAAATTTGCACCATACGTGTCCCTTTGTTTACCCATTCTTTGCTTGTTGACGCATCAACGGCGAACATCCATAATGCGCTTGTTTTAAATGTTGATGTATTAACATCTATAAGGAGAACCGTAAATGCCTCAAAGCGCACACCCCCATCGGAAGCTCAAGATAGCCGGCGTCGTTGCGCTGGTGCTCGTTGTCGCGCTGCTCGGATTTGCCGGCAACTTTCTGTTTGACTTCGCGCTGAATCCCCGCGCGCCATACACCATGAAGATGATGCAGGACGGCAAGGACGCCGAAAAGGGCGAGCAGCCGGATGCCGAGGAAACCGAGGCGCGGGCGTGGTTTAAAGAGAATCGCGAGAGCAGCAACCTCACCGCAGATGACGGGACCGAGCTCGCCGCTTGGTATTTTGCCGCCTCGGAGAACACCCACGACTACGCCGTCTGCCTGCACGGATATACCGACGAGCCCATCGGTATGGCCCGATACGTCAAGCGATTCCACGACCGCGGCATGAACGTACTCGCACCCGCCGCCCGCGCCCACGAACGCTCCGGCGGCGACTATATCGGCATGGGCTGGCCCGAGCGGCTCGATGTCGTTGCATGGATTGGGCGGATCGTTCAGGCTGACCCCGAGGCGCGCATCCTGGTCTTTGGCGAGTCGATGGGTGCAGCAACCGCCATGAACGTCGCGGGGGAATCTCTGCCTGCAAACGTAAAATGCATTATCGAGGACTGTGGTTATACGAGTGTTTGGGACGAGTTTTCCCTGCAGCTCAAGGACGTGTTCGGCCTGCCCAGCTTTCCCTTGCTCGATGTGGCGAACCTGGTGTGCAACGTTCGCGCAGGCTATGACTTCCATAAGGCAAGCAGCGTGGAGCAGCTTAAACACGCGACGGTCCCCATGCTCTTTATCCATGGCGACCAAGACACCTTTGTGCCGTACAGCATGCTCGACCAAAACTACGACGCGTACGCCAGCAAGGTCAAGCAAAAGCTCACCATCCATGGCGCCACCCATGCCAAGAGCGCGCAGGTCGACCCCGAACTCTACTGGAACACGGTCGACGACTTCCTCGATAGGAATTTTTAGGGAAAAAGCAACGCCTGGGGCTTTATCTGACCCCCTATTTTCGGAAGTATGCGGCAAAATCTGGAACTGCCGGCCAGACCGCAGTTTTACCAACAATTTATCAGGGGTTTTGTTGCCAAAAAATGTCGTGTGCTCGGCGGTCTCGAAATTTGCCGCATACTTCCGGAAAGCCGCCCGCGAGCGCTGTGCTCAGGGGCGGCTTTTGCTAACGTTGCGCTAAAAAAGCGCTTGATATGTCCAATAGACAGGTGCTACTTGACCTCGATGAGCTCGTACTCGCTCGTGCCCAGGCCAATCTTCTCGGCATGAGCGATGCACGCGCGCCAGTCGGTGTCGGGATGTGTGATGCAGAAGGGATCCTTGGCCTGCTCGCCCTCCAGACGCTCGTGCTTGTGCTCCATCTTGGCCGCGCTATCGGTGAGCTCGGTGTTGGGCAGCGGCTCGGATGCCATGACGGCATCGGCGCAGGCCTGGTCGATGGCGACCGGGTCGAAGCTCGCGAACATGCCGATGTCGTTGACGATAGGCGTATCGTTTTCGGGATGGCAGTCGCAGTTGGGACTGATGTCCATAGCAAGCGAGATGTGGAAGCTCGGGCGGCCGTCGACAACGGCCTTTGTATACTCGGCGATCTTGCAGTTGAGCACGTCGGCCGCAGCGTCATAGCCGGGCTTGATGGCGTCCTGGTTGCACGCCGCAATGCAGCGTCCGCAGCCCACGCAGCGATCGTGGTCGATGGCGGCCACGTGCACCGTGCGGGCGTTGCCGTTGGCAAGCTCGCGCTCGCGGGTATCGTCAAACGAGATGGCGTTGTGCGCACAGATCTTTTCGCAGGCACGGCAGCCAACGCAGTGCTCAGTCGCGACGTTCGGCTTGCCGGCGGCATGCTGCTCCATCTTGCCGGCACGGCTGCCGCCTCCCATGCCCAGGTTCTTCATGGCGCCGCCAAAACCGGCCTGCTCATGGCCCTTAAAGTGGGTGAGGCTGATCACGATATCGGCATCCATGAGCGCCTGACCGATCTTTGCCTCGCGCACGTACTCACCGCCCTCGACCGGGACGAGCGCCTCGTCGGTACCCTTGAGGCCGTCGGCGATGATGATCTGGCAGCCTGTGGCATACGGGGTAAAGCCGTTCTGGTAGGCGGTGTCGATGTGCTCGAGCGCGTTTTTGCGGCTACCGACATAGAGCGTATTGCAGTCAGTGAGGAAGGGCTTGCCGCCCAGCTCCTTCACCACGTCCGCGACGGCGCGGGCGTAGTTGGGGCGCAAAAAGCTCAGGTTGCCCAGCTCGCCAAAGTGAATCTTGATGGCGACAAACTTGTTCTCAAAGTCGATCTGCTCGATACCGGCGCGGCGAATGAGGCGCTTGAGCTTGTCGAGCTGGCTCTCGCGAGCATGCGTGCGCAGGTTGGTGAAGTACACCTTGGCGGGTGCTGCGGGTGCAGTTGCGGTCATAGATATATCCCCTCGGTCTATATGGCGTTACAGACATAGGAGATGGTACCCGTTGAAGCAGGGTCAAAGTCAAGCGCAGCGCCTGGCCACTCATTGGGGACAGACTTAAATGACCGGCCGCCAGGGACATCCTTTCGCCATCCGGCACCCGGCAGTTGGGGACGTTCCTTTCCTGCCGGCAGCTAGGGACAGTCCTTGCCGGCCCGGCCGGCGAGCCGGCGATCCGGCAAAGACTGTCCCCAACGACTAGTCGTTTAAGAACGTCCCCAATGACTACTCCTGCACTTTGAGGGCTTCGGCCAGGCTGACGCGCTTGATGGAGCGCGTGTGCAGCAGCGCCACGACCAGGTAGGTCGCAAAGCCAATGCCGACGCATGCAGCCATGGACCAAGCGGGCACGTAAATCTCGATATTGCCGTTGTAGGCGAGCAGCATAGAGCGGAAGATGGCCGTGAGCGAGCCAATAATGACCGGCAGGCTCAGCACGAGCGATGCCGCCACGCACAGTGTGATCGAGCGGATGTACAGATGCGAGATCTCGCTATCGCGATAGCCAAAGACTTTCATGTAGCTGATCGAACGGGCGCCGTGGTCGATCACCGCCTTGGTCAGCAGGTACATAAACAGCAGGAAGATGAACACCGCGAGCCCGATCATCATGCCGATCATTTTGCTCATCATGCCGATGAACTGGTCACCCACGGCGCGCATGTCGTCGGGCGTGGTGTCACCGGCAAAGTAACGAGCATCGAGGTCGAGCTTCTCGTCGCTCACATAGCCGTTAAAGTAGGCGGCGTCGTTGCCGAACAGCTCGTTAAAGTCATCGATGCTCATATAGATATTCATGTCCGACTTTGAACCCCAGATGCAGTCCTTACCCGCGTACTCAAGAGAATAATCCCGAGCCTCGTACTTGTCGCGAAGCTCGACCTTCTGGCCCTCGCTCCAGCCAAACTTATCGAGCAGACCGCCGCCAAAGACGACGCGCCCGTCGCCGACGTTGAGGTCTTTCCAATAGCGCGAATGAGATGAAATGCCGTAGACGGAAATCGTTTCCTCGCCGTTTCCGTCGCCGCGGTCGTACTGCAGCTGGTAGACGGCGTATTTCTCGGCCTGTGCAATCTTGGCTACACCGTTGTCGGTCGTGTTAACCGGGTGAATGTCGTCGTTATCGGTATCGATCTTCGAAGCTTTCTCGATCAGATCGATAGCCTCGTCGCGATCGCAGCCAAGGGCATCGGCCACATCGTCGAGGCGCGCGTAGAGCGCATCCCTCTTGTCCTGAACGCTTGCGAGCGCGCGCTGCGCCGCAGACAGGCTCTCGACAGACGGAGAGCTGGCCGCGGCATCGGCTGCCGTCTGCGCAGCATCGGCCGCGTCATCGAGCTCGTCGCTGGCATCCTGGGCGGCGGAAAGCACCGCACCGTCAACCGACTGCAAGCGCTCGAGTGCCGACCACTGCTCGCGCTCCTCGGCAGTGCCCTCGAGCTCCAGCGGCGCCTTGAGCGTGTACTGGTGCTCGGCGACCAGGCTCGTCTCCAGGTTGTCCGCATAGTGCGTCATCGTGGGCAGAATCGCCAGGCCAAAGAGCAGCAGCAGTGATGCAAACGCCATGCCCACGAAGAGCGTGGCGAAGTTGCCCAGGTTGCGCAGGAAGACGCGCAGGCGAAAGCGCGAGACAAAGCTCATGCGTTCCGGCAGCTGCAGACCGCGCTTGGTACCCGACTTGCCACTCGCCTCGTGACGAAGGAACTGCAGCGGCGTCTTGCCCATTTTGCGGAGCAGACCCACCAGCGTGATGAGGATGAGCGCGGCGGCGGGGACCACAGCGCACTTCACAAAGATCTCCCAGCTCCAGTACACCTGGAAGGGCGGCAGGCTATACGAGCCGTAATAGAGACTGCGCATGGGCTCGGTAAAGAACGCAACGCCGAGCGTGGTACCCAAAAGCGCCGCGAGCACACCCACGATGGCGGGAAGCGCAAGGTAGTGCAGCACGATCTCGCGACGGCGATAGCCGCTGGCGAGCAGCGTGCCGATGATGGCGCTCTCCTCCTCGATGGTGGCGTCGGTAAGGACCACAAAGACGAACGCCATGATCACAATGATGATGTTGAGCAGCGTCATCCACATCATTGAATCGCCGTCCACGTCATCGCGCGCATAGCCAATGCCCTGGTTGGAATCGGCATCGATAAGATCGTCGACGCGCGCATCGGCATCCACCAGCGCCTCGACCATATCCTGTTCGGCATCGGTGCGCTCGGCGGTGGAGAGGTCGCGGTCGTTAAAGGTAAAGGAGTACGTGTAGGCGGGCGCGCCGCCGGCATCCTCAAGCGCGGCGAAACCGGCATCGCTGACCTCGGCGACGCCATAGGTAATGGTATTCACCGTAAAATCCGAATTGTTGAGGAACAGCGCCTGGCTATCGGGCTGCGTCATGATGCCGCAGATGGTGTAGGTGCGCCCCTCGAGCTCGACCTTATCACCCACGGCGAGGTCGTTGTTGGTAGCAAAGACGCGGTCGATGGCCACCTCGTCGTCCGCTTTGGGCTGGCTGCCTTCGCAGTAGGACGCAATGTCGACCTCGGTGCGATGCGCATAGGTGCGCAGGGTGCGCTTGGTGCCGTCGTCGCCGGCCGCCTTTTTGATGATGGCGTCGATAGAGAAGTTTTTGTAGAACGTGACGCCGCCGACATCTTCCGCCGCGTCCTCGGCAGCCTTGAGCTGGTCGTCGGTGGCCTCGAAGGAAGTGGTCACGCGGCCGTCCTCAATCGTGTACTCGTCGCGCATGTCGTCGATAAGGCAGCCGATGGAATGCGCCGCGAGCAAAAAGCCCGACGCGAGGGCGATGCTTCCGCACATAAGCAAAAAGATGCCCAGGTACTTGCCGATATTGCGGCGCAACTCGCGCGGGAGCCGTTTTGCGAGAGGTGTCATGGCGTCACCTACCAATCGAGCTCGGCGGCGGGCACGGGCTCGGCGTTGAGCTCGTCCTCGACAATGCGGCCGTCGCGCAGGCGCAGCACGCGGTTGGCCATGCGCGCGATGGCGGCGTTGTGGGTGACGATGATGATGGTGCAGCCGTAGGTGCGGTTGACGTCCTCCATGAGCTGCAGGATTTCTTTGGATGTTTTGTAGTCGAGTGCGCCCGTGGGCTCGTCGCACAGCAGCAGGCCCGGATTTTTGACGAGCGCGCGGCCGATGGCGCAGCGCTGCTGCTGGCCGCCCGAGACCTGGCGCGGGAACTTATTGCGGTGCTCGTAGAGGCCGAGCGAGCGCAGCAGGTCGTCAACGTCGAGCGGGTTTTTGGACAGGTGCGCCGTGACCTCGATGTTTTCCTTGATGGTAAGGTCGGGCACCAGGTTGTAGAACTGAAAGACAAAACCCAGCTCGCGGCGTCGGTACTCACCCAGATCGGCCGGCTTGAGCACCGTAAGGTCGCAGCCGTCCACCATGATGGAGCCGGCGTCGGCATCCTCCAGGCCGCCGATCAGGTTGAGAAAGGTCGACTTGCCCGAGCCCGAGGGCCCCAGCATGACGCAGATCTCGCCGCGGTTGATAGACGTGTTGATGCCGTCGAGCACCGTCAGGCGTGCATCTCCATCGCCGTAGTGCTTTTTGAGATCCTTAACCTGGACGTAGGCTTTCTGCGTTGCCATGGTATCCCCCATTGTTAGCCTCGTACTACTTTATGAGCGTAATAGTAAACCTTGGCGAACTATTTTGGGGCGAGGCCTGAGATTTATTTCAGACTAGTCATTGGGGACGTACTTAAATGACTAGCCGTTTAAGAACGCCCCCAATGACCAGGTGGCTAGGCGCGGGATTTGGTGCGCGAGAGTGCGAGGCCTACGGCGGCGATGGCCGCGGCAAAGAGCACCGTGACGCCTAGGTCGCAGGCGATGTCGCCCAACACGGCAGGCGTCAGGTCCGAGGCAAGTGCCTTGCCAATCGCGTCGTTCACCCAATACGTCGGCACAAAATGCGCCGCGGTCTGCACGGCCGAGCCCATGAGCGACAGCGGCATCCAGGCGCCGCCCAAAAACGTCATGAGCATGCCGAGTAAGTTGCCCACGCCGTTGAGCAGTTCCTCGCGCGCGCCCAAGCTCGACAGCGTAAAGCCAACGGCCAGAGGCGTGCACGCCAGGGCAAACGTCGCCGCCAGCGCCAGGCACACACGACCCGCGCCGACCTCGGCAACCGCGCCGGCAAAGCCCACGACGCCCATCATGCTCGACACAAGCCAAATGCAGACGGTGAGCACGGCGGCGGCCGCAAACACGGCAAGCGAACGCTGGCGCTCGGAGATTGGGCCGGCATCCATACGACGCACGCGCTCGGGCTCGTTCATGCCCGAGAACACCAGCCCCACCGACACGATGACCGACGAGATAATCGCGTACGCGCCAAAGTTGAAATACGACTCGAGCGTGGCGGCGGCAGTCGAGTCGACCTTGACCTGCTCAATCTCGACCTTCGCGCGCTTGGCGGCGGCATGCTCGGCGGCCTTTGCGACGCTGCCGTTAGAGGCGGCGGGCTCAAGTGCGGCCGCAGCGCCCGCGAGCGAGATCCAGCGCGAGGCCTCGGCAGACGAAAGCGCCGCCGCCATGGTGCCGGCACCGTAGGTCACATCGAGCTTGGGCAGGGACTCCCCCACGCGGGCGGCTGCAACGAGGTCGTCCTCAAACCCCTCCGGGATAAAGAACACGCAGTCGGCGCTGCCCTTGGCGCTATTACTCTTGGAGAGCGCATCCGCAAGATCGTACGTATCGTCGCCAACACCCGTGACCAGGTCAAAGCGCGAACCCAGATGCTTGGTAAGCGCACGCGAAAGATCGCTGTCGTCGCGGTCGACCACGATCACGTTGGCGTCGTAGGGCTTGTACTCGGTGAGCTGCGACGAGTTCCAGCTCACCGAGGCCGCGATGAATACGCCCATGAGCGAGATGAACACCGTATAGATGAGCAGGTAGAACGGGTGCGCCAGCGCCATGCGAAGCGCGGTCTTAAAGGTGCTCATAGCGGCTCCTTCCAAAGATCAGCGTGGCGGCGGCAACGAACAGCAGCGCCATAAGGACCAGCGCGCCGGCGCGAACGGCAAAGGGGCCCAGGTCCTCAAAGAAATACAGGCGGTTGAACATGTCGCAGATGAGCTTGACGGGGTTGAGCCAGCACTCGGCCGGGCAGGCGCGGGCGACGTCGTCGGCAAGCGCCATCGCCGGCTCGCCGTAGAGGCCGGCGAACAGGGCGCACGTGGTGGCAAAGCCCGTGAGGATGCCGGACTTGGACGCCTTGCCGCCCTTAACGGGAAGCGTGCCCACAAAGAGTCCCAAGCCCGTGGCGGCAAGCGCGGAAGCGGCGCCGCCCACCAAACACAGCCCCTCGCGCCCGCCAAAGTCGACGCCCACGACCAGGCGCACGTAGCCGATCGCGATCGTCATCGAGGCGAAGGAGACCAGCCACGAGCCGACAAAAATGCCGGCCAGCGACGCCGTCTTGGAAAGGCCGCCCACGCAGCGGCGCGCGCCAAGGCCCGACAGATTGGGCTGCAGATCGACGACACTCAAGGCGGCAAACTCGGCAGACATCATCGCGACCAGGCCAAAAAGCGCGTAATAGTAGATGACCGTGCCGTCGGGCGTGGTGCGTGTCAGGCTTACGCGGCGGGTGCCACCCTCGAGCGATAGGGCGCGCGCAACCGCCTCCGGGTCGGCGAGCGCCGCCGGGTTGTCCTGGGCAATCTGGGACATGAGCTCGGCATTTTGCGTATACGAGCTTGCCACCGTCTCCAGAATGCTGCGGTCGGTGAGCACCGACGAGGCGCGCGAGCTGTCATAGCTCGAAAGCAGCGTGAGCTTGGGCGTGCCCGCGTCGTCGACCGTATAGATGCCCGCGACCTCGCCGGCCTTAAGCACACGGTTCGCGGCGGCTGCGTCGTCGAGCTCGTGGATCTCGAGCAGATGATCGTCACCTTCCTTGGCAAGCGACGTCGCCACGCCCTTAAAGGTCGAAGCGTCCCAAGCCTCGTCCGCCACGACGGCAACCGGCACCGGGTCGACCGTGCCGTCGGAGCTGAGGTTCGCAAACATAAACATGAACATCGTGGAAAGCGCAATGGGAAAGAGAGCACCCCAGACCCACGTGCTCGGCCGGCGCAGCAGCGTCTTGACCGTGATAATAATGGTGTTGAACATGGCTGCCCCCTAGTCGCGCAGCTCGCGGCCGGTGATCTCGAGGAACACGTCGTTGAGGGTCGGCGGCTCACTCCACACGCGGCCGAGCGCCACGTCGGCGGCGCGCAGCGTGTCGAGGATGTCGACCAGATTGTGCGGACTCGCTTCGCAGGTGCAGACGAGCTCACCGCCGGACAGCTCGACCGAAAGCACGTGCTCGAGGGCGCGCAGGCGCTCGACCGTAGCGGTCTCGACGGCGCCGACCTCGACGGTCACGCGCTCGCCCATCTGGATCATGCGCTTGAGCTCGTCGTTGGTGCCCTGCGCCAGCACGCGCCCGCCGTCCATGATCATGATGCGGCTGCAGATCTGCTCGACCTCCTCCATGTAATGGCTGGTATACACCACCGTGGCACCCTCGTCGCGCAGGCGGCAAATGCCCTCCAGGATGGCGTTGCGGCTCTGGGGGTCGACCGCCACCGTGGGCTCGTCGAAGAAGATGAGCTCGGGCTTGTGCGCGATGCCGCAGGCAATGTTGAGGCGGCGCGCCAGGCCACCCGAGAGCTTGCCGGGGCGGAACTTGGTAAAGTCGCCCAGACCGACAAAGTCGATCGCCTCGTCCACGAGCGCGCGGCGGCGCTTGCGGTCGTTGACGTAGAGACTGCAGAAATAGTCGATGTTCTCGCGCACGGTGAGCTCGTCGAACACCGCCACCTGCTGCGGCACCACACCGATGCGGCGCTTGAGGTCGTAGCGGGCGGGCGTCATGCGCTCGCCGAACAGCTCGATGGTGCCCCTGTCGTAGGCGAGCAGCTGCAGGATGCAGTTGATGGACGTGGTCTTGCCCGAGCCGTTGGGGCCCAGCAGGCCAAAGATCTCGCCGGGGGCGATACTCAGGTTAAAGTGGTCGAGCGCAATAAGGTCGTCGTAGCGCTTAACGAGGTTTTCGACGTGGACGATGTCTGTCATGAGGCGGCCCTTCTGTTGCTTGCGGCCCGGTACGATTGCATCATCGCAGGAGCTGACGGCGCGCACCAGTGAGCTTTGTCACGAGTGCGGAGGTCTTGGTCGTGCGGCCTGCTGACGCGACCGCCCCGCCGCGTGGGAGGAATGTCACGCTTGCTCTGAGTGGCGCCTCCCCCGTGCGCGGCATCGCGTACAATACCCGTATGAACAGGCTATTCGACAAATCGATCGTGCTGGCGTGCTGCATCGCAGCCGCCACGGGCCTTGCTGTGGATGCTCGCCTGGTCGCGGCGTTTTGCCTTGGCGTTGTCATCGCCGCACTGGCCGAGGTCGCGCAGGGAGAACGCGCCCGTCGCGCCAGCGAGGCCGGCAGCTACGCCTACGTCATCGCGGCTGTCTTCGTGCCGCCGTTTGTGCCGTTCGCACCTCTCGCCCTCTATGACATCGCGCGACGCGTGCGCCGTGAACGCATCTGGCCCGCGCTGGCGATTGGCTCCGTGTTTGCCTGCGCACTTGCCACGGACCTTCGCTGCGGCGCGCTCACCACCCGAACGCTGTTGCTAACCGCCATCCTTTCGGTCGCCGCCACGTTGCTGTCACTGCGCACCGCGCAGCTGGAGCGCGAACAGGAACGCATGCGTCGCACCCGCGACAAGCTGCAAGAACGCGCCCTGGCACTCGAGGCACGCAACCGCGACCTCGCCGACCGCCAGGACTACGAAGTCGAGCTCGCGACGCTCGCCGAACGCGCCCGCATCGCGCGCGAGATCCACGATAATGTCGGGCACCAGCTCACGCGCGCCTCGCTGCAGGCCGAAGCCCTGCGCGTGGTCCACGCCGACGAGCCCGGTGTCGCCGCCGATTTCGCCGACGTCAAACGCACGGTTGACGAAGCGCTCCAGCTCGTACGCACCAGCGTCCACGCGCTCAACGACAACGCCGTCGACCTTTCCGTGCAGCTCAAACGCATTGTCGAAGGCGCGCACTCGGACGGCGGCCCGCAGATTGAGCTTGAAGTTATGGCCGAACATGCGCCCGCAAACGTCGCCAACTGCTTTGCGGCAGTCCTGCGCGAGGCGCTCTCCAACACCATGCGCCACGCTTGCGCCCGTACTGTCACCGTACGGTGCATGGAGCATCCGTCGTTTTACCAGCTCATCGTTGCCGACGACGGCACGGGCGGAGCCCAGGCAAGCGGTCGCGGCGCCGCGGAGGGCATGGGGCTCGCCTCCATGCGCCAGCGCATCGAGGCGCTTGGCGGCACTTTCACCGCCGGCCCGCGTGTCGGCGCCGGCGGCTGGCGCGTGTTTGCCACCGTTCCCAAACAGCAAGGAGATGAGGACCGATGAGGCTCATCGTTGTCGACGACGACCGCTTGGTGGTCGATTCGCTCAAGATTATCCTGGGCGCCCAGCCGCAAATCGAGGTAGTGGGCACCGGCGCCAATGGCGACGACGCGGTCGCGCTCTACGCTGAGCACACGCCCGATATCGCGCTGCTCGACATTCAGATGCCGGGGCGCGACGGACTTTCGGCCGCGCACGAGATTCTTGAGCGCGACCCTGCAGCGCGCGTGGTGTTTCTGACGACATTCTCGGATGACGAGTACATTGTGTCGGCGCTCAAACTGGGCGCCCGCGGCTACCTGATCAAAACCGATGTCGCTACCATTCCGCCAGCGTTGGCGCAGGTCATGGACGGCAAACGCGTGCTCGAGGGCAAGGCGATCGAGGACATCGATTTTGGCGGAACGGACGTCGAGGCGAGCACGCCCCGCCGGCCCGCGGCCTTTGCCGGCCTGACCGACCGCGAGTTCGAAGTCGCCGAGCTCATCGCCGGTGGCCTCGACAACAAGGAGATCGCCGCCACGGCATACATGGGCGAAGGCACCGTGCGCAACCACATCAGCTCAATCCTTGCCAAAATGGGCCTGCGCAACCGCACCCAAATCGCCATCGCCTACCTGCGAGGGTAATTACCCAACAACCGACCACCCCGGCAAAGTAAAATGGCTGCCACCGATTTAATGCCATTTCAAAACTATGCCGGTTTCCGGGGCTGAGTCACGAGTCCCCAACCATGCCGATATTCGTGAAAATAAAACCGCAGGTAGACGAGCCGTCATTTTGCAGAAAACGCGGGTATGGATGGGAGTCCTGAGTTTAGCCCCGAAAACGGCATAGTTTTGTTTGAACGGTCCTGCGCGAACGCACCCACCAGCCGCGTGGGGCCAAAAATGATCCGTTTTCCTCCGTCCCCGGGGGATCATTTGGCGGCGCCAACCACGAAATCGGCCCATCTACTACGTTTGACTCGATACCCCCGACCATACCCCTGTTTTCCAGAAAACCGCAGGCGTTCTACCTGCGGTTTTGTTTTCGCGTTTTTTGGCATGGTTGGGGGTAAGGGGATAAACGTAGTAGATGGGCCGATTTCGTGGCGGCCCTTCCTCCCCTGCGCACAAAAGTGCCGCCACGGAGAAGGGAGACGTCTCCGTGGCGGCTGGGGGTGGGGGGGTGGGGCTATGTTCTGGCTCCCCGCCGGCCGCCCGGGGCCTTTTGGCCCCGGGCGCTGCCAGCGTGCCTAGCGCTTACGGATACCCCAGACCAGGGCTCCGACGCCGGCCATGGCAATAACAAATGCCATGAGCAGTGCAGCGGCCTGCTGGTCACCCGTGGTGGGCAGGAAACCCTTGACCGTCTTGACGATGTTCGTCACGGTCTTGGGCATGCCGGGATCGGGCGTCGGCACGGGCGTCTCGGGCTTCTTGTACGTGTTGTTGAACACGATACCCTCGACGCTCTTGTCGCCCTTGGTAAAGGCGACGTTCGCCTTGAGGTTGCCCTCGCCGTCGTCGACCACGTTGACGGTCGCGGTAAAGACGGACTTGTCATAGGTCATACCGGCCTCGTCGCCTTTGACCTCGCTGATGGTGTAGACGTACGTACCAGGCTCGTCGTACTCGAACTTGTCGAAGTTGATCTTGCCGTCGGCATCGTTGGTGACGGTGGACTCGATGTCCTCGCCAACGAGCTTAAAGCTAAACTCGTCCTTCTTGAGCTCGCGTCCCTCGAGCACCTTGATGGCGCCGATGGAGACCTGCGTGGGCATGGCGTGATACTTGTTGGTAAAGCCAGCCGACTCGGTGGTTCCCTCGAGCTTGTGCGTCGCGGTCAGCGTGCCGTCGCCATTGTCGGAGACGGTGGTCACGACGGTGTAGGTCGTACCGTCATAGGTGACGCCCTTGTACAGGCCGAGCGCGTTGGGGCAAGCCTCGCGCAGCATGTATGTGTGCGTGCCGGGCGCCTCGTAGTGGATCGGGCTCAGTGTAACGTTACCGTTAACGTCGTTGGTGCCACTAGCGACAGTCACGCCGTCCTCGAGCAGCTCAAACGTGAACTCGCCAGCTGCAAGGTCGCGTCCGGTCAGACGCTTGACCGTCTTGACCTGATCGGTCACGGACGAATCGGTAGGCGTCACGCTGTAGGTGTTGGTGAACGTGAAGGCCGCACCGTCGCCGCCGTCGCGCTTGACGATCAGATGTCCAGCACCGTCATCGGTCACGGTGTAGGAAACCTTGCGCGTGGCGTTGGCGTCGTTGATCACGCCAGGGGCGCTACCGGACTCGGTCACCGTGTAGGTAAAGGTGTGCGAGCGCGGGGCGGTGGGGGCTGCGGGCTCGGACTCGTCGCTGGGCTCGTCGGCGTTGGCATCAGCGTCGGCGTCGGCCTCTTCAGCCTCTGCCTCGTCGGCCTCAGCCTCGTCAGCTTCGTCTGCCTCGGCCTTATCGGTCGCATCGTCCGTCACGCCCAGGGCGCGGTTGAGGTCGTCGAGCGTAAAGTGGATCTTGCCAAAGTCCACGTTGCCGGCCGCGTCGTTGGTTGCGGTCGTGCGCTCGGGCATCGGGGCACCCGCCTCGTCAGCGGTCACGGTAAAGGTAAACTTACCCGCGATGTCGGCCGGGGTCAGGCCCTCAGCTGCCTGGAGCTTCTTGGTGCCAGCGAGCGCGGCATCAGCGGCATCGGCGCCGTAGACGTTCTCGAACAAGGGCTGAATGCCGTCGTAGGCGGGCGTCGCCGTCAGAGTCCCGTCACCGTTGTCGACGACGATGACCTTAAAGCTAAAGCTCGGCGTTGCGGCGGTAATGCCCTTTGCTGCGAGCGGAGACGTGTACTCGAAGGCCGTGTAGTTGATGGTCCATGCAAGCTTGGCATCCGTGTCGGTACGGATGGCGCGGTTGGCGTTTACCAGGTCGGCGAGCATCTCGGTCGTGTAATGCAGAGCACCAAAACTCACTTGGCCGTTAAGGTTGGTAACGCACGTACCCTCGATGGCTTCCGTCTCGCCCGCATAGGCGATGCCAAAGTAGAACTCGCCGTCGACCATCGGGCGACCGGTCAGGGTCTTGGTGGCAACGATCTGAGCAACGTCACCACCGTGCGCATCGGTCGATGCGCTATAGCTGTTTTTGAACGGGACCAGAGCGCTCTCAACCTTGTTCTCGCCGCTCTTGTGGATCGTCTCGTGCGTGCCCTCGGGACCGCCGGAGACGGTCGTCGTGGCGGTGAGCGTGCCGGCGGTGTCGTCGGCGATGGCGATCGTCACGGTGCGGACAGCGTCGTCGTAGGTGTAACCCGGCTTGTGGTCGTTCGTCTCGGCCACGGTGCATTTGAAGGTCTTGCCGGCGTCAGCCTGCGTAAACTTGACCTCCTTGCCGGCCAGAATGTCGATCAGGCCGACGGTTCCCTCTGTCGCTGCAGGGGACTTGTACACGTTGGCACCCTCGTGCAGGCCGAGCGCGTTGGCAGAAGCCGCGTCAGCGGGCGTCACGGTAAAGGTGAACTGGCCCTCGGTCATGGGACGTCCGGAGAGGGCCTTGCTAAGCTTAAGGCCGCCGGCCGCGGCGTAATCGAGCTCAGTGCGGTACGTGTTGGTGAAGCGGCCGCTTTCCTTCTTGGTGACGTTGGCGGTCAGCTTGCCCTCGCCGTTCTCGGTCACGGTCACTTCGGCGGTCGCGACATGTCCGTCATACGTCATGCCTGCCGCATTGCCCGCGTTCTCGCGAATCTCGTACTTGTAGGTTCCGGCAGCCGTGTAGCGTATCTCGCCGAAGTTGATGGCGGCGATGCCGTCCTTCGCGTCCTTCTTGCTCACGGTCACGGTTGCGGGGTCGGGCAGCGGGGCGTCCGTACCCTCGGCTGCGCTGATGGTAAAGCTGAACTTATCGGCGTCCGTCCAGTCGCGGCCGTCAATGGCCTTGCTCAGGCCAAAGTCGAGCTCAGTGTCGAGCGGGGTCACGCTGTAGGTGTTCTTGAAGATTGCAGCCTCGGCGTTCTTCAGAACATGCTGGGCGCTGAGCGTGCCGTCGCCGTTATCGGTGATGGTCGTCTCGATGGTGAACTTGGCGTCACTGTAGGTAATGCCCTTGCTAGTGGTTCCACCGTTGACCTCGCGCAGCGTGTAGGTGTGCGTTCCGGCCTTTTCGTACTTCACGGGGCTCATCGTAATCGTGCCGTCGGCGGCGTTCTTGCCGGTGGCGACGACCTTGTCGCCCTCGACGAGCTGGAAGGAGAACTCGCCGTCCTTGAGGTCGCGCCCGGTCAGGACCTTGGTCGCGGTGATCTGGTCGGTGACGCTAAATTCGCCGGGGTTCGGCTTGTAGGAATTCTCGAACTCAGCAGTCTTGGCATCCTTCAGCTCGTGCTTCGCCACGAGCTTGCCCTTGCCGTTATCGGTGATCGTAGTCACGACGGTATAGGTCTTATCGTCGTAGGCGATGCCGTTGCCTTCGGCGCCCTTGGCCTCACGCAGGATATAGGTATGCTCGCCGGCCTTGTCGTAGGTGATTTTGTCCATGACGATCTTGCCGTCGGCATCGTTCTTGCCGGTGGCGACGACCTTGCCGTCCTCGACGAGCTCGAAGGAGAACTCGCCGGCGGTCATGTCACGCCCGGTCAGGAACTTGGTCGCGGTGATCTGATCGGTGACACTGGAGTTCACGGGAGTAACGCTGTAAGCATTCTCGAAGATAGCCTTCTCGACGTCCTGCAGCTCATGCTTAACCGTGAGCTTGCCATTGCCATCATCGGTGACGGTGGTCACGATGGTGTAGGCCGCGGTGCTGTAGGTGATACCGTTGTCGGCGTCGACCTTGGTCTCGCGCAGCATGTAGGTGTGCTCGCCAGCCGCAGTGTAGGTGATCTTGTCCATCGTGATCTTGCCGTCGGCCGCATTGGTGCCCCTGGCGACGACCTTGTTACCCTCGACGAGCTCGAAGGAGAACTCGCCTTCCTTGAGGTCGCGGCCTGTCAGGGTCTTGGTCGCGGTGATCTGGTCGGTGACGCTGGACTTATTCGGGGCAGTGTTGTACTTGTTCTCAAAGCGTGCCGGCTTGGTGCCCTCGAGCGCATGGGTCACCTTAAGCGTGCCGTCGCCGTTGTCGATGACGCTCGTCTTGATGGTGTAGTTCGTCTTATCGTACGTAATCCCGTTGCTCAGCCCCGCCTCGTTGGGGAGCTTCTCGCGCAGCGTGTAGGTGTGATTGCCAGGCTTATCGTAAGTGATTTTGTCCATGGCAATCGTGCCGTCGGCAGCGTTAGTGCCCTTGGCGACGACCTTGTTACCCTCGACGAGCTCGAAGGAGAACTCGCCCTCCTTGAGGTCGCGCCCGGTCAGGACCTTGGTCGCGGTGATCTGGTCCTCGACAGGCTTCACGCTATAGGTGTTCTTGAACTCGGTCTCGCCCGAGATCTTTTCAACGTCGGCCTTAAGCTCGCCCTTGGCGTTAACCGTCACAGTCACCTTGAACGTGGCAACGTTCTTGCTGTAGGTAATGCCACCGGCGTCGCCCTTGACCTCGCGGACCTCATAGGTGT
Organism: uncultured Collinsella sp.; assembly: GCA_900540855.1. Lineage (GTDB taxonomy): Bacteria > Actinomycetota > Coriobacteriia > Coriobacteriales > Coriobacteriaceae > Collinsella. Next base: position 61,928 of record UQHK01000003.1, read on the forward strand.
ACTCGCCCGGCTCGGCATAAGTAATCTTGCCAAAGTTAATGGCTGCCTTGCCCTTGTCGAGATCGGCATTGGTCACAGTTACGGTCGCGGGGTCGGGCATCGGGGCATTGTTGTCGGACGTCGCGGAGAGCTCAAACTCAAACGCATCCGTATCCGCCCACTTGCGGCCCTCGAGCACCTTGGTCAGACCAAAGTCAGTCTTGGTATCAACCGCTGTCGGCTTGGTTGCAAGGCTAAAGATAATCTTGCCGTTGTTGCCCAGGTGCGAATGCACGTGCGTGGAAGTCGCAACGGAGGAAAGGTCATTCCACCTGGGGTTAAGCACGTCGCGCGCGGTCTCGGTCTTGTTGCCGTTCGCCTCCACATCGTCCTTGGTGGTATGCAGCTGGTCGATATAGGCCAAGCGCGCGGTTCCCTTATTAAAGGACCAATAGCCGTCATCTTTGACCAGAGCGCCGTCGTAGCTGGCGATCTCGTGCCCCTCAAACTCCACAACGGCATAGTCGTCCTTCGGCTTGCCGTTTGCGCCCATCGCCACAAACTCGTCCTTGTAGTAATAGACGTCGTTGCCCTGCGGCTTTACCGTCGCGCGCTGGGTGCATTCCTTGTCCGTGTAGATAGGCGTGATTTTTTGGAAGTAATAGTAGCTGTTGGTATCGGCGGGCTCAAACTCGGCGACAACATCGCCCAGCTCGCCGCCCGACCACTTGTTGGCCAGGAAGTAGACCGTCTGGTTGTCGGCACCCTTATGTTTCTCGATATACTTCTTGAGTCCGTCATCGGGCGTAAACAGGTTGTTACGCGCGGCGTCCTTGACGCTCGAGGTGTATTTAATCTGAATAGGCTTGATGTCATTGAGCGACGTGCGCTCAAAGATCCCGTTTTCCATGTCCACGTGATAGCGGATCAGCGGAATCAGTGATGCGGGAATCTTGACCGTCACGATATCGCCCTGCTGCGCATTGGCAGAGCGCTCGACGGTGATGACCAGGTCCTTGGCCACGCCCGAAAACTCGTACGTGTCCGTATTGCCCTTGGTTGTCTTGGTCACTTCATCAAAGGGGACGCCATTAATCTGAGCGCTGACAAACGTATCGACCTGCATAAAGTCGCCCAGCTCATCACTAAAGGTGATGTAGCCGGACTTGCTCTCGTCGTAACCATCCTCGATCTGAGTGGGAGAGCCCTTGCCCGAGGTGATAGAGCTCGAGATATCATCAAACACCTTCTTGAGCTCATCGGCGTTCGACGCAGCCTTGTAGAAATCGGAATTCTCCGTGCGCTTACCAAGCTCATTGGTTGTGTAGGACGTGGCGTTTGGATAGTTGCTCGACACGGCGTGCATGAACTTGTTTTCGTTGCTCGTCCAGTAGTTCGTAGGATCGGCAGCGGGATTCGCACCATTAAAGATGCCGATCGTATAAATGTCGGCACCTTTATTCTTGAGACTCTTGGCGCTTTTGACGGCGCTATCGGCAACACTTGCTTGGAATCCACTAGAACTCGTAGGTGAACCATCAGCGAAGAAGACAACGATCTTCTTGGCGTCGGCGCGACCAGACGAAAATACCCCATCAGCCAGCTGTAAGCCATAGTCGGCGCGCGTGGCGCCATTAGGACTGATGGAGTTGACCGTACTCTTAAGGCTCGTCGCGTCATCGCCCGTGCAGGGCGTCAGCTTCTTCATGGTCTGCGAGTAGTTGTACCTATACCCCGACTCCCAATACGTGTCGTTGCCGACCCAATCAGCCCTACTTCCCGCAAACTTTACGATGGCAACCTGATGCTGCTTGGAAGCATCGATCTTTGCATTCTGCTCGGCAATGGCGTCGATAAAGGAACTGGCAGCGTTCTTAAGTGCGGTGATGCGTTTGGTCTGATCGTTGCCGCCCATGCTCTCATCCATCGACCCGGAGGCATCAAGCACCATCACGATATCGAGCGGTTTAGTGACCAGCGACGTTGTGTCAGAAGTCGAAGACATCGTGGAGAGCGTTGTCACAAAGTCGGACTTTTCGTCCTCTGCGGGCTCGACCGTCTTGTCCGTCCAGATTCGGCCTACATAACGTGTCGTCTGGTCCTGCTCGCCGCCCGACGCCCAGTATTGCCAGCGGCCGGTAGTGTCGGGGTCGACTATCTTTTTGCTCGCCGTCGGTCCGTCCATTCCGGTGCTGGACCTGGCGTTGGCCTCGGGCAGCATGGCAAATGCTGCAGCCGGCAACACCAGCACTACGGCCAGTATCACCGCCAAGAGACCCCTCGTGTACTTACTCATCGCGTCTCCCTTCTCGCGGTCTCAGACCTTGCATCAGCCTAAAGTTACGGAATGAGACACAATTAGGGCAGGTGACACATGTTCCAGATTCTGTTTTGGGCGTGAGACAAATGTCTCACCAAAGTTGAGACACGGCGTTTTCGCAGGAAAATAGGTGCGACTCAAGATGGACGGGGCAAAAGGGCCCGTTTTCCTCCGTCCTTGGGGGATCAAGGGCCGTCACCGATATGGCGCCATTTCAAAACTATGCCGGTTTACTACGATAAAAATAAGATCCCCGACCACGCGTGACTTTTTCGCAAAACCGCAAGCCGTCTACCTGCGGTTTTGATTTTGCCAAATGCGGTGCGGTTGGGGGTAGGCGATTTATCGTAGTAATCCGGCATAGTTTTGTTCGCGGCGGCTCCACCGCTCGTTTAAGCGCGGGGCCGGTGGGGCATTTGCCCCATCGGCCCCTATCCCAGCCCTATTCCGGTTTGGTTTCCACCGTGGGAGTCTTGTCCGCTGCGACTGGAGTGCGGGCGGTGTCCATAGTCAGGCAGTGCTTGGGGCAGCTCTCGATGCACTCACCGCACACCACGCAGGCATACGGGTCAATCGACCACGTTCCGCCCTTGCGATCGACTGCGAGCGCGCCCGCCGGACAGCGACGCGCACACATGCCGCAGCAGATGCACGCGTCCATGTCGTTGACGATATGCCCGCGCAAGCGCTCGGGTGCCGCGAGCTTCTCCTGCGGATAGCACACCGTTACCGGCTGCTTGACCATAGAGCCCAAGGCCGTCTTGGCAAATGTCAGCAAACTCATGCCGCGCCTACCTTTCCGTGCAGCTAATGCAGGGGTCGATGGTCAGGATAATCATGGGCACGTTGGCGATGAGCACGCCCTGCAGCGCATGCGTCAGACCCGCCAGGTTCTGCGACGTCGGCGTGCGCACGCGGAAGCGGTCCAGGTTCTTGGTGCCGTTGCCGCGCACATAGTAGTACGCCTCACCGCGCGGCTGCTCAATCACAACCTCGCCGCGTGCGCCGTCGGCCGGCGTAAGCTTGGTGCGCCCGCCGATCCCGTCGTGCGGAATCTTGCCCACAAGCTCCTTAATGATGTCCATGGCCTGCGTGACCTCGGCACAGCGCACCTGGCAGCGGGCATAGCAATCGCCATCGGTAGCGACAATTGGCTCAAGCGCAGCCAGGTCCGCATAGGCACCGTCGCCAAACATGCGCACGTCGTAGCCCACGCCCGAGGCGCGGCCGAACGGGCCGACCATCGACAGATCCAGCGCGTCCTTCTTGCTGATCACGCCCACGCCGTGCAGGCGCTCGCCGCAGCTGCCATCGTCCAAAAACGTATGCACCAGGGCCTCGTAGTCGGGGCGCATGGCGTCAAGCGTCTGGACAATGCCCGCCAGCTCGGAGTCCTCAATGTCGTGCTTAAGGCCGCCGATCTCGTTAATCGACAGGATCACGCGACCGCCGCACGTGCTCTCAAAGATCTTGAGAATCTGCTCGCGCAGGGTCCATGACCGATAGAACAGCGCCTCGAAACCAAAGGCGTCGGCGAGCAGGCCCAGCCACAATAGATGCGAGTGGATGCGCGAAAGCTCATGCAAGATGGTGCGGATATACTGCACGCGGCCGGGCACCTCGATGTCAAGCATGCGTTCGCAGGCGCTGGCATAGCCGCAGCTGTGGCCCACGGCGCAAATGCCGCAGATGCGCTCGGCGATGTAGCCAAACTGATGCATGTCGCGCTTTTCGGTGAGCTTCTCGAGTCCGCGGTGCACAAAGCCGATCTGCGGAATTGCCTCGATGACACGGTCGTCCTCGATCACCAGGTCCAGATGAAGCGGCTCGGGCAGCACCGGGTGCTGCGGGCCAAACGGAATAACGGAGCGATGTGCCATGGACCTTACGCCTCCTTTTTCTGCTTGTCGCGGGCGACTTTGGCGGCAAGCGCCGCGCGGACCTTGGCCGCTTTCTCGGGATCCATGGCGGCGAGCTTTGCCTCCATCTCGGCGGCCTTAAGTGCGGCCTTGGCAGCAGCTTCATCGTGCTGAGCATCGGAGCCGGTAGCCGCAGCGGACTGGGCGACGGCAGTGCCCGCAGCATCGCCGGCACCCGCAGCGCCCTCCCCCGCAGCAGCAGCGGCAGCGGCCTTCTCGGCTGCGGCCTTGCGCGCCTTGGCCTCGGCGGCGGCACGGACCTTCATGGCCTTCTCGCGCGCGGCCTTCACCTCGGGCGTGATGACGCTCATGGGTTCGGCCGTTGAGACCTGGTAGAAAAAGCCCTTAAAGTCGACCTGCATGTCAGTGATGGCAAGACCAAACAGGTCGTGCGCTTCGTTTTCAAACGGGAACACTGCCGGATAGTACGGGCTGATGGACGGAATCTCCTGGTACTGGTCGATACCCTCGACTACCAGGTTCTCAATCGCATAGCTGCCGTCCTGCGCAATATGCTCCTGAGCAGCACGAACGTCGATAAACGTATAGACCAAGCGATACGATCCGTCGTCGACGTTGCGCTCGGCGTGCATCTGCACAAAGCGCGCGCCGGCACCCTTGAGCGCCTGCACATGCGGCAACAGTTCATCGATCCCGACGGTGGTATAAATTGCCTTTTGCATTACTTGGCCTCCTTTGCAGCGGCGGGCGCACCGTCAGCCGCGCCTGCGTCGACACCGGTCCCGACCCCCGCAGCGGCAACAAACCCGTCCTCGCCCAGCTCAACGCCACCGTCCCAGGTAGCAGCGCCGCCCACGGTAAGCGGATCGCCGCCAGCACGCATCACGGCCTCCTTCTGATCCAGGATGCCGCACGCCTCCACGATGGCATCGATCACCGTCTCGGGGCGAATGGCGCACCCGGGCGCGTACACGTCCACGGGAATCGCGCGGTCCACGCCGCCGATCACGTTGTAGGCATCGCGGAACACGCCGCCCGAACACGCGCAGATGCCGCACGCCACCACGCACTTGGGCTCGATCATCTGGTCGTAAATCTGGCGCACGACGGGCAGGTTCTGGGCATTGACCGAACCCGTCACCAAAAAGATATCCGCATGCTTGGGGTTGCCGGTGTTGACCACGCCAAAGCGCTCCGCATCGAACAGCGGCGTGAGCGAGGCCAGCACCTCGATATCGCATCCGTTGCAGCTCGAACCGTCGTAATGAATAACCCACGGCGAGCGCGACATTTTATGATCCATGGATGCCGCCTCCTAAATAAACACGTCGACGAGGATGGGCATAAGGTTGAGCAGGCCAAACACCAGCGCCACGCCCCAGCCGAGCTTAAAGCAGCTGCGCCAGGTGCTGCGTGCGAAGGTGTTGTCGATCAGGACCTCGACAAAGTACGTCGCGGTCATCACGACCAGGGCGACCACCCAACTCACAGGGTTGTCCCAGACAAAGAACATGCCCACCCACATCAAAAACAGCACGGTCTCGCACCAGTGCATAAGGGTCATCTTGGCCAGCGTACCACCGCTCATCTCGGTGGCGACGCCCTGGACAATCTCCTGATGCGCGTGATGCGAGTACGAAAGGTCAAACGGCGACTTGCGCAGCTTGATGGTGAGTACCGCAAGCAGCGCCAGGAAAATGGGCGCACTGTACACGATGATGGGGGCCGACCGCCCAGTCACGGCGATGGAGTCGAAGCTATCGGTGGCAAGGTACAGGCCCACGCTCATCAGCAGAACGGCGGGCTCGTAACTCATGACTTGCAGCAGCTCGCGGTCGGCGCCGACCTGGGCAAACGGGCTTTGCGTCGAGGCGGACGCCAGCACCACAAAGATCGCGGCGAGCGTCACCATAAAAGCGCACAGCAGCGTGTTGGAGCCCGACACAAAGATGCCGCCGCCCACGACGGTAAAGATGAGCGCGCACGCCATGTAGGTATCGTCCATGGTGTTTACGCTGGCGGGGGCCTTGCGCAGCAGCTTGGCAACGTCGTAGAAGGGCTGCAGCAGGCGCGGGCCCACGCGGCCCTGCATGCGGGCCGAAAGCTTACGGTCAAGACCGTCGATCAGGCCGCCCACAAGCGGCGCCAGCAGAGCAAACGCCACGGTACCAATAAAGATGCCCACGACGCCCGAACCTTCGAAATACTTGCCGCGCAGCACCGAGGGCGCGCTCATGGCAAGTCTCTCGGGCCCAATCCACGCGCAACACAGCAGCGCAAACAAGATAATGCTGCAGCACACGACGCTACCCGCGGGGCCAATACGCTTCTCGCCAAGGGCGTCCTCCGAGTACCAATTGCGCTTTTCGGCCTTCACCTCGCGTCCCATCGAGCCGCGGAAATGGCGGTAATTGTCGGTTCCCACGCCCGAAAGATATACGTTTACGTGCGGTTTGTTGCTCACGCGGAATGAAGTCAGCAGCACCACGGCGATAAATGCCACGATAACCACCATCAGATACATGGAGTCCTTGCCGATAACATACGGCACGCGGCCAAACACCATGGCCAAGTAAGGCGACACCAGGCCGCTCGAGATGAGCGGGAACGCCACGCAGCACAGAATCAGCAGCGCGGCGATGGTGTTGAGCGCCATCCATTCGGTCTTATGGACATTGACCTCAACGTTTTGAGCCGTGGGGTCGACGCCCGAAAGCTTGGCAAGCCACTTGCCCCAGAAGTAAAACGTCGCGGCCGAGCCAAAGGCAAGCACCATGATCATGAGCACGTTGCCGGTCTGCGCAAACGCCACCAGGGCGCCCCACTTGGACACGAGCATGCCAAACGGCGCCACGAACATGCCCATGATGCCCAGCATCATCAGACGCGTCAGGTGCGGCATGCGGCTGAACATACCGTCCATGTCCTCGATATTGCGGCTGCCGATATGATGCTCGGCCGTGCCTACGCACAGGAACAGCAGCGACTTTGCCACCGTATGGAACAGGATCAGAAAGATGGCCGCCCATACGGCCTCGGGCGCGCCGACACCCAAGCAGGCACTGATGAGGCCCAAGTTGGAAATGGTGGAGTACGCGAGCACGCGTTTGGCGTTGCTCTGCGAGATGGCCATGAGGGCGGCGAGCAAAAACGTGATGGCACCCACGCTCGTGACCATGAAGCCGGTCACGGGATAGATGGCATAGAGCGGACTCAGCTTGACCATCAGGAACACGCCGGCCTTGACCATGGTTGACGAGTGCAGCAGGGCGCTCGTGGGCGTGGGGGCAACCATAGCACCGAGCAGCCAAGTGTGGAACGGCATCTGTGCGGCCTTGGTGAGCGCGGCGAGCGACAGCAGAACGACCGGCATCACCAGCAGCGCGGACTGCGCGGTACCAGCGCCGGCAAGATCGATCATGCCCGAGATGGTCAGCGGCATGCCGTTGACGTGCAGGAACATAAGGCCCGCCAAAAACGCGATACCGCCCAGCATGTTGAGGATGATCTGGGTGAAGGCGTTTTTAATGGCCTCGGGCGTGCGCGTGTAGCCAATCATAAGGAACGAACACACGGTGGTGATTTCCCAACCGCAGAACAGCCACTCCAGGTTGTCGCTTATCACGATGACGAACATGGCCGAGAGAAACAGGTACATGAGCGCCAGGAACTGCGGGCGACGGTCGGGAGCGGTCTGCCCGCGCAGCGCAGCCTCGTGCTCGTCGTGCGCCTGGAAGTCCTTCATGTAGCCCAGGGCATACACGCAGATCAGGCTGCCGACGATGCCGACGGCGAGGACCATGATCACACTCATGTAGTCCAGGTAGAGCGGCGTCGCCGTGACGGCTTCGGCCGCGGGCAGCGTCATGGCTGCAAAGGCGAACGAGCCCACCAGCTGGACTATGCCGAGCACCGTGGTGAGCGCGTTCCTATATTTGAACGCGTTGCACAGGATGACGACGCACAGGATGACATCGATGGCGGAGCTGATGATCGAGAGCACATGCGAGGTGCCGGGGGCAACCTCAAAGCTCTGCGGACCCGTACCAAAAAACATGACGGCGACTACAACTGTCACCGCCATAATGATGCCGGAGCCTACAAGCCCTACCGCATCGCGGGCGCGGTCACCGTACGCAAACAGCATGCCCAGCGCCGGTACCAGCGGAAACAGGGTAAGGAAATACAGTGGTGTCATACCATCACTCCCCCATGCAAAAACGCTGCAATTGTTTAACGTTATAGCTCAGTTGAGGAGTAGCGGCGGCAGGTTTTCGGTCAACTGGGGAGTTTTAGGCGTACGGGGTAAGGGCACGCCTGCTTTGGAGCAGAGGCGCGGCAAGAAAAATGCGCCCCTGTGGGCGCACCATCCCGTTTGCTATTCCGCCTTTTTAACGCGCGGCTTGCGACCGCGCGGCTTATCGACCAGTGCGGACTCACCGCTCTCGCGGTACTGACGGCACCAAGCCTTGACCGAAGACTCGCTGGGAATCTTGTGCTTGATCATGGCCTCGCGAACCGTTAAGCCGTTTTCCAAGCGGTCCTTGACCACGGCGAGCTTAACTTCGTACGAATAGGTGCGATGATGCGAACCGGCGTTGAGCGCGGCGTCGGCACCGCCCACGGCATATGCGCGGGCCCACTGACGAGCCGTGGCCTGGGGAATGCCAAGCTCCGCGGCGAGGGCGCGATGGCCGACCCCCTCTTGGAGGATCTCGACGGCGCGCTGCCTGACCTCGGGCGCATGCGTGCGAGTCCTTGTTGCTTCTGACATACCTGCCACTTCTTAGCCTTAACCGTTAATCTGCTTTCTTACGTGCATGTTAGATAGTAGCATTTTGCTGTTTGCACGTAACAGTTAATTGAAAATCGCAATTTCGCTATCTGGGCATTTGCCATTACTTTGCAACAGTTCTTTAGGTTTTATTTACGCAGCTAGTTAGCTCGCGGCTCATTGACGGTGTTTTACCAACCAGATTGATATCTTTTTGTTTGGCTGGTAGGGTTTGTTTAATTATTAACCCCTCTTCAGCCCGCACCTACATGTCAACTTTCCACTTACTTTCCAGCTTTCCACCTTAGGTGTTAAGTTAAGTGGAAAGTTGGAAAGTTTGGTGGGAAGCCGAAGCAACGGCAGGCCGCGCGAGCAAGAAAAGGGGCGGCAACCGGGTGGTTGCCGCCCTCTTTGCGAAGCTAGTTGGCTTCGGAACTAGTGGTCGATGCCGTTGAGGTTCACCCTCGTGAGCGTGTAGGTCACATAGTCGGGCGATTGAGGCGTTGCACTCGCCGTGCTGCCCGTGACTAGGCTCGCCGTCATCACCAGACGATAGTTCGCGTAGAACTGATCACGCTGTTCAGCCTGCGTGTTGACCTTAACGGTAAAGGGCAGGTTAAACGTGGTGTCGCCGTTCTGTGTTCGGAACTTGCCATTCTCCTTCGTCGAGTCAGTGAAGGTGATCGCGCTGCCAGCGGCGTTGACCGTAGCAAGTTTACTCTCCGTCACTGTCACGTACTCGGAGATGTTGCCCGTCACATTCTCATACGAGCCCTTATTGCCGACGCGGCGCTGCAGCGTGAGCGTGTACACAACTGAATCGGCATTCTTGATCGTCTCGGCGGCGGCGTTAAGCCCGCCCAGCTCATACGTGGCACCCAGACCAATCGTGCCATTCGCGATCGGACGCAGGTCGTCCACGTTAATGCCAAGCTGCGACTTCTTCGGCGCCGAAAGTGTAATGGTCGCATCGCCCTTGTCCATGCGATAGTACCCGACGTTGCCGTGCTCCGTCTGCGTCAGGCTCGAGGTATTAAGGCCTTCCTTACGCGTCGAAAGCTTGGCGGTATAGGACATCTTGGTACAGGCGTCCTCGCCAGACTGCTTGGACAGGGAGATAACCTTGTTGCAGCCGTCCGGCGTAAGACGAATCTCTTCCACAACCGTGCGCACGGTAAAAGATCCGCCCGTTGCGCGCTTGCGAATTTTGGCAAGATCGTGATCGAGCCTAAGCTTCAGCGAATCATCGCCTGTATCCGTCACGGTCTGCGTAAACGCAGGCGTCGAAGCGTCACACATCGCCCAATCTTCGCCATCCCACTTATAGTTCTGATTGTCGATGGCAACATAGAACTTAGCGATCGCCGAGGTTCCGCTCGGGAAACTACTCACCCCTGTCAGGGTATTGTTGGCGCCATACTTGCACAGTGACGTATCGAGCTGATAGAACAACGAGTCCGAGTCAGCATAGTTCTGACTTGGGTTAAACGTAATCTTGTCGGTAACGTCAAGAGAAAGAACGTAGGAAGCGCCGTCCGTCGACTTCGAAACCGGAGCGCGCGCCTCCGACTTCCCGTCGTTAACTTCCTGCCTATAATTGGACAAGATGCTGTATGTCGATGCCGTACCGTTTTGATTATCGTCGCCACCGGTGCGCAAGACGTGATGCAGATTCCAAGATATGCGGGCACCCGAAGAATTCGAGTCAATAGACGAAGCCGTAAAACCGTTGATATTAGCTTGCGTCATGCCGTCGCCCGACTTGGGCACGTTGACAACTAGGTAGACGCTCTCCGACGCACGCTGCTCCCTGCCGGTTTTCTCCTCCTTAGGTACCTTTAGCGTATAGCGACTTTTGCTGGGAACGTCAGCGCCTGCAACCTTAAACAGCTTCCACGTATCTCCGAGTTTCGCCTTAGCGGTCGCCTCTGCCTCGTTATTACACTCGGCCCATGTGCCGGCGCCATCCTTTTCGGCATACACATCCAAAATCTCGCTCAGCCATCGCTCCTGATATGGATTGCCCGCAGAATCCTCAAAGCCCGCATTTCCGCTCAGGGAAACGCTCGTTGCTCCGCCTTCGCCCACCGTATAGTGGTACTCTCTGCCACCGGCTTTGCCATCAACGTTCGCATCGATGAGCGTAAGCTGGGTGCCCTGGGGCAACCTTCCGTCGGCACCATTGAAGAGGATGCTCTTACCGAGCCCCTTCATCGAGCCGCCAGCAGCCATATAGCTGTCCCAGCCAAAGTCGACTTCCTTCCCATTGGCAGAATTGTATGTCCAGGTAAGCAGACCCGTCATCGGCTCGCCAAAGCTCGTAAGCACGTGTGCATCTTTTCCAAGGTTAGCGTAATCGTTTTCTTTAAAGTTGGTGCCGTAATCATACGTTGCAGTGAAATCGATCTCGAGCTTGCGCTTAACGATGATCGGCACCTGAACGTTATAGCTCTGACCAGCTTCGGTAAAGGTAACGGTCAGGAGCGTAAAGCGACCTTTGCCGTTGTCCCAATCGGAGCTTGGGCTAAACGACATGTTCTTTTTACCGTTGTTCACCACACGAAGTGTGGGATTGCTCGACGCACCATCGTCCTTAACGAATACACCGTTCTTGAGTTGGAACACCTCCGCCTTGGCCGTCACGTGCGGATTGGTGCCATTCTCGTTATTCAATCTGCAAGCGTCGGAGAAGCCGCCGTTCGTGATGATGTTTAGATAGCTCTTGACCGTCGTGTTGTCGTTGCCAGAGATCACCAAAACAGGGAAATCCGTTGTGGCTTGGTTGTTGCTTGTATCATTATTCGAATTGAACTTACTCGCCACGGATGAGGCATCGTAGCTCGAGGTATTTTGATAGGCGCCGTCTTTATCGATGCCACCGATATTGGTGTAGGTATAACGGTTGGTGACGTTGGTCCCCGCTTGGTCCTTGATAGTCGCTGCACCAGGAACGTTCATGCCGTCGCCAAACAGATGGCGATCGGTGGTGTCGTTGTCGGAGGCACGCACCGCCAGCTCGCTCACCGGACTCGTAGTCACGTAGGGCGAAACGGCCGGCGTCACATTGCCGTTCGCAGCATCGTTGCCATACAGTGTCGCGCCCTTGGCATCGGAAAGCTTGTCTTCATAGGCAGCAAATGCGATGTATGACTTTTTGTTCGCTTTTTTAAGGTCGTCGGTGCCGGAAGAATTGCGCATCAGCTTGAGCGATTCACTCGCACTGTTTGGTCTAATGGCAATTCCTGCGACAAAAACGTTGACGAGATCAGCGGATGAACTATTTCCGAACAAATATCCCTGGCTAGTTTGCGCCCCAAAGATATTGCGATCCATGAGCACGTTTACGAGCCTAAATGAGCCACGGCCATCGCCAGACACGCCACCAGAACAATTTCCCAGCGATGAGTTCCATGCAGCGTTCTTGCTACCGGTAAAGTTATTCTCGCCAATGGTCGAATTCAAAAGCGTGACAGAGTTCGCCGTGTTACCGATCGAGCCAACAACACTACCAGAATACGAACCATCGACGACCAGTCCAGTGATAGTTGAATTCTTGACCTCGAGGGCACACCCACCTTTCATATCACCGATTAAACCGGCAGAGCACTCACGAGCACCAAGATAGATGTCTTTTATTACACAGCTATCGAACTTAAATGCACCGCCCGAAGCCGCTTCGCCGACTGCACCAGCAACGTACTTAAGATTATTCGATCCTCTAACACCAAATACCGTTTTACTCTGCACGTCGCCTTGGATGCACAGATTGTAGACAGACACGATTCCATTTTCGGACCTTCCGATAAGGCCGCCGGTCCCCTCGGTCGCGCTCGATGCTGCCGGCTGAAGCGTGACATTGCTGATCTCCGCCTTTCCGGCACCCTGCGAAGGCGTTCCAGCATCATCGGTGTTCACCAGGAAACCACCTCCAGCAAGACCCACGACACCGCCGGTCCTTGCGTTAGAAGCAGTTGACATAATCGTGGAATTCTTGGCAATAGACATGTTCGTTTTTGTCCAAACGCCACCAGCGGAATTTTTGTTCAGCTTGCCGACGAAGCCACCGACGTTTTGCACGCCAGAAATGTCCATGTTGCTATAAGAGCAATCGTAAAGTTTGACCGGAGAATAGCGCGTTGTCGCTTGTGATTCATCGTTACGATTCACCAGCAAAGTTGCATCTTTGTCAGTCCTGCGGCTACCATAGCCGGATGCGCCGAGCAATCCGCCAACGTTATTGGGGCCATTCACCCTGCAGTTATCCATGGTAATTCCTGCATATTTGCCGTAATCTGTCAGCGAGCTCGCGTTCGCCGTAGTACCCGCAAGCAGACCGACGCCAACCTGCTCATTACCCGAACCACTGGGGGCGCCGGCTGCATTGATATACGTAAGAGAAATATTGCAGTCATCGAACTTTAGGTTCTGGACGGTATAGCCGCCGTTGCCCGCAGCAGCAGCGCCGTCCGTTGCCGGAGTGCCGATACTATCCAACACGTTGGTCGAGGTATACGTTACGGTACCAAAGAGAGCGCCCACTCCGGTGAGTTTGTAATTATCATCGGCGTACTCTGTGACCCCATATACCTTGCTGGCCTCTTTGCTACCGACCTTAATTGTTGCACCGTTACCGTTGATGCACGCAACAAGCGGCACGATGCGATCGCGGTCGGCGCCCTTACCGGATGCGCATGCGTTTGAGTAGTAGCGGCCCGAAAGACCCGTGTAACCCGTGCCATAAGTAGTCATGTCATAGGTTTCACCCGCTTTGAACCGCAAATCCATTCCCGAGACCTGCGCGGCACAGACGTAGCCCGTCTGCCACGTCGCGTATTTCTTTATCAGGTAGGGGGAGTTAACGCCCGAACCATCGCCTGTGTAGTCGAGCGCGTTACCCTCCCACTGGATACCGGGGCTTTTCATGTCATCGTTTTTCGCATCGGCAAAATCGCTGTCGGCACTCCCCGGCTTTCCAACGGATGCATAGCTCGCATTGCGAACTTTGCCGTATTGCTTGTTGCCGAATTGGTACACTCCCTTTGCGTTGTTGCCGCCCATGTAGGCACGCGAGCCCGCATACGTTCCATACGCATCGTTCGTGGTATTCGTATTCGCCGAACCGCCGGCCGCACCGCTGCTGATGATGGCCGAGAGTACGAGCAGTCCCTGCGAGTCATTGACGGTTGTGGTTATCGCAGAGCTATTGGCGTCGTCTCCCCTATAGCGGCCCTGCGTCGCATCCGTCTTGATGCACCCCGTCTTCGAAGTATCCAGATTGTTCACCTTGTAGTTGCGATCAGTGTTGTCGAGACTCCTACCATCGGTAAGCTCGCTGAACGCATAGCCGTCAATCACGCGGCCAACATACGGGTTGTCATAGAGAGAAGCGCCGGCGCTATGCCAGGCGTTAAGGGCACCATCGCCGCGCGAAGAGTTGCGGAAGATGACGCCGCCACCCGCAACAGCACCAACGTAGCCGCCAACGGGCACAAGGCGCGCGCTGCCATTATCGCCTGCCGTCCCAGCAACGCTAAAGCCGCCAGACGCTTTCACCGACACGCCATCGATGATATTGTCACCGCCCATGATGCAACCAATCACGCCACCAAAAAACGCACCCGGCACACCAGATGTATCTTTACTCTTATATGCAATTGAGGTTGCCGTGCCCGAGTATTCAATATTCAGATTGCTCACAACGCTGCCGTAGCTATACGGGATCAATCCGGAAAGCGTGCTTGCGCCTTCGGGCTTGTCAATCTTGATGGTCGCTAAACCGCCGTCCCTCAGATTGCCAACAACAACCCCCCTGAACGGGTTACTCTGATTGCCCAAACCCTGGAAAGCGGTGGTATCGAGTACAAGCGTATCGGTCCTATTTCCCTCGCTATCAACCGGCTCGATACTGTAGTAGGCGCTTTGGAGATAGCGGTGCATCGTCGCATCGTCAAGCGAATCCCCAGAGTCGGTGGTGTTATCCTCCGTCTTCCTCTCCCATGTTTTGTTCGCCTGTTTGTAGATGTACGTCACTTCGTTTTCAGTATTCACACTGGACGAACGACGCTGACATAGCTCTTCCTGATTGGCGGCAATCGTTACTTCCCAACCGTCGATTGCATTTTGCGTGTTGATATACTCAGCAACCGTGTTGAGCTCTGATGCTTTAGTTATGGCATAGGGATCGCCATAGGTACCGCAACCCGTCGTAAGCTTGGGCACACGCTGGTTAACTTTGATTTCGTGGTATTGGACTTTGTTTTCGTTGACATTGCCCTTTTTCACATACGGGAGATAACCACCGAATTGCGGAGCATCCGCATTTGCCTCTTTGTTGTCAACGGTGACGAGGCCAGCGGGGGTCCCATAGGTGCTCTCGTCGTAGTACCAGAGCTGCTTACCGGAGTATTCGCCCTTCGAGTCGATCTCGCTACCAAATGTGACCTTCTCGTTCGTCTGGTCATCCTTCATAAAGGTATACACCGCAGAGCCAGTCTTGCCCTCGCCGTAGCCAAAGCTCTCAAGCAAGCTTGCGCGGGTGAACATCGCGTTATCAGTTGCACTGGGGAGGCTGATCGCGCTGAATGTTGCCGTCACCTGGTCGGCCGTACTGCCCACACCAAGCCTACCGAACAGTGATGTCGCCGCCTTGGTGTCGCCCCCATACCCGTTGGTTGAGATATTCGTTGCGTTCAGATTCACGTACGTCTGCATCTCGTTGATGAGCAAAGGCGCGTAGTCGGTTTTATCGGTTACGCCATCGACGGTCAAGCCATCAAGCGTAAGATTATCTATAGAGATCTGCTTAACCGAAGTCGAAGACCCGTAAATATAGCGGCACACCAAAGCACCGGACGAGCTTCCTGCATCGTTTACAAGGGAGCCCACGGTACCGCCCAGCGTGACATTGTTTACCGTAAGGTCGCCCGCATGGGTTCGGATGAGCCCGCAATGCATGTTCTCGTGCTGCGTCGCTTCGCTGTTCTTCTTGTTGCCATTTTGCTCTGCTTTGATTTTGGAATAATGGAACTTGATGTCGGCATTTTTCACCGTTACCTTGGAGCCACTAGCGGGATTACTGGGATAGAAGCTATATCCATTCATGTCGATAGACACGCGTGTGTCATCGTTCCTGCCAATATTGTTTCCTTGGAAAATCTGCTGGTTTCCCGGAATGATATAACTCCGAATATCGCTGGGCGCATACAAATATGCGCACCAGAGCAGCAAGTACTCCGGCGAGTCCATAAAATTCGCCCTGCTATTATTCTCGGGATTATTACCCACCTTCGCATATGCCTTATCGAGGTTGTAGTAATACCTCGTCCAGGCATTCGTGTTGTGGTTCTTGCCGAAATCAGAACGGTTGTGATAGCTGTTGTCGCTTCCCTTCTCGCCGCTCATGTCGAGCTTACCCTCATTAACGTCGTCTTTGGTATGCAGAGAAACGACCGTGTTCCATTCGCCGTCCATGAGCTTGCTGCCCGGCTTTACGCCATTGCCCACCCACTCGTCGAAGGTCGTTATATCGGGTGCCGTAATCTTGATACCAGAAACTTTGTATGCAGTTCCCCAATATGCCCTATCTTCCAGGTACAAACCCGTATAGGACTCGGAGCCATATACTCCAGAAGCCACCTTACTGCCGCGGCCAACGAGCAGACCAAGCGTTGTAGCGCTCTCGGCATTGATGGTTGCACCAGAAAGATCGATGGCGCAGTCGTTGATAATCCAGTGACCACTGGCTGCGTATACGAGGCCGCCGAGTTCGCTTGAGCTGTTTGCGGTTATGGAAGCGCTGTTCGTCTTGAGAGCATACGTGCTGTCGCTGGTGTTTGCGCTATCCCCGATGGTGACAACCGTATTGCCCCAGCTGTAGCCCAAAAGACCGCCAGCGCCGTTCTTCGCGTCACCGTTCTTGCCAACGGTCATGCTGAACGAATTGAACGTAAGTCCTGTGATGTTGACGTTGGTCGTATTCGCCGCGGTGCCCTGAGTGATGCAGCCGATAAGGCCGCCAATCTGGGATTTCTTATTGCTCGCGCTGTCGCCCGCGGTAATCGCATTTTCGCTCGCGGTCGCGTCACCGACCTCGAGACTCGTTACGTTGACGATAGCGACAACGTCCGCCACATAACCGATAGCGCCGCCAATGCGCGTGTTGCCGTTGAGGGTAGCGCCCGTTTTGACGGTCGCTTGCGCCTTCGTGCTGCCACTTATGTTGCTGCTGCCGAAAGTAACGGTTCCACCACCCCTCACGCTACCAGCAATGCCGCCAATGTTGACATCGTTGCCGAACGTATCATCGCAGGTGATTTTCGGCTTGCACGTAACGCCGTTGAGTGTTGCCTTGCCAGTGATAGTTGCCGCAAGCGAGCCAGCGTCGACGCCTAAGCCGTTATCGAACTTCATAACGCCATCGACGGTGAGGTTATTCACCGTCGCGCCACCGCCGATAGCGGCAAAGAGGCCCAGACGGCTGTGACGGTAAATCTTGCCGTTGCCTTCAGTCGAATCGTTTGCGCCAAGCGCATTGCCGTTGCGCGTACCGTAAGGTTCGCCAATCGCCAAGGTAACGGTATGATGGTTGCCCTCGACAGCCCCTACGAAGGCATTAACTTGCCCGGACCCATCACATGCAAGACCTTCAAGGCCTGTACCTCGCAGGTCAATGTCGGAAGTAATTGAGATAGCATTCCCACTATTACCATACCAGCTCGTAATATTAGCCGTGCCGATGCCGAATACACCGCCAAAGTAGCCGTTCGTTTGGACCGTCATGGCAATGCATGCGAATGTATCCGCATCATTAATGAGGTATGTACCCGACTTCCCGTCACCATTTTGGGACCGTAGCTGATAACCCCAAGAGTAGCCAGCACTGCTGCCAGCATCTGGAGCACCACTCAGATTGCACAACGGCTGATAAAAGGTGCTTTCATCAAGTTTAATAAGATCCTTGCTGAGCTTGCCCTCCTCTCCGGTCAGGCGGATAACCTGGTTATAGGTCAGGTCATCGATCCTCGCCGCAGCAGGACGTTTGTAAAGCCAATAATTATCGTTCGTTGCCTCAGCATCCGAGCCTGAACCTAGAGCAAACACCAATGGGGCGCATCCATCCAAGGATCTAAGAATTTGGCTGGTATTACCGTTGGCCTCGAGCTTGCAATCGGATAAATCGGTAGTCCCACGCAAGCGCAAGACGCCGTTCCATGCCGAACCCACAATTCCGGCACCACATGCGATTGATTCGTTTTTATCAGTTTCAACGCGAACGTCCCCGCAGTCCAGAATTCCAAAACGCGAACGCCCGCCCACGCTATAGCCGCTATCCAAGGCGCCAACAACACCGCCAAACCCGCAGTTCTTTCCATTGGCTTTTGGAGAATGGCACGTGACGTCCGCGCCGTCAACGATTACAACGCCTCCAGTATTGTTGCTCTTTGCCACCCAGCCGACCAGGCCTCCTGCCAGTCGCGGCGCGACGCTGCATGTAGTATCAACCGAACAGCGGTTGCCCGCGGTACCCGTCTTTATATGAAGGGTGTTGTTCGACTTCTCTGTGTTGGTCACATCCTGAACTCTACCGACCAGACCGCCATAGATGGAGATGGAGCCCGTCACCAGTTTGCTAGTATACAAGCCACCTGATATTGCGACATCGCCGTTCGTTGTGTCCAGGAGACCGAACACGCCGCCCGCGCCCGTGTCCCCACTTTGGCCAAGATTCACGCCCTCGCCCGTATCGATTTGGTCGTTGTTGGCAAACTCGACCGGGCCGGCAAAACTAACGTCGCCGATGAAGCCGCCGGAACTTTTGCTGTTCTTATCGCCGACGTTGGCGGGACAGGTGAACTTCTTGTTGTCCGCGCCCAGCGCGAGCTTGGTCGCCTTACCGATGAAGCCGCCACTGGCGGTGGTGCCCTTGACGGTGAGCATGTGCAGGTCGAGAGCCTCCGTGACCTTGACTGTGGCGCCTGTGTTCGAACCGACGAGGCCTACGACGCCACCGGCGGAACCGCTTTCAGACTGAACGGTAACAGCGGGAACATTAAGGGTACCGACGTTCAGAGTCGCGCCATCCTCGACCGTGCCTACGAGCAGACCGGCATTACCGGAGCTCGTCTTGACGACACCGCCCGCGGCAAGGCTATCGGGAAACTTAACAGACCCCACCGTAAAGGTTCCGCTCTTGACTGTATTCGCTAAAAGACCGATGTTTCCCACTGCATTTACGTTGAGCTTCTCGAGAGAACCGGCAGGGCCATAGGTGACCTCTGTAGTAAGGTCACCTATGGCCTCACCCAAAAGGGGCGCCGTCAGAGCGGAAGTCGTATCCGTCCCGCCGGTGCCTACGGGATCTGCGATGTTGACCACAGCGTTGAGCGTCTTGCCCCCACCGCTGACCTTCGTAGCGACCATCGGCGCGCTATAGGTGGTTGCGCCTATCCACTTTATCTTGACCGTATTGTTTTGGTCAGTCAGTTTGAAGTTATTGAAAACCGTCCGGTTAGACGTAAGCTCAACAGGGCTATCAACGCCATTCAACGACCTATAGATTTTGCCTTCAAACGGATGCTCATCACTGCCAAGGCCCTGGAAAGACATGCCGTTCTTAGCCAACTCGGTGAGCTTCGCATCGCCCGTGATGATAACCTTGATCTGCGCATCATAGTAAAGCGAAGCGTCGGCGTTAGACAGGACGGCGAACGCCTCCGACGACTTGACATCGAGGCTTTTGATTCCGCTCTTGTCGTCTTTGCGCACGATGCTTTCCGCGCCGTTCGCCTCGAGCAGCTCGACAAGCTCATCGAGATTTGTAATCGACGCATCGGCCTGGGCCTCAGCGTCTTCCGAAACCGCGGCATCGGCATCTTGCTCGACATCATCAGCGGCAGCATCCCCTGCCGCATCGTCGCCTTCCGTCTGGTCGCCCGTGGAATCGGAACCCGTGGCGCTATCGGTGGTATCGCCCGTTGCGACATCGTCTTTCGCAGCGCCATCCTGGGCACTGTCACCCGCGGCGCCGGTATCACTCGACCCAGACCCATTCGCGGCGTCGCCGTTGGTCTCACCGCTCTCGGCTGCATCCGATGCCTCCGCAGACGCGGCGGCAATCTCGCTCGAAATGTTCTGCCAGCCGGCCGCCACGGCGGCCACCGTGGGCGAGCATGCCTGGAGCACCATGACCACCGTCATGAACTCTGCGAGTATGCGCTTTGCCGTTCTCATCGATTCCGTACCTCTTATCCTAAAACTCTGCTGCCAGAGTTATTGAGTCTCCGTCGTACCCGTTTGGGTGGTTCCACTCACGCTAATGCCCAGGTCACCCCAGGAATCGGGCGTTTTGCCGTCCGCTCGATAGAAGTTGACGACCATCGAACCCGGCTCCATGGTGAACGTAGCCTTGTGTTTTTCAACATTCACCGTCGCGCCATGGTTGATCTTGAAGAACGGGTCGATCTCCGCGTTCTCCCCCCACGTGAGCGTGACGTTTGCCGGTGCGCCCGTAACCGTCACGCGGTAGTTGTACGCAGCGTAATCAGCAAACTCGCCAGCCTCATCAACAAGCGCGCCCTCAACCGCAGCGGTTTTGACCTCGGCCCTCTTTGACGGCACGACTTTCGCCGCCAGACAGGTGAGCTCGGTGCCGGGACTCTTGTCCGAAACAACCGTCGCCCTAATCACAAAGTAGGCATGTCCCAACTTGTCCTCAGGGAACGTCACGGTGTAGTCGTGCTTGGTGGGCTGATTCTCCGGAAGTGTGACGCTGCCGCTGGGCTGGGGCGCATAACTCCACGTGGCATCATCGAGCCCATGCCCCTCGACCGTTAAGGTGTACGTCACGTTTTTGTCGTTGCAGAAGTTGCTATTGCTCAGCAAATAGTTGTAGATGCTAAAGGTGAAGCTGCACTGTCCGCCGCCGGGATACACCGTAACGGAGCGCTGGGCACGGTCGAGGTCGTCGTTGCCAGGCGCACTCATATAGCCCGTGAGCAAATCGCTCGCAAACAGGCTCTGCGCGGTGCCCGTTGCGGCGACGGACTTTAGAAATCCGTTGGCGGTGTAGGCGGAATAGGTAAAGTAACCACCCGTCACGAGCGCCACGGCGCAAACAAGTGCGATTGCCGCCACAACCAGCTTATTCTTGACTAGGCTTTTGCCTTTTGCCAGCTGCTCGCGCTCGGCATCCTGCTGCCTCCCTTGCTTCTCCATGTGCGCCCCCTCTCCTACATACCGCTCGTGTTGCGCGCGATCACATAGATCACGTCGGTCTCTTTGGCGCTCTCGTCCCACGAAAGCTTGATGATGAAGTTAAGCGTGTCGTTGCCAGTCGAGCCGTCGAGCGTCTTGGCATTGAGCTCGTCTTTGTTGAACACCTTGAAACGGTAGAGCGGACGCGCGTTGCGTTGGACCTTTTGGTAGTCCTTGAATGTAGGGTCGTTTGCACCCTCGCCCGGCACGGCTGCCAGACCGTCGTTCTCCTTGTTGATATATTCGAAGCTCGTCAGCAGGTTCTCTCCGGTTGCTTTCCAGCTATAAGATTTGCCGTCTGCGGTACCGCTCACGTCGGGCGTCTGGAGCGCAGACGTGTTCTCGGCTCTGTACAGCTCAATAGTGAGACCCGTAATGTTGGTCGTATTCGCGAGTTGCAGCTCAAAACCGTCACCGCCCGTTTGCACGCAAAACGCGCGCTTGAGCGTCACCGTGTTGCCAGTCTTGGTATCGCCGTATTCGGGGTTGTAGCTCAGGTCGATCTGCTCTGTTGCCGTAGCGTTGGGGCCCAGCACTTTGAGCTCTGCCGGCTCCTTGATCTTGCCGACGGTGGAGCCGCGATTGGCATCGACGAACCATCCGAGCGTCAATCCCAGCAACACGAGAAGCACGGCCACCAGACCCACGATGGCCAGGGATTCGCGACGGTGGTCGCTCACCCAAGCCTTGATGCGCTCGATGCGGCCAGCCGGACGCGCTTCGCCGTGCGAGCCGAACCCGTTGCCGCCGGGGTTTGCCGCTCCTTCGTTGTGTTTGATATCGCCCTGCTCGCGGGCATTAAGCTGCTCGTCCATTTATTTATCCGCCTCCTTGGCGGTGAAGCGCACGCGAATGTACTTGACGTTCTTGCCGATAATCTCGTCGGCGTTGTTGTAGTAGCCGGCGCAGGTTTCCACATCTGCAGAAGACATGCCGGCCTCGACAGTCGGAACCTCGCTGGGCGCCCGGCCCGGAACGCTCGTGCTGTCGGCGCGAAAATAGCGCGCGTGGTTCGTGTCGATGTCGCCGACGAGGGTTGTGTATCCCCCCTCGTCGCCTGTGTTAGCGAAAAGGTTGCCACCGTAGCCGGCGTTGCCCGTGTGAACATAGCTCTTGAACTGCTCCGGCCAAATCCAGTAGAGGGTTTTGGTGACGGTTTCGGTCGTGCTATTTGAGTCCGCAGCGTAAAAGCTCGACTTTGGGATGGTAAAGCTCTGCGTAATGACGGTGACGCTGGCCCCGTCCTGGGTCACCGTGGTGGTCGTGGGGACCAGCGGATTCGAGTAAAAGCCAGAGGCGTCTTTGCCCTGAAAAACCAGGATATGACCGCGCACCAAATCTTTAAGCGAGTTGATGATCTCTTCGTTTTTCGATGCATCCGCAGCAGTGCCGCCCGTGCCCGCAACGCTCGTCTGAACAGAAATTTCCCAGGTCATCTCCACCGTGATATCGTGCAGGTCATTGCAGAGCGGCCTGACGTTGAGCTGGAGCTGGCCGGCCGACCCCGGAGAGAGACCGCCATCGGCGCTCATGTTATTGAGGTTGAAAAGATTGTTCACGGCAAGGCTTGTACTGTCCGACGCGTAGTTGTCCTGGGCGTCGTACTTGCCCGCCGTGCCGCCCTGCGTTCCCGAGAGCACAAACCGCGGACCCTTCGCCGCGATCGTGCTCCCCGTGGCGCTCACTCGGTTATTCGCGGCAAACCAGGCCAGGCATGCAAAGATGGCAACGATGGCGGCCAGCACAAACAGACCGCTCACCAGGAAATCCTTCCAGAAATCCTTGAGGGTCCGCACATGCTCGTCGGCAGCTTGGCGGTACTCGGCCGCCGTCTTGTGCTGCTGGAGCTCGCTATGTCGGTCCATGCCACTCATCGCTTGCGTTTGCCCTGCTAGCGGGCGTGCCATCCTTTCCGCTTGGTCGCGATCAATCCGTTGCTCGTAGGCATAGAATTCAGGCAGAATACAACACCATACGATAAGGTAAAAGAATAGCATTGACCTGCGGTTTGCTCCACAGCGCAAGCCTTAATGATGTCTTAAAAGTCAAATCCTTGGTGCAAGGGGTCAGGTCACTTCGCGCCAACATGGTGCTAACAAACCTGACCACTTGCACCAATCCCCTTGCATCAAATTCGGATTTTCGGGTGTCAGCGATTCGGATTTTCATGTTCTAGGAGTTCGGATTTTCGGTCGCTCAAGATTCGGATTTTCTGAACCCGCTGGTCAGAGCACCCTCATTGGCAAAAAGACGGGGAGCACCGATAACGGCACTCCCCGCCCACTCAACCGTGCGCGCATTGTTCGCGCAACGGCTCGCACGTCCGTTCAAGCTTTGCCTCATCTTAACCTCATTTTGAGGTCAACGATAGCAATATTTCAGCGTTTGCCCAGTTGTTTGCTTGCCTCATCTTAACCTCATCTTTGCCTCATTTGAGGTGAAGATGAGGTTAGGGTGCGTTTAAGCTCGCCTGCCTCCTCGCACAAAAACCGGGGTGGGGCCTGCCGTTCTTGCAAGTCCCACCCCGGTCGATGGCCTGTGTGCGCCAGGACGCAGCCGGGCGAGGCGGATCCGTGCTACCGCCCCGCCCCGCCGCGATGTTAGCTACAGCTCGTTGGCCGCGTGATATGCCGTGCGAATGGCGCTCGCAATGTCGGCGGTGCGCTCGCCCGAGCAATCGCCCACGCAGGTCACGGGCACCGTCACGCCGTCCAGGTCAAACGCGTTGGCCTTGGAGCCCACGGCCATCACCACGTAATCGCAGGCGATCTTCACCGGCTCCTCGGCGCCGTCCTCGGCGGTGCGGACGGCCTCCACGCCCTCGTCGGTAATGGCGGTCAGGCGGGTCTTCACGTGCTGCTCCACGTCGTGCTCTGCAAAGTCGCTCATAATCAGCGGCAGAATGGTCTCGGACTCGCCCGCGGCAATCTTGTCGAGCATCTCCACGATCGCCACCTCGCAGCCGTGCTGCAGCAGGTACTCGGCAGTCTCGATGCCCACCAGGCCACCGCCAATGACGGCGACGCGTCCCGTAAGCTCCACCTTGCCGGCCAGCACGTCCCAGCTCGAGACGACCTTGTCCGAATCGGCACCCGGAACGGGGATGACCACGTCGTGCGCGCCCACGGCCACAATCGCGGCGTCGGCGGCGTTGAGGTCCTCAGCGGTAGCGGCATGGTTGAGCTCAACCTTCACGCCCAGGCCGGGCAGAATCTTCTCGTAGTACTCGACCGAGCGCATGATCTCGTCCTTGCGCGGGGGCGCGGCTGCCAGCACAATCTGGCCGCCCAGATGGTCGCTCGCCTCATAGACGGTCACGTCGTAGCCGCGCTTGGCCGCCACGCGCGCGGCCTCCAGGCCGGCAATACCGCCGCCCACCACGGCAATCTTCTTGTCGCCCTCGCCCGGCTTAATGGCGATGGTCGCCTCGTCTCCGTTCTCGGCATTGAGCACGCACGAAATGTACTTGCGGTTTTGAATCGCGTCGACGCAGCCCTTGTTGCAGTTGAGGCACTCGCGGATGGGCTCACCCGTGGCGGCCTTGAGCGCAATGTCGGGGTCGCACATAAGCGAGCGACCATAGGCGATGATGTCGGCCGCGCCGTCTTCCAGAATCTTCTCGCCGGCCTCGACCGAGACGACACGGCCCACGGTTGCCACCGGCACGGAGACCAGGGCCTTGACGCGCTCGGCCACGGGCAGCGTCCAGTTGTAGGGCATGGCCCCCATGGGCGGAATGGTGTCGCCCATGTTGCCGGTGTGGTTGGCCTGTGCAACCTGGATCATATCGATGCCCGCACCCTCGAGCAGTTTGGCAAACTCGCAGGCCTCGTCGGGCTGCAGGCCGCCCTTGCCGCGCGGCGTGCCGTCGGGGTTCTCCATGATCACGGGGAGCTTGTACTCCACCATCAGCTCCGGCGCGGCTTCCTTAATGGCGGCGACGACCTCCAGCGCATAACGGACGCGGTTCTCGAACGAGCCGCCATACTCGTCCGTGCGCATGTTGAGGATGGCGGAGCACAGCGAACCCACCAGACGGTCGCCGTGGACCTCGATGGCGTCGATGCCAGCCTGCTGCGCGCGGGCGGCCGAGGCAGCGATGGCCTCCTTGATCTGGGTGAGTTGCTCCACGGTGGCCTCGTTCACAAAGTGCTGCATGTCGTGGTGCAGTTTGGCGTAGGCCTGCTTGCGGATCTCGTTGGACTCGGCCATCTTGGCGGCGAAGGTCTCCTCGTCGCCGGCGGCCTTGGCCTCCTGCGCGGCCTTGGCGGCAGCCATGGAACCCATGACCATGCGGCCGACACCGGGCACGTCGTACTCGGGATGGAACAGCTGCAGCGCGACCTTGGCACCGTGCTTGTGGACGGCGTCGGCCAGCGCCTTAAACGTGGGGATCTGGGCGTCGGTCGCCAGCTTGGGCGTGGGGCTCGCGGTCATAACGGGAGCGACGTCGCCGATGACGATGTAGCTCACGCCGCCACGGGCCAGGCGCTCGTAAAAAGCCAGGCTGCGCTCGCCGATGGAACCGTCGCGCTCCTCGTAGCCGGTGGTCAGCGGCGGGAACATAATGCGGTTCTTGAGCTCAAGGGGGCCAACCGTAATGGGCTGAAGCAGCTTGGATGCAGGTGCGGTCATGGACATTCCTCTCTTGTAGGCGCGGCGGCGATGTTGCCGCGTAGTTGTCTAGAGGATATGGCATGGGGGCACAGCGGCACAACGGAAATCGGCGAATATCAGGTGGCGGCAGGTGGATGGAGCGGACGGCCCGTCGGTTTGTCTCAATCTGTAACAGTTAGGCCCACTTTTGGCCTCCACCTGTTACAGATAGAGACATTCCCCTCGGCCCATCCTCAACAATCTCAATCCGTAACATCTAGGCCCGCTTTTGACCCCTACCCGTTACAGATTGAGATTTTGTTTGAGATTTGCCGAGGGACTATATCCACGCGTCATCGAGGCCGCTGCGACAGAGGTGCGACATTACTGCGACAGAGGTGCGACATTACTGCGACAGAGGTGCGAAATAGATCGACCACCTTACCTTATCGTGTAGAACTGTTTTGGGTCGTTATGGGATGAGCCGTGCCATTCGAGCAGCCCGTCTTCCTCAATTAACTTACCAAGCACCCGGCTTGCTGTGCGGCGATTTCTCCCGATGTGCGCTGCAAGCTCCCTTGCTGTCACCCTTCCGTTCGCAAAGGCCAACCTGACGGCGGCGAGCTCATACTCCCCCAATGAGGCGATCACCTCCGGTGATACCTTGTCCTCGAGAGCCTCGCTTCTCCTTACGGTTCTGGCAACGATATTGTTCTCAAGCGTTAGCTGAACCCTTGCCCCATCAGGTTCCGTGTAGACCGGATCATTGAGCAGAGAGTTTTGCATCTCGGTATAAATGCGCTTGACGCCCTCGTTTAGCTCCCGAACCCAACCGAATTCAACCAGCGTGCGCGCGATGCGTGGGTTGCGCGAGTAACGAGTGGTCCTCATGTTGTCGAGCGTCACGATATTGGGAAGCGCGCCTGGACTGATGATTTCCAAACGGTCATCGAACATCGAGACCCGGATGTAGTCGCCGCGGAACGAGTAGTCGCGATGTGTCACCGCGTTGATCAAGCCCTCGAACCAGGCGAACTCAGGATACTCAGGCACGGTCTGGAATTTCCCGTCGGGCCCCAGGAACTGAAATTCGCGGAGCATGCTCGAGATGAGTTCGTAGGCGTCTTGGATCACCTTAGGCAGCGGCCCACAGAAGCTTCGTTCTTTCGTGATGTTGAGACGCTCGCCCGTCTCCATTTTGACGCCGTCGTAGCGCAGGACACGGACTCGCGCCTGTGGCATCATCGCGGACGGATCCAGCGCGAATAGCAGGGCTCCAGCAACGGTCAGCTTTCCGTCACGCATAAAACGACGACTTCTAAGGACCTGCTCGTCGGAAACTTCGGTTCCAAGAATCCCTTTGTAGCGATCAAGCACTTCATGGTCCACGTCATCTAGGGAGGAATCCTCAACAAGCTCGTCCTCGAAGATTCTCTGCCCCTTATCGTACTCGAGGGCAAATACCTGTTCGCGGCTGAGCCTCACGCTCTTGTCGTCCTGCCGCAAGAAAACCTCGCCGTCGCTCACGCGAGCAACAGAGTGGTTGGTCGAGGCATCGATGTCCAAAACGAGAACGAAGTCCTCCTCGCCCGAAGAATTGACCACGGGGATTCGGTCTTTGCGGACAATAGGGGTTGGCGTGCAAGTCGTGAGCGCAGCGCGCTCGAATTTCTCAATGTCGTGCGCGCCGTTACGCTTGAAGCCCGTTACCTCACCATTATCCTCGATACCGATAACGAGCTTGCCTCCCGCCGAGTTGGCGAATGCACTAATATGCTTCGCAATCTCCTTGTCATCCTTGCGGGCGCTCTTTCGATCGAAGTACTGATTCTCCCTGAGAGTGGAAAATAGAATCACATCGTTTGTCGCGATGGGTTGCTGCATTGCCGCCTCCTTACATGGCTCCATAAAGAAGTGTAAGTCAAAGGCATCGTATAGACGGCCCCTACATAGCGGCCCCTTTATTGTTTTTAAGACGTCACTGTTTCTAGTTAAGGATCGTTAAGGGTCGTCGCAGCTCCTTCCAATTGGAATCTATCAATCGACAAGTCAATCCATCCGGCCCGTGATTATCGATAGCCCGTCCGCCTCACATAATAAAAAGAGTCAAGATTCACGCATAAAGGAGGGCAACAACAAAATCTCAATCTGTAACAGCTACTCGGCAAAATCCGTCCCTCGTGTTACAGATTTAGACAAACGGGGGCCGGCTGCCGGAAAATCTCGATCTGTAACACCTAGCCGCCCAAATCGGGTCTAGATGTTACAGATCGAGATTTTGTTTGAGAGGCCGAGAATTGGACCGAAAACACGGTCCCGGAATAACAAAAAAGCTCGCCGGGTAGGCCGACGAGCTGCAAGTTCTTGGTCGCGGGGGCAGGATTTGAACCTACGACCTCCGGGTTATGAGCCCGGCGAGCTACCAGACTGCTCCACCCCGCAATGTCTGGGCGCCTCATGTGCGCAAGAAAGAATATTACGTGGGAGTTCGGTAAACGGCAAGGAAAATCTCGTAGAGCATAATTCCTTCATATTTAAACCCCTCGACCCCTATCACCGTAAACGAATCGCAGCCGAGCGCCGTCGACGGCACGTATACAATGGTGCGCGTCCTTTTATGCCGACACCGGGAGTAGACATGCTGCTCGCTATCGATATGGGAAATACGCAGACGGCCATGGGCCTGTTTGACGGAGACGAGCTGGTGCAGTCGTGGCGTATGCCCACCGACCGCTCCTATACCGCCGACGAGATCCACGTGCGCCTGATGGGTTTCTTTAAGATGTACGGCCTCTCGCTCGATGCGGTTGACGCGATCGCCTTTGCGGGCGTGGTGCCGCAGCTCTCGCGCGAGTGGCACGCCGTGGCCGACCGCATTGCCGCAGACGCCATCGTCATCGGGCCGCAGACGGCCGCCGTGACCAAGCTGCGCGCGGCGCGCCCCCAGGCCGTGGGCGCCGACCGCGTCGCCAACGCCGTTGCGGCCGAGACTTTCTACGGCGCGCCGGCAATCGTGGTGGACTTTGGCACCGCGACCAATATCGACGTCATCGATGAGGACGGTTATTACATTGGCGGGGCGATTGCGCCGGGCATCCGCATCTCCATGGACGCGCTTGCCGCCCGTGCCGCCAAGCTCGCCAGCGTGCCGCTCGAGGCGCCCGAGCACGCCATCGGTCGCGACACCGAAGAGTGCATCAAGGTCGGCGCCGTGGTGGGCGCTGCCGCTATGGCCGAGGGCCTGGTCGCGCGCATGAAGCGCGAGCTGGGCCGCGAGGATGCCACCGTTATCGCCACGGGCGGTCTCGCCGGCATCGTCGCCGATTCGACCGATGCCTTCGACGTGGTGGACGGCCAACTCACCATCAAGGGCATCTGCGAAATCTACCGCCGCATGCAGAAGCTGGGGGTAAAACAGGGGCATAAGTCGAGCACGCCCGATGCCACAGCCCCGCAAACGTTCGCCAAGCCTATTCCTCAAAACTGAAAAATTTTCAATTTTGAGGAATAGAGACTCCTCGAATACGCCCAGCGCAGCGATATCGTGCATGTTTCCTATTCCTCAAAAACGAAAATTTTTCAGTTTTGAGGAATAGGGCGCTGGCAACCCATTCCCCAGATAGGCGAAACCCTCCCCGGCACAGGCCGAAGAGGGCTTCGTTGTCATCGCTATCTTTGAGCGCGGGCGCCTCGCGTTACAGTCCGCGAATCCGTACGGCCTCGGGCGGAAACTCCTGCTCGCCGGCATCGGTCTTGATGGTCGCGCGGCCCCAGATGTCTAGACCCGCAAACACACCGACCGCAAGCGGCAAACCGTTGGGCGACACCGCCGCAACCTGACGACCCAGCAGCGGCACCATATCGAAGTACTCACCCAGCACCGGAGCCAGCGGGCCGGCAGCGCCCTGTGGTGTGTTGGCGGCAACCGCCCAGGTGTCAACGCGGGTCAGCACAGCGGCGGCCAATGCCTCGATCAGCGCCTCATCTGCCATATCCACGCCAAGCTCACCCAACGCCGCACGCTCAATATCAACCGTCACCGCGGCAAACATGCCCGCAGCACCGGCACCGCCGTTCA
Source organism: uncultured Collinsella sp. (assembly GCA_900540855.1). Taxonomy (GTDB): domain Bacteria; phylum Actinomycetota; class Coriobacteriia; order Coriobacteriales; family Coriobacteriaceae; genus Collinsella. Next base: position 91,807 of record UQHK01000003.1, read on the forward strand.
CGGCAACACGCGCGAGCGACGCCTCAAACGCAGGCGCACCGCACACGATATCGCTCGGCCACTGGATACCCACTTTACCGGCAAGGCCCAACCCCGGCGTCGAAGCCGTGCCCACGAGCGCGTCCATCATGCCCATCGCGGCCACAAACGGCAGGCCGTGGAAGGCATGCATGTTCACATCGGGGCGCACAACCAGCGAAAACGTCAGCGAAGCATCGCCCACGCTCCACGCGCACCAGCCCGCGGACACGCCCTCGCGGCCCGCGTCACGCGCCGCGTCGAGCTCGGTGCCAGCGGCAACAGCATTCATCTCGATCATCTACATACGCCCCAATTCGCCCACGATATGGCCCACGCGATCCTCGGGTTCCTTGACCTCGACACCGTTGTAGCGGAAGAACCGCGCCGGGTCGTGCATCAGGTCCTCGAGCGGCACCAGCACAAAGTCGCGCTCGCCGATCAGCGGATGCGGCAGGCGCAGCTTCTTGCCGCCGTGGGTCTCGCCGTCCATCCACAGCAGGTCCAAGTCGATGGTGCGCGGACCGTTGGCCTTGGCCTTTTTGGAGCGGTCGCGACCCAGCTCGGCCTCGATCTTCATGAGCTCGTCGAGCAGCACCAACGGCGCCAGCTCGGTCTTAATCTCGATGACGGCGTTGGCAAACGCGTCCTGGCGCGTCTCGTAGGCCGGCTCGCTCTCGTAGATCTTGGAGGAGTTGGACACGCAGGTGAGTGGAATCTCGGCGATCATGTCGCGTGCGGCGCGGATGTTGTCACAGCGATGCCCCAGGTTGGAGCCCACGGCCACAAACGCGCGGCGCGGCTGCGGCTTGGCAACCGCCCAGTAGCCGTTCAGGAACTGCGCAAAGCCCGCGGCGTCGTGCACGCGCACGATGTTGGCACCGGCCTGGATGGCGCCCAGGCACACGCCAAACGTAGCGGCATCGCGCTCGGCGGCCTCGGTCACGCCCGAGACGGCGCCCACAAAGCGCTTGCGCGATACGGCGCACATGAGCGGATAGCCCAGTGACGCCATCTTGGCAGTCTCGCGCTGGATGACGATATCCTCGTTGGCCGTCTTGCCAAAGCCCGGACCGGGATCGATGCAGATGCGGTCGCGCGACACGCCGGCGTGAATGAGCGCGCGGGCCTGGTCGGACAGAAAGCCCATGACGCGGCGCATGATGGGCGCCGAATCGGGCAGGGTGAAGCGGCGGAGCTGCGAGGTGGGCACGTAGGCTTCCTCGCGGCGGGCGCTGCGGCGCATCATGGCGGCCAGGCGGTCATTGGGCTCCGATGCGGCCTCGGTGGCCTCGGGCGCGGGCGCGACGGTCTCGGCGGCAGCAGCCTGCTCGGCGGCCGGCGTCTCCTGCTCGCTTGCAGGCTCGGTCGCGGGCTCCGGATCGCCAAACGGCAACGAGGGCTGCACCACGCCGCCCGGAAGCTTGGCCTCCGGCTTAGGCTCGCCCAGCAACTTGCCGCGACGGCGGCGAGCCGGCTTCTCAGCCTCACGCGCGGCCTCGGCAGCCGCCTCGCGCGCCTTCTCGGCAACAAACGCCGCAGCCGAGGTATCGAGCTGCACCGTTGCGTGCGTGCGTGCGGGCGCGGCGACCTCGCCGGCGTGCATTACGATGACACCGCAGGTGCTCGTCTTAACGAACTCGACCATCTTGGGGTCGGTGAAGCCCGTCACGTCGTTGACGATCGAGGCGCCGCAGCGCACGGCCGCCTTGGCAACCGCCACGTGGCGCGTGTCGATCGAGACGATGGCGCCCTCTTTGGCCAGCGCGCGCACCACGGGCAGCACGCGGCGAGCCTCCTCGTCGGGATTGACCGGGGTAAAGCCGGGGCGCGTGGACTCACCGCCCACGTCGATGATGTCGGCGCCGGCGTCAAGCATCGCCAGGCCGTACTCGATGGCGGCATCCGGGTCGAAGTGCTCCCCGCCGTCGCTAAACGAATCGGGCGTCACGTTGAGGACGCCCATGATGCGCGGACGGTCAAAGCTGAGCTCATACTTTCCGCACCGCCATGTCTTGCTGTCGTTCGCCATGAACATCCTCCTAAAATGCCCACGCCGCCGAGCTTGGGGAGCTGGCGGCGGGGTCGCTTTGCACTCAGTCTTTCTATTGTATCCGCGCACACGGGCTAGAACGCAAACGCGGCCGCGATGTCGCAAGAAATCAGCAGGTCGGCATTTGCATCCTGATCGGTAGGCGCCAAATTGCAAATGGCCAGCGTATCGCCGGTAAAGTAACGCGTAAGGCCTGCCGCCGGATACACCACGAGCGAGGTCCCACCCACAATGAGGGCATCGGCCGCGGCAATGGCGGCAACGGCACCGGTCAACACATGCTCGTCGAGCGGCTCTTCGTAGAGCACCACATCGGGCTTGATGCGACCACCGCACGCAGGGCACACGGGCACGCCCGCGGCGTCCTCGTGCTCGCGCGAGCAAATCCACTCGGCGCTATAGACCGCGTCGCACGACTGGCAAATGTTGCGATGGACCGATCCGTGCAGCTCGAACACGCGCTGCGAGCCCGCCATCTGATGCAAGCCGTCGATGTTTTGCGTCACCACGGCATCGAGCTTGCCAGCTCGCTCCAGCTCGGCCAGCTTGGTGTGGCAGCGGTTGGGCTTAGCGTTAAGCGCGATCATCTTGGTGCGGTAAAAGTCGAAGAACTCCGCCGGATGTGTCTCGTAAAAGCTGTGCGAGAGCATGGTCTCGGGCGGATAGGCAAACTGCTGGTGATACAGGCCGTCCACGCTGCGGAAATCGGGGATGCCACTTGCCGTGGAAACACCGGCGCCGCCAAAGAAGACCACGCGCTTGTGGGTATCAAAAAGCTCCGCCAGCGCGGCGGAGGCCTGCTTGGGATCCGATATTGCCTGCGTCATATGAGCCCTCCGTCCTTGTTGATCGGGCGGCGTCGAGCGATGTCCCAGCATGCGACCTTTAAGTCAGCATGCGCGGAGCCCACCCCGCCCCTGTTGCGCTAATCTTAAGCCTGCCAACCCCGTCGAAAGGACACCATGCCTCAGACTTACACTTTCGCCTCGTGGAACGTCAACGGCCTGCGCGCCGTGCTCAAAAAGGACCCGAGCTTTATCCAGATCGCACAGGAACTCGATGTCGATATCCTAGCGCTGCAGGAAACCAAGCTGCAGGAGGGCCAGGTCGATATCGACCTGGCCGGCTATCACCAAACCTGGAGCTACGCCGAGCGCAAGGGCTACTCGGGCACCGCGGTCTTTAGCCGCCAGGAACCGCTGCGCGTACTGCGCGCCGATGCACTGCTGGCCTACGCCGGCGAGGGTGGGGCCGCCGAGCTCGTCGCCCAAGCCGCAACCGAGGGCCGCGTCTGCGCGCTCGAGTTCGACAAGTTTTGGTTCGTGGACGTCTATACGCCCAACGCCCAAAACGAGCTCGCGCGCATCGACGTGCGCATGGCCTGGGACGATGCCTATCGCGGCTTTTTGAGCGCGCTTGAGCGCGAAACCGGCAAGCCCGTCGTAACCTGCGGCGACTTTAACGTGGCACACGAGGAGATCGACCTTAAGAACCCCAAGTCCAACCGCGGCAACGCAGGCTTTTCGGACGAGGAGCGTGGCAAGTTTACCGAGCTGCTCAACGCCGGTTTTACCGACACTTGGCGCGCAGCCAATCCGGACGTCGAGGGCGTCTACAGCTGGTGGAGCTACCGCTTTAATGCCCGCAAGAACAACGCCGGCTGGCGCATCGACTACTTCCTGGTAAGCGACGCAATCGCCGACAACGTACGCGACACCGGCATCCGCGGCGACATCTTCGGCAGCGACCACTGCCCCGTCACCCTCACGCTAGAGCTCTAGCCCCAACTGATCCCCTGGGGACGGAGGAAAACGGATCATGTGACCCCTCTCCCCCTATAAGTTGCGGTGGAATAGTTCCTGTTTGGGCAGCAAATAGCCAAAAACGAGAACTATTCCACCGCAAGTTCGTGAGGGAACGCGAAATGCCCTACAGTCCGTATTTCACGACGACTCGGTTGATGCGACGGCACCAAGGCCTGTACAAGGCGGCCAAAAACACGCAGGTCGCAAGGCCGTGCGCGATATCGAACGGTACGGCGGTGGCAAGACGCGCCATGGCACCCGCCCACGTGAGCGGTTGAACAAAACCGATAATGTCGTAGGCGTTGATCACAACGCCGTACAGCAAACCCGAAGCAAAGCCGTAGGTCAGCAGCACCGGCATGCGCACGGTTCCATCGGCGCGGTCAAACGCGCCCGCATGCGCCAGCGCGCCACCGATATAGCCCACCAGACCCCAGGCATACATCTGCCACGGCGTCCACATGCCCTGCCCAAAAAAGAAATTGCTGGTCAGCGCTGCCAACGCGCCGACCATAAAACCATTGCGACGGCCAAGTGTCGCACCCGCGATAATGGCGATAGCGCTCACGGGCTTAAAATCGGGAATGGGCCCAAACAGGATGCGTCCCGCCGCGGCCAGCGCCGCCAGCACTAGCGTGGGCATGATCTGGCGCAGGCCTGGACGTGATGTCTCATAGCCCGCAAAAAACAGTGCGAGCACGAGCGCCACTACAACCAGCATGGCAAGCGCCGCCTGCTCAATGCCCGCCAGCAACGCCGCAGTCATCACCGCTGGCACCGCCAACAACAGCGGAATCTCCATTTTTGTGAGTAGGCGCGAGGCGCGATGATCCGTCATCCCATCACGCCCTATAAAACACGTTGTCGGCAAAGAAATCTGCCGGAGGCTCCATGCAGGCGATCTCGCCGTCAAACATCATGGCGACGTCGTCGGCGACCTGCTCGGCAAAGTCCAAATCGTGCGTAGCCATGATGACGGTGCCGCCAGCCTTCGCATGGTCACGCAGGGCGCGGGCGATGATGCGGCGGCTCTCCAGGTCCAAGCCCTTCGTGGGCTCGTCAAGCAGCAGCAGCTCGGGGCCAATCAGCAGCAGCTTTGCCAGCGCGAGCAGCTGGCGCTGTCCGCCCGAGAGGTCGTAGGGGTGACGCGTCTCCAGGCCGTCCAATCCCAGTTGCGCCGCACGCTCCCGCGCCAAGTTCTCGTCATATCCGCAGGTCGAGGCCCATTCCATCAGCTCATCGCGAACCGTCTCGGCAACCAGCAATGCTTTGGGATTCTGAGGCAACAGCGCCGCCGAGGCCGCTCCGCGCACCATGCGGCCGCGCTGCAGCTTGGCGGTCTTGGCCAGCACCGAAAGCATCGTCGACTTGCCGCAGCCGTTTCCGCCCACGACTGCATGCACCGCGCCAGCCGAAAACGACGCATCGAGCCCGCGCAGCACCCAACCGCCCGCGCGATCGTAGCGAAACCAGCCTTCCGACAGGGTGGTAGCCGACCCGCCGTGCATTTTTTGGAGTATTCTGCTCCCATCCGTGCGCGGGAAGGCTTCCGAGCCGTTCTCGAGCGACGTTTGCGCCACAAATTCGGACGATTTGTCCAATTCCGAACTTTTTTTCGCGCTCGATACGTCCCCGGGCGGCTCCAGAGAGCCCAAATTGTCCTCACGCCTGCTGAATACTCCGTTTTTTGCACATCGGACGGCACCCCACCCCAACATGTCGTCGGAAAACAACGATTCTCGGCGTCCCAAAGAAGCCATATCCGCCACCTCGCGCACGCGACCGTCCTCAATCCGGTACGCACACGTCGCATACTCGAGCATTGGGCGCGGTTGATGCGTAGCCACAACAACCGTGCAGCCCAACTCACGGTTCACGCGAAACAGCGCGTGCAGAAAATTCTTCTCGGCAACGGGATCGAGCTGAGACGTGGGCTCGTCGAGCAGCAGCACACGCGGACGCAGCGCCAGGACGGCCGCCAACGACAGCAGCTGCTTGCGGCCGCCCGAAAGCGTGTCAGTATCGCGATGAAGCCAGTCCTCCAGACCAAAGAAATAGCTGGTCTCAGCTACGCGACGGCGCATCTCATCACGTGCTAGCCCCAAGTTTTCCAGGCCAAACGCCATCTCGTGCCACACGGTTTCGCACACGATCTGGTTCTCGGGATCCTGGAACACATAGCCCACGCGCTCCGCCGATGCCCGCACGTCCATGTCGGCAACGTTCTCGCCCAGCACGCGCGCATCACCAGTGCGCTCGCCCGCCGGCGCGATCTCGGGCTTGAGCAGCGACAGCAGCGTCGACTTACCCGATCCGGTACCGCCAACAAGCAGCGCAAATGCACCTTGGGGAACACGCCAATCAAGCCCCTCGAGCACCGGTGCCTCGGCCCCGGGATAGGCAAAACTAAGGCCCTGCACCTCAATCGCCGGAATATCCGGGCCGCACGCCGCGCCCGACACCGGGCCCCTATCCAACCGAGCCATCAGCCAAACCTCTTCTCATCAATCGCGTGCAACGCGCAAGGCAGCATCATCCAGGCAGCGTACACGACATAGCCCAGCCACGGCGCCGGCACCGAGAGCTGCGGATAAAACGAATACTGCGTCGTCGCGGTCCACGCCACCGCCACCGCGACAGCACCAAACAGTGCGAGCCCGGCCAGCGCGGCAACGTCGCTGCGCCCCAGTCGATACCGCGTATACGTCGTACGACGCGTCGCGGCACCCCACCCGCGCGAGCGCATCGAGTCCGCGCGCTCCAGCGAATCTTCCATGCCCCAGCCCATCAACACGCTCGACGCCCGCAGGCGCGAGCGTACGGGGTCGGCCGGCGCGCGGCCCGGCACATCGATCGCGTCCTGCACCGCCAGCACCGTGCGGCCGCGGCGCAAAAACTGCGGGATAAGCCTCATGCACATCGAGATCATGAGCGCAATCACCGGTGCGGCATTGCCCAGCAGCGCGAGCACCTTGTCGTATTCGAGCATCGACGCCGCCGCCTCAAACCACAGCACGCTCGCCACAAACAGCCCGCCCATGCACAGGCCGTATACCATGCTCTCCAGATACACCGCGCGCATGCCAATACGGAACAGCTCCGTCGAGCCCGAGGCGCTAAACAGCGGATTGAGCACCGCGACGATCAAAATCACCGGCAGCTGCCAGCGGAGCGCGCCCAGCGTGCGGGCAGCCCCACGCGTCGCAAATCCATACGCCAGCCCGCCCGCAAGTGACAGCGCAATCAGTACCGGCTGCATCGAGAACATAGTGAGCCCCAGCGTCAGCACTATATAGAGTGCCGGCACAGCCGGATGCGACATCGAGAATGCCGCGACGGGCTCGCCGCCAAACTCCTCTCGTATGTTGTCCACGGGCACCCCCGTCCCCTCGCTCAAACAACAGCTCCGCAGCACCGCCAACGCCGCACGCAAGCAGTGCAAACGCCACGCCGGCGGCGCAAGCCTCAACCGCCGCAAACCAATCGTTACGCGCTCGTCATATGCCTGCGGTATCATATTGCGCCGTGTATCGTTTCCAAACACACGTCTCTATAACGTAACAGGAGATCACATGGACGCAACCGCAATTATCCTCGCTGCCGGCGAGGGCACCCGCATGAAGTCGAACCACTGCAAGGTTTCGCACAAGATCCTGGGTAAGCCCATGGTCCAGTGGATCGTCGACGCTACCATCAAGGCCGGCTGCAGCCGCGTCGTGGTTGTCATCGGCAGCCACGCCGACGAGATGCGCGCCCTCATCGACGGCGCCTACGCCAACAGCGCCACCAAGGTCGAGTGCGTCGAGCAGACCGAGCGTCTGGGCACCGGTCACGCCGTGAAGGTCGCACTCGAGGCCTGTGGCATCACGCAAGGCCCCGTCGTGGTGCTCAACGGCGACCTGCCGCTCATCACCGCCGACACCGTCGCCAAGTTCGCGCAAACCGTCGCCACCGGCGAGCTCGCCTGCACCGTCATGACCATGACCCCGCCCGATCCTTTCGGCTACGGCCGCATCAAGCTGGGCGCCGATGGTCAGATCGAGCGCATCATCGAGCAGAAGGACTGCACGCCCGAGCAGGCCGCCACGCTGCTGGAGTGCAACGCCGGCTGCTACGCCTTTGACGGCGCGCAGCTCGCCGCCCACATTAACGAGATCGGCAACGACAACGCGCAGTCCGAGTACTATCTGCCCGACATGCTCGAGATCCTCAAGGGCCACGGCCAGGCTGTCTCCATCTTCCACTGCGACGACTACCGCGACGGCCTGGGCGTCAACAGCCGCATCCAGCTCGCACAGCTCACCGCCATCGCGCGCGACCGCATCAACGAGCACTGGATGGCCGAGGGCGTTACCTTCATCGACCCCACGCAGGCCTGGATCGGCCCCGATGCCGTTATCGGCCGCGATACCGTCGTGTGGCCGCAGACGCACCTGATCGGCCACGTCACCGTGGGCGAGGAGTGCCAGCTCGGCCCCAACAGCCGCCTCACCGACACCACCGTCGGCAGCGGCTGCGTCATCGACGAGACCATCGCCATCGAGGCCGTCATCGAGAACGGCGTCGACTGCGGCCCGCGCGCCTACCTGCGCCCGGGCACCCACATGCTCGACGGATCCAAGGCCGGCACGCACGTGGAGATCAAGAAGTCCACGATCGGCGAGGGCTCAAAGGTGCCGCACCTGTCCTACATCGGCGACACCACCATGGGCTCCGGCGTCAACGTGGGCGCGGGCTCCATCACCTGCAACTACGATGGCGTGCACAAGCACAAGACCGTCATCGGCAAGGACGCCTTCATTGGCTCCGACACCATGATGGTCGCGCCCGCCCAGATCGGCGACGGCGCGCTCGTGGCCGCTGGCTCCGTCATCACCGAGCCGGTCCCGGCAGACGCGCTCGGTCTGGGCCGCGCCCGTCAGGTAAATATTGAGGGCTGGGCCGCCGATTACCGCCGCCGCCTGCACGAGGACGACGAGGTATAACGTTTTACCAAGCACAAAAGGAGCTGCTCCATGGGGGCGGCTCCTTTTTCTATCGTGACCTGCGCAACCGGATGAGTGGTCGGTTCGTGTCCGTTGGCGGTAAAGACGTTATCAGGACCCGATAAACCCCGCCGCGCGGTTACAATGCAACAAGGCATCTATATGGCATTCGATGTATAAAGGAGAAGGGTAATGCCGATTAATGATCCCGAGAAGTCGGAGAATATGCGCAAGTCCATCCGCGTGTATTCCGGTTCCTCCAACCGTCCCCTCGCTCAGAAGATTGCTGAGTACCTTGGGGTCGAGCTTTCGGGCCTTACGCTAAAGCAGTTCGCCAATGGTGAGATTTACGCCCGCTACGACGAGACCGTCCGCGGCGCCGACGTCTTCCTGATTCAGTCCGTGGCCGGCGGCAATGTCAACGACATGCTCATGGAGCTGCTCATCGCCACCGACGCTGCCAAGCGCGCATCCGCCCGCTCCATCACCGCCGTCATCACCCACTACGGCTATGCCCGCCAGGACCGCAAGGCCGGCCCGCGCGAGCCCATCACCGCCCGCCTCGTCGCCAACCTGCTCGAGCGTGCCGGCGTCAACCGCATCATCACCCTCGACCTGCACCAGGGCCAGATCCAGGGCTTCTTCGATATCCCGGTTAACCACCTGTCCGCACTGCCGCTGTTTGGCCAGTACTACAACGACATGCACTTCGACACCGACAACCTGGTTGTCGTCTCCCCCGACGTGGGTCGCGCCAAGGCCGCCAAGAAGCTGTCCGACATGCTCGGCTGCGACCTGGCCATCGCCCACAAGGGCCGTCCGCGCCACAACGCCGCCGAGGTCATGGGCATCATCGGTGACATCAAGGGCAAGACCTGCATCATCAACGACGACATGATCGACACCGCTGGCACCCTGTGCGCCAACGTCAAGGAGCTCAAGGCAATGGGCGCCGGCGACATCTACGTGTGCGCCACCCACGGCATCTTCTCCGGTCCTGCCATCGAGCGCCTGAACGATGCCCCCATCGTCGAGTGCGTCGTCACCGACGCCATCCCCGTCGAGGTCGGCGGCAAGATCAAGACCATCTCGGTCGCCGAGGAGTTCGCCCAGGCCATTTCCGCCGTTTACCACGAGGAGCCCGTCTCCACGCTCGTCGGCGGCGACTTCGCGCTGTAATCGCATCGTCCTTGCAACCCGGCGCATCACCGCCGGAACAGAAGAAACCCCCGCGCTCCCCCTTGCTTCGCAAAGGTCGCGCGGGGGTTTCTTCTGTTCCGGCGGCTCGCTCTGCCGCGGCCGTGCTTTTGTCTGGTGGGATTTCACTGAAACAAGGTCTCGGCTTCGGCGGGCGTGGTAGCCTTTGTCGTTGAACGAACTACTTATGTAACGAAAGGAAACCTATGGCAGCTGCACAGCCGCTTAAGATTCGCATGGTTGCCGGACTTGGCAACCCGGGTGAGGAATATGCCGAGACCCGCCACAACGCCGGCTTTAAGGCGATTGACGAGCTGGCCCGTCAGGCCGGCGTCACGTACTGGAAAAACCAGGCCGGCGCCGAGGTCGCACTCATCAACATCAACGATCCCGAGGAAGAGGGTGGCAAGCGCCAGATCGTGCTGGTCAAGCCGCAGTCGTATATGAATACCTCGGGCGGACCCATCTCCAAGCTCTGCCGCGAGTACAAGATCAAGGCCGAGGAGCTGCTCGTCATCCACGACGAGCTTGACATTCCCGCCGGTGACGTGCGCGTCAAGGTGGGCGGTGGCCACGCCGGCCACAACGGCCTGCGCTCCATCATCGACAAGATGGGCAGCCGCGACTTTAGCCGTATCCGCACCGGCATCGGCAACCCTCCCGGCAAGATGGCCGTGGCAGACTATGTGCTCAAGCAGCTGCGCGCCCGCGAGGCCGAGGACTTCCAGGACGCCTGCGCCCGCGCCGCCGACGCTGCGGGCCTCGCCATCGTGCACGGCGTGATCTATGCCCGCGACCACGTCAACGGCTCCGCCTCCGCCAACGGCAAACACTAAAACCTGCCATTTAGGGATGTTTATTTTGGCAGGTTTTATCTGCGGAAACGCCGCGGCGGCCGCGTCGCAATAAACCCTGTGCCGCCATACATACGCAACGCTCCAAAGGGGGCCGGCCTCACCGATGCGCGAGGCCGGCCCCCTTTGCCGTTTTGCCTGATAAAACCTGCCAAAATAAACCTGTCCCTTTTTGGTAGGTCACTTTTCCCACCTGCCGAAGATACACGCAAGCGACATGCCCATGAGGGTATAATTTGCACCGTATGTCTGCACATCGCCTGTGCGCGTACGGTTCTAATCGGGCTGCCGTCTATTTCCGTGGAGGCACGGTTCGGTCGCCCTAACAAGAGAGGGGTTCTATGTATAAGATCCTGGAGAAGACGCAGTTCTCGGAGAAGGTGTTCAAGTTCCGCATCGAGGCGCCCGCAATCGCCAAGCATGCGCACGCTGGACAGTTCCTCATGGTTCGCGCCAACGAGACGGGCGAGCGTGTCCCGTTTACCCTGGCCGGCTGGAACGGTGACGAGGGCTGGGTCGAGTTCATCTTCATGGTGATCGGCAAGACCACCGAGATGCTGTCCACCTATGAGGCCGGCGAGTCGCTGCGCGACGTCGTGGGCCCGCTGGGCGTTCCCACCGAGATGGCCGAGGGCCCCTGCGCCGTCATTGGCGGCGGCGTCGGCCTGGCAATTGCCTTCCCGGTCGCCAAGCACCTGGTCGAGACCGGCCACGAGGTGCACGCCATCATGGGCGCCCGCACCAAGGACCTCCTGCTCATGGAGGACCAGTTCCGCGAGCTCCTCGACGAGGACCACATCCACATCACCACTGACGACGGCTCCTACGGCGAGCAGGGCGTTGTCACCGCTCCGCTGGAGCGCCTGCTGCAGGACAAGGCCGTGAGCCAGGTCTTCTGCGTCGGCCCCGTTCCGATGATGAAGTTCTCGACCCTCACCGCCCAGAAGTACGACACCCCCATCACCGCGTCGCTCAACCCCATCATGGTTGACGGCACCGGCATGTGCGGCTGCTGCCGCGTCGAGGTGGGCGGCGTGACCAAGTTCGCTTGCGTCGACGGCCCCGACTTCGATGCCACCCTGGTCGACTGGGATGACCTTCGTGCCCGCCAGGCCGCTTACCGTTCCGAAGAGGGCGCGTCCCTCAAGGCCTATGAGGAAAAGAGCTGCGCATGCCACTAGTTAACGGTCGTTTCGTTGCCGATATGAAGTCGCCCCGCACCCCCGATAACGAGGAGCCGGCTGCCGAGCGCGCCTGCGACTTCCGCCCCGTCGACAAGGGCTTCACCGAGGAGATGGCGCTGGCCGAGGCCGAGCGCTGCCTCAACTGCAAGAAGCCGTTCTGCGTTGAGGGCTGCCCCGTCAACATCAACATCCCCCGCTTTATCGAGCAGATCCGCGCGAAGGACTTCGGCGGCGCTCTCGATACCATCCGCGAGGACTCCATGCTTCCCGCCATCTGCGGCCGCGTCTGCCCGCAGGAGAACCAGTGCGAGGGTAAGTGCATCCGTGGCAAGAAGTCCGAGCCCGTGGCCATCGGCCAGCTCGAGCGCTTCCTGGGTGACCGCCCCGAGCTCGCCTCCACGCCCAAGATGGCCCCCAAGAACGGCAAGAAGGTCGCCGTCGTCGGCTCCGGCCCGTCCGGCATCACCTGTGCCGGCGAGCTCGCCCGCAACGGCTTTGACGTCACCGTCTTCGAGGCCTTCTTCACCGGCGGCGGCGTGCTGGTCTACGGCATCCCCGAGTTCCGTCTGCCCAAGGCAGTCGTCAAGCGCGAGATTGACGGCCTGGAGGACATGGGCGTCAAGTTTGAGTACAACTCCGTCGTGGGCAACATGGCCACGGCCGAGGAGCTGTTCGAGCAGGGCTTCGACGCCATCTACGTGGCGACCGGCGCTGGCCTGCCCAAGTTCCTCAACGTCCCCGGCGAGAACCTGCCCAACGTCTTCTTCGCCAACGAGTACCTCACCCGCGTGAACCTGATGAAGGCCAACAAGTTCCCCGAGTACGACACCCCCACCAAGCACGGCAAGAACGTCGTCGTCTTTGGTGGCGGCAACGTGGCTATGGACGCCGTCCGTACCGCCAAGCGCCTGGGCGCCGAGCACGCCATCATCGCCTACCGTCGTACCGAGGACGAGATGCCCTGCCGTCGCGCCGAGCTGCACCACGCCAAGGCCGAGGGCGTCGAGGTTCTGCCGCTCGTCTCCCCGCTCGAGTTTGTCGCTGGCGAGGACGGCTCCGTGTGCGCCGTCAAGGTCCAGAAGATGGAGCTCGGCGAGCCCGACGAGTCCGGCCGTCGTCGCCCGGTGCCCATCGAGGGCGCCATCGAGGAGATCCCCTGCGACGTCGCGATTTCGGCTATCGGCACCAACGCCAACCCCTTCGCTGCCAAGATCGGCGGCAAGATGGAGCTCAACAAGTGGGGCTACATCGTCGCCGACGAGGAGACCGGCCAGACCACCGATCCCCGCATCTGGGCCGGCGGCGACATCGTCACCGGTGCCGCTACGGTCATTCTGGCGATGGGCGCCGGCAAGAAGGCCGCCGCTTCCATCACCAAGAGCCTGCTGGGCGAGTAATCACCTACAGCGCTCGCCATCAAACGGCAAAGTCCCCGTCGAGCACACGTCCGGCGGGGACTTTTTCTATGCCGACCGCCCCAACCACCACAAAGGGGACAGGCACCTTTGTGGTGGTTTTGGACTTGCCTGATCGTTTTGTCTCAATCTGTAACAGTTGGAGTCCGTTGAGCCCTGCAGTTGTTACAGATCGAAATATTGTGCCGGCCGCCCACGCCGCATCTCAATCTGTAACAGTAAGAGACCAAATATGCCGCCTGGTGTTACAGATCAAGACGTTGGGCTGACGGCCGAACGGTTCATCTAAATCTGTAACAGTTAGAGCCTTTTTCGCTGGCTTGGTGTTACAGATCGAGATTTTGCAAAAGCCGAGGATAGGCACTGCCGCCAAGGCCTTTCCCTCGGCCTAAAACAAAAACCACCACAAAGGTGTCTGTCCCCTTTGTGGTGGTTTTGGTCGGTTAGCCTTCGAGCTGCGCCAGCTTGTAGCGGTAGGCCGCCGCGATGACATCTTTGCAGCCCTCGCGTCCCAACTTGGCGCGGTTGACGACGATATCCTTACCGCTCGTCATCTTCCACTTGCCGGCGCTGTAGCGCTTATAGAACGCCTCGCGCGCCTTCTGCTGCTGTTTGACCAGCTTGGCGCCCTTCTTTTTGTTGAGGCCACGCTTCTTGCGCACAATCTCGACGCGGTCCTCAAAGGGAGCGGTCACCAACACGGCAATGTGGTTGGGGTTGTTGCGCAGCAGATAATCGGACAGACGGCCCTCGATAATGCAGCTCTCGGTCTCGCCCAAGTCCAAGATCACCTGACTCATCTTTTGGAACAACTTGTCCGAGTACGAGCGCGCGTCGTAGCGGTCGGGCAAAAACGCCATGTTCTCCACGGCCAGGCGCTCGTCGTAGGCGGCCATCTTGTCGAGCGACTCGCCCGCACGCAGCGATGCACGCACCAGCAGTTCGTTGTCGTACAGCGGAATCCCCAGCTCGTTGGCAAGCATTCGGCCAATCTCATGACCCTCGGCACCAAAATCGCGCGCGATGGTAATGACCACAGGATTCTTCTTGTTCTCCAGATCGCTCATCGCGATTCCTTTCTAACAGATGAGAAAAGGGCTGTTTATCTCTTATTCCCACGATACCGTACCTGGGTTTTCCTGGTGCCCAAGATTGGCCTGAAAGAGGAGCGACGCGTACTTTGGTACGCGAGCGACGGTTTGAAGGCCAAGGTTGGGTGCCAGGGAAAGCCAGGCTATGCGGCTACGATGCGGCGTTGGTATGCTCGGACCAGCAGCGAGATACCAAAGTTGAGCACAAAGTACATCGCAAACACCAGGCCGTAGAGCATAAGCACCTGCGACAGATCGATCGCGTGGGCCATCACGACGTTTGCCGTGTACATGAGTTCGGCCACGTTAATGCCCGAAAGATACGAGCTGTCCTTAATGACGGTCGTGCACTGGCTAAACAGTGCCGGGATAATCGTCTTAAACGTTTGAGGCAGGATGATGTAGCGCATCGTGGCAAAGAAGCCAAAGCCCTGGCTCTGCGCCGCCTCAAACTGGCCGCGCGGAATCGAGTTGAGACCGCCGCGCACAATTTCGGCCATAACAGCGCTGGTAAACAGCGTAAAGGCGATGGTCGAAATCACGATGTCCAAACCCTGCACCGTAAAGTAGATAAACAGAATCCACAGCAGGTTCGGCGTGCAACGGAACAGCTCGATATAGGCGCTCACCAAAATACGGAACGGGCGGGGCGCATAGCTCTTAACGAGCGCCAGCACCGTGCCAAAGATGAGCGAGAAAAAGATCGACAGCGCCGAGATCTCGATTGTCTTAATAAAGCCGCCCCAAATGTAGAGCAGGTTGGTCGCGTTGAAGATTTCCATGCGCTAGGCCTCCTCTACGTTGTCGAGCCCCAGCTCGGCGGGGCTCACGCCGCGCGGACGCTCCTTGGAGCGGCGCTCGAGCCACTGCACCAGCATGGCGAGCGGAAAGCAGATGATGAAGTACATAAGGCAGCAGACGATGTATCCCTGCAGATAACCGTACAGACTCACAAAGTTGTCGGAACGGTACATAAGGTCGCCGCCGGCCACAAGCGCCAGCACCGACGTGTTCTTGACCAGGTTGAGTGCCTGGTTACACAGCGGGGGCAGAATGATCTTGAACGTCTGGGGCAGCACGATGTACCAGTATGCCTGCGCACGGGTGAAGCCCTGGCTCTGGGCCGCCTCCATCTGACCGCGCGGAACCGCCTCGATACCGGTTCGGATGACCTCGGAAATGTAGGCCGCGTGATACAGGCCCACGCCTAAGAAGCCCAGCACGAACGGCGCGATGCGCACCGGCTGGTCGGCACCGGTTATGGCCTGCAAAAACTGCGGACCGGCCATGTACATAAAGAGCACCTGTACGGGCAACGGGGTGTTCTGGTAAAACTCCACGTACACGCGGCTTATGGCGCGCAGCACGCGCGAACGGGTGGTCGAGAACACACCCAGCAGCGTGCCCAGCACCAGCGACAGCAGCAAACCGGCAACGACCACCTGCAGCGTCACGCCAAAGCCCTCCCAGAAAGGCCCCATGTTTTGAAATGTCGTCGACCAACGGTCGGCGTCAAATAATCCTTCGAGCATTTGATTCCTTCCTTGGACGATGCGCCTATACAAGACCCCAGGTCTTGACCTCTTGGTCGAGCCAGCCGTCGGCCAGGCGGTCGCAAATCACCTGATCGACCACGGCCGAAAGGTCGCAGCCCTTCTTGGTCGCCACGCCGTAGCCCTGCTCGCCAAACTTGACCTCGGGCTGCAACAGCTCAACGGTCTCGTTCATGTAACCGGCCAGCGTGGAGCGGTCCATGGCAAAGACGTCGATATTGCCGGCGTCGAGCGAGCTCTTGATGATGGGGTAGCCGCTAAAGGCCCTAAACTCGGGCTTGCAGCTAAAGCCGTTGTCCTTGATCATCTGCTCGATCAGGCCCTGCGTGGTAGCACCCTGGCTCACGCCGATAACCTTGCCGTCCAGGTCCTCAATCGAGGTAAAGCCCGAACGCTTCTTGACCATGAGTCCAACGTAGTCGGTGCGGTACGGCGTCGAGAAATCCCAGCTCTTCTTGCGCTCGTCGGTGATGGTGTAGGTCGCCGCGACCACGTCAAGTTGGCCGTTATCGATCAGCGGGCCGCGCGTCTTGGGCGTTACGTCGGTAAACTCGACAAGCTCCTGGGCGCGGGCCTCCTTGTAGCTCACGCCAAAGACGGCAGCGGCGATCTGGTAGCACAAATCGACTTCCATGCCCTCAAAGCGGCCCTTGGCGGTGTCGTAATAGCCATAGCCGGGAACGTCCTTCTTAACGCCGGCATTCAGATGGCCACGCGACTTGATGGCCGCAAGCTTGGACCCCTTGTCGGAACCCTCGCCGCTGGTGGAGTTACCGCAACCGGTAAGCGCGGTTCCCGTCAGCGCGAGCATGCCGACGCCCGCCAGCTGCAAAAAGTGGCGGCGCGACACGGCCGCCCTCGTCATATCCGTCATGTCCATCACCGCACCTAGTGCAGAATCTTGGACAGGAACTCGCGACAGCGCGGGTTCTCGGGGTTATCGAAGAAGTGCTCGGGCGTGCCCTCCTCCAGAATGCGGCCGTCCTCCATAAAGATGACGCGGTCGGCCACCTGGCGCGCAAAGCCCATCTCGTGCGTCACGCAGATCATGGTGATGTCCTCCTGCGCGAGCTCAATCATAACGTCCAGAACTTCCTGCACCATCTCGGGGTCGAGCGCCGAGGTCGGCTCGTCAAACAGGATGATTGGCTGCTTGGTGCACAGGGCACGGGCGATGGCGATGCGCTGCTGCTGACCGCCCGAGAGATTCTGCGGATACTCACCGGCCTTATGTGCCATGCCGACACGCTTGAGCGCGGCGATGGCGATCTCGGTCGCCTCCTCCTTGCTCTTCTTTTGTAGCTTGATGGGCGCGAGCGTCAGGTTGCCCAGCACCGTCATGTTGGGATACAGGTTGAACTGCTGAAACACCATGGAGCTGTACTTGCGGGCCATCTCCAGGTGGTTCTTTTTGGTGAGCGGCGTACCGTCGATGATGACCTCGCCCGACGTGGGCTCCTCAAGATAATCGACACAGCGGATGAGCGTCGACTTACCCGAGCCGGAAGGCCCGATCATTACGAGCTTCTCGCCGCGCTTGACGGTGAGGTTGATATCTTTGAGCACATGCAGGTCGCCAAAGTACTTGTTGAGATGCTTGATCTCGATCATGTCTGCCATGAATGTCCCTTCCCTGCGTTTACACGAGTTGAACTATTGTACGGAAAGAACCACGTTTCCGCAGCCCACACTACATTCCCGTAAAGAACCCGCAATCTTCCACCCACTCATTGGGGACGGACTTAAATGAGTACCCCCGTGGCTACTCATTTAAGTCTGTCCCCAATGAGTGCAACCGCCCTTGTTGAGCATAAGTCAGCGAAAACCCGTACACGCGAGCAAGGTGACGTGAAATGAAAGGGCGCAGACCTTATGGTCGCGCCCTTGAAATTGAACGTCAGATTGCCGTGTGTACGGGTTTGCAGCGTCGAGCCGTTACGCGGTTTGGTAAAACCGCGTAACAAATTACGCCAATTTTGCGCCGACGATCTTTGCTGCTGCCGGCTTGTCGAAGTTGCCACCGGTGGCCTTGCCCAGAGCGCCCATGACCTGGCCCATCTGCTTCTTGGACGTGGCGCCCAGCTCGGCAATAACCTGCTCGATCAGAGCCTCGAGCTCCTCGCCCGAAACCTGCGCGGGCAGCAGGCTCTCCAGAATCTTGACCTGCTCGCTCAGGTTATCGGTACGCTCTTGGTCGGTGCCGGCCTTGATGGACATCTCCAGCGTCTCGCTCGTCTGCTTAATCAGACGCTTGATCATGCTGTTGACGTCTTCCTCGGTCACATCGCGGCGCTCGTTGACCTCGATATTCTTCACCTCGGCCTTGACCTGGCGAATGATGGACAGGCGAACCTTGTCCTTAGCCTTCATGGCCGCGATCATTTCCTTCTGCAGCTCTTCGTTGGTCATCTGCAAATCCTCCTCAATAGCGTGGGCGGCACTCACGCGGGCGCCGCCCCATGATTACTCAGTCGTCGACGCGTCGTCGGTCGAACTCTTGGTGACGCCCTTCAGGCTCACGTTATAGGGCACGTCCTTAGGCATGGGGTTAACGGTGATGTCGGCGTCCTTCTTGTACTGCTCCAGCCACTCGCTGTACGCGGTGCTTGCCGTCTGCGTCTTCACCACGTTGGAGACGTACTTCTTGATGTCCTTGGGTACCTGCTTAATGTCATCGACCTGATTATCGACATGGAAGTAGTCGGTGCACTTGATGATGTGATAGCCGTACGTCGACTCGACCACGTCGCTCACATCGCCCTTGTTGAGCCCCTCGAGTGCCGTCTGGTAGCTGTCGACAAAGGTGGTGAGCTTGTCCCAGCCCACGTCACCCTTCTTCTCCTTGGAGCCGGTGTCGTCGGAATACTGCTTCACGGCGTCTTCAAAGCTCAGCTCGCCGGAGTTGATCTTGTTCAGGCACTCCTGCGCCTTAGCCTTGGCGGCAGCCTTGTCCTCATCGGACGCATCGGAATCAACCTTGATCAGGATGTTCGACGAGCAGCGGGCATCGTTGTACTTCGACAGGTTCTCGTTGATGTAATCGACGATCTCGCTGTCCTTGGGCTTGCTGGTGGGCGCCACGGCATCTTTGAGCTTTTGCTGCGCCAGGCTCTCCTTGAGCGAGCTCTTATAGGTGTCTTCGGTGTAGCCGTAGGTCTTGAGGGTCTTCTTAAAGGCCTTGGCACCGCCCGCGCTCTTGCACGCGTCCTTCCAAGCCTTCTCGACCTCCTCGTCCGACACCGTCACGCCGTTCTCCTTCTGTGCCTGTTGAAGCAGAATCTGCTGCGTGTAGGAGTCGATGAGTTGCTTGCGGTACTTCTTGGGCGTGAGGTCGTTGTCGACCAGATACTGCGCCCAGTCCTTGTCCTTGGTGTAGCCGTAAGACGTGCGCATGCTCATGATCTGCTTTGTCACGGTGTCCTCGGTGAGGTTGGTGCCGTTGATAGTGGCAGCCACACCGCCGGTAAGCTTGTAGCCCGAGGTATCCTCTGCCTGCGACATGAGACCGGAGCATGCCATGGCCGAGACGGAAAGCAGCATCGCCAGCACGCCGATGACCACCAGAACGATCTTGACGGTCTTAGACACGTACGTCTTGCGCTGCTTCTTACGAGAGCTCGACGCGGCGCGGGCCTGCTGCTCGGGCGTCGGTGCGGCCTCGGAGTTCTTTTTCTTGTTTGCCATAGTTGGCCTTTCGCATCACGAATCGAACAAACGCCATTGTGTCACAACGCAGCCCCCGCGACAAAGGGGCAACCCTGGCACTTGGGGACGTTCCTTTTCTGCCGGCAGTTAGGGACAGTCCCCAAGTGCCGGCTTTAAAAGTGGCGGCGGATGGCGTCGACCATGCCTTGGGGCGTGGTCTGGCCGAGCACATCGGCTGCGACGTCCGCGTCCATAAAGATATTCATGAGCGCTTGCAGGGCCTCGACCTGGCCGCCTGGCTCGGCAATACCCAAATTGATGACGATCTGCGCCGGCACGGGGGCACCCATGCCGGCCATAGCATTGAACGTCACGGGCGCGGCGGGCTTTACCACCGCGATATAGGGCTTGGCCACAAACCCTGGGTCGGTGTGTGGGATGGCGATGTTGGCCGCCGGCATGGCAAGACCCGTGGGATAGGCATCCTCGCGCGTGCGAACGGCATCGAGCCAACCGTCGGCAATGTAGCCGCGCGGGGCAAGCTCGCCCTCAAGCCGCGCGAACACCTCATCCGGCGTCGCACACTCCCAATCAAAAAACACCAGCTCAGGCGTAAACAGCGCTTCGTTATCCGCCATGCGCTCACCTCTCTCACCTAGTCATTCAAGAACGTCCCCGATGACTACCCAAAACAAAAGGTGGCCACGCGCGCCTTGGCGCCAATGACCACCCTGACTACTCGGCTAAATTGTACTGTGCGTCGCTAGCCGCGAGGCGCGTCAATTGCCACCTTGCCGCTCTCCAGCACGTGAACGCGGCCGTCGGCAAGCATTTGCACGACCTCGGGATACAGCACATGCTCAATCGCGTGGATGTGCTCCTCGAGCGTGTCGACATCCCAGCCCTCCTCAACAGCCAGCGCACGCTGGGCGATGATGGGGCCGTTGTCGTAGATCTCGTTGGCAAAGTGCACGGTCACGCCGGTCACCTTGACACCGCGAGCAAACGCATCGTCAATCGCATGGGCACCGGTAAAGCTCGGCAGCAGCGCCGGATGCAGGTTGACCACGCGATTGGGGAACGCCGCCAGCAGCGGCGTGTGCACCATGCGCATATAGCCGGCCATCACCACGTACTCGCAGCCTCGCTCGAGCAGCTCGTGCGCGATAATCTCGTCGGCGGCGATAGGGTCAGCATAGACATCCTTGGACAGCGTGAGCGTCTGAATACCCGCACGCTCGGCACGCTGCAGACCCTTGGCCGAGGGACGGCTCGAGACCACAAGCTCAATCGAAGCATTGAGCTTGCCGGCGGCGATAAGGTCGATCAGCGCCTGCAGGTTGGTGCCAGAGCCGCTGATGAGCACGCCAATCTTGAGCGGCTCGGCCGTATCGGTGCCGGTCGGACGGGTATACGGGCCCCAAGCCAGGCCCTCGGTAGCAGCCATCTGCTCGTTAGCGTTCATCGGAGTACACGACCTTACCGGAACCCTCGACGCACTCGCCCACGCGGAACGGCTTCTCGCCCAGCGCGACCAGGGCCTCGGTCACGGCAGCCTCGTCCTCGGGGGCAACGATCAGGCACAGGCCGACGCCCATGTTGAAGGTTTTGCATGCCTCGTTGGGCGCGAGCTCGGCCTGACGCGACACGTAGGTGATGACGGGCGGAACATCCCAGCCCATCTCGGCGCCGTTACGGGTGACCACGGCGTCGACGTCGTCGGCGAGCGCGCGGTTGAGGTTCTCGGTGATACCGCCGCCGGTGATGTGGGCGATGGCGTGCACGTTGGCGTCGCCGCGCAGCAGCTCCAGAATCGGCTTGACGTAGATGCGCGTGGGGGCCAGCAGAGCGTCGGCCAGCGAAGCACCGTCGAGCTCCTCGAGCGGACGGCTCAGTTCCTCGGCCTTAGCGGCGGCCTCGGGCGTGCCCGGCTTAATGCCGTCAACACCGATGACCTTGCGCACGAGTGAGTAGCCGTTGGAGTGCACGCCGGTGGAAGGCAGGCCCAGGATCACATCGCCGGGGCGAACGTTCGCGGGGTCGAGCATCTTGGGACGATCGACAACACCCACGGTAAAGCCGGCGAGGTCGTAATCGGCCGGAGCCATGACTCCGGGGTGCTCGGCCATCTCGCCGCCCACGAGCGCGCAGCCCGCGAGCTTGCAGCCGTCGGCCACACCCTTGATGATCTTTGCCATGTGCTCGGCCTCAATGTGACCGATGGCAACGTAATCCAGGAAGAACAGCGGCTCGGCGCCCGAAGCCAAAATGTCATTGACGCACATGGCGACCAGGTCCTGGCCCACCGTCTCGTGACGGTCCATGATCTGGGCGAGCACGAGCTTGGTGCCCACGCCGTCGGTGCCGCTAATCAGGATCGGGTCTTCCATATCCTTAAGCGCGGCGGCCGAGAACAGGCCGCCAAAGCCACCGATGCCGCCGATGACCTCGGGGCGGTTGGTGTCCTTGACCATCTGCTTAATAGCGTCGACGGCGCGGCCGCCCTCGGCGGTATCGACGCCGGCGTCCTCGTACGTCACATGCTTGCTGTCGCTCATCTGAGCCTTCCTCTCCCACTACCGTCTGACGAGCAGGCGCCAAACGGTGCTCATAGTTGCGCCATTTCGGCGCGCGCCATAACAGCACGCACCGTCATATCAACAAAACAGCAGGTAAAACCTACCAAAATAAACCTGTCCCTACATGGCAGGTTTTAGGCCTCACCGTGTTCCTCTTCCCAGCTGCGGTCGTCATATTTCTCGACCACGGCGTCGTCGTCAAAGTGTAGCGGCTTGTCCAGGTTGCGGGGCTTAAAGCCCTCCATGAATTTGTCGCGGCCAAAGCTCTCGGGAATCGCCACGGGATAGCGGCCGGTAAAGCACGCATCGCAGTAGCCGCCCTTGGGCATGACCTTCAGCAGGCCCTCGACCGAAAGGAAGGCCAGCGAATCGGCGCCAATGTACTCGCAGATCTCATCGACCGTCTTGTTGGCGCTGATGAGCTGCGACTGCACGTCGGTATCAATACCGTAGAAGCACGGCCAGATGACCTCGGGCGAGTTGATGCGAATGTGAATCTCCTTGGCGCCGGCGTTGCGCAGCATCTTGACGAGCTGCACCATGGTGGTGCCGCGCACAATGGAGTCGTCGATGACGACCAGGCGCTTGCCCTCGATGTTGTCGCGCAGCGGGTTGAGCTTCATGCGCACGCCCATGGCACGCAGCTCCTGCGTAGGCTCGATAAACGTACGACCCACGTAGCGGTTCTTGATAAGGCCCTCGCCAAAGGGAATACCGCTCTCGTGCGAATAGCCCTCCGCGGGCGGCAGGCCGGAGTCGGGCACGCCGATGACCAGGTCGGCCTCGACGGGCTCCTCATGTGCCAGCTGACGACCCATGTCATAACGGCAAGCGTAGACGCTCTTGCCGTTCATGATGGAATCGGGGCGAGCGAAGTAGACCTGCTCAAAGATGCAGTTGGCAGGCTCCTCGGCGGCAGGCACGCCCTGCTCGGATACCAGCCCCTCGGCGCTGATGCGCAAAATCTCGCCGGGACGGACGTCGCGGACGTACTCGGCACCCACGATGTCGAGCGCACAAGTCTCGGAGGCGACGACCCAGCCGCCGGCGCGGGTGACATGGGTGGCAACGTCAACCGTCGCGGCGCCGTCCTGCGACGGCAGCTGCGAAACGGATGCGGCATCGGCCTGGTCCAGGCCCTCGTCCACCAGCTTGCCCAACACCAGCGGGCGAATGCCATGCGGATCGCGGAAGGCGTAGAGCGCCTGCTCGTTGATGAGCGTCATGGCATAACCGCCACGCACGAGCTCCATGGTCTTGCGAATGCCCTCGCGCAGGTGGCCCGTACGCTGGGTAAAGTAGCCGATGAGCTTGGTCGCGACCTCGGAATCCGAGTTGGAGAGGAACGGCACGCCCAGCTCGATCAGCTGGCGGCGCAGCTCGTCGGTGTTGACGAGGGTGCCGTTGTGCGCGAGCGCGATAATGACGCTATTGATGGTAGAGAGGTGCGGCTGAGAGGCTTCCCAGCTCTTGGCGCCGGCGGTGCCGTAGCGCACATGACCCACGGCCAGCTGACCGGAGAGCGTCGACAAGTCGGCATTGGAGAACACGCGGTCGAGCAGGCCCAGATCCTTGCGGACCATAACCGTACCGCCGTCACCAACAGCGATTCCCGCCGATTCTTGGCCACGGTGCTGCAGTGCACGCAGGCCAAAGTACGTCAGTCGAGCCACGTCGCGATCGGGCGCCCAGACACCAAAAACGCCGCATTCCTCATGCAGCTGGTCGGAGTCCGGATCATACGTCGACATGGTCTTCACCTGTCCCGCGGCACGCTCGGCCGCGCGGATGGTTTCTTGAGACATGGCATCCCCTCAGAGCCTCGTATTTTGGCGTTACCCGCCTTATTATACGCACGGCACGACGCGCTCCCCAGCGCATGAGCAGCGCTTTTTAAAAGCCCACCGAGCTAATAATCCGTTTTGCAGCCAAACATTTTATTGGGCAACCGCCTCGGGGCCGACGATCCCGCATACTTCCGTTACGACGCGTCTCGCCCGCCGTTGGGGCTTGCATTGTTGCAATTGGGACGTTCGTCCTGTCTTTTGGCAGGTCGGCGGCGTATCCTTGTACCTACAGCAAAACGAGAAAGGTTATGTATGGATCGAAACGAACTCGACCCCAGCGTCCCCAGCGCCACAGAGGTCAAGAAGATCCCCCTCATCATTAAGGTGTACGCCGTCCTGTGCATCCTGTCCGGCGTGGGCACGCTCCCTTCGGTCGGCGCCTTTATGTGGCAGGTCATCACCGCGCTCATCAACGGCAACGCCGCCGCCAAGCTCGGTGACAACACGCTCGTCGCGGTCGGCCTTATCGTCGCCGGCATCATGCTCTCTGCGGCAAGCGCCGTCATCCTGATCATCTTTGGCCTGGACCTTATCAAAAACCAGCGCCGCAACGCCGCTCGCCTGTCTTATATCCTTATCGCGTTTACCGTCGTCGAGCTTTTGGTTGACGTGATGCTCCAGGGCATCGGGCCCTTCTTGCTTCGCCCTGCCATCCAGCTCGGCATCCTCGTCGCGCTTTCGGCCACCGTCGACCCCACGCTGCGCCAGGAGCGCGAGCTGCAACGCCGCCTGCAGGAGATGCTCGATCGCGACGCCGCCGCCGAGGGCATGCTCGGGCGCGATGAAACCGGCGAAGGCTACATCAAGCTCAACTACTTCAACCTGTTCTGGGTATTCTTTGTCTGCTGCATACTCGGCCTGATCGCCGAGGACATCTGGCACATGACGGTCGACGACCCGGGCGTCTACCAGAACCGCGCCGGCATGCTGTTTGGCCCCTTCAGCCCCATCTACGGATTTGGCGCCGTGCTCATGACCATGGTGCTTAACCGCTTCTACAAAAAGAACCCCATCATCATTTTCCTGGTGAGCGCCCTGCTCGGCGCCAGCTTTGAGGTGTTCGTGGGCTGGTTTATGCAGACCGCGTTTGGCGTGGTCTCGTGGAGCTACTCGCACATAACGCTGTTCGGTTTGCCCGATCCGCTCGTGGTCCTCACGGGCGGACGCACCTGCACGGGCTTCGCCTGCCTGTGGGGCCTGGGCGGCCTCATCTGGATCAAGCTGCTGCTGCCGAGGCTGCTTAAGCTTATCAACAAGATCCCCTGGAAGAGCCGCTACTCGGCCACCGTCATCTTTACCGTTATCATGCTGGTCGACGGCGTCATGACGCTGCAGTCGCTCGACTACTGGTACCAGCGCGTTAACGGCACGGAGCCGGACATTCCCGTCGCACAGTTCTACGGAGAGCACTTCGATAACGAGTACATGGAAAACCGCTTCCAGAGCATGACCATGAGCCCCAAGGATGCGACGCGCGTGTAGCGCCCACCGCGCCCAAAACGCAAAATGCCCGCCGGTATCACACGTACCGGTGGGCATTTTTATAAACGATCCTTCTATCGACGCAAGCCTCTACGCCTCGCGCTCGACCTCACTCACGCATTCGTTCTTAATGGTGCCAACGAGCGCCTGCAGCGCATCGACCACGTGCGGGCGAATGTCCCCGCCGATGAGCACGAGCATGATGTCGTCACCTACGGCAAGCTCGCCGCTTGCCAGCCACACACGCACATAGCCGATACCCGGCATCGCACGCGTCGCCTCGATAGCAGCCTGCACCTTCTGAGCATCGAAGCCAAACACCATGCCGCCCACCTTATGCCCAGGCGCCACGCCATCGGTCTCGACTCCGCGCACCTCAGCCTTGGGCGTCGCGCGCACCACACCGTTATGCGTCAGATACATCCCACAGCCTGCCGCCGAAGCATCGGCCTTGGCCTCGCGCAGCCAAGCATCAATCGAAGGCATCAATTTGCCACTCTCGAGCATCATTTCTCCCTTACCGTCGTCGAGTAGCCAATTTGGGACGGGGCCTTTTTAGCTACTCTCGAACAACTTATTCCTCGACCGGCGTGAGCACCATGACGGCGCGTGTGTTGCTCAGCGACAGCGAACGACAGGTCACAAGCGTTACAACCTTAGTTGCCGAAGCGGCACGATCGGTGGCATCACTCGCCACGGCAGAAGCGCCGTCGAGCATCTCGGACAGGTAGTTCTTGAGTCCGTCGTCGCCCTCAAAATTGGTCGTGCGCGCCTTGGCATACGTGTCCTCGACCACCTTGGTCGCCAGCGGACGCAACTTATACGTCGCATCGCGCGTGATGTAGTACACATATTCAATGCTATCGAACGTTGCCTGGTCAGTCGTATCCGAAATCACGTTGAACATCGACCCATCGTTCATATGGTGGCCGTAGATCGTGGTCTGCTGGTCGACCATTCCCGGCGCGGTGTCATCGCTATCCAAGAAGATGGCACCCGAGGCGTTAGACGTGCCATCGAACAGCGTGTTGAGGTATTTGGAGTTGTTGTTGGTCTGCACCACGGGATAGTTGATGTTGGTTCCCGGCACGTAAATCCAACCCACAATCTCGGGGTTCGTCTGAGCAAGCGCATCAAAGTCGATAATCGGCACGCCGCTGGCGTCCTTATCGCTTACATATTGCTTCTCGATTTTCTGATACGAATCGCTCGCCTGCTTATAGCCAATCTGGGCATTAATAAAAATAGCGGCGGCGGCGACAATCAGACCGATACCGATGATGATGAGCAGAATGGGAATAATGGAGTGGCGCTTTTTGCACGGCGGCTCGGTGCGATCCGACGGCGCGGCATGCGATGAAGACCGGGGCGGCTTCTTAGCGGAGCTATAAGACGAAGGACGATATGCGGCCGGCGCGTCCTGTCGACGATGCGTCGCCGGTGTCACGGGGCGCGGCGCGCGCGGCTGCTGAGGAGAGGATGTCCGACCCTGCTGTGCCGCACGGGCAGCACCCGGCTTCGACGGATCGGGAATCTGAGAAGCCTTGAATCGTTTTCCCTGATAATCGGACATGGCTCTCCTTATACTGCGGTGAAACGGCGGAACGCTTAGGCGTCAGCCATCTCCTGCTTCATCTTCTCGATAACCTTGCGGTACTCGGGGTCGCAAGCACCCAGAATCTGTGTGGCATAGATGGCGGCGTTCTTGGCACCGTTGATGGCAACGCAGGCCACGGGCACGCCCGAAGGCATCTGCACCATCGACAGCAGCGAATCCATACCGCCCAGGTCACTCGTCTTCATAGGCACGCCGATAACCGGCAGCGGCGTAAAGGCAGCCACGACACCACCCAGGTGAGCGGCCTTGCCGGCGGCGGCGATAATCACTTTGATACCGCGATCGGCGGCAGTCGAAGCCCACTCGTG
The DNA here is from genome assembly GCA_900540855.1 of uncultured Collinsella sp. GTDB lineage: Bacteria > Actinomycetota > Coriobacteriia > Coriobacteriales > Coriobacteriaceae > Collinsella. Next base: position 119,441 of record UQHK01000003.1, read on the forward strand.
AACCTTCGCCGGCGTGCGGTGCGCGCTCGCAATGACGAGCTCATAGGGCACACCCAGTGCCTCGAGCTCGGCGGTGCAGCCTTCCATAACGCCCAGATCGGACTTGGAACCCATGATGATCCCGACAACCGGCTTTTGATCTGCCATAAACAAAGACCTCCTGTTGAGAGCGGTGACGCGGCGGATCCGCGACCCTTAACTACTGAGAGTAGTATAGCCGCTCCCGTCCCCGCGGTCTTTGTGGTGGCAGCTGAGCCTTTCCCTCGGGAACTGGGCTTCGCGAAGTTTCCCGAAGGAAAGGCTCAGCCGCCACCCTGCGACCTTCCGGATATTGCTATGACGTACGTTTGCTGAAATAAATGAGTTCCGGTTGCTTCGCAAAGTCGTTCAGATAAAGCCTGGCCCGCCCGCGAAGCGCCCTGCGACCTACCGGGGATTGCCATGACGTACGTTGGCTGAAATATTAACGTGGGATCCGCCGTTCGAACGAACGGTGGATCCCACGCTCACTTTTTATTCAGCCCTAGTCATCGCGCAAAGCCCCTTCGGCAGCACACGGTGCAGCCGAGTCACCGCAGGCCGGGGCGGAGGGGGCCGAGTTTCCCACTGAGCGACTCTGCTTGCAGCCGGAGCGAAGGGGGAAACTCGGCCCCCTCCGCCCCGGCCGGACAGGTCAATCTACACCGTGTGCTGCGGCAGGTCCTGCAGGGCGATGACGTCCATGCCCATGTCGTTGGCGCTGCCATGACCCTGCTGGTCCTCGCGCACGGCCTCGATGGCACTCACGTACGTGTTGGCGGCAGACATCGCCGTCACGCAGGTCACACCGCGACGCACTGCCTCGGTGCGCAACAGATAGCCGTCGCCACGCGAGCCCGGGCCGTATGGCGTATTGATGATCACCGCGATCTTGCCATCGGCGATGAGGTCACCGATGTTGGGACGCTCGCCGTCGTGCGGACCGCTAATCTTCTCCACGACCTCGCACGTCACGTTACCGCCGCGCAGCACGCGCGCCGTGCCCTCGGTGGAGCAGATGTCAAAGCCCAGGTAGCGCAGGATACGCGCGACCGAAAGGATGTGGCGCTTGTCGCGGTCGCACACGCTGATGAACACCTTGCCGGCGCTCGGGTCGGGCAGCTTGTAGTCGATCGCCAGCTGCGTCTTGGCGTATGCCTCGGGATAGCTCTTGGCGATACCCATGACCTCGCCCGTCGACTTCATCTCGGGCCCCAGGATAACGTCGGCTCCCGGGAAACGGCCCCAGGGCATAACGGCTTCCTTCATGCAGAACCAGTCCAGCTGACGCTCGTCGCTCGGCAGGCCCAGGCTGGCGATGGAATCGCCTGCCATGATACGCGCCGCGCACTTGGCCAGCGGCACGCCGGTGGCCTTGGAGATAAACGGCACGGTGCGGCTGGCACGCGGGTTGGCCTCGATCACGTAAACGGTCTCGCCCTTAATGGCGTACTGCACGTTGACCAGGCCGCGTACGCCCAGCGCCATCGCGATGCGGCGCGTGGTCTCGCGAAGCTTTGCCTGCAGGCTCTCGCTAAAGCTGAACGGCGGGATGCAGGTCGCGGAGTCGCCGGAGTGAATACCGGCTTCCTCGATATGCTCCAGGATGCCGCCGATGTATACCTCTTCGCCATCGCACAGGGCGTCGACATCGGACTCGATTGCGCCCTCCAGGAAGCGGTCCAGATACACCGGGTAGTCGGGGCTGATGCGCGCAGCCTCTGCCATGTAATCGCGCAGATGCTCGGCATCGTAGGCGATCATCATGCCGCGGCCGCCCAGCACGTAGCTCGGACGCACCAGCAGCGGGTAGCCGATGTGCGCGGCCACGGCCTCGGCCTCCTCAAACGAGGTGGCCTGACCCGCCGGCGGGTACATAATGCCCAGCTTGTCGAGCAGGGCGGCAAAGCGCTCGCGGTCCTCGGCAAAATCGATGGCGTCGGGCTTTGTGCCCATAATGTTCACGCCGCTCTCCTCGAGCATGCGCGCCAGCTTAAGCGGGGTCTGGCCGCCGAGCGTCACCACGACGCCGTCAGGGCGCTCGACATCGATAACGTCCATGACGTCCTCGTAGGTGAGCGGCTCAAAGTACAGACGGTCGGACGTGTCATAGTCGGTCGAGACGGTCTCGGGATTGCAGTTGACCATGATGGTCTCGAAGCCGCGAGCCGCCAGCGCGTAGCTCGCGTGCACGCAGCAGTAATCGAACTCGATACCCTGGCCAATGCGGTTGGGGCCGGCGCCCAGGATCATCGCCTTGGGCTTGTCCGCCGGCGTGGTCTCGTCGGGAGCCACGCACTTCTTGGCATCCGGGCTCGTGCGGTAGATGTTCTCGTACGTCTTGTAGTGGTACTCCGTGGCGCTCGAGAACTCGGCCGCGCAGGTATCGACCGTCTTCATGCTGGGAACCACGCCCAGACCCTTGCGATAGGCGCGCACAAAGCGCTCGTCCGAGCCGGTCAGCGCGGCAATCTCGGCGTCGCTCGTGCCGTACTGCTTGAGCAGGCGCATCGCGTCGGCGTCGATATCCTCCACACGCAGGCCGCGGATGCTCTCCTGGACCTGCACCATGTCGTTGATACGGTTGAGGTACCACGGATCGATGCCGCAGATGGCATGGATGCGGGCGATGTCCCAGCCACGGCGCAGGGCCTCGACCACAAAGAAGATGCGGTGCTCGGTCGGGGTTGCCACGGCCCGAGCGAGCTCGTCGTCGCTCAGCTTGTCGGCACCCTCCTTGCCGCCGGCGCAAATGCCCTGGTGTCCGTCCTCCAGCGAGCGCATGGCCTTGCCGAAGGCCTCCTCAAAGGTGCGGCCGATCGCCATGATCTCGCCCACGGCCTTCATACGCGTGGTGAGCGTGGGGTCGGTACCCTTAAACTTCTCGAAGGCAAAGCGCGGCACCTTGACCACACAGTAGTCGATCGTGGGCTCAAAGCAGGCGGGCGTTGCCTTGGTAATGTCGTTGACGATCTCGTCGAGCGTGTAGCCCACGGCCAGGCGAGCGGCGGCCTTGGCGATGGGGAAGCCCGTGGCCTTGGAGGCCAGGGCGGACGAACGGCTCACGCGCGGGTTCATCTCGATGACGATCAGACGGCCGGTCTGGGGGTTCACGGCAAACTGCACGTTGGAGCCGCCGGTCTCGACGCCGATCTTTTCCAAGATGGCGAGCGAGGCGACACGCATGCGCTGATACTCAAGGTCGGAGAGGGTCTGCGCCGGTGCCACCGTGATGGAGTCGCCGGTATGCACGCCCATGGGATCGAGGTTCTCGATGGAGCACACGATGATGCCGTTGCCGGCGTGGTCGCGCATGACCTCCATCTCGTACTCTTTCCAGCCCTCGATGGACTCCTCGACCAGCACCTCGTGGGCAGGCGAAAGCTCGAGGCCCTGGCTCACGATAGAGACGAGCTCCTCATGGGTATGCGCGATGCCGCCGCCGGCACCGCCGAGGGTAAAGCTCGGACGCAGCACGCAGGGATAGCCCACGCGCTCGGCGATGGCCTCGGCGTCAGCCACGCTATAGGCGTAGCCCGAGCGCGCGACCTCCAGGCCGATCTCGGCCATGGCCTCGTTAAAGAGCTTGCGGTCCTCGCCGCGCTCGATGGCGGCCAGGTCGCAACCGATCATCTCGACGCCGTACTTGTCGAGCGTGCCGTCCTTTGCCAGCTCGACGGCGGCGTTCAGACCGGTCTGGCCGCCCAGCGTGGGCAGCAGCGCGTCCGGGTGCTCTTTCTTGATCACGCGCTCGATAAACTCGGCGGTGATAGGCTCAACATAGGTGCGGTCAGCCAAGCCCGGGTCGGTCATGATGGTCGCCGGATTGGAGTTGACCAGGATGACCTCAAAGCCATCCTCCTTGAGCACCTTGCAGGCCTGGGCGCCGGAGTAGTCGAACTCGCAGGCCTGACCGATAACGATGGGGCCCGAACCAATAACGAGGATGCGCTTGATGTCAGTACGTTTAGGCATGTTAGTTCTCCTCGGTCGCAGCGTTCTCGGACTCGGCGAAATTCCAGCCGGCGAGGCGGTCCTTCGCGGTGTCGATGTCCAGGTAGTTCTCCTCGCCGTCCATGAGTCGCGTAAAGGCGGTAAAGAGATAGTGGGCATCAGTGGGGCCGGGCGAAGCCTCGGGGTGGTATTGGACCGAGAAGCACGGGGCGTCGAGCAGCTGGATGCCCTCGGCGGTGCCGTCGTTGAGGTTCACATGTGTCAGGCGAATGCGGCCAAAGCGCCCGTTCATCACGACCGGCGCGATACCGCGGCGCACCCAGGCGCGCAGGTCGCCATCGGCCGCATGCTCGGTTTCGCCGCCGGAAAGCTCCGGAATCAGTTTGCCCAGACTGGGGAACAGCAGGCCAAAGCCGTGGTTTTGCGCGGTGATCTCCACGCGACGGCTCACCAGATTCATAACCGGCTGGTTACCGCCACGGTGACCGAATTTAAGCTTTTCCATTTGGGCGCCGCAGGCCAAGCTGATCATCTGGTGACCTAGGCAAATACCAAAGACCGGCACCTTGCCGATCAGCTGCTGCACCTGCTCGTAGGTCTCCACCACGGCGCCGGGGTCGCCGGGGCCGTTGGACAAAAAGACGCCATCGGGATTCATCTCGAGCACCTGCTGGGCGGGAGTATCCCACGGCACGACGGTAAGGTCGCAGCCGGCGCGGACCAGCCCCTCCAGAATGCCGCGCTTCACACCGCAGTCGTAGGCGACCACTTTGTGACGGGCAGGAGCGGCAACCGCAAGCGCAAAGTCATGCGTGGCAGGCAGGTCGGCGGCCACAAACTCGTAAGGCGCGGGGCAACTTACGGTCTTGACCAGGTTCTCGCCTACCAGCGTGGGCGCTGCGGCCAGACGCTCGGCAAGCTCGTCGACGTCGAAGATCTCGGTCGAGATAATGCCCATTTTGGAACCATTGTCGCGCAGATGGCGCACCAGAGCGCGGGTGTCGACGCCCTCGATAGCGACGATGCCGTGAGCGCACAGGTACTCCGGCACGCTGACGGCCGAGCGCCAGTTAGAAGGCGTGGCGCACATGTCGCGAACGATCATGCCACGCATGGCCGGAGCGCTCGCAGGGCGCACGGCGCCGCCGGGGAAGGCCGACTGGACATCGGTCTCGTCGATACCGTAGTTGCCGATCTGCGGATAGGTCATGGTTACGATTTGGCCGGCATAGCTCGGGTCGGTCATGACCTCAAAGTAGCCCTCAAGCGAGGTGTTGAAGCAGACCTCGCCGGTTGCGGTACCCTCGGCACCACATGCACGGCCATAAAAAATGGTCCCATCCTCAAGATACAGGATGCAGGGACCGCAGGTGCGCTTGCTGGTTTTTGCCAGCATACGCTGGCACAACTCGCTGGGCGCGATGGTGCGGGCGGCAGCGCCCGCGATATGGTTGTTCGCCATAATTCTCCTTCCCGGTCTCACAGGACCGGCTTAAAGGTGTGTAGTTAGGCCTCGCGGTATTGTAACCGCAAGCATGCCTCATGGCGTTAATTTCATAGAAATGTTTACAAAGTGATAATTATGACTTTCTATGCATAATGATTTTTCTGGGACGGGGATTAAAAATCATCCCGCGGGGCTTGTGGCTCACGCGGGATGATGGCGTCTTACTTTTTCTTGTCCTGTTCCAGCAGATCGGACGGTGAGCGATCGGGCTTGCCGCCGCGGAAAATCTCGCGGCCATGCAGACGATGCTCCAGGTCACGTTCGGCCTTTTCCTCGTCAATCTTGGTCTGGCTCACCACCGGGTCCTCGATCAGCGACGAAACCGAGTTCACCTGTTTTTGAATGCGCTCGGCAATGGTGTCGTCCATGCTTACGATGCGCATCTTCCAGTCGATACTCGTGGCGTTGGATGAGCTCTTGGTCCACACAAACGTCAAAATGGCGCTCTGATGACCCCGCGCGGGAAACATGCCAAAGAAGGAATCGTGCTGAATGTTGCTATTCTCGTCGATATAGGCGTGAACGTTATACACCACGCGGTCGATCTTATCGTTGAGCAGCGCGTTGGTCGCAAGCGCAGCGGCCTGAATCTGCCCGTTGGACAGCAGCTCGAGCTCGTTGGCAGACGATGTGTCCAACACCGTCACCTCGACCGTGCCCGTACGCTCATCAGCTTCATCGACGGTAAAGTCGAGCGGGAACTGCGTAAAGCCGTTGCCCCACTCAAGGCCGCCTTTCAGCGCCGTCGAAACGGTATCGACCGAAACGCTCTCGGACAGGTTGGCGGTGTTCAGACGACGCATCACGCCGTAGCCGATCTGCATGCCCACGATCAGCACCAAAATACCAATGACCACGGCCATCGCGGTCTTCGTAATGGTATGACTCACCTGCGAACCCGAAGGATCGTCCTCGGACAGCGGGTCGATATGTTTTGCCTGGCTCGCGCGGTCCTCGCTGCGCAGCTGCGCTAGCGCCGCTTTGTCACCGCGCTTGGCCGCAGCCTCCTTCTCACGCATGCGCTCGGTTCGCTTTTTGGCAAGCGTGGGATCCAAGACACCGGATGCATCGATTTCGGAGAATAACTCCGTCACTTCTTCCGGAGTCAAAGGGTTCTTGTCAGCCATAAACTTCCTGTCATATCAATCAGTCGAGCTCGTGCGCACGCACACCTTCGAACTGCATTCGATAGTAACGGGCATAGGTGCCGCCACGGGCGAGAAGCTCCTCGTGCGTGCCACGCTCCACAACGCGACCATGCTCAACGGTCGCAATCTCATCGGCATGCTTAATGGTCGAAAGACGGTGGGCAATGATGATTGTGGTACGGCCGCGTGCCAGCTCCTCGAGTGACTCCTGCACCGCCTCCTCGCTCTCGTTATCCAAAGCACTCGTCGCCTCGTCCAAAATCAGGATCTTGGGGTTCTTGAGAAACACGCGCGCAATGGCAACGCGTTGCTTCTGTCCGCCCGAAAGACGGCTGCCGCGCTCGCCCACCACGGTGTCATAACCCTGTGGAAGCGACTCGATAAAGGCATCGATGTTGGCACGACGGGCGGCTCCGGCGATCTCTTCTGCCGTGGCGCCCGGCTTGCCGTAGGCGATGTTCTCGCCGATTGTTCCGTCAAACAGGTAGACATCCTGCTGTACCAGACCGATGGCGCGGCGCAGGCTCTGCTGCGTCACATCGCGCACGTCCTGACCGTCGATGCTAATGGATCCGGCAGCAACGTCATAAAAGCGCGGCAGCAGCGAACAGGTCGTGGACTTGCCACCGCCCGAAGGGCCAACCAAAGCGATAGTCTGCCCGGGCTTGATGGACAGATCCATATGGTCGATAACGGGACGCTCGTCGGCATCGCCCTCGCCCAGCTCAACATCCTCGTAGTTAAAGCACACGTCGTGATAATCCACGGCGCCGGCGGTCACCTGCAGATCCGTGGCGCCCGGCTTGTCCTGGATATCCGGCGCGGTCGAGAGCACCTCGTCCATGCGCTTAAAGCCGGCAATGGCCTTCTGATACGTTTCGGCCGAATTGACGAGTGTCTCGAGCGGCGTGCAGAACAGCGAAATGTAGAGTGCAAAGGTCGCCATATCGACCGCCTGCAGCTGACCCTGGGCAACGAGCCAACCACCCAGCAGCACCACGATCACGTACAGCACGCCCGAGAGCAGGCCATACGTCGCAGTATAGACGCCCATGGCGTGGTACATGTTTTCCTTGGACGAAAGGTAGCGGTCGTTAGAGGCACGGAATTTGGCGCGCTCGGTCTCCTCATTGGCAAAGCTCTTGACCACGCGCATGCCCGCCAGCGAATCCTGCAGCTGCGCATTGATGCCGCTGATCTTTTTGCGGTTGTCGCTAAAGACCTCGCGCATGCGCATGTTCTGCCAAAACATAATGACCGCAAACGCCGCCGTCACCACGGCCATGGCGAGCGCCAGCACCGGGGCGATGGTAAAGAGGATCACAAACGAGCCGATAATCTCGATGCCGCAGATGATGATCCACTCGGGCACGTGATGCGCCGCCTCGCAGATATCGAACAGGTCGTTGACCACGCGGCTCATCATGTCGCCCGAGCTGTTGCAGTCGAAGTACGCAAAGCTAAAGCGCTCGTACTGGGCAAACAGGTCCTCGCGCATCTTGGACTCCATGCGCGCGCCCATCACGTGGCCCCAGTAGCTCACAAAGTAGCGGCAGGCGCAACGGATGATATACATCAGCACCAAACCCACCGCAATCATGCCGAGCGCCTGCATAATGGCAGCCTGACCCTGGGTAAACAACCCGCCGGTCAGATTGCGCAGAATAATAGGAAACGCAAGGTCAATGGCAGCAAGCACCAGAGCGCAAACAGTATCGGCAACAAAAAGCCCCATCTGGGGCTCGTAATACGAGAGAAACCTTTTAAACATGCAATCCTCGAAGAGAAATAAATAGCGTGAGAAATCCGGTTGAACCGGTCAGGCTGAAAACAAAGCGTCCCAACAAGCATAACGCCGATGTTCTGGCAGCGTCAGCGAAAACGTCCCTAAGCAAGCAAGGTGCCTTGAAAGAGGAGCGACGCGTACTTCGGTACGCGAGCGACGATTGAAAGGCAGATTGCCGCTTAGGGGCGTTTGCAGCGTCGACTCGTTACGCGGTTTGGTAAAACCGCGTAACCTAGAGCTCCGCTCCGCCCAAGCGGTGCGCGATGCTATCGCAGGCCAAGGCGCCCACGACGGTCTTGGCGTCTTCGATCTTGCCGTCGAGCACGGCGTCGATCAGCTCGTGCAGCGGCACCAGGTCCACGTTGACAAACTCGTCATCGTCGGGGTTGGGCGCATCAAACTCGAGCTTGGTAGCCAAGTAGATGTGGATGATCTCATCACAAAAACCGCAGGACGTGACAATCGACGTCAAAAAGCGAATACGACCAGCCCTAAAGCCCGTCTCCTCATGCAGTTCGCGCTTGGCGCAATCGAGCGGGTCCTCACCTGGATCGAGCTTGCCGGCGGGAATCTCGACCGTCACGCGGTCGATGGCGGTGCGGTACTGACGCACCAGTACGATCTTGCCACTCTCGGTCAGCGCCACAACGGCCGCCGCACCCGGATGGCGAACGATATCGCGGGCGCTGCGGCGACCGTTGGGCAGCTCAACCTCAAGACGGTGGACGTCGAGGATCTTGCCCTTCCAGGCGCACTCCTCCGAAAGAATCTTCTCGTGCAGCTCGGCATCGTGCGGGTCATCGTCGCCCAGCACCAGCGCCGGCTCGTCAGCGACCTCGCCACCAGGTTCGCCCTCGGCGTGCCCATACACGCGGCTGTCCTCCTCGACGATCTGCGCATCCACGAGCTCTTCGTTCTTTTCGTCCATCCGTCTCATTCCTCTCGGACTTTAGGCATCCCAGGCGTCGCGGCCGCGCAGTGCGCGCAGGCCGATGTCGTGACGCAGGGTCTTACCCTCAAAATCAATCTTCTCGCAGGCCTCGTAGGCAAGGTTGCGAGCGTTCTCGAACGTGTCGCCCAGAGCGGTCACGGCAAGCACGCGACCACCATTGGTCAAGAGCTGGCCGTTCACCACAGCAGTGCCCGCGTGGTACACGGTCACGTTCTCCATGGCCTCGGCTTCAGTGATACCGGTGATGACCTTGCCCTTCTCGTAGCTGCCGGGATAGCCCGCACTCGTCAGGACAACGGCCACGGCCCACTCGTCGCGCCAGTCGAGCTCAATCTGATCGAGCTCACAGTTGGCGCAGGCCAGCATGACCTCAACCAGGTCGTTCTTAAGGCGTGGCAGCACGACCTGCGTCTCGGGGTCGCCAAAGCGGGCATTGAACTCCAGCACCTTGGGGCCGGCGGGCGTGAGCATAAAGCCGCCGTACAGGCAGCCGCGGTAGTCGATGCCCTCGGCAGTGAGCTCGGCAACGGTCTGCTCCATGACCTTCACCATGGTGGCGTGCTCCTCGTCGGTCACGATGGGCACCGGGCTGTAGACACCCATGCCGCCGGTGTTGGGGCCAAGGTCGCCCTCGAGCGCGCGCTTGTGGTCCTGCGAGGTGGCCATGGGGCGCACGGTCTTGCCGTCGGTAAAGGCCAAAAGCGAGCACTCGGGGCCGGTCAGCATCTCCTCGATAACCACGGTGTTGCCGGCATCGCCAAAGGTGCCGCCAAAGCACTCGCGCACGGCCTCCTCGGCCTGCTCAAGTTCGGTCGCCACGATAACGCCCTTGCCCGCGGCAAGGCCGTCGGCCTTGACGACCAGCGGAGCGCCCTGTTCACGCACATAAGCAAGAGCCGAAGCCTCGTCGGTAAACGAGCCGTAGGCTGCCGTCGGAATGCCCGCGCGCTCCATGAGCTGCTTGGAGAACAGCTTGGAGCCCTCCATCTGGGCGCCCTCGGCACCCGGGCCAAAGCAGGGAATACCCGCCGCGCGCACGGCGTCGGCCACGCCCGCCACGAGCGGAGCCTCGGGGCCAATTACCACGAGTCCGCATCCGTGGCTCTGCGCAAACGCCGCCACGGCCGCAGGATCGCAGTCGTCGAGAACAACGTTCTCGCCGCAGCTCGCGGTGCCGCCGTTGCCCGGCGCGATGTAGAGCTTGCCGGCGCGCGGTGATGCTGCGAGCTTAGCTGCCAAAGCATGCTCACGGCCGCCGCTGCCCAACAACAGGATGTCGATGGTTTGAGTGTCCGCCTTCAAGGGTGCCTCCTCTATGGATGAATGGCCCGCTCCGCGCGAGCCCTTTGCAAGCAAATATACCCCTCGGCCGCCCGCTTGGGCTGCAAAGGGGTATATCGCAATAACCAAATAGTCCCGATTACTTCCAGAATCGGTTGATGATCTGCTCGCGACCGGCGCCGACGCCAATGAACGTCACGCGGGTGTGTGCCAGATCCTCGATAAACGCCACGTAGTCCTGAGCCTCCTGCGGCAGCTCATCAAAGCTGCGGCAACCGGTGATGTCGCACTTCCAGCCGGGGAGCTCCTCGTAGATGGGCTTGGCATGCTCAAAGCGCACCTGATGCTCGGGCACGCTGGTGTAGCGCTCGCCATCGACGTCGTAGGCCACGCACACCTTGATGGTGTCGAAGGCCGAAAGCACGTCGAGCTTAGTCAGGGCGATATCGGTGAGGCCGTTGACGCGTGAGGCGTAGTTGGCGATGGGGCCGTCGAACCAGCCGCAGCGACGACGGCGACCGGTGGTCACACCGTACTCATAGCCCTCCTCGGTCAGCGTGTGGCCGGCCTCGGACTCATAGGAAAGCTCGGTGGGCATGGGGCCCGAACCGACGCGGGTGATATAGGCCTTCATGACGCCCAGCACGCGGTCGACGTTCTTCATGCCCACGCCGGAGCCGGTGATGGCGCCGCCGGCGGTGCAGTTGGAAGACGTCACGTACGGATAGGTGCCGTGGTCGATGTCGAGCAACGTCGCCTGGGCGCCCTCAAACAGCAGGTCCTTGCCCTCATCGATCATGTTGTTGAGCAGCAGGCTCGTCTCGGTGATGTAGGGACGCAGGCGCTCGGCCATGGGCAGGTACTCGTCGCAAATCTGGTCCACGGTGTAGGTGGGCAGGTTGTAGATGAGCTCAAGCTCGGGGTTCACGCGGGCGAGAGCGGTCTCCAGCTTGTCGCGGAACAGCGCCTCGTCCAGCATATCCTGCATGCGCAGGCCAATGCGGGCCATCTTGTCCTGATAGCACGGACCGATACCGCGCTTGGTGGTACCGATGTTCTTCTTGCCGAGCTTCTGCTCAAAGGCGCCATCCAGGTCGATGTGGTACGGCATGATGACATGCGCGTTGCCGCTAATCTTGAGGTTCTTGGTGGTGATGCCGTCGGCCTCAAACATGTCGATCTCCTCAAGGACAACCTTGGGGTTGACGACGCAGCCGTTACCGATCACCGACACATGGTCGGAATACATGATGCCGGAGGGCACCTGGTGCAGGCCGTACTTCTTGCCGTTGACGACGATGGTGTGGCCGGCGTTGTTGCCGCCCGAGTAGCGCACGACGGCATCGAAGTCGCCGGCGACCAGGTCGCAGATCTTACCCTTGCCCTCATCGCCCCACTGGGCACCGACCAAAACGGTTGACGGCATGTTTACTCCTTACATTCATGGACTGTCTACGCGCCACGCCGGCACGCAGAAGCACAAAACATTCCCAGTATACCCGTGCAACGGGCGCCTGTCCTACTCCTCGGCATGTGCCCCATCAAGCTCATAGAACTTGGTGGATGCCGGCAGGAACATCAGGTCGACGTCGCCGATCGGGCCCGAACGGTTCTTGGCCACGACGATACGCGTAACGCCCTCGTCGGGTCGATCGTCGCGCGAGGCTTCGGCCTCGTCGGCGGAGCGGTCCAAGAACATAACGATATCGGCGTCCTGCTCGATGGAGCCCGATTCACGAAGGTCGGAAAGCTGCGGGCGCTTGCCGGTACGGGATTCGACCTGACGCGAGAGCTGCGACAGCGCGATGAGCGGGATCTTGAGTTCCTTGGCCATGATCTTCAGACCACGCGACATCTCGGAGACCTCGACGGTACGGCTCTCGGAGCGGCGTCCCGGCGGAGGACTCACCAGCTGCAGGTAGTCCAGGATGATGATGGCCTTCTCCTTGTTGTGGAGCATGCGGCGGCTCTTGGCGCGAATCTCGGTCACTGTGGTGCCGGGCGTATCGTCAATCAGAATATCGAGCTTGGACAAGGTCTGCGTGGCCTCGTTGATATTGGCCCACTGCTCGGGGCTAATGCGGCCCATGCGGAAGTCACTGATCGAAATCATGGCGTAGGCGCAAATCAGACGCTGGGCAATTTCCTTGCCCGACATCTCCAGCGAGAAGAAGCCGACGGTATAACCGGCCGCGGCAGCGTTGAGCGCCAGATTCAGGGCGAACGACGTCTTACCCACAGCAGGGCGGGCACCGATGATGATGAGCTGGCCCTCGCGAAAACCCATGAGCATGCGGTCGAGCGACGGGAAGCCCGTGGGCACGCCCGCAGCCTGGCCGCCTGCCTGGCACACTTCCTCGGCCTCGTTATAGGCCTCGACCATAAACTCGGTCAGCGTCTTGTAGCTCGACTTGACCTCGCGCGCCGTGACCTTGAGCAACTTGCTCTCGGCCAGCTCCACGACCTCTTTGGTATCGGTGGGAGCGTTATAGGCCAGCGCGTTGATCTCGTTGGTGGCGCCGATCAGCTCACGCAGCATCGAATCGCGGCGAACGATAGCGGCATGGTGCTGCCAGTTGACGAGCGACAGGGTCTGACCCATCAACTCCAAAATGTAGGCCTCGCCGCCCACGGCATCAAGCTTGTTGATGCTTCGCAGGTAATCGATCAGCGAGATGGAGTCGATGGGAATGCGGCTGTTGTACATATCGACCATCGCGGTATAGATGGTCTTATGAATGGGCCGGTAGAAGTCATCGGGCTGCAGCTCGACCTGGGCCTCTTCGACCACCTCGGGCGATAGCAGCATAGCGGCCAGTACATTGGCCTCTGCATCTTGGTTTTGGGGAAGACCCAACTTGGAGCCGCGGTCCTCAACCGTCAGCCCGGTCTCCCTATCGTCATATGCCATGAGCATCCTCATTCATATCGCTTGCGAGCATCCATAGTATCAGCCACGGTCCCAAAACGCGCCGCGCGCCGCCAATCATCACCGAACCAAACGGATGAACGGTCCTGTATATAGGACTTCGACGCAACGTTCACCATGACACTCACTCAGCGCAAAAAACAAAAGGGCGCCCTGGTTTCCCAGAGCGCCCTTCTTAGAACAAGATTGTTGCGTTGCAGCAAATGCTACTCGGCAGCAGCCTCAGTCTCGACCTCGGCGGTCTCGGCCTCGGCGACCTCAGCGGCCTCCTCGACCTCAGCCTCGGCAGCGAGCTCCTCGGCGGTAACGCCGACGAGAACGACAACCTCGGCCTTGATCTCGCGGTACAGCGAGATGGCAACGGTGTGGGCACCGGCAACCTTGATGGGCTTACCGAGCTCGACGCGCTTGCGGTCGATGTCCATACCGAGCTGAGCCTTGATGGCGTCAGCGATCATAGCGGCGGTAACGGAGCCAAAGAGGATGCCCTCGTCGCCGACCTTGACGTCAACGGTGACCGTCTTGCCCTCGAAGGCAGCCTTGGTCTCGTTGGCGGTAGCCAGACGGACGGCCTCGCGCTTGGCGATGTTGTTGCGACGCTCGTCAAGCTGCTTGAGGTTGCCCTTGGTGGCGGCAACAGCGAGCTTCTTGGGGAACAGGAAGTTCTCAGCGTAACCCTGAGCGACCTCTACGACGTCACCCTCGCCGCCCTTGCCCTTGATCTCATCGAGAAGAATAACCTTCATGATGCGTCTCCCTTCTTAGCCGCGATCGCGGTTGCCACGAGAGGAAACCACGGGGACGGTGTACGGCAGGAGAGCCATCTCGCGGGCGCGCTTGATGGCGTTGGCGATGTCATGCTGATGCTGCGTGCAAGCGCCAGTGACGCGACGGGGCTTGATCTTGCCACGGTCGGTCATGTACTTACGGAGAAGCTGAGTGTCCTTATAGTCGATGAACTCAGTGTTCTCCTTGCAGAACTGGCAGTACTTACGACGCGGCTGACGTGCAGAAAAATCATTAGCCATGTCAAAATACCTTTCATTTGGCTACTTCGGCGAACCGAAGCCGCCTCTCACTCAAAAATAGGTGAACAACCCTTAGAACGGGATGTCCTCATCGTAGACGTCGACCGCGGGCGGCGTAGCCACCGGTGCGGCAGGACGTGCTGCGGGCGCGGGAGCTGCGGGGGCGTAACCGCCCTGATCGTAGCCGCCCTGGCCACCACGGGAGCTCATAAACTCGATCTCATCGACGATGACCTCAAGCTTGCTCCGGCGCTGACCGTCGCGCTCCCAAGAGCTGTAGCGCAGCTTGCCCTCGATCGCGACCTTGTTTCCCTTTGCCAGGAAACGGCTCACGGCCTCGGCGCGGGTGCCGAACATGGTGCAGTCGACAAAGTTGGGATAGTCCTCCCACTCGCCAGTCTGCGCGTTGCGGCGACGATCGTTCACGGCGACGCCAAAGGACAGAACCTGGGTTCCGCCGGCGGTGGCGCGCAGCTCGGGATCGCGGGTGAGGTTACCGGTGATGTTCACTCGATTGATGCTCATAACTCACTACTTCCTCTTGGGGCACAAGCCCAGTCCAAAACGACAGTCTTACTCCTGGTCGTCGCGACGGACGATCATGTGGCGGACCACAGCGTCGGTGATGCGCAGGACGCGATCAAGCTCGGCGATCTGGGTAGGATCTGCGTGGAAGTTGATGAGGGTGTAGTCACCATCGGTGAGGTCGTTGATCTCGTAGGCGAGCTTGCGCTTGCCCCACTCGTCAACGGAGTCGACCTTGCCAGCGCCCTCAGCGATCGTGGTATCGATACGCTTCATAACAGCGAGACGAGTCTCGGGGTCGAGCGACGGGTCAACAAAGAACAGCAGTTCATAAGCCTTCATATTGTCACCTCCTCTGGGCAAATGTGGCTTCAGGTCGTGAAGGTGCGCCTGAAGCAGGAAAAGACTTGGTAATAATATCTTTCAACCTCCTAGGCTGCAAGAATATGCAGCTACAACCTCATGACCTCCACATATGTCCATGCTCACACGGCACTTCATGCGCATTCCAACCAAATGCTGACCAAATGCTTGACGGATCTGTGTTCAAGATACGGTGCCGTGGGGACAAGCTGAGCCAAGCCGCAGGTCAGCGGGCACAAGGCTGTGGTCGCAAAATGCATACCAGTGGCCCACAGCACCACCCAAAGATTTTTAAATTCATTGCCAAGTCGCTTATGAATACCCCTTTTGAACAATTGAGTTAATCAACCACGCTGGTCGGAAGCCGTTTTTTGGCACCTCAAACCCCACTGCAACGACAAGCGCGGCCAAGCGTTTTAAAAAATGCCAACTTTTCTGTTTGCACTTTGCGATTCCTCGTGTATACTGACTTTCGCATTTAACGGAGAGTTGTCCGAGTGGCCGAAGGAGCACGATTGGAAATCGTGTAGGCGTCAAAAGCGTCTCCAGGGTTCAAATCCCTGACTCTCCGCCAGTTAATTCCAAAGCAGGCCTTCGAGCCTGCTTTGTTTTTACCCCACGCGGAGGGGTGGCAGAGTGGTTGAATGCGGCGGTCTCGAAAACCGTTTGGCCTGTATAAGGTCACGAGGGTTCGAATCCCTCCTCCTCCGCCATTTTGGTTGAGAAAGCTCCCGGCAACGGGGGCTTTTTTGTTATCGAGATACGTCTCGATCCCGCCTTTCCCTCAAAAACATGTACGTCACCCTCCAAAACCGACATTTTTCGGCATCTTTGAAGGCTGACGTACACGTTTGGATTGAGCTCACGGGAGTGGCACTATTCGGAAGGCGCCTCTTCGTCTCGCATGCCTTTCCAGTTGCGGATTAGCGCCTTGCGTAGTTCGTTTTGCTCTCGCTGGTAACCGGTGTCGGTACAGCGAGGCATGCCGAGCGCTTCGCGAATGTTGTTCATGGCGCGGTGAAAGGCGAGCTGGCTGCCGAACTGAGCCGAAGTGAGCGTAACGATTCGATATCCCATTTGGGAGAGAACGGCCTCTCGCTCCGCATCTGCTCCCTTGCGCTCGAGCTCATCGTGAAAACCGCCCTTATATTCGATACCGAGCTCCCTGCGCTTGTAGGTCACGAGCGCATCGATTTTGAGTGTTCGAGCTTTGGCGCAATGCCAGAGACGTTGAGGGATCTCGAGCGGTTTGTTGAGTTCGATACCTCGGATGCCAACGCCGCCTTCGCTTGTTGGGAGCGAGAGGGCGATTGCCGAAGCGGTCTCCATAGGCGAGGCCGAGTGATCGTAGATGTGCCTGAGCGCGAGCCGTGCACGCGTGGCACCGGGTTTGCCGGGGTGCCGATCGAGCAGTTCGGTTATTTCATCCTTGGAGGAAGTGGCTGGTTGCTCGGCATAAGGGTCGGCGGGATTGAGCCTCATGCGATAATCGCCACAAACTTCATAGCCATATTCGAGATATTCGATCCTATCCATCCATTCGGCGGCGAGCACGAAGGTGAAGGCTTCGTCGGTGATAAAGATGCCGGGCGTCAACTCGTTAATATGCTCGTAGGGAAGATTTTGTCCAAGAATGTGGCAAACGACGCCTTTGGTACGAATTCGCTCAAATTCGAATACAACCGCGATATCGATAGTCTTAAGCATATCGGACGGAATGCCACAGTCGGTAAGGGCCTGTCGTATGCGCGCAACACGTTGCTGGGTGGAGATGCCTTGTGCGCCTATCTGGTAGTCGTGCCGCGCAAGAGACTGAACCAAATTCTGGGGTGCATGATGGACAAGCCATGCGGTTTTATGCGAAATGAGAACAGGGGTATCCATTGAGGACCTCTCGCTCTGAGCCGGTATCCAACTCTTATGTCCGTTGAAGTGGGGAAATATACCGGATGTGAGTAAATCAACTCACTCATGCTGTGAGCTCAATCCAAACATGTACGTCAGCCTCCAAAGATGTCGGAAAATGTCGTTTTTGGAGGGTGACGTACATGTTCTGGACCCCTGGCATTCCAGCAACGCCACGCCCCCACCCGGTCCCGACCGTTTACCGAGCAATAGGGTCGCCACGCCCGCCAACCATGTACTATGTACGGGCATTGTCTAAACCCACGATCCAAAGGACCCCATCTTGCCCGTCGTCGCCGCTATAACCGTTACCTCACACGCCTCGGATGCCATGGTCGCCATCCCATTTTGGCTCGAGATGTTCGCCGTTGTCGCCGCATCGATCTCGGGTGTGCTGGTTGCGCGCGAACACAAGCTCGACCTGGTGGGCGCGGTCGCACTCGCGGTAGTCTGCGGTCTGGGCGGCGGTCTTTTGCGCGACATGACACTCCAGGTCGGCAACGTCTACATCCTCAACCAACCAATGGCGCTGCCGCTCTCCATCGCCACGGCGGCCATCATTTACATCTTCCCGGCAATCGTCGATAAGCCCGACAAACTCATTCCCCTGCTCGACATCATCTCGGTCGGCATCTATGCGGCAACCGGCGCAGACAAGGCACTGGTCTACGGGTTTGCACCCGTCGTTTGCATCATGATGGGCTTTTTTACCGCGGTGGGCGGCGGCATGCTGCGAGATGGTTTTATGGGTGTGGTGCCGGGCATTTTCCAGCGCACTAACTTTTATGCCATCGCGGCCATCGCCGGATCGACAAGCTACGTGTGTCTCGTTATGAGCGGCATCATGAGCAATGTCGCTGCGCTGGTCGTATGCGTTGTCGTGACCATGGGCCTGCGCTGGCTCTCGCTGCGCTTTGACATCAAAAGCCCCACCGAAGAGGACATCGCGCGCTTCTTGCACCGTAAAAAGTAGACAGCGCGGCACGACCCTTCGAAATGCAACCGAGAGGTTCTTTTAGAGCGCTCGCACGTTGGGTACCCTGTTAGATATATGCCGAGTATCTAACGAAGGATTCACTATGCCCTGCAATCAATTCCCGTTGACCCAGCGCCGTAAAGCATGGGGCCGCATCACCATCCTATTCGCGCTCATCGCGCTCGCGCTCACCGCGCTTCCCACGGCGTCGTTCGCCGGCACGGACACGGCAGGCAACGTACTTGCAACCGACAACGACTCCAATCCGTCCGGTGTCGAGGGTGACCTGTACTGGGCAGGTCAGAGCCTCAACCTGGACGATGCGTCCATCGGCCGTGACATAATTGCGGCAGGCGAGAGTCTCTCCATCCGCGACTGCACGGTGGGTGGCGCCGTCCGTCTGGCGGCACGCACCATCGACATTGCCAAGACCACGGTTGATGGCAGCGTCACGGTCGTCGGTCAGCATGTCGTACTCAATTCCGACAGTACCGCCAACTGTTTCTATGCGATAGGCGAGACGGTTGCCCTGCGCGGCTCTACCAAGTCGGCAGCGCTTGCGGGCGATACGGTGACCATCGATGGCACCGTCGAGGGCGATGTCGAGGTTTGGGCCGACAAGCTCATCCTGGGCAAAAACGCCCACATCACCGGCACCGTGAACGCGCACGTCTCCGAGGACCCCGAGCGCGCTGCGGGAGCCGAGGTCGGCGCGCTCAAGATCGACCGCACCGAGAACGAGGATACTTCCACTGTTAACGATGTCATCGGCGGTATCGTCGCCGCGGCACTCTCGACCTGCTTTGTCGCTCTGCTGCTCGAGCTCGTCTTTCCGCGCGCGACCGCCAGCGCCGCCGGCATGCTCCACCAGCGCCCCATTCCCCTGTGGGTGAGCGGTCTTCTGGGTACGATTGCTGTCGTCCCCGCCGTCCTACTGCTGATTATCTCTATCGCTGGCCTGTCGCTTGCCGGAGCCCTCTTGTGCGGCGTTATCGGCATCGCGTTGGTGTCGAGTGCCTTTGCGGGGTGCGCAATCGCCCGCATGGTCGGACACAACCAGAACCGCTACGCCATGGCAGCCGTGGGTGGCGTGATCGCAGGCGCGCTTACGGCAATCCCCCTCGTAGGCGATTTCATCAGCGGCGTGGCCTTTGTCTTCACGCTCGGCTACGTTATCCAGATCATCTGGCGCAACGCCCACCTCAAGCCGCAGCAGCCGGCTAATACGCCGGAACTCCCCACCGCTTAGCCGCCAACCACCACAAAGGGGACAGGCACCTTTATGGTGGTGTAAAAGGGTCAGGTTTCTTTGCACCAACAAACGAAGCGGGGCACCCGATCGCATCGACCGGGTGCCCCGCTTTTTCATGTCTCGTATTGATAGTCGAGGCGAACAACTACTCCTCAGAGCCATCGTCGCGCTTACGACTACGGATGAGATGCGCCACGCCAATGCACAGCACCGCGCCACCAGCGATCCAAGTAAAGGTCACGCCATTAAGACCGGTGAGTGGGAGGCCAGAGCCCTTCTTGTCGATAATGGTAAAGCTGAGCTTGCCGGTAGATACGGCGGCAGAATCGGCCTTTATGACACCATCAGCAGCAGTAACGTTGGCAGAATCCTTGTCGGGAGTCACTGCGGAGCCATCCTGCTTAAGCGTCCCGCGGGCAATGGTAAACGTGACACCTTTGGAAGCGGAGTTATTGTAGCCAGGCGCCGGCTTAACCTCTTTAAGGATATAGGTGCCTTCATCAAGACCCACGACGTTAATCTCGCCATCCTGGTTCGTCTTGAGCGTGACATTCTCATCTTTGCTGTGCTTCACGCCCTTAGCATCGATGTATTGCTCTTGAACGCTGTCGTTAACAACTTCCTGCAGAGTGAACTCGACGTTTCGGAGGGCAGGATGCTTACCATTTCCATCCACATCGCTGCCCACCTTGGTGACATCGATGCCATAGGTGTAGTCGTAGGCAGGGTGCACAACCGTAGTGCCAACACCATCAATGATATGCGGATTGTTAGAATAAGTTAGCTTAACCGTATTAGTCTGGGCCTTGCCGATGAGACCCTCGAATTCATCCTTAATGACATTATTACTGTCGAAAATCTTGGAGGAGTCGAGCTTGGCCTTGTACTCGACGGTCACCTTCGAGTCAGCGTTGACGGTAATGGGGGCACCTTTAGCGTCAACGCAATCCTTAAGATTCTTGAAGTTAACGGTAAGCTCGTTGGTATTCGAGAAGTTTTTAGTGTAGCCATGCTCGTCATCATTCTTAACGGTCTGGTTGCCGATCTTAACCGTGACATCCGGAACATTATTCTCATTGTCATCAACGAACTTGGGCGTCATGGACTTGGGCAGTTTATCCGTGAAGCGGTAGTTATAGTCGCTATAGGTGTCGATATTACTCGCAACCGTACCGACGAGTTTATAATCGACCCAATCGTCCATAGCTGAGTCAGCGGCCTTATTGGGGTCGCCTTTGGCCCCTGTTTCCCAAGATTGATCCTTGTCATCCATGACAGCCTTGCTGACTGTAGGAATGTTGGTCTTCTCGGCGACCGTAACACCTCGAGCGCCTACAATGGCGAAAATCGGCGAGGTGGCCGTACTGGTATCCTTCGTATCGTCCCCGGCAATTGAGGTCGTATCGGTCACAAAGAGATAGTATCCTTGCGAGACGTTGCCCTCGTCATCCGTGGGCGTAAAAACATCGCCAGCGCCAAAGGATCCCTTCGTCTGATCCACGCTCTTTTCGACCTCCTTTGCCAATCCGTTAAACAGATTGTCATTCGTGATAGCAGTTGTGCTGCCAGTTCCAGAGGTGCATTTGGACAGATAATCGACGACATTCTGTGCGGTAGAGCTATCAGTAATGCCGGACCCGGTCACCGTTTTAAGGTAGCCGAGAACCGCTTGCTCTGCCTTCCCACTCGCCCAATCAACATTCGAAACGACTTTGCCATCCTTTTCATCGACAACATTGGCCTTGAAAATCTGGTACGCCTTGTACTTGTTGGTTTCATTGCCCTTGGAGGGGCTGATCTTGATGCTGTTGGCCGGGACCGTCGACCCAACCTCAGCAAACGCCATGGTCACCGGGGCCATGACGCCGCCGAAGCTCAACGCTGCTGTGAGGCCTGCTGTCACTGCCAGGCGTGCGATGTTCTTGGTTGCCTTCATGTTTGGTCCTCTTTCTTGGAGGGTTCTCTAGTAACTTTTTCAAAACCAATGATCATCAGGTCGGTAGACCTGCGCGTCACTCGCTACGGAGGCAGTACGCCATTGAGCAAGGGGGGGGGACAATTATTTTTCACGGCGACTTCCTCCCCGCTTGATGACGAGCGCGACAACAATAGCCGCCACTCCGATGGCAGCCAAAGCCGCCACCAGCACCAACGTTCTATCTCCCGTCGAGGGCATAAAGCCTCGACTTACTTCTTTACTTGGGGTGTTGAGCACCGACAGCTCAATCGAACCCGTCCCGGCATCGGCGGTATCAACCCGCAGAGGGCTTTCGGCCGACACGGTCACTTTGGGCTTCGCAGCTGCCACCTGCTTAACGTCCAATCCCTCGGACGTAACCGTTACCGTTCGTCTGCCCTCAAAGGCGGTGTATCCCTTGGGAGCCGCGACCTCTTCGACGGTGTAAACACCCGCGTCCACACCGCTCAATTCCACATGGCCGTCCGCGCCCGTGGTGACGCACGCGTCGACATCCGTCGACCACGAGCCGTCAGTCGTTAGGATGCGCCAGCGGTCATCGATGATGCGCAGTTTGGCGCCCGCGAGCGGTTTATCGTCCGTGCTTGAGCGCTTGATCAGACTGAGACCCCAGGTGTAGGCGCACGCGTCATCGCTCGGCGTGCGGGTGAATCCGGCGTCGCCGGACTGGTCGGCGAGGGGAGAGCGCGGGTAGCGCAGGTAGACCTCGTTGGGGTTGCCCTTGGTAGCGCCTCGATTGCAGTTGGCCCCCAACGGCGCATTGTAGACAGCAACCACGCGGGCGCCCGCGGTAAAGGCGTCGGCCCCGCCGAGCGCGGCGATGAGGTCGCCGGTGCGCACGGTGAAGGCATTGCCTTCGACCGAGACCTTGCACCGTGAAGTAATGTCCGTCCACCCTTTAGCCGGCGTCGAGCTGGCTTCGACGCCCTCACATGCGACGGCGTCGAAGCCGCCGTCCGTCCCTGCCGCCACGTACACGTGCATGCTCGCGGCGACCTTGGAGGGGTCGAGCCCCGCACTCATGGTGTCGACGAACTGCACCGCATAGGTGTCGTAGGCGGTGAGCCCCGCCGGGACCGTGGCCGAGAGGCGCCAGTACAGGTCGTCTGCGACCGTGGCGTCGGCGGCCTTGCCCCAGGCGGCGGTGCCGTCCTCCAGCACGTGCTTGGCCACCTTGGGCGTCGCGGCCTTGGGCTTGACGGTGACGGCGCTGCCGCCGACCAGGGCCATGACCGGCGCGGTGCCGGCCTCGTTTTGGGAGATGACGTCGTCTTTGGCGACGATGAGCCAGTAGCCGCAGGGCAGCTCGGCCGTCGTGCCCGCGTTAAGGGTCACAGAAGGGACACCGACTTTGCAAATTGCTCTGGCAAGTTTTGCCATCAGCGCCGTCGTCATGTGTCCGTCGGCATTCATCCATTCGGCTGCCGATTGCGCCGTCGAGGCCGAGCTATCAAGCCCCGCGTCATGAAGCACCGGAAGCACAGCTTGACGAACCGTGTCATTCGCCCACATTACATCGGTTGCAACCTTTTGGTCGACATCGTCATCGTCGACAACGGTCGCCGAAAAGAGCTGGTGCGCGTCATACCGCGTCGCAACCGTACCGTCCACCGTAATGGCTCCGGTGTCGGCAGCACGGGCCGCCCCAGGGGCAATCGCGAAAGACAGAATAGCGACCATGATTATCGTCGCGGCAGCCAACAAGCGGCGGTTAAGCCTACTCACGGCTACCACCTCGACCTTGATCGCGATGGCGACGAGCATGCATCCACGTCGCAGCAAAACACAGCAGCGATGCACCAGCCAGATACGTCATAGTCAAGCCAGCCCCGCCCGCCTCGGGAAGCGTGGTCGAATACCTGTTAGTAAAGGTCGGCGGGGTCGAAGAGGTGCCATCGTAGGTGACGGTGGCGTTGAGTTTCCCCTCGCCATTAGTCACAACAACCTCAACCTCGTGCTCGGTTGTGTCGTAGGTGATGTGGTCTTTGACACCATTCACCGCGCCCTCGGGGACGACCTCGGAGATAAAGTACTTATAGGTCCCCTCCTCGGTGTAATCCAGAACAAAGTTGATATTGCCGTTTGCATCGTTCTTGGTTGTCTTGAGAACCTTGTGATTTGCATCTTTAAGCACAAATTCAAACTGATCCCGCTGCAAAGTCGAGCCTTGGAGCGACTTGACGGCAGAAATCTCAGCCTGCCCACTATACGGTTCGTCAGAAACCATAATGCCAGTACTAGCCGTCGGGGTCTTGACGACGGGACACGCCCACTTCAAGCTCTCTACCTGAGCAAGGGCATCTCTGTATTGTTGCTCGTCTTGCCCTTTCAACATAATCCATATGGGTTCGGAAATCGCAGTATAGCCCTCGGGCGCGGTGGTTTCTTTGAGACAGTACAGCGTATAGGCCTTCATCTTATTGCCCGCAGATCCAAACGCTGCCTCACCATTGCTATTAGTCGTGACCTTCTGAAACTCAGTCATGGCGCCGTCAACGCCCGACTTCAGAGCCTCGTCCATATTGACCTCATAAAGCGTAAATTCGGCACCGGGCAATTTCTTTGTAATATCGCTCGCATCGACCTTGGTCACCGTGATACCGCCACCGCTACCGACAGCCGAACCATTCAGCTTTTGAATTTCCCAGTCTTTTGAATGGCCGGCATTGGCCTCGAGGTCGCCCTTAAGAGACGCTTTGTTGGTCAGTGAAACTTGCTCGCCCGTATTGCCCGCAGGAATAATCTCGTATTCAACCTTGAGATACTCCTCGTCAGGTACCGTAAGCGTCATTTTTGTACAAGTCGAGCCCGATTGATCGGGAACGGCCTGGGCACCGACACGATATTGATTCGAGCTAAGCAAACTCCAGCCCGTTCCATCGAATTGGTACACCTTGACCGAATCCGTCACCAGCGTGCACTTTGCATCCATGACATCGACAAGCTCAAGGAAGCCGCTGTCGCTCTTAAGGTCAACCGCTGACTCGTTAACCCAGATGGTGTATTTGATACGGTTGCTGTTAGCGACCTGATCTCCGGTCTTTTGCAGTACGTTGTTCTTAATGGTGACGGTTCCCCTACCGGAGTCGAACGTCTTGCTCCCCGACTCGGCACTGGCCAAGTTTTTGAGAGTAGTCGAGTTCGTAGAAGTGTTGAGCACGCTGCGCTTTATTGCCGTTTTATACGTAAGCTTGGCAAAGCCGGCATAGTTTTTGAGTTCCGTTGTGGGAATGGAGAAGGTAACTTCATTACCCGAAACGCTCCCTTCAACACTCCGATTCGCCACTTCACGTTCGGCTTCCCTACGCTCGTCATAGGGATTCGCATAAAGCGTATATGTGGCCGATCCGGGAACATAACTCATAGTTCCGTCCGCCGGCAAGGTATCCTTAATCGTTATGGGCTGACCGTCAAGCTTCCCAGCACCATAGAATTGATTAGCAGGAGTCTTATAGCGGTTGGCGCAAACCGTCCACGTCGCAATCCAGGCACCCTTTTCAGTTGAACCGGGCTCGACCTTCGACCAATCAAATTTGCCATCCCACGTATATCCATCCGATGATTTGTCAACGTCAGGGGTCTCAGAGTTATTGACGATGTAATACGGCTCTGACGAGTACTGCTTGAAGTCCTTTCCGGCAAATGGAAACTGCACGGCCGCCAGATTCCAGTACTGTCCGTCAAGGTTATCAGTCGCAGTCGTGTACACAACATCAATCTGGTATTCGTTGGCCCTGAGCTCTCTCATTACCGTCTCGGTGGCACGCAACTGAATATTAAAGTTAATCTTGTTGCCGCGCTCTACCTTATCACGAGTGTAGAAATAATAGTCTCCACTCGTGCTAGCCCCCTCGGAGAGCGTGGTATCACCGATTTTTACGGCCAGTGATTCGACTTTAAGGTGCTGCAGATACGTGCTTTTGAACGTGTCCAGAATCTGAACTTGGGACACATCGACCGTCTCGGGAATCTTTACATGAGTAGTCCAGGTAGCGTGACCATTTTCGCCATGCGATATCAGTTCCTTGGTAATCAGCTGCTCAACGATCCCGCGCCTAAACGTTGCTTTGCTTGTTCCTGATGGGGACGTCGTTCCCTCTCGCTTGATTTCTGCCGTATTCGTGACGGGATCATACGAGTTCTGATCGGTCATTTGGGTATGATACTCAATCTGATAAGGCTGGTACTTTTCTGCTTCTTTCAGATCGCGGAACGTATAACTAAATGTCTCGGCAGAACTGCTAAGATTGCCTTCATCAACCTTTTCGCTCTTGTTAAGTCCCCTATAAACCGTATAGCTGCCTATATATTTCTGTTTCTTGTCCAGTGTGTCGGTGAATGTATAGCCATTCATGTCGGTTTTGATATCACCGTTGTTGAGCGTAACAATCCATTTGATATCGGACGGCGTTCCGGTGCCGTCGCTCTTCTGGATCATGTCATAGCGAAACCGATTTGCTACCACGCCTTCGCAACCGCTTGATTCCTTTTTGTTTTGGCCCCATGTCCAGTCGGCTTTGTTTTTTGAACCGCTGAGCTCATTAATCCAATCATAGTTGTTCACAGAAACATTCGGATTCATCACCGAATCATAGGTAACCGTATAGGTCCCCTTGGACAAGTCACCCAGGCTCAAAGTCGCGGTCTGCCCCTCAATGCTCGGCTGTTGCTCGAGCGTCTCGCCCTTCAACTTAAACGACCCAGGCACAAACGAAAAATTCTCACCAAGCACATCAGTGAGTTGGACATTGTGAGCATAGGACTGGACCTCGAGATTAAGGGTCCATGTTACTTTTCCCTCGCCGCCGTTTTGAGGGACGAACTGTCCTTTTTTCTCTCCCGTCACAGCGCCGTCCCTGGTCGCAATGTCAATTCCGGCCGTTCCGGGAAATTCGACTTTTGTTGTATCGCCGGAGCCAACGTTCTCATTTGCCAGCTTGAATGAAAAATCAACACCAACATGAACATCGGACGGATTCGTATTAATCCAGTTTTGGTCAAAAGCGAAAATCAGCTTATTATTCTCGCACTTCCAGGTGCCAGCCTTTTTGCCCGAACCGTCATAGAGCGGCCCGCCTTCATCCTTCAATAACTTAACATTGCTCGGAAGAGAGTACTCCGCAACATTTTGCGCCGAGCTCGGGGTATGGTCCGACCTAAAGTCCGCGCTAAACGAACCGTAGAGTGTGTCGGTCGAAAGCACGTCAGTATCACTCAAAGGCACTTTACGGTTCTCGACAATGGTATACAGCTCAACCGTAACGTCCGCCGTATTCTCATCAATCACAATCGGCGTCGGCGTCGTCGCATCCTCGGCGCGCACGGGGGCTGCACCGTGAAAAACTGCGGCGGTGAGGCTAATCAAAATGAAGATCAGGGCCGCCATACCCAGCGACCGTGAGCGGTGTGCGTCCATAGTTGTCCCCTAATTCCTACAACACGTTGTGGAATACGGCGAATCGTCGGACCGAACACAAACCCCAACATCAACGAGAACCTACCTAGCGCATTGCAAGAACCCACTGGGGAGCAACTTCTAAGACGGTTCGTCTATGCCACAATGCATAAAATACAATATAGATACCAGTCATGTAAACCGCAGGTAAAGAGGTCTTTTAATTTAATACCAGTTGATATTTACCTGTTAACAGTTTTGTATCATACCGGCTATATTCAGTGAAATTATGTATATGTTTAAACAATTTAACTTTGACTGGAAGGCCGATCGGAGGGATAGTCGCCCCAGCTGTGGTGCAAACGAACCTGTCCCCTTGCACCAAAAAGGGCGCCGACCATCGCGGTCGACGCCCTTTCTTGTTAGTCGCTATAAAGCCCGGCGCTTATTTGTTGACCTGACCGGCACGGACGGCGGCCTTCTTGCGGTCGGTGGCATTGAGCAGACGCTTGCGCAGGCGAATATTCTTGGGAGTGATCTCCACCAGCTCGTCATCGGCGATGTACTCCAGCGCCTCCTCCAGCGAGAAGGTGCGGGGCGGCACCAGCTGCACGGAAATATCGGAGGTCGAGGAACGCTGGTTGCCCAGGTTCTTGGTACGGGCGATGTTGACGACCATGTCGCCGGCCTTGCTGCGCTCGCCCACGATCATGCCCTCGTAGCACTCGGTGCCCGGCTCAACAAACAGCTGGCCGCGCTCCTGCAGCGTGCCCAGGGCATAGGCAACGGCCTTCTCGGTGGTCATGGAGATCATGGCACCGTTCTGACGGTTGCCGATCTCGCCGGCGTAGGGACCGTACTCCAGGAAGGTGTGGTAGAACACGCCCTCGCCGTGGGTGACGTTCATGATGCGGTTCTTAAGGCCCATGATGCCACGCGTCGGAATCTTAAACTCAAGGTGCGTCACGATGCCCGAGGTATCCATGCTCGTCATGATGCCACCGGAGGTGCCGAAGACCTCAACGACCTTGCCCGAGTACTCGTCCGGGCACTCGACGACGGCCTGCTCGACAGGCTCCATCTTGTTGCCGTTCTCGTCCTTCTTAAACAGAACGCGCGGACGACCGACCTGGAACTCAAAGCCCTCGCGGCGCATGGACTCCATCAGAACGGACAGGTGCAGAATGCCGCGGCCCGAGACCTCGACGCCGCTCTTGTCCTCGAGCTCCTCGATCTTCATGGTCACGTTGTTCTCGGCCTCGTTGAACAGGCGCTCCTTGAGCTGACGGGCGCCAACGATATCGCCGTCGCGGCCGACGAGCGGGGAGGTCGAAGCCTCAAAGACGATGGACAGGGTCGGCGGGTCGATCTCGATGGGCTCGAGCTCGACGGGATTCTCGGGGTCGGTGTAGACATCGCCGATATCGGTGCGGTCGATGCCCACAACGGCGGCAATGTCGCCGGCGCCGACTTCCTGGCACTCGGTACGGCCCAGGTAGTCGAAGGTAAAGAGCTGCTTGACGGTAGCGGTGGCGCTGGAGCCATCGTTCTTGACAACCAGGATCTGATCGCCCTGGTGGATGGTGCCGGAGTACACGCGGCCGATGCCGATACGGCCGACGAAGTTGGAGTGATCGATGGTCACGCACTGCATGGCCAGCGGAGCGGTCTCGTCAACCTCGGGTGCGGGCATGTCGTCGATGATCATGTCGAGCAGCGGGTACATGTCCATGTTGCCGTCCTCGGGATCATGACGGGCAAAGCCGTTGACGCCGCTGGCGTAGATGACATGCTCCATGGCAAACTCAAGCTGGTCGTCGGTAGCGCCCAGGTCGGCCATAAGGTCCAGGCAGTCGTTGTAGGCCTTCTCGGGGTTGGCACCCGGACGGTCGATCTTGTTGATGACGATCATGATCTTGAGGCCGGTGTCGATAGCGTGACGCAGCACGAAACGGGTCTGGGGCATGGGGCCCTCAAAGGCGTCGACCAGCAGCAGGGCGCCGTCGGCCATACGCAGCACGCGCTCGACCTCGCCGCCAAAGTCGGCGTGGCCCGGGGTGTCGATGACGTTGATCTTGACGTCCTTGTACTCGATAGAGATGTTCTTGGCGAGAATCGTGATGCCGCGCTCGCGCTCCTGGTCGTTAGAGTCCAGGACGCGATCCTCGACCTGCTGGTTGGCACGGAAGGCGTCCGTGGCACGCAGGAGCTTGTCGACCATCGTCGTCTTGCCGTGGTCGACGTGGGCGATGATGGCGATGTTCCTCAGATTGTCTACGCGCATGTAGTTCCCCTATCTTCTATCCATATACAAGCGGCACGCGTATGCGACCCACCCAGCAATGCAACGCTCGGCGGGAATATTGAGCCTTTTACCGAAAACTCGTTTATTTTAGCGATTTTAGATGAGAGGGGTTTCCTCACCTGCAGGTTCAGGGTCGCTCCACATAAAACCATCGCCGGCACCCATGCCCTCATACAGCACGTATGCCGAAAAACCGCTCTCGAGCGTGGTTTCGAAGAAACTCACGAGCAGGGCGTCGTGATAGCCGCCGTCAATTTCGACACAACCGGTGTAGCCGATGGCATAGCGGGCGATGCGGCCCAGCCCCTCGTCCTTAAGACCCATCTTGTGCTCGGAGATAAAGTTGGTGGCGGCCTCCAGGCATGCCTCCTCGCCATCTTCGTCGAGCGCCGCCAGATATCGGTTGGAAGCAGCGTCCTCGATCGCCACAACTACGCCCGGATTCTCGCCGGCGGCAAGGTCGTCCAAGAACGCGCCGATCAGATCGCACACCATGGCGTCGAGCTCGGCGGAGACGTTACCGGCGTCCTGCATATCCTGTGCCATCTTTAGACCTTCCCATCGAGTCCGGCGTCGTTACAGTTCCTGTGCCTCGGCAGCGATCTTGGCGGCAGCGTCGCGGGCGCGCATCATATCCATCGCGCGCTTGTCGAGTACCTTGATCTGGTTGGTCAGCATGACCGCATCGACCACACCCCAGATTACCAAGCCTGTTGAAATCGAAAACCCAAGCGCACCAACTGTACCACGAAGGCGCGAGCAGATTACCGCGACAAGGGCGGAGACGACAACCATCTTGATAAACGAGCCGCGGCGCTCGCGAAGCGTGCGGGCCTGCGTCACATAGGCAATGCGAGCCGCCTCAGAAGCCTCCGAGCGCATCTGGGCCTCGCGCGCGATGGCGGCCGCTTCAGCCGATACGCGGGTACCCATCAGCGACCTCTCCGCTCGCGTGCCAGACATTTAGAAATCATCGGGGGAGAGCGTATGGACGAACTCGTCGAACTTCTCGAACTCCTGCTCGTCGTCGACATCCTCGGCGTGGGTGGAAACAGTGCCCAGGCGATTCATGATGTCGTCCTCCACAAACATGGGGGCATTGCTGCGCACGGCAAGGGCAATGGCATCACTGGGGCGGGCGTCGATCTTGCGCTCCTCGCCATCGGCCAGTACGACGATCGTCGCGTAGAACACCGGCGGCTCGGCGCGAACGATCTCGATGCGCTCGAGCTTGGCGCCCAGGGCGTCAACGGTATCGAGCAGCAGGTCATGGGTAATCGGGCGCTCGGCGCGGCCGCTATCGATGCCGCGGCTGATGGCAGCAGCTTCAAACGAACCAGTCTGAATGGAAAGGGAACGCAGCGGCGCGGGCGAGTCCGATTTGCTGCTGCGCTCACGAAGTACGATAAGCGATGGCACGGGACCGGCGGCCATGACGATGGTCTCTATGTCGACGCGAACCATGGAACACCTCCGGTACGTAGCGGTTAACACGCGGCAGCGCGCCGCATTGAATAGCTATACTACCCAATCTTTCGCACAGCACACAAAACCAAAATGTGATTTATCGCAGACAAGAAAAAAGCCCTGAGGCAACGCCCCAAGGCTCTTCACAGTTTTGATGGTGGACCTGACAAGATTCGAACTTGTGACCTCCCGGTTATCAGCCGGACGCTCTAACCAACTGAGCTACAGGTCCATCATGGTGGAGGTTAGGGGGATCGAACCCCTGACCTCAGGCTTGCAAAGCCCGCGCTCTCCCAGCTGAGCTAAACCCCCACGGAGACAGTAATAAACACCCCAGCGGCGACTCGGCTCTCGCTGGGGTGTTTATTGCGAAAGAAAGTGGTGGACCTGACAAGATTCGAACTTGTGACCTCCCGGTTATCAGCCGGACGCTCTAACCAACTGAGCTACAGGTCCATCGCGCAAGGGATATATTAGACGAGTCGTTACGCGCGCGTCAACAACTTTTTTGAAAATCTTTGAGGGGTGTCGGCCCCGGCTGCCCGGCGGCATGCGAAGTCGCCTGCTCGGACAGTCCTGCTCGCACGGAGAGCACATTAAGTGCTCTCCGGCTCGTGCGGAACTCGCGATCGACTTCGTATGCCGCCGGGCAGCCGGGGCCGACGCGAGGTTCAAGATTGTCAAAAAAGCGGTCGGCGCGCAGATGCGCCGACCGCCGATATATGGGGTCTGATATTTTCTACCAGCTAGGGCCTCTTACTCGTCTAGGAGATCTTCTGGCATGTCGTTGCCGTCGCCTAGATCGACAGGGGTTTCTTCGGGGGCAGAGCCGTCTTCCGTGGCTTCGCCTTCGGGCTTCTCCTTGACGGCCGTCATGCGGGCTACGGCGCAGATGCGGTCGTTGTCGTCGACGGTCATCATCTTGACGCCCTGGGTAGCGCGGCCAGTCTGGCTGATCTCGTCGGTCTTGACGCGAATGACCGTCGCGCCCTCCGTCACGATGAACAGCTCGTGCTGCGGGCCCACCGTCTTCATGGCCGCGAGGTTGCCCTTACGCTCGGTCATTTGGATGGTGTAGACGCCCTGGCCGCCGCGATTCTGCTCCGGGTAGTCCGCGACCGGCGTGCGCTTGCCGTAGCCGCGCTCGGTGATGACGAACAGATCGCCGTTGCCGTTAGTGACTTCCATGCCCAGAACGCTCACGCCGTCCTTCATACCGATACCGCGAACGCCGCTGGTATCGCGGCCGGTGGCGCGCACCTGCTCCTCGGAGAACATGATCGCCTTGCCCGCGGTGGTGGCCAGGATAATCTTGTCGCCCTCGCGCACGCGGCGCACGTTCAGCAGCGCGTCGTCGTCACGCAGGTTGATAGCGATCAGGCCGTCGCGACGGCTGCGGTCATATGCGCTCATCACGGTCTTCTTGACCATGCCGCTCTTGGTGGCAAACATCAGATACTCGTCGGCAGGGAACTCGCGGCAGCTGATGACGCTCGCGATCTTCTCGCCCTCCTCGAAGGGCAGCAGGTTGACGATCGCGGTACCGCGCGCCTGGCGCGTACCCACCGGCAGCTCGTGCACCTTCAGGCGATAGACCTTGCCCTTGCTCGAGAAGAACAGCACGTACTCGTGCGTGGACGCGATGAACATTTCGTCGATGACATCGTCCTCTTTGAGGTTGACGCCCGACACGCCCTTGCCGCCGCGTTTCTGGGCGCGGTAGGCGGCCACCGGGATGCGCTTGACATAGCCGGTGTGGGTGATGGTCACGACCATGTCCTCGTCGGCAATGAGGTCCTCGACGTCCAGGTCCTTCTCGACCTGGCTGATCTCGGTGCGGCGCTTATCGCCAAACTTCTTGGAGATCTCGCGCATCTCTTCCTTAATGACGCCCAGGATCTTCTCCTCGTGCGCCAGCAGGTCCTCGTAGTAGGCGATGGCACGGCGCAGGCCGTCCAGCTCTTCCTGAATCTTGTCGCGCTCCAGGCCGGTCAGGCGGCGCAGCTTCATCTCGAGGATGGCCGTGGTCTGCTCGGGCGTAAAGCCAAAGCGCTCGATCAGGCGGCTGCTGGCCTCGGAATCAGTCTGCGAGGAGCGGATGATGCTGATGACCTCGTCGATATGGTCAAGGGCCATCAGGTAGCCCTCAAGGATATGCGCGCGGGCCTGGGCCTTCTTAAGGTCGAAGCGGGTGCGGCGGGTGACGACGTCGACCTGGTGGTCGATGTAGTGCTGCAGCATCTCGCGCAGGCTCAGGCATTTGGGAACGCCGTTGACAAGCGCCAGGTTGTTGGCGCCAAAGGTCGTCTGCAGCGAGGTGTACTTGTACAGGTTGTTGAGCACGACCTGCGGGATGACGCCCTTCTTGAGTTCGATGACCAGACGGATACCCTTCTGGTTGGACTCATCGCGCATGTCCGAGATGCCCTCGATGCGCTTGTCGTTGACGAGCTGGGCGATCTTCTCCTGCAGGGTGCCCTTGTTGACCATGTAGGGAATCTCGGTAAAGACCAGGCGGTTGCGGCCGGTCTTGGTGGATTCCACGTGGGCCTTGGCGCGCACGGTAATGGAGCCGCGGCCGGTCTCGTAGCTCTGCTTAATGCCGGCGCTGCCCATGATGATGGCGCCGGTGGGGAAGTCCGGACCGGGCATGATCTGCATGAGCTCGTCGACAGTGGCGTCGGGATTATCGATCAGGTAGCAGGTTGCCTCGATCGCCTCGGTGAGGTTATGCGGGGCGATATTGGTGGCCATGCCGACGGCGATGCCCTGGCTGCCGTTGACCAGCAGGTTGGGGAAGCGCGCAGGCAGCGCCTGAGGCTCGGCGAGCGATTCGTCGTAGTTGGGCTGCCAGTCGACGGTATCCTTCTGCAGGTCACGCAGCAGCTCCATGGCGGGCTTTGCCAGGCGGCTCTCGGTGTAACGCATGGCAGCGGCGCCGTCGCCGTCGATGTTGCCGAAGTTGCCGTGGCCGTCGATGAGCGGCGTGCGCATGGAGAACCACTGCGCCAGGCGAACCATTGCCTCGTAGACCGCGGAGTCACCATGCGGATGGTACTTGCCGATAACTTCGCCGACCGTCCAGGCCGACTTCTTGTGCGGACGGTTGGGGTAGATGCCGCTCTCGTTCATCGCGTACAGAATGCGGCGGTGAACCGGCTTTAGGCCGTCGCGCACGTCCGGCAGGGCGCGCGCCGTGATGACCGACATCGAATACTCGATGAACGACTGTTTCATCTCACGGCCGAACTCCGAAATCTGGAGCTGGCCGCCATTGATATCCTCGCCGGCCGAGGCGCCACGGTCGACTTCGCCAAAGCTCTCCTCGAGCTCGCCGTCGTCGTCTTCTTCCTCATCATCATCGGCATCGGGGTTATAGGCGTCCGGATCGCCGTCCTCGCCCTGCTCAGCACGGGCAAGCAGGCGCTTCAGATCGTCGGGCATGCCGGCATCGCCGGCCTCGCCCATACCCTCGTTATTGTTGATATCGTCTGCCACGTTACCTCCTCATGGTTTGCGTGGTCCATTAGTTCCCTACCACGGAGACGAATTACCGGGAACACCAGATAACCCTCCTAGGTTTTCCAGGTGCCCCAGGTTGCCCTGAAGGATGAGGGCGCGCGCCTTGCGTGCGGCGCCCGAAATCCTGAAGGGCAAGATGGGGTGCCTGGGAAAGCTAGGCGTCTAAGAAGCGCGCGTCGTGCGCATGTTTCTCGATGTACTCGCGGCGATAGCCGACCTCGGAACCCATCAGCTCGCGCACGGCGCGGTCCGCCACCACGGCATCCTCGATCGACACGCGCTGCAGGATGCGGGTCTTGGGATCCATCGTCGTCGAGGCAAGCTGCTTGGGGTCCATCTCGCCCAGGCCCTTGTAGCGCTGGACGGTATAGCCCTTGCGCTTCTTGGTGATCTTGCCGTCCTTGGCCTTGCCGTCCTCGTCGTTGTCGTCGGGGTTCAGGCCCAGACTCTGGATGGTGTCGCGCAGGATCTCGTCTTCGGGCTGGCGGCCGTTGGGATACACGTAGTGGATCTTGTTGCGCACCTTAATGCCAAAGATGGGCGGGCAGGCAACATAGACGTAGCCGGCATCGATCAGCGGACGCATGTACTTGTAGAAGAACGTCAGCAGCAGGATGCGGATATGCGCACCGTCGACGTCTGCATCGGTCATGATGATGATCTTGTGGTAGCGCGCCTTGGTGATATCGAAGTCGCCGCCGTCGCCGGCACTCGTCGTGACGCCGCAGCCGATCGCGGTAATCAGCGACTGGATGGTGTCGCTCGAAAACGCGCGGTGGTCGCCCACGCGCTCCACGTTCAAAATCTTGCCGCGCAGGGGTAGGATCGCCTGGATGTCTCGGCGACGGCCGTCCTTGGCCGAACCGCCTGCCGAGTCGCCCTCTACGATGAAGAGCTCGGTCAGTTCGGCATCGCGCACCGAGCAGTCAGCGAGCTTACCGGGCAGGGACGCCGTCTCGAGCAGGCTCTTGCGACGCGTCGCCTCGCGCGCCTTGCGGGCGGCGTTGCGGGCCTTGCAGGCTTGCTGGGCCTTCTTGACGATCTCGCGGGCGGGCTTGGGATGCTCCTCGAGGTAGTCGGCGAGGCCGTCGGTCACGATCTTGAGCGTTAGCGCGCGCATATAGGAGCTGCCGAGCTTGGCCTTGGTCTGCCCCTCAAACTGCGGATCGGGCAGCTTGACCGAGATAACGGCCGAAAGGCCCTCGCGCACATCGTCGCCGGTCAGGTTGGCGTCTTTTTCCTTGAGCAGGTTCTGCTTGCGCGCGTAATCGTTGATTACGCGGGTGAGCGCGGTGCGGAAGCCCTCAAGGTGCATGCCGCCCTCGGGAGTGTAGATGTCGTTGGCAAACGACATGACGTTCTCGCCGTAGCCGCTATTCCACTGCAGGGAAACCTCGACCTCGCCCATCTTGGCCACGGGAGCGTCCGGGTCCGATTTGCCCTCGATGTAGATGGGCTCCTTAAAGGCCTCGGGGACGTCCTTGCCCTCGTTGAGGAACTTGACGAAGTCGATGATGCCGCCCTCGTAGCAAAACTCCTCCACGTGGGGAGTCGCCTCGCGCTCGTCGGTCAGCACGATCTTGAGGTTCTTATTGAGGAACGCCGTCTCCTGCAGACGGTTGTGCAGCGTATCGAAATCGTAGATGCAGGTCTCGAAGATCTCGTCGTCGGGCCAGAAGGTGACGGTGGTACCCGTCGAATCCGAGGTGCCCACGACCTCCATCTTCTTGACGGTCTTGCCGCGCGAGAACTCCATCTCGTAGGTGTTGCCATCGCGACGAACCTGAACGACCACGCGCTTGGACAGTGCGTTGACGACGGAGATGCCTACGCCGTGCAGGCCGCCCGAGACCTTATAGGCCGAGTTATCGAACTTACCGCCGGCGTGCAAGATCGTCATAACGACCTCGAGCGTCGGGATCTTTTTAACAGGGTGCTCGTCGACGGGGATGCCGCGCCCGTTGTCGACGACCGTGATGGAGTTGTCGGCGTGGACCGTCACCTGGATCTCGGTGCAGAAACCGGCCATGGCCTCGTCGACGGAGTTGTCAACGATCTCCCACACCAGGTGATGCAGACCGCTGGCGCTCGTCGAGCCGATATACATGCCCGGGCGCTTACGAACGGCCTCGAGACCTTCGAGAATCTTAATCTCGCCGCCATCGTAATCGTTTTCGTTTGCCACACGTCCTCCTTCAGTCAAGAAAATGTGTACAGCCTTTCTAGTTTATCGTAAAAAATACCCTCGGGACCGAGGGTATTTGGCTCTACAAGGCCACCAGATGCGATTTAAGGCTCTTTTTTGCTTTGCACGCCCTTGGCCCACTCGGCACTGGCTCTCATGGCATTCTCGAGGGCCTCGCGCAGTTTTTGGTCTTCGATGGGCGCCACCTGGCGCTCGATCTCGGTGCACTCGGCCTCACTTAGGTCGGCGTGCGGGGCCGGCGGGCGCTCGGTCGTCGCCGGGCGCAGGCGCTCCTTGGCGGCGGGCGGCGTGTGACCGGACGCGGTGGTTTTGAACACCAGGCCGTCCACATGCGCACCGGCGCGCTCCATGCGCGCGCGGATGATCTCGCGCAACAACGTCATTTCCTGCGTCCACGAGGGCGAGTCGAGATACACCAGCAGCTCATTGGACTCGGGCAGGTAGCGCAGTCCCGTCACATGCCGCCCCTCGCGCGTGCCCGAGCACACCGCGTTCCATGCGCGATAGACCGTGCGCGACTCCTCGGCGGCCTCCATCTGCGCACGGCGCTTAGGCGTTGCAGCCGCCAGGATGCGCTGGCGCTCTGCGTTCAAAAACCCGCTGAAGGCGACTGTCTCGCTCTCGCGCTCGTAATTAGCACGTCTCACCCATGCTCACCACCTTGGCTCGATCAAGCAGGTCATCGGTAAAGTACCCCAGGTTGGTCGTAGTTATGACCGTCTGGATATCATCGCCAATCAGCCGCAGGAAAGCGCCGCGACGCTCGCCGTCGAGCTCGCTCATCACGTCGTCCAAAAGCAGCAGTGGGGCGGTGCCCAGGACATCGCGAGCCACGGCAACCTCGGCCACCTTCCAGGACAGCACCAGCGTGCGCTGCTGTCCTTGGCTGGCAAATGAACGGGCGGAGCGACCCGCCACGGTAAACTCGATCTCGTCGCGATGCGGTCCCACCAACGTCACGCCGCGGCGAATTTCCTCGTCGGCATGCTCGTCAAGGGCGGCCAGCATGCGCTCGTACGCCCAACCCTTCAGCTCTTCGCGATCCTCGACCTGGGGCAAAGCCCCCAGCGTGGACGCATAGGTCACGTTGGCGGCCTCGCCGGACGCTACTTGCCCGTAGGCAGTGTGCACATGGCCCGCCAGCCGGTCGAGTAGGGCCAACCGGTGCACGAGCAGGGCCGAGCCCGCGCGGGCAATCGAATCGTTCCACGCGCCGAGCATCTCGCGGCAGCACCAGGTCTCCTTGAGCAAGGCGTTACGCTGGGTCACGCAGCGCCCATAGGTGCTCGCAAGATCGGCATAGCGTGCGCTCAGTTGCATGCCAAAGTCATCGAGGGCGGCGCGGCGCACACTGGCGCCACGCTTAACCATGTCCAGATGGTCGGGGCAAAACAGCACGCTCGGAAGAACCCCGCGCACACCGGCGGCAGAGCATCTCTTGCCGTTGCGGCTAAACGAGCGCTTACCGTCCTCCGCGCTCAATCCCATATCAAGCACGCGGCCGTCGCCCTCGAGCCTCAGCTCGATCTTGCACGAGCCCACGCCGTCATGGACGAGCTCGGCTGCGGTCGGATGCCTAAACGAGGCGCCGCTCGTCAGCAGCTGCAGCGCCTCTATGAGATTGGTCTTTCCCGCCGCGTTGGGTCCCGCAAGTATCGTCACGCCCTCGTCCAGGGCAAGGTGATAGCTATCGAAGCTGCGGTAGTGCGCGACGGAAAGATCGCGGGCGAACATGGTCATGGCGCAGCGCTAGATGCGGACCGGCATGACCAGGTACAGGTAGTTGATCTTGTCGTAGGACTTGAAGATGCCCGCCTGCGAGTAGCTCTTGATCTCCAGCGTGATCTCCTTCTCCTTGGACAGGGCATTGAGGCAGCCGAAGATGTAGTGGTAGTTGAAGGCGATGGTACCCGACTCGCCCTCGGCCTCGACATCGATCGTCTCCTGCGCAAGGTCCTGGTCATTGGAAATGGAGGACAGGCCCATCTGCCCGTTCTCGACATCGATCTCGAACTTGACGGCGGGGTTGGCGCTCGCGATAACGGCCACGCGCTTGAGGGCGGCGTTAAAGGCGGCGACGTCGATCCTGACGCTCGTCACGCACGAATCGGGGATGAGCTGCTTGTAGTTGGGGTACACGCCCTCGATGCGACGCGACACGTAGGTGGTGTTGCCGGCCTCGAAGACGACCTGGGTGTCGGTAGCCCCGATCATGATGGTCGCCTGGCTGGCCATGATGTTCAGCGCGTCGTTAAAGGCGTCAGCCGGAACGTTGAGCTCAAAGGAGCCCTCGAGGGTCGAGGTCTCGACCTGCGTATCGCACACGGCCAAGCGGAAGGAATCGGTCGCTACCAGGCGTACGGTGTTGTTCTCGACCTTCATGTGCACGCCGCCCAGGATGGGGCGAGCCTTGTCGGTCGAGGTGACGCGCCACACGCGGCCGACCATTTCGGACAAGACATCGGTCGGCAGCTCCACGGCACTCTCGATGGCATAGGCCGGAAACTCGGGGAAGTCATTGGCATCGAGCGTGTTCAGGCGGAAAGAGCTCTTCTCGCAACCAATCAGCACCTGGCGCTCGGACAGCTCAAAGGTGACCGGGGCATCGGGGAGGGTCTTGGTGATATTGGAGAGCATCTTACAGGGAATAACCATCTCGCCCTCTTCTTCGACATGCGCCGCGATGCGATGACGGATCGAGATGGTGTAGTTAGAGGTCTGGAATTCCAAGATGCCGTCTTGGGCCTTAACGAGCACGCCCGACAGGATGGGGAGGGTGGATGCCGAAGCGACACCCTTCATAACGACGCCGATGGCTTGTGTAAGCGAGCTCTGGCTGACGGTGAACTTCATCTTTTAATACCTTTCTATAGATATAAATATCTTAATAATAGTAATAGCACTGACGAAACTGTTGATTACTCCCAAAGACGCAGGTCAGACCCAGAAAGAGAATCGACAGCAACCTGTGTGCAACAGGGGTGGTTTTCCACGTTCAAAACCTGCGCAAAACTTTTCATCACCGCGGGTTGGGTTTTAGACACCTTATGCCCGTGGTTTCGACAAGTTTTCAACAGGTGTCTCTATTTCCCTACGAGCGCAGTGTAATTTTATCGCGCAGCGACTTGAGGTCTTCGGTGACGGTGCGGTCTTCCTGGATCATCTTCTGGACCTTTTTGTAGCTCGTACTGACGGTCGAGTGGTTGCGGTTGCCAAATTCGGCGCCCACCGCCGTGGTCGTCATCTCGCACATCTCGATGGCCAAGTAGATAGCGATATGGCGTGCTTTGGCGATATTGGCGTTGCGACGCGGGCCGATGAGCTCCTCGTGCGTCACGCCGTACTGCTCTTCGATGACGGACTGAACCGTCTGGACGTTGATCTTTTTGGCCGATGTGTCGAAGTACTGGCTGGCGATGGCGTCGATATCGTCAAAGGTGAGCTCCCCGCCCTCGCGCTCGCGGTCGCCCGCCTCGCCGGCGCAGCGCTCGCAAAAGCTCTCGAGTTCGCGGATGTTGGTGCCCGAGACCTCGGCCATGTGTTTAAAGTGATCGTCGGTCAGGTGCCCGCTGTCGCCCCCATAGGCCGCCAGCAGCGAGTCGTCGCCTGCCTCGGGAGCGGCGACGATGGTGTTCTCGTAATAGCGCTGCAAGATCTTGTATTTCATCTCGTAGCTGGGCTCTGCGACCAGGCAGAGCATGCCGGCGTTGAAGCGGCTGGTCAGACGCTCGTCCATGCTCAGGTCCTTGGGGGCGCGGTCTGCCGCGATGACGACCTTCTTGTTGTTGCGGATGAACTCGTCCATGAGCTGGAAAAAGTAGTCCACGCTCGCGCGCTTGCCGATGATGTTTTGGATGTCATCGATGATGAGCACGTCCACGCCGTGGTATGCCTGCATGATAGGGGCGTTGCTCTTCTTTTGGCGGTCGAACTCGGTCATCAGGTCGTCCAGATATGCCTGGGAGTTGGCATACTTGACCTTGATCTCGGGCGACTTCTCGGCGAGCTCGTTTTTGATGGCAAGCAGCAGGTGCGTCTTGCCCAGGCCCGATTTGCCGTAGATGAACAGTGATGTGCACGTGCCGCGCTCGTCCGCGAGGGCGGCAAACTTGAGTGCCGAGCGATAGGCATGGCTGTTCTCGGGGCCGTAGACAAAGTTCTCAAAGGTAAATTTTGAGTTCGCGACGAGTGGGGCTCCATCCGTATTCTGCTCGGCCGGCACGGTCGGTGCTGGCATGGGTGAAGCGGGGGTCGCGGCTTGCGTGGACTTAGTCGGCGCTCCGCCCTTCATCTGGTTCATCATGCGACGAAAATCATCGGCCGAGAGCGTGTTCTTGATTGCAATGCCCGAATCCGCGCCCGCCGCTGCGTCGTGAGCGATAGGCATGTGCGTGACGGGTGCGTTCGTTGACGTCGCCGCCGCGGTCGGCAACGGTGCCATGGTTTCACGGGAAACATCGCCGTGCTGGTGCTCGATTGTCGGCACGTCGCCTGCGGAGGCCGGCACCGCCGGGGAAGCAGCGGGAGCCGTGGCGGGCACCGTCGCGGCAGCAGATTCGGCCGTTGCGCCTTGCGGTGCCACGATGTCGAGCGCGATCGGAGCAAAGGCGATTTCTTCCAGATAGGCCTCAATAGTCGGCTGATGCTTTTTGAGCTGCGCGATGGCAAAGCGCGAGGGGGCCTCGATCGTGAGCGTATCTTCGGTCAGGCTTATGGCGCGCGATTGCCCCAGCATGTTGATGAGGCGTGCATCTTGGCCGTCGCGCTGGCAAAAGGCGATGGCATCCCCCAGGATGATGCTTGCTTCCTCGTCCACTGTCTCTCCCGTTCTTTAGCTCTGAGCTCGCACACGAGCGGCGCCGAGTTCGGTCAGATGGTATTTCTGGCCATGCTTGATGACCAA
Source organism: uncultured Collinsella sp. (assembly GCA_900540855.1). GTDB lineage: Bacteria > Actinomycetota > Coriobacteriia > Coriobacteriales > Coriobacteriaceae > Collinsella. The sequence continues at coordinate 160,841 of UQHK01000003.1, forward strand.
GCCGGCCTGCGCCAAGTCATTGAGCGTGCGTGACCAAGTGGGGGCCGAGTTTCCAAACGCCCTCGCCAGATCGGTTGCACCGCACGCTTGATTTTGCGCCAGATAGCCCAGCGCGGCGTTGCCGCGATCGCTTACGAACACGTCCGGCTGTGGCTGCGCATACTGATTTGCTGCATTAGGATACATCATTTGAGCTGCTGATTGTTGAGAACTCTGCATCGGCGGCATTTGCTGTTGAAAACTTTGAGGCCACTGTTGGTAAGGCTGCGGAGGCATCTGCTGGGCCCAGGGGTTGTACTGCTGCTGCGGCATCTGCTGGTACGGCTGCTGATATCCCTGCTGGTACTGCTGTGGGAACTGCTGGCCATACCCCAGTGGCGGCATCTGCTGATATGGATATCCCTGTTGGTACGGCTGATATCCCATTTGCTGGCCACCCGGTGCCCCCGTCGCCTGCTGCATTGCTGCTGCATCCTGATCCGCCAGCGGCATGGCCTCTGGCACGTTTGGCGGCATCGACATCGACGCCGCCTGGGACTCTTGTGTAGGAAGCATTCCGGGCTGCTGCATCTGTTCCACGCGGGGCTGCATCTGTTGCGTTGCCATGGGCTGCTGCGCAAAAGCTCCCGGCAGGGGATATGCGGACTGCTCCGTCTCGGGCCGCACGGCAGCACCGCGCCCGCCGGCGCGTTCGATTTCCTGCACGCGTTTAGGATCCAGGCTTACCGTAACCACGGTGCCGTTGCCCATGTTGTCCTCGATGGACACGGCCCCGCCGGCGTTTTCCAAATACTCCTGCACCATGGGAAACCCTGCTCCGGTTCCACGGATATAGCGCTTCATCTTGCTGTTTGCGCTGGTAACGCCAAAGTCGAAAGCGCGCTCCTTGTCGTCGATGCCGGGTCCTTGATCAGCAAAGCGGATGGTGTCTCCGCCGTCCAGAATCGAGATGATGGGCTCGGCAAAGTGCGCGTGGATAAAGTTTTCGACAATCTCGCGGATGACCATGAGCGAGATATGGCCACCTTGTTCTTTCATGCACTGGTAGACGGTGTTGGTCGTCTCTTCCAAATACGCGCGGACATCTTGCGGATCAATGACGATCACACGCGGTGTCGACAGCATGTCGTCATAGACGGCGATGCGCGCGGCGTACATGGCTTTTGGCGCCTGCGTGGTCGTCTGCTCGCCTTCCTCACGCTCTTCGCGCACGCCGGTGATGTGCTCGTTGTCGGGTGCCGGGTCTCCGGAATCGACCATGGTGTAAAAGTCGTCAGACATGCCGCTCGCAATCTTTCAAAAGGTTTCGAACAAATAGTAGCTCACCGTGCAATGTTTCTCATCTTTCGACAACTTTTCAAAACCTGTTGAAAACTTTGGAAAATGGACGAAAAGTTCTCAACATTGCCAACATGACCTGTTGAAAACTCGATGAAATATCGTGAAAAGTTGCCATGCACCGCTAAATCGAGCTCGGCTTATGGGGGAACCGTGTGAACTGCGTAACCTTTTACCTTTGATTTCTTGACATTTGAACATTGATTTCCCTACAATCTTCAAGCTCACGTGTCTATATCTGCGTCCGCGCCCCCGCGGACACTCGAAATGCAGCAGGAGGAACTTAAGATGAAGCGTACGTATCAGCCTAATAAGCGTAAGCGTGCCAAGACCCATGGCTTCCGTGCCCGTATGGCCACTAAGGGTGGTCGTGCCGTGCTCGCCCGTCGTCGCGCCAAGGGCCGCAAGCGTCTCACTGTCTAGCAGCGATACACACATCTCGCATGAAGACTATTAAGTCTCGGCAAGATTTCGAGCATGTGTTCAGTCAGGGGCGTCGTTTCAATCACCCTCTGATTCGAATGACCATATGTGAATCGGTTGGCGAAGGCGACTCCGGAAGGGTCGCCTTCGTTGGTGCTAAACGGCTCGGTTGTGCTGTCGTGCGCAACCGTTCTAAGCGTGTGATGCGCGAGGCCGCCCGCAGCTGTGGATTTCCCGTTGCGGGTTATGACATCATCTTGTTCGCAACTCCCAAGACGAGGGTTTCTTCGCCTCAGGAGATGGACAATGCATTGCGTTCGCTTATGAAACGCGCCGGCGTTGCCGGGGAGGAGCGATGAGCAATCACGTTTTGCGACGTGTTGCCATCGCTCCTATTCGCATATATCAACAGGTTATTTCGCCCTTATTGCCTGACGCCTGCATTTATTACCCAACGTGCTCGCAATACGCCGTCCAGGCGATTGAGAAGTACGGTGTTTTGAGAGGCTGCTGGCTTGCCGTGAGGCGCATCGCTCGCTGCAATCCCCTGCACGTCGGCGGTTATGACCCTGTGCCCTAGCGGGCACTCGCTATCGGAGGAAAACTTACATGTGGGATTGGATCGTTAACATCCTTTTCGAGCTGCTCAAGCTCATCCAGACCTTTGCGGTCGACTGGGGCCTGTCCATCATCATCCTGGTGGTCATCATCCGTCTGCTGCTGACGCCGCTTATGCTCAAGTCGACTAAGTCGACGGCACGCATGCAGGTGCTGCAGCCCAAGATGCTCGAGATCCAGGAGCGCTATGCCGACGATCCCCAGCGTCAGGCCGAGGAAATGCAGAAGTTCTACAGCGAGAACAAGTTCAACCCGATGGCTGGTTGTCTGCCGCTGTTGATTCAGATGCCTGTCCTGTTCGCCCTATTTACGCTGCTGCGTAACCTGCCGGACTACTTTAACGACGGCACGTTCTCGTTCTTTAATATTCTGCCCGACCTGACCACCACGCCGAGTGCCTCCTTTGCCGATGGCTTTATGGTCGCGCTGCCTGCGCTGGTCTGCCTGATCCTGTTCGCTGTCCTGACCCTGATTCCGCAACTCTATATGTCGCGCAACCAGACCGGCCAGCAGGCTCAGAGCATGCGTATGATGGCCGTTGTCATGACGGTCATGATGCTTTGGATGGGCTGGAGCCTTCCCGTTGGTGTTCTGCTGTACTACGACGTCTCGTCTGCTTGGCAGGTTATCCAGCAGATTTTTGTGACGCAGAAGGTCATCGACAAGGCGAAGGCCGATGAGGAGGAGCGCCTTAAGAACGCGCCGCTGCAGGTTGAGGTCACTCGTCGCGAGAAGAAGCCGCGCCCGCACAAGAAGAAGTAGCGGGATATCAATCTTATTTAGGTACCTAACTTTTGGAGTACGTTATGTCTGAAGAGATCATCGAGGATATGCTTGAGGAGGTTGCCCCGCAGGTCGCGGGCGATTATCCCGAGATTGCACAGCGCTACAAGGCCGGTGAAGAGCTGACCGACGAGGAGCTCGACACCATTGCCGATGTCGCGATTTCCATCCTGCGTTCCATCCTTTCGCACTTCGATGCCGCCAACTCTCCTATCGATGAGTATGAGGGCGACGAGGGTGAGCTGATTCTGGATGTAACGGCTCCCGACCTTGCTGTTCTCATTGGCCGTCATGGTCGCACCCTTGATGCCCTTCAGGTTATGTTCTCATTGCTGGTGAGCCGCAAGCTCGGCTTTAGATATCCGGTTGTAGTGGACGTCGAGGGATACAAGAGCCGCCGTCAGGACAAGGTTGCCTCCATGGCTCAGTCTGCTGCCGAGCGTGCCATCCGCACTCATAAGAGTGTTTCGCTTCCGCCCATGAATGCCTACGAGCGCCGACTGGTTCACATTGCACTTCGTGGCAATGACGCCGTCGATACTCATTCTGAGGGTTCTGACCCCGATCGCCATGTGGTGATTGTTGCTCGATAATCTACTCGAGCTTATGCTTAAGGGGACGTGGTTTCCACGTCCCCTTTTTTTGTCAAAAGTTCTCGATACACTGATTTTTGTCAGAAAGGAGCTTTCGTTGTTAGTTCTTACTGATCAGCAGGCTGACGAGATGTTGAGTCGTCTAACTTCCTATTGCAAAGAGTATTCCTTGAGCGTAACTGATGTTGAGCTGAGGAAATCTATTCAGCATTTGGATTTGGTTCTGGAAACAAATAAGACAACCAATCTCACCCGTATTCTTAACATAGAAGATGCTGCGGTACTACATATCCTCGACTCTCTTGTTTTGCTCCCTTATATCAATAAGGCTCCTGAGGGAGCTTTGCTCGATATGGGAACAGGTGCGGGCTTCCCCGGTATTCCTTTAACCATAACCACGCATCGTAAAGCTACTTATATTGACTCTGTTGGCAAGAAGGTTGATGCTGTCAATTCTTTTGTCCATGCTCTTGGATTGAAACATGCTCATGCCGTTCATGATCGTCTTGAAGAATATGCTCGAAGCCATAAGAAGCAGTTCTCTGTCGTAACCGCCCGCGCACTGGCCCCTCTACCGATTCTTGTTGAGTATGCGGCTCCGTTCCTCAAGGATGGAGGTCTATTTGTTATCACCAAGGGTAATCCTTCGGATGAGGAGCTTGCTTCCGGCATGTCAGCAGCTAAGATTTGCGGCTTCACTTTGCTTCTGAATGACGCAATCGATTTGCCTGAGGGCTTGGGCCACAGGGAGTTCATTGTTCTTAAGAAGAGCCATCCAGCATCTGTCTCATTGCCTCGTGCAAATGGCATGGCAAAGAAGAATCCGCTTGCCTAGATGTTTCACGTGAAACATAATGGATACCAACAACTTGCAGTGTTTCACGTGAAACATGGCGGTTGATATCGAATCGGAATGTTTCACGTGAAACATCCTCCGTTTGACAGCTTTAATACACACCAGGAGGGACCGTGGGATTTCGCGACGTTAAGCGTTCTAAGAGCGCAAAAGACACGCGTATCATTGCAATCATCAATCAAAAAGGCGGTGTCGGTAAGTCGACGACGGCTGTAAACCTTGCAGCAGCACTGGGTGAGCAGGGTCGTAAGACACTGATTGTCGATTTTGATCCGCAGGGAAACAGCACCAGTGGATTCGGAATTGAAAAAGAAGACCTTGATCGCTGCATCTATGATGCATTGTTGAATGATGTGCCGGCAGAATCACTTGTTCTTGATACAAATTGCAAAAAGGTATTCGTAATTCCGGCTACCATTCAGCTTGCAGGCGCGGAAATTGAGCTCGTAAGCGCAATTGCTCGTGAAACCCGCCTCAAAGATTTGCTTGAGCCAATTCAGGACGAGTTCGATTTTATTTTCATTGACTGTCCTCCTTCGCTCGGCTTGCTTACAATCAACGCCTTGACTGCAGCAGACAGTGTTTTGATTCCGATCCAGTGCGAGTATTATGCACTCGAGGGTGTTACGAAGCTGCTTGAGTCAATGAAGATGGTCAAATCACGTCTGAACAAGGGCTTAGACACCTATGGCGTGCTTATGACCATGTATGACTCGCGTACTTCTCTGTCGAATCAGGTTGTTGAGGAGGTTCAATCGTACTTTGGTGATAAGGCGTTTAAGACGTTGATTCCCCGTACAGTTAAAATCTCCGAAGCTCCGTCTTTTGGAGAACCGGTAATTACCTATGCACCTCAAAATAAGGGTGCAAAAGCGTATATGAACCTTGCAAAAGAGGTGATCAAGCGTGCCTAGTGCAAAGAAACGTGGCGGATTAGGACGTGGTCTCAATGCTTTGGTCTCAGAGGCCGAATATGAGACCGGTGGTTCGGCTGCATCTGCTTCAAATGCCGCATCTGAAACAAAACTCCCTATTGAGGATATCGTTCCCAACCCTAATCAGCCGCGAATTCACTTTAACGAAACTGAACTTCGCGAGTTGAGTGAGTCAATCCAAGAGCATGGTGTTTTGCAGCCGCTTTTGGTTCGCAAGCACGGAAACGGCTATGAGATCATTGCTGGTGAACGTCGTTACCAAGCGTCAAAGCTTGCTGGTCTTGAGGAACTGCCTGTCATCATTAAAGATGTTAATGATGAAGAGATGCTGGCCCTTGCACTTATCGAAAACCTTCAGCGTTCTGATCTGAATCCCGTTGAAGAAGCCAAGGGGTATCGCCAGCTCATTGATGCCAGTGGTATGACCCAAGAGGCATTGTCGAAGGCTGTAAGCAAGTCACGCTCTGCAATTACAAACTCGCTGCGCCTTCTCGATCTCCCCGAAGTTGTTCAGCAGATGATTTTTGAGGGTAAACTTACTGCTGGTCATGCACGTGCGATTCTTGCTGTTCCCTATGAGGACGCTCGAATTCGACTTGCTGAGAAGGTTGTTGCAGAGGGTCTTTCCGTAAGAGCGACAGAAAATCTTGCTCCGTTGTTTTCTGCCGGAGAGACGCCTAAAACGTCGAGGCCTGCAACGCCTCAGTCTTTTAAAAAGGCTGCCCGTGTACTTCGTCAGGTATTTAATACCAACGTACGTGTGAAGAGCTCACGTGGAAAGAATAAGATTGAGATTGAGTTTAAAGACGAGGAAGAACTCTCTCGTATTCTTGGTGAAATGATTCAGTTTGATCAAGGTGACCAAGATGAGGAATAAGATTTTAACTGCGATTGCATTGGCGACGACTGTCGCGGCTGGTGCCTTTGCTGGCTATAAAATCGCGACAGACGATGAGCTCCGAGGTCGTTTGCTTCGTGGTGCGCAAGATATCGTCGATACGTCCAAGAAGAAAATGGATGTTATGACAGAAGATGTTGCCATGCGAACTGCTCAGGTAACGAAGAATCCCAAGATTAATCAAGGTTGGGTTAGCAACCAATGGGAAAATGTGGGCTATTAGGTACCTAACAATTACTCAGTAAATTTTGAGGGGTCCTTGTCTGATTCACGAGACAAGGACCCCTTATTATGGCCGTAATAATTGAGACCAGTGGCAGCTGATTCATAATCGTAGCAGCTGATTCAAAATTAAGGTCAATAAATGAAACGACCCCGCTTGCATATTCTGCAACCGGGGTCGTTCATGTTTCACATGAAACGTTTTGGGGTGCGACTCCCCTATGCGTTCTTCTGAACTTTGAAGCGCTGCTTCAGCTGTCCGCAAGCGGCGTCAATATCGTTACCACGGGAGTTACGGATCGTGGTCTCGATGCCACGGGACTCAAGACGACGCTGAAGATCCTCAACCTTATGAATCGGCGACGGCTTGAGCGGGCTGCCCTCGATGTCGTTAAGCTGAATCAGGTTAACGTGGCACAGCGTTCCCTCGCAGAAGTCGCAGAGCGCCTGCATCTCGGGATTCGTATCGTTGACGCCTTCGATCATGGCATACTCATAGGTCGGGCGGCGGCCAGTCTTCTCGGTGTAGAGCTGAAGCGCTTCGTGAAGGCGAAGCAGCGTGTACTTCTTAACACCGGGCATGAGCTTATTGCGCGTCGACTGGATGGCGGAATGCAGGGAAACGGCAAGCGTGAATTGCTCGGGGATGTCGGCAAATTTGCGAATACCGGGAATAACGCCGCTGGTAGAGACGGTGAGGTGACGAGCGCCGATACCGATGCCGTCGGGGTCGTTGAGGATTCGCAGCGCATTGAGAACCTCGTCGTAGTTGGCAAACGGCTCGCCCTGGCCCATGAAGACAACGCTCGTGGCGCGCTCGCCAAAGTCGTTGGATACATGAAGTACCTGATCGACGATCTCTTGAGCGGTCAGAGAACGCTTGAGACCGTTGAGACCGGTAGCGCAAAAGGCGCAGCCCATGCCACAGCCTGCCTGGGTGGAAACGCAGACGGAAAGCTTGTTGCGACGGGGCATACCGACGGTCTCGACGGAAATGCCGTCGTGGTACTCGAGCAGGTACTTGCGAGAGCCATCTTTGGAAACCTGCTTGGTGAGTTCAGTCGGCGTGTCAAAGGCAAAAGCCTCTTTAAGCTGCTCGCGGAAAACCTTGGGAAGGTTGGTCATGTCGTCAAACGAACAAACGTTCTTCTCAAAGACCCATTCGATGAGCTGCTTTGCGCGGAAGGCGGGCTGGCCAAGTTCGGCCACGAGCTCGCGAATATCGTTTTGGCTCAAGTCGCGAATGTCCTGAGATTTAGTCCTGGGATTCATGGAAGCCTTTCGATTTTGGGGAAACGTAGAGGGTATCGCTACAATATGGTATCAGCTGCAGAAATTATAGAGGAGGAGTCTGCCCATGCCGGGTAAAAGCCTAGAGAACATGCACGTAGCGGTCTTGGCGGGCGGTCATTCCGCCGAGCGCGAGATCTCGCTCGATTCGGGAAAGAACGTTGTGGTGGCACTGAAGGAAGCCGGCTACACCTCGGTGGAGCTGCTTGACACGGCCGCTGATGACTTTATGGTAACCATGGCGACCGGCGGATTCGATGTGGCATTTATCGCCATGCACGGCGCCGGCGGTGAGGATGGCGCCATGCAGGGCGCCATGGAGACACTGGGTATTCCCTACACGGCCTCGGGCGTGCTTGCCAGCGCCTGCGGTGCCGACAAGGAGGTCTCTAAGCTCCTGTACGCCAAGGCGGGCATTCCCATTGCCCCCGGCCTTGCGCTCGAGGTGGGCGATGAAGTCGATATCGATCATATCGTCGAGGTTTGTGGCGAGCGCTGCTTTGTGAAGCCGGCCGTCAACGGTTCCAGCTATGGCATTTCCCTGGTCCATGAGCCCTCCGAGCTGCCCGCGGCAATCGCCAAGGCGTTTGAGTACGGCGACAAAGTGCTGGTCGAGAAGTGCATCGAGGGTACCGAGATCACCGTCGGCGTATACGGCGAAGATGACGTGCGCGCCCTGCCGATTGTCGAGATTCGTAAGCCCGAGGACTGCGAGTTCTACGATCTGGACGTGAAGTATGTCGACCCTACGGATATCCATCGCATTCCGGCGCAGATTTCACCCGAGAATTACGCTCGCGCTCAGGAGCTTGCCTGCGCCGCTCACAAGGCCCTCGGTTGCCTGGGTATCTCGCGCAGCGACTTTATTGTGAGCGAGGACGGCCCCGTTATCCTCGAGACCAATACCATTCCCGGCATGACCGATACGTCGCTGTATCCGGATGAGATCCGCCACACCGACGACATGACGTTCCCGCAGGTCTGTGACAGCCTGATCCGTATGGGCCTTCGTCGAGCGGGCATTGCATGCTAATCGAGGACGCGGTTTCGTCAGGAACGCCGCAGTTTGTCATCGACTCCTATGCCACGCTTGCCGACCGCGCCAAAACGCAGTCCTTCGGCCTTATCGAGGAAGATGTGATTGTCCTCGATACCGAGACCACGGGTCTTTCGGTGCAGGACAACGAGCTGATCGAGATCTCGGCGGCCCGTCTTTCGGGCCGCGAGGTCATCGACCGCTTCGATACCTTCGTGCATCCCAAACAGCTGATTCCCGCCGAGATTACCGAGCTCACGAGCATTACAAATGCCGATGTGGCAGATGCCCCGTCGGCGGTTGAGGCCGTCGCCGCTCTCGCCGATTTTGTCGGTGGCTGCCCGGTGATCGCACACAACGCCACGTTCGACCGCTCGTTTATCGAGTCGGTCAAAGGCGGCGTCAACGTGAGCGATATTTGGATCGATTCGCTGGCGCTGTCGCGCATCGCGCTTCCACGCCTGGCCTCGCACAAGCTGTCTTTTATGGCCGATCTGTTTGGCTGTGACTCGGTGTCACACCGTGCCAATGCCGACGTCGACGCCCTGTGTGGCGTATGGCGCGTGTTGCTCGTGGCGCTCACCGACTTGCCCCAGGGCCTCATGGCGCGCCTAGCCGACATGCATCCGGACGTGCCTTGGTCCTATCGCCCTATCTTCTCGTTCTTGGCAGGGCAGAACCCTGGTTCTATCTTCTCCCTCAGCGCCGCTCGTGCTGACGTTCTCAAGGCCGATCGCGCCGACGATCGGGTGGACGCCGACGAACTGCCGGTCCTCAAGATGCCGAGTCGTGAGGAGATTGAGGCGGACTATGCGCCAGGTGGCCTGGTCAATCGCATGTATCCCACCTACGAGCCGCGTGATGAGCAGATCGCGATGGCGCTCGAGGTCCGCGATGCGCTGGTCACGGGCACTCATCGTGTAATTGAGGCGGGCACAGGCGTCGGCAAATCGATGGCCTATCTGATGCCTTTTGCCGAGGCAGCACGCCGTAACAACATCACGGTTGGTATTGCGACCAAATCGAACAATCTTGCCGACCAGCTCATGTGCCATGAGCTGCCAAAACTTGCCGAGCAACTGAACGGTGGTCTGTCATTTTGCGCTCTCAAGGGGTATGACCACTATCCGTGCCTGCGCAAGCTCGAGCGCATGAGCCGCGGCCAGGTCGAGATCACCACCAAGCGCGATCCGGCGGACACGCTCACGGCGGTCGCGGTCATTATGGCGTACGTCTGCCAATCAGCCGATGGCGACCTCGACTCGCTCGGCATTCGGTGGCGCAGCGTCAACCGTCCCGACTTTACGACGGCCTCGCGCGAGTGTGCTCGTCGCCTCTGCCCGTTTTTCCCTGATAAATGTTTGGTCCACGGTGCTCGCCGTCGTGCGGCGCATGCCGATGTGGTGGTCACCAACCATTCCCTGCTGTTCCGTAACGTCGCGGCCGAGGGCAGGATTTTGCCTCCGATTCGTCATTGGGTAATCGACGAGGCCCATTCCATCGAGCGCGAGGCGCGCCGTCAGTGGGCGCGCGTGGTGTCGGCGGACGAATCACGCGTCCTGTTCGAGCGCCTGGGTGGCTCGAGCACCGGCGCACTAAGCCAGGTTTCCCGTGATTTGGCAACCTCCGAGGGCTCTACGCTCTATCTGGGCCTTACTGCCAAGGCGACGTTGACGGTTGCCCGCGCGAGCATGGCAATCGCCGACGTGTTCGATGGCGTTCGCGAGCTCGGCCGCCGTGCGCGTGGGGGTTATGACAATGCCAATCTATGGATTGGCCCCGAGCTGCGCGAATCAGACGACTGGCATGATTTCTTACAGTCGGCCTACACTGGCATCGACGCATTGGAACAAGCTGACAAGAGCGTCGACGCGCTGGTGCAAGCCGTCGCCGCCGACAAGCCCGAGGTTGTTGTCGACCTGGGTGATATCTCGCGCCGCCTGCACGAGCTGGCCGAGAACCTCAAACTCATCATTGATGGCACCGATGAACACTACGTGTACTCGCTGCAGGTCAATCGCAGACTTCGTGCCGGCGGAGAGTCGATGACCGCAGAGCGCATCGACATTGGCGAGGCTTTGGCAACCGAGTGGCTACCCGAGGTTCACACGGCTATCTTTGCCTCGGCGACCATGACGGTGTCCAAAAGCTTTGAGCACTTTAACCATGCGGTCGGCCTTGATCGCATCGGTGCTTCAACGTCGTCATCGCTGCACTTGGATTCGAGCTATGATTTCGATTCGAACATGGCTGTAGTCGTTGCGGGCGATATCCCCGATCCACGCGATCGTGAGGGCTATCTTACGGCGCTCGAGCGCGTGTTGGTCGACGCCCATCTTGCCATGGGCGGATCGGTGCTCACGTTGTTCACCAATCGGCGCGACATGGAAGACCTGTACGCCCGCGTTGAGCCCAAGATGGCCCGTGCGGGTCTGGAGCTCAACTGCCAGCAGCGCAACTCATCTCCTCGTCGCCTGCGCGATCGGTTTATCAACGAGCCGACCTCGTCGCTTTTTGCGCTTAAGGCCTTCTGGGAGGGGTTTGACGCCAGCGGCGAGACGCTGCGCTGCGTCATCATTCCCAAGCTGCCGTTCTCGAGCCCCACGGACCCGCTCTCGTGCGAGCGCAACCTGCGCGAAGACCGCGCTTGGGCGCGCTATTCGCTGCCCGAGGCGGTACTCGAGGTTAAGCAGGCCGCGGGGCGTTTGATTCGCTCGTCGACCGATAGCGGTGTGCTGATCTTGGCGGATCCTCGCCTGGTGACGAAGGGCTACGGAAAGAAGTTCTTAACGTCGCTGCCCACGAGCTCCTACCAGCGCATCGAATCGGCACAGATCGGTCACTATCTGCAACTGTGGCGCGCACGCCACGAGCGGCGGCGCTAAAGCGGACAGACGAGAGTTTTTGCCATATCGCACAGACGCTTTGACAGGGTGGGGTCATCCAAGATGCGGATGGCTCCGCCCGCTGCGATTATCTGGCTCAGTAGCCAACGCTCGGAGCCGTAATGCACGGTTACCGTTGCCATGTCTGCCCCGCTGCGCTCGATGAGGGTGATGCCGGCCCAGTCCAGATGCTCCGCCATATCGAATGGCATCAAGAGCTTTGCGCTACGCTGCGTCCGGGCAAGGGAATCGTGGAGGGATGCAACGTCCTGTACATGAGGCACGACGGAGTCTTCCGTCAAGGTGAGTCCCTCGATTTTATCCATGCGATAGGTGCGCTGCTCATCGACCGCGATGTCCCAGGCAATTAGGTATGTTTGGTCGCCGTTTGCCGTAATGCGCAAGGGGTCGACCAGACGCTCGCGTGGCCGTGCATCGTCCATCGAGCGATATGAGATACGACAGCGAACGCCGTCCTGAATGGCGCAGCTCAGCTGCTGCCAGTGCGACCCGCGGTTGACGGTGTCAAAGACGCGCTGGTTATAGCCGAGCTCTTCGGGTAGAAGAGCATGTCGAATCCGAGCCGCCGCCTGGCGCTCGATCCCCAACGATTCAAGTTCATGGTTGAGCACAGCGCCCTCGGCGGCACTCAGGCGCAGCGGTAACACACGCCCGGCGTCACCGGTGAGGACCACACGCTCGCCGTGGCATTCGCAGATGATGCGCGCACCCGATTCTCGGTCCGCGAGCGTCGAGACGATCTCGAGAATCTCGTCGAGCGACACCCCCGTGATGTCAAAGCGGCTGCAAATCTCGGTTCGTGTCATGCCGTTCTCGCCGGCGGCGTAGAGGGCCTCCATGATGTCGATGGCGCGCGAGAGTCTCTGCTCGCTGGTGAGTTTACGCACGGGCATGCTCATGCACCGTCCTTTCAATGAGGTGGTTCCACGCCTGCTTGAGCGATTTGGGGGCCATGGGCCTCATGCCGTCCGTGGCGTGGGCCATGCAAAATGAGGCGGCGGCTTCAAGGTCACGCACGTCAACGGTCCAGGTCCATCCCGCATCGGTGTGTGCGAGCTCACCTCGCCCGCGCGTGAGGCCGTTGATCATATCGATCTGCGTCTGAGGGGCGAACGAGAACGTGGCTGCAACGGGCGGTCGGTCGGCAAAATCGAATTCAAAGAACAGATAGTCGTTGAGATTGAAGTCCGCGGGGATGGCGTAGGCCTTCGAAGGACGCCAGGCGCGAACGATACGGTCGCAGCGGAATGTCCTGATGTCGTCGGTGACATTGTCGAGGCCGCAGAAGTACGCCACGCCCTCGCGCTCGAACATGCCGTAGACGCAGACGGTACGCTCTTTCTGCTCGCCGCGTCCGTTCTGATATAAAAATCGCAGCGCGCACCGCTCGGCAAAGGCGCTCCATACCGCATCGACGGTGGGAGAGCGGCGGATCGGTGCATCGTCCACCGCCGACATGCCGGTGAGGTAGGCAATCTTGGAGCGAATATCGGCAAGCGGCGCGGCAAAGGTGGATGAGCCGGCCGCTAACGTCTGGTCGATAGCGTTGAGCAGGATATCGGCGTCGTCTGCGGTGATGAGGCCGCCTGCCGCAAACGTGTGCTCGCGGTCGATTGTCCATGAGCTTTCCTCGGTCTCCTGCGCGCCGGCGGGGCGAACCTCCTTGATTAAGATGCCGCGTTCGAGCAGTTTGTCACGATCGCGCCGAAACTTGCGCTTATCCGAGTCGATATTGCCCGAGCCATATCCCAGGTCAGAATCCAAGACGATCTGCTCGGTCGTCAGCGGTTCGGGGGAGCTGTTGAGCACAAAGAAAAGATTGAGGATGCGCTGAGCCGTTTTATCGAAACTGGGCTCCGAATTCCCCTTTTTAATTGTCGCGGTCGCGTCGCTTGCCGTCATAGAGTCCTCGCATGAGAAGGTGGTTTGCTGCCATGATTTTAGTCCGATATGGAGATTAGGCTATATCCTTGTCCGCTCGGGGCGTTAAGATGGCCCGAATTCGGTCGTTTGCGCTCGCTCGGGGTATACTTTCGACTATATACGGTTCTAATGTGCATGCATTGGGCCTATTTGTCGGATTATGGATGTGGAGCGCACATGGCGAACACCCAGAACTATATTAACCACCTGCTGCAGAACACCGGCATTACGCCGGCGTGCAGTGAAGAAGAGCGCCTGGCTGCCGAGGATATCGCTCAGATTTTCCGCAACCACGGCTTTGACCCCGAGGTGCAGGAATTTAATGCTCCCGCGCCCAGCAGGTTGGCGTTTGCCGTTACCGGTATTCTGGCGTTTGCCGGCGCCCTGCTGATGGGCATCGGCGGCGGTATCGGCTTGGTCGGCACCTTGCTGGCCATTGTCGGTGCCGTGCTCTACGTGCTCGAGCGCACGGGGCATCCCATGGTTTCGCGCCTGGGAAAGACCGGTGTGAGCCAAAATGTCATCGCCTATCACAAGGCCTCGGGCCCGCTTGCGTCTCCGCGCAACCGCCCGGTCGTCGTGGTGGCGCACTATGATTCTCCCCGCGCCGAGCTCCTTGCTCGCGAGCCCTACGCTCCGTATCGCGCGCTCATCGCCAAGCTCCTGCCTGTCGCCACGATCGCACCCGCGGCTGTTGCCATCCTGCGTATCCTGCCGCTTCCCGGCGTGCTCAAGGTGCTGCTGTGGGTTGTCGCGATTCTGGCCTCCCTTGTGGCACTGGCCAACGCCGCCAATATCATCTCCAACCGTTTTGTGCTTCCCTACACGTCTGGCGCGGTGTGCAACAAGTCCTCTGTTGCCGCCATGCTCGGTGTCATGGACAACGTTGCCCCCTATCAGGGCGAAAACGAGTTCCCCGACGACATTCCATTCGATACCTATTTTGGCGAGCAGAAGCGTCGTGCCGAGGAGATGGCGCGCGCAGCAGCGGAGTATGCCGCGGCCCAACAGCAAAACGACTACGGCAACACCATCGAGTATGAAGAGCCTACCTACGCCGAGGACGAGTTCGGTCAGCCGATTGCTCCCGACGCTCAGACCGAGCCCGAACAGGGCGAGGCTTTCGACGAGCAGATCGAGGGCTTTGAGGGTGCGTCTGCCGACGAGACGCTGATTGGCGCCATCGTGCCCGAGGATCAGAATCAGGCTGTCCAGGCCGAAGAGTTCAATGACGAGGTTTCCGCTGCCGAGCCGGCGGAGGAGCCTGTCGCGGCCGAGCCCGAGCCCAAGCTCTATCGCAATGCCGCCGGCAACATCCGCTTTGGTTCGGATGCCATCCGTGCGCTCGGGATGCTTCCCGAGTCCTGCACGCTCGATTACGAGGAGGGCGAGGAGCCGACGTTTGAGCCCGAGCCTGCCCCCGTCGTGACTGCACCTGCGCCCGCCGTCACCGTGGATGATGAGTCTGCCGCGGTTACCGCTGCCGTTGCCGAGCCCGAGGCGGTGTCCGCGATCGATCCCGCGGCAGGACTGGACATTTTGGCCCCCGCCGCGCCGGCGCAAGACGTTGCGGACGAGCCTGACGACGATTACGTTGAACAGCCGAGGCGCGTGTCTTACGAGAGCGATACTGATTTTTCGGCCGAGATTCCCGCGGCAACGCCCCATGCCGATATTGCATCCGCGTTCTCTTCGATTGGCGCCAGTGCTTCCAACTTCTTTAAGGGTGCGCTTGCAAAGGGCAAGAAATTTGTCGACGATTTCGAAGAGAAGCGCGCTGTCGCACGCGAGGCTGCCGAGCAGGAAGCTATCGCTCAGCAGCAGGCAGCTGAGGCGGCACGTGAGCTCGCGGCGCAAGAGTTCGAGCAGAACGAGGCTATGCAGTCCGTGCCCGTCGACGCTGCCGAAGCTACGACGTCCTTTGAGTCCCAGCAACCGGCGTCCGCGGATGTTGTTGAGGCGACGACGTCTTTCGAGGCTCAGCAGCACGTCGATAGCACCATGTCGTTTGATGCCGCGCAGTTCGATTCCACGATAACGTTTGAAAAGCAAGGCACCGCGATTGCCGAGCCCCTTCCTGTTTCCGATGAGCAGGGCGACGCGGCAGACGATGACGAGCCTATTGATGCTGCCGAAATCCAAGATGCCGCCGAGGACGAGCCCGTCGAGGCCAACTGTGACGAAGAGCAATACGCGGCAGCCGAGCAAGATGATTCGACCGAGGTCGAGCAGGAGGAAGTGCCTGCGGTTTCCGAGGCTCCCGAGACAGATGAGTCGAGGCCTTACTCCACGCAGATTTTCACCATGCCGGCCCCGAGTGGTTCCGGTGCCACGGTTGCCGATGTTGCTCCCACCCAGGACGAAACGGTCGATTCCCTTATGGCCCAGATTTCCTCCCAGGCATCACCACGTCCGCAGATGAATGTTCCCGATCCGGCGTCGGCTCCGTCGCCTGCACCTTCCTCGTCTCCGCTGGCTTCGGTCCCCGATCCGTCGCTGCCGTCGATGAAGCAGGCAAACGTTGCGTCTCGCACGTCGCTGTTCGACCTTCCCGACCCCTCCGCACAGGTCAACGACCCCTTTGCTACCGCTCAGGGTCCCGAACCCACATCGGCACCCGTTGCGCCTCCTAGGCCCGTTGCGTCGGGCGCACAGCCGATCGAGACCATTTCGGCTCCCGCCCCGGCGGCACCCAAGTCTCGCAAGCGCGGCCTGGGCGGCCTGTTCGGTCGTAAAAAGAAAAACGAACAGGACAGCATGAGTGACTGGCTGGGCGTCGAAGACGATTACGATGCCAAGAAGTCCGGTCGCGGCATCGGTTCGTGGGATAATTTCGAGGACGATAACGATGGCTGGAAGGGCGGCGCTACGTCTTCCGACGGCGCTTCTTCCGAAGATATGCTCTCGGCTGTTGCCTCTATGGGTGACGATGAGCTGCTCGGTCACGATATCTGGTTTGTGGCAACGGGCGCCTCGGATTGTGATGGCGCCGGTATGAAGGCCTTCTTGGCTTCGCATCGCGATAAGCTCCGCGGCGTATTCTTCATCAATCTTGAATCCGTCGGCGCCGGTAGGCTTTCGGTGGTGACGGTTGAGGGCGAACAGCAGCTGCTCAAGGGCGATCGCCGCATCATGAACCTGGTCAGCAAGGTGTGCAAGTCGTTCCATGTCGATTGTGGCGCGCTCGAGATGCCCTATGCCAAGACCGATGCCTATGCCGCGCTCGAGGCGAGTCGCCGAGCCCTCACCATCGCCGGCGTGGACGGCACGCGCCTGGCTTGCGCTCGTACCGAGGACGACCTGCCCCACAATGTCAACCCGACGAACATTGCCACGGTATCCGAGGTCGTGACCGAGGTTATCCGCCGTTCGTAGACGGAGCTCTAAGGAGTCAACGTGTTTTCGTATATTAAGCGCCATTGGCCTGTCTACGTGATTTTGACCTTGATTGCCATTGCGTTGGGGTTTGGAGCCGCCTATATCGTGGGCGCGAAGGGCTCGACCCCCGCCTCCGCAATCAGCGAAGAGGTGGAGCAAGAACAGAGCACGGGCGCCGATGGGATTCCTGAGTCCGAGCAGGCAATCGTTGATGGTGGATCTTCGTCTGCAGAGTAGATGCGGCGATTTAGATGATTGAAAGCGGGCGAGCCGGGGGACTGGCTCGCCCGCTTTTTCATCGCGCTAGCGCTTCTTTGGGATTGACCTAAGGCGAGCGAACCATAGGGCTGCGGCACCCGAGGTCAGGAGCGCGGTGATGCAAGCGGCGATGGGAGCTGATCCTGTTGCCGGTAGGTCCTGCGGTAGGGTACAGCGTTGAATGACACGGTCCTCGTCATGTGACTCAAGTTTATCGCCGCCGCCGTTGCGGCAAAGATCGACGCGTGCGCTGTTGGTGAGTGCAGTTTGGGGTGTGTAAGCCGACGTTGCCTGCATGTGCACGACTGCGCCCCGAGCATCTGTGCCAAGGATTGCTTTGGCATCGTCAAGGTCGTCGTGCTCATCTTTGAGATCATCGCGGGTCCAAGAATCCGTATCGCTTCGAGTCGTAAAGTCGGCGGCTACCGCACCGTATTCAATGCGAATGCCCGTTACGACGGTATTGGATGCAAGGTCGAGTTCTTTCGCCTCGAGTGTGGCGGATTCCGTGGTCGAGACATCCGCCTTCCAGAGGTGCCAGCCGTCGTAATCGACGAGGCGGCAATCTTCACCCAGACTCTCTTTTACTTCGTCGGACTCAAGCCAAGGATTTTCGTGCCCATCGTCAAGCGTCGCGTTTGCCGGCTCATCGACGTCTGTCGAGTCCAACGGCGTCGTGCGATACCACACGTTGCACAGACCGTTGAGGTCGCCGATGGCGACGGGGGTTTCGATTGAGACGAATCTCGCCGTATCGTCCTCGGCACACTCAAGATCATCGGTAATTGTGAACTCATCAACCCAGGTAGCTGAATCGTTTCGAGCGTCGATGGTATAGGAGAAAAGACCGTCCGTATTGGTTTGCGTTGCGGCGCGATTTTTACCATCGCCGTTGGCCAGCAGACCCTTCCCGATAGGTTGGACAAGCTCCTGACGCTTGTCGACCTGTCCTTTGATCTCGATGGGCGCATCCTTCATCGCGACGGATTGGACTTCTCCCGTATCCTTTATTTCAAACGTTATCTCCTCGGCAAGGTCATAGGTCCGCGGAGACATCATTTCGCGCAACGAGTAGGTGCCGGGTGCAAGATGTTCGACGCGGTGCGGCTTGTCGGATGAGGTCCAGGAGTCTATTTCGGTTTTATCGGGACCATATAAGGTGAGCTGTGCGCCTTTCACTTCCTGCTCTCCGCTTGCATCGACCTTGGAGATATCAACCTTGGTGTAATCGTCGGATACGTTAAGCCGTGCTTCCACAACGGGTGTTTTCTGGTCGGCATAGGTAAGGTCGACGATATGGTGCGTCCGGTCGAGTAAGAAGCCGGTCGGCGCTTGAGTCTCGACAACCTCGTAGCGTGCGGTGCCAGATCCCAGCGGGAGGTCGTCCGCGCGTGCTTCTCCAGTTTCATCCGTCGTGACGGTAGCGACAGTCTCACCGTCGAGCGCGGCAATGCTACCGTCGGGGCGCACGATATCACCTGAGGCACGGATCTCAAAGATGGCGCCCGCGAGGCTGCTGCCGTCTACGGCATCGGTTTTAACGATCCTGATGTTTCCGGTCGCGGCGCGGTCATAATACGAGACGATTGCAACGGGCGTTAGGTTTATATCGGCGGGTATGTTTACCTCGATCTCTCCGCCGACAAGATAGGGCTCTTTGGCCGAGGTTTCGCGTACATAATAGGTGCCCGGCACGAGCGATTCGGGCAGTGTGACGGTCCCGGTCGCGTCAGTCGTAAAGGTGTCCATTACGTTATGTGCTGGATGCCAGCAAGTTTGTGAGACAGGTTTGTGATTGCTGTCGAGGAGTTGGAAGGTGAATCCGGCTAGGGGAACAGAAGCGCCTGTTTGGGCATCGCGTTTTACAATCTGGAGATGCGTCGACAGAGCGTGGTTGTCCACGATATATTGAAGCTCGGCGCCGTCGGAAATCTGATTGGCCTCGACGGTCCATTCCCCTGCACGTTTAAAACCCTCTGGGACGGTTTCCGGAACCTCACGAACGGTGTAGCCGGCGCGGTCGTATGGGATGGCTCCGTGGACACCGGCGGGTCGCTTGCCTGCGCCAAACCATGCTTCGGGCTGATCTTTGGTGGAGGCAAAGCCATAGATGTTTGTGGTCAGTGTGCCAACAACCTGCTGAGAGCTGTTGCTGACAACCTCAAAGACAACACCTCCTGCCGGCTGCTCCAGGCCGGATTGATCGCTATTGCCGTAGTCCTTGAATTTGGAAATCTCAAGGTCAAACGCAATGGGGATATCGGAAACGCGCGATTCGATCTCGACCACGCCTGAATCACCGAGCTGGTCGGCTCTAACGGTATAGGACCAGCTATCGTTGGATGGCAGGTAGCCCTCGGGGGCTTTTGATTCATAGATGGTAAAGGTTCCCAGGGGGACATCGGTGAGGGTAGCTCGACCGCTTTCATCGGTCCTGAGAGTTTGTGTCCATCCAGGGGTTGATTGCGATACGCACACGAATTCTGCTCCTGCGAGCGAAGCCCCAACTTGGGGGCCTGCATTCGTTGCGGCGTCGAGCTTTACAATGCGCAAGGTAATGGTGCCGGGTTGTTCATCAATGGTGACGTATCCGCCGTTATTCGTCGTGGTAAAGGCAATGCGATCGTGCAGGGGGATATAACCAGCTGGCGCTGTTGTCTCAACTAGGTAGTATGCCGTATTGGGGAGAAGTGCTGCCTGTGCTCGACCGTTGTCGTCCATCTTGATGGTGCCGACATGTGCGTCGCCGGCGCTCTCAAAAACATCGAATGTTGCCCCGTCAAACTGATAGGTATTGTTTCCGCTGGTAATAACGGTGTTCGCAGACTGCTTTTGGAAGGAAACAGAGACCGCCGGCAGTACATAGAGCATGTCTTGACGTTTGCTGCCGCCCGATACGGTTCCTAAATAGCGCCGCGCGCGGTGCGGAGCGGCTTTGATGCTTCCTGATTTTGCGTTGTCGTGGAGCCACCGCGCAGCCGCCACGACTTCATTGTCGGCGGTAAAGTGCCCACTCTTGGTTTTGCCCTGAGCGGTCGTGTAGGAGTATCTGCCGTCGACATGGGTAGTGCCGTTGAGCATCCATACGGCAAGCTGGGTGGCGGCGCGGGCGCGATCGGGTGAAAGATGGTAACCGCCAAACGACGTGGCGGTAGGATATCCGTGACAAACGATTGCCGCGAACTCGTCGTCGAGCCACACCCAGCCTTGATCAAAGTTGAGCCATGGGCCGCCCGGCTTGGTGGGCCCGGGGCGTTCCTGGTTCATGCAGTAGGCAATCGAGGCGTCTTGAGCTTCATATTTGCCGATGAAGAAGGGTCCACAATCATCGCTAATGGTGCGGAAGCCGAGCTGATCGTAGCCATCGACGGCAAATGCGGCTCCCGGTGCCAGGCAGCCGAAAAGCAGGAAGAGGAGCAGGAGCAGCGGACCTGTTGCGATTGCGCTGTGGACAGAGTGCGTGGGTGCGTTGGACATGGCTGCTCCTTATCCCTCGTGCGCCGCGCGGGGAGGCCGCGGCGCTTGGGATGAGGCTACCGCCATGGTTCATGCGGGTAAGTACCAGAAGCTGACCAAAAGCTTGCCCGATTTCTGACAAATCGAGCCCAAATACAATAATCAGATAAAAGTACAGGTAGAAGATGGTAAGAAAAGAAAGACAAAGGTCCTCGTCTCCACAATTGACGCGATTTTCAAACGAATCTCCACAGCTAAAACAAGCATCGCCACCCTTGTATCGAACAAGACAACCGCGTTATACTATCCCCCACATATGCGGGCATCGCCAAGTGGTAAGGCATCAGCTTCCCAAGCTGACACTCGCGGGTTCGAGTCCCGTTGCCCGCTCCATTCGAATTTCAGGCACGGTAACGTTTCGTTACTGTGCCTTCTTCAATAAAGTGCCGGGACTCGAACCCGACAGGGTGCGAGCGTTAAATAAACGCGAAGCGTTTATAGCGAGCAGGCAAGGTCGCCGATAGGCGACCGCAGCCGGTGCGGATTTGCGAAGCAAATACGCGGACGTCCCGTTGCCCGCTCCATCGAGCGCGGGAGACCTTGGGACGGCCAATTCAACAAAGTCTTCCCCATCGTCTCCGTGAATCCGAGGAGATCGACCGCAGCCGGTGCGGATTTGCGAAGCAAATACGCGGACGTCCCGTTGCCCGCTCCAATTCCAAAATGTTAGGTTAATGCCTGCTGCCCATACTCGCACCCGCGCACGGTACAATGGTTGGGTTACGACCAACGTGCCAATAACCAAAAAGGAGCCGCTATGATCGATCGCTATACCCGCCCGGAGATGGGACACATCTTCTCCCTCGAGAACAAGTACGCCATTTGGCAGGAGATCGAGGTTCTGGCCTGCGAGGCCCAGGCGGAGCTCGGTAAGATCGGTATTTCCAAAGACGAGGCCCAGTGGATCCGCGATCATGCCAACTTTGAGAAGGCGAAGGTCGATGAGATCGAGGAAGTCACGCGCCACGACGTCATTGCCTTCCTGACCAACATGAAGGAATACATCGATGCCGATGTTCCCGAGGGCGACCCCAAGCCCAGCCGCTGGGTTCACTATGGCATGACCAGCTCCGATCTGGGCGACACGGCTCTGTGCTACCAACTCACCCAGGCCTGCGACTTGATCATCGAGGACGTCAAGAAGCTCGGCGAGATTTGCAAGCGTCGCGCCTTTGAGGAGCGCAATACGCTCTGTGCCGGCCGCACTCATGGTATCCACGCCGAGCCGATGACCTTCGGCATGAAGTTTGGCTCTTGGGCCTGGGAGCTCAAGCGCGATCTGGATCGTCTTGAGGACGCCCGCAAGAATGTTGCCTTCGGCGCCATCTCGGGCGCTGTCGGCACCTACAGCTCCATCGAGCCGTTTGTCGAGGAGTATGTCTGCGAGCACCTGGGCCTGGTTCACGACCCGCTGTCCACGCAGGTTATTAGCCGCGACCATCACGCCTATCTCGCCGGTGTCCTTGCCACCACGGCGGCCACCTGCGAGCGCATCGCGACCGAGGTCCGCAACCTGCAGAAGACCGATACGCTCGAGGCCGAGGAGCCCTTCCGCAAGGGCCAAAAGGGCAGCTCCGCCATGCCGCACAAGCGCAACCCCATCACCATGGAGAAGGTCTGCGGCCTGTCGCGCGTCGTGAAGTCCAACGCCCAGGTCGCCTTTGACAACGTCGCCCTGTGGCACGAGCGCGACATTTCGCACTCCTCTGCCGAGCGCGTTGCCCAGGCCGATAGCTTTATTGCGCTTGACCACATGTTCCAGTGTCTCATCCGCGTTATCGACGGCCTGCAGCTGTATCCGGCTCGCATGATGGCCAACCTCAACAAGACTCGCGGCCTCATCTTCTCCTCTAAGGTGCTCCTTGCCCTCGTCGACACGGGCATCACCCGCGAGGACGCCTACGCTATCGTGCAGGAAAATGCCATGGCCACCTGGCACGAGGTACAGGATTGTGTCTCCGGCCCCACCTTTAAGGAGCGTCTCGAGGCCGATCCGCGCTGCACCGTCAGCCAGGAAAAGCTCGACGAGATCTTCGATCCGTGGGACTTCCTCACCCGCATCGACACAGTCTTCGATCGCCTGGAGCAGCTCGAGTTCTAATTGACCGATTTGGGACGCAATCAAACCAATTAGTTTTCTTTTGGTCCCAGTTGATGTATGACCTTCTAGCCCAAGCCCCGTTGGTAACCCGTTTTGCCAACGGGGCTTTTGCGTGAGAGTGTCGGGAAAGCTTCACTTCAACAGGCGATTTTATGATGCGGGAGCATCGCTTGCCGACAATTTGACTCTTCCGACAAACACTAGCTTGCCAGTCTCAGTCGGGGGGGGGGTATCCTTAAGCCAATTTTAATGTGTGGGAGAATGCTGCATTTTTTCACGAGAGATTGGACTTAGGGGAATGAGAAAAGGGCTTTGGAGGATGGCCGCAGGCATCTGTGTTGCTTTAACGGCGGCAACGTTTGGGCTGACGGTGGCCGCCCCGCATGCGGATGCTGTCATGCTGGAGTCGCAGGACGGTTCCATGGGTGCATCGTTTCTCCCATACGATTCGTCTACAGGCGATGTGTGGTCAGAATTTGATGTCGCTGTTGGACAGACGGTGAAAGGAAGGCTTTCCTTTTTTAATAAAAATCACGAATGGGCGCACATTGACCCTAGCGATATCGATATCACATCGTCTGACGAGGATATCGCTAAGGTAAGTTATGAGTCACATAGTTGGGTATTGACAATTAGCCCCACCAAAGTTGGCACAACGACTATAACCCTGAAGAGCAAGACCGACGAGAGTTTAAACGGTTCTCTTAAGATTAAAAGTGTGGCTAAAGTCAATCCAATTAAGGTCAGTTTCGTTTCTTACGACCAATCTGGTGCGACGACAAACACCGCAACGCTGGGTTACACGGATGATTGTCCGCAAAAATGCGGGAACACGCATTATGCATTACTAGAGGGGAGAGTTGACGTTCGTCCCGTGGACGAGAGCCGTGCGGCCACATATTTTGTTATTAAGGAAGACCCCTCAAAGGATTCCAAAGTCCAGGCAAGGGTGAATTCGAATTATTCATCATATGGAACTTCCGAGCTAAGCGCTTCTTTGCAACTCGAGGCGTTGTCGAAAGATGCTAAAGAGGCCAAGGTTCTTGTCGACTATTGCAACGGTGAAGTTGAGACGAAGAAGCTATGTGATGTTGTAACCGAGAATCAGGAGCCCGGATTCAATGAGCGTGGGAACAAAAAGCAAAAGATGCTGGTTGGGGACAGCTATTATCTGACTGCCATTCTCAACGTTTCTCCAAATGAAGTACTGAAGGCATGCCAGCGCGCACATTGGGGTGCGGACTTTGGCGCTGTAACCTATTCTCTGGAAAGCAACGATGTCGTTGAGCTTATCGATGGTGAAAACTCGTTTAAGGCAATAAAGCCTGGCACCGTTAAGGCTCATGCTCGTGATGGCCTTGGCAATGACCATCCCTTTGAGATAAAGGTTGTCGACCCTGCGGAAGTGAGCCTTTCGAAGGCTAAGTTTGTGTCGAGCGATTATACATTTCCCTGTGAGGTCAGTTCAGATAGTATATCCAAAGATTGGCTTTGGCTGGAATGTGACAGGGGGTTTGAATATCCAAAGGGCGTGCTGAGCAAAAGCGCTGAGGAATTGATGGACTCCTATGCCGGCGCAAAGTATTCTTTCACTTCAGATAATCCCGATGTCCTCGAGGTAAAAGGACCGATGTTTAGTGGTGGCAGTTACTTGGGGTATTTAGTGCCTCATAGTTACGGCGATGCAACGGTTTCAATGTACTTGGGTGGTCGTCTCTGCGACACGATGACCGTTCATGTTGTCAAGCCTGGCGAGGAGCCTGCAAAGACTGCGGTTTCCATTGCGGACAGCTACTCAACCTCCATGGATAAAGGCACGACTCAGCAGCTGAAGGCAAAGGTCTCCCCTGATGACAAGGCCAGCCAGGTTGTTTGGTCCTCTTCCAACGAGAGCGTCCTTACCGTCGACGCTAACGGTCTTGTTACCGCTGTCGGTGACGGTGATGCCACGATCACGGCAACGGTTGATGGGGTCTCTGCAACCACGGATACAATTACGGTAACCACTCCGGTCGTAAAGGTCTCGGGCGTCAGCCTCAGCGCGTCGAATCTTAAGCTTGCTGTGGGCGGTGAGCCCTCGACGTTGACCGCAGCGGTTGAGCCCAACAATGCAACGAATAAGAATGTGTCCTGGTCTTCGAGCGACCCGGAGGTCGCCACGGTTGCGGACGGCGTCGTGACCCCGGTCAAGGCCGGTGCTGCCACGATCACCGTTACCACTGAGGACGGCGAGTATAGCGCCACGTGCAAGGTGACCGTTATTCAGCCTGCTACGGGCATCACGCTCGATAAGCAGAAGGTCGCGCTTGCGGGCGCTGCAACCGAGCAGCTTAAGGCGGCGGTCGTTCCCGCGGAGGCTAACCAGACAGTTGTTTGGAAGTCCAGCAATGAGAGCGTCGCTACGGTCGATCAAACCGGAAAGGTGACGGCTGTCTCCAAGGGCGCCGCAACCATCACCGTTTCGACTGAAGACGGCGTCTATTCTCAGGATTGCGCGGTGACCGTCTCTAATCCCGCAACGAACCTTACGGTCGACCAGACCGCTCTTAACCTTAAGAAGGGCGAAGAGGGCACCGTGAAGATTTCTCTTGTTGGAGCCCTTGCGGGTGAGGTCGACGAGACCAAGCTTGCTCTGGATGACACGGGCGCTTCGAAGGCGTTTAAGGTTGTCGACAACGGCGATGGCTCCTACACCGTTACCGCCCTCAAGACCGGTTCTGGCTCATTTGTCATCACTGCAGAGTCGCTCTCCCAAACCGTCTCGGTGACCGTGACCAACCCCGTCCAGAAAGTCGAGCTCGACAAGACGAGCCTGTCCTTTACCGTCGGTGATGCCTCCGCAAAGCTCTCCGCAACGGTGAGTCCTGCCGATGCAGACGATACGACGGTGAGCTGGACCTCCAGCGACTCGTCGATCGCTACGGTCAAAGACGGCGTCGTGACGCCGCTTAAGGCCGGTACCGCCACGATCACCGTCACCTGTGGTGACAAAACAATGACCTGTACCGTTACTGTAGCGGCGAGGACCATTGCGGGCGTTGCGGGTAGCGACGGAACGGACGTTAGCGTAAACGCCGAGAACAATACCGCTGCCGGCATTGCCCAGAACAACAGCATCTCTCTTGTGGTCGAGGAGCCGACAAATCTTACCGACACCGCCAATGCTACGATTTCCGGCCTTGAGCAGGGGGCTACCAAGGTTGCCGAGAAGCTCGATATCAAGCTTCTCAAGAATGGCGAGGTTATCGAGGACTTCGATGGCATGTCCTTCATCGTTCGCGTCAAGATGACCGCAGCCATGAAGGCGCTCACCAATCTCAAGGTGCTCTACGTTGCCGAGGATGGTTCCACTCAGGCTATGGATACGTGGACCGAGGGCGACTACCTTTGCTTCCGCACGAGCCACTTCTCGACGTACGTGGTGACAGGCGAGGAGGCCAATGGTGAGCCGGTTCAGCCTACGCAGCCCGTGACGCCGTCCCAGCCTAGTCAGCAGACGACGACTAAGGTGACCAAAAAGTCTGTTAAGGCTACTAAGGGCGCGCTCGCCAATACGGGCGACCAGGCCCTTGCGGTTGCCTTTATTGCTACTGTCGCAGGCGTTGCGCTGATCGCTTTCGCTCTTATGCGTAAACGTTTCGAGCGTTAGGGTATCCCGCTCGTCACCCGTATCGACACGGTCTTCGATCGCCTGGAGCAGCTAAGCTTCGAGTAGGGTTGACCTAATTCGACCGCTTACGGATACATTTCAACCATTGGTGCCTTGCCCGTCTTGGGCAAGGCGCTTTTTTCGCTGTCGCATATGCGCCCGGGTAATAAAATGAACTTCGACTGCTGTTTCGATGAAAGGGGGCACGTGCCCAGACGCATCAAGCGGGCCACCATCGTCTCGTTCGCGCTCATACTCCTTGTTGCCGTCTGTGCGGGCGCCCTGACGTATACCGTTCGAAGCAGTTCTTCCTCCTCGAATGAAGCCGACAGAGATCTCCCGGTGCTCAAGATTGGCGTTACGGATAATGACCCCTATGTGTATGTCGATACCACAGGCGATTATGCCGGTATCGATATCGATATCGCCCTCGAGGCCTGCAAGCGTGCTGGAATCAAACCGCAATTTGTTGACATATCTTGGAATGATCGCGATCGCCTGCTCAAAAACGGCGATATCGATTGTCTGTGGTGCGACTATTCGCCCAATTATCGCGAAGACGATTATTACTGGACTGAGCCGTATCTGACCGTGACAGTCTCGGTTGCCGCCAAGAAAACGAGTGGTATCAAGGGTTTGGCGTCTCTCGATGGAAGCAAGACCGTTGCGGTGATTGCGGGTTCGGTGAGTGAACGCCGATTGCTTGCCGGGGACCTAGGGATCTCGCCGGATGTGCATATCAAATCATATGGCTCTGCCGAACTCTGCAAAGCTGCCCTGGTCAAAGGTTATGTTGACTGTTGGATGGCGGACGTTCAATCGCTCGACCGGCTCGTCGCGCAGTATCCCGGTGTTTATCGCGTGTTTGCCGACAACGTTATGACAGTTGACCTGGGCGTTGCGTTTGAGAACAGCTATGAGGGGGAGTACGTCAAAAACCTCAATACCGTGCTGTTCGACATGGACCGAGATGGCACGATTGAGCGCATTGTGGACAGTTACAAGGCAGGGGCGACGACAGGTAGGCAAGGAGCGGAATCATGACAAATGATGAGCGCCGCTTGCATCGAAAGCATTTAGTTACCGCGGCTGTCGCCGTTGTGACCAGCATTGTCTTGTTGGGCCTGCTGTATACGATCGGCACGCATCGCTGCCTCGATAAGACGCTTGGGTTTGGCCGGGAAGCCATGGTGTTTTTACAGGCCGCCTGCGAAAAATATGACCGATATGAGCAGGGAAGAAAAACCGAGGCGACGCACAATTTGGATGCCGCGGTCGAGTCGTTTTCGACGTTCTTGCCGCCTGATCGCGTTGAGGTCAACGATGATCGTGTCGAGGAGTGCGTCCATACCGAGCACCTTTCGGGATTGCTGGTCATGGACGCCGACGGCCATATGGCCGCTCATTACGATATCGACGGTCGCGATCCGCTGATGCTGTGGCGAGAGGAGCTGGCCTGTTCGTCGGTCGTATCGATGTATCGAGGCTCCAAGGTGTCCTACTCCACCGTCGTCGAGCGTCGCGATGTCGACTTTGCCGTGAGTGCCGTTCCGTACGGTGATGGCGTAGCGCTGGGGTACCGATCGCTTGCGCCCGAGCCCGCCGATGATTATTCGTACACGATCGCCGACGTGCTCGTGAACAACACATTCCATCAGAGCCCAACGGTGCTCGTGATGCGCGATGCACAAATCGTTTCTTCAAACGATTCGACCGTCGATATAACCCTTGCTCGACTTCTCGTCGATAGTGGAATTGACTGGAAAGACGAAGGTCTAACACGTGTCGAATATCGGGGAAGTACCTGGTATGCCGTGCGTGCGGCGTATGAGGACTATCGCCTGTTTGCGCTCTATCCCAAATCCGAGGTCATGTCGGGCAGGATTTCATTTATCGCTGTCGGAGCGCTGGCGTTCCTGGTGTTTTTGGTTGTAGTGCTGTTGGTGCGTATCGTCGCCGATCGTCGCAATTTGGCCGAAAAGGACAAGCAGCTCGGCATCATCAATGCCATCAGTTCCACGTATGAGTCGACCCTCCTGTTGCATCTCGACACGCTCGAGATCGAGGGGATTAACATGTCGCCATCGGTGGCGAAGATATTTGCCGAGCACGCCGAGGCATATGACTTTTTTGCAACGGTTTGCCGAGACATTGTGAGCCCCGAAAGTCGCGAGGCGGTCATGGAGCTCTTAGATATAAAGACGCTTCAGGATCGTATGGAGGGCATGCCGTACTTGGATGCCGAGGTACGAGACTGCCGAGGTACGTGGTATTCGCTGCAGGTTGTTCCACAGCGCCGCGATAAGCAGAGTCGACTGGAGTCGGTCGTCGTGGCGACGCATAACATCTCGATGACAAAGCGCGCCGAGGAGCTTTCTTTCCAGGATAAGCTGACGGGACTTCGCAATAGAAATTACCTTGAGTCCCTTGGCGATGACCTGGTGAACGAGTCCCTGCCCGTGAGTGTGATCATGATGGACTGCAATTTCCTCAAGCGTACCAACGATCTCTACGGTCACGAAATGGGCGATGAGCTGCTACGGCGTACGGCGTCTGTATTGAGGCGAACGGCAGGCGAGAAGTTTGTGCCTATGCGCATTGGTGGCGACGAGTTCTTGCTGATTTGCCCTCACACCGATCGCGAATCCGCATGTGAAGTAGTGCAAGATCTTCGCCTCAGCCTTGCTGCTGCGAGCGATGAGGTGCTGACAGTCAGTGCGTCGTTTGGCGTCGCGACGGCAGAGGCACCCGGTTATACACTGACCGAGATTTACCACATCGCTGACCACAACATGTATCAAGAGAAACGAAAAGTCCACGCTCGGGAAGCAGATTGCTAGTATTGCTACCGCCGATTTGCGCATTGGGGAATGTTGAATCGGTGCCCGCGATACTTTATCGGTTCGGACGGGGATAATAGACGTCTGAAATTGCTTTACGAGAGGGGAACGCAATGATTAGTTTTGATTACAAGCCTCAGGGCGTATGCACTCGCAATATCCACCTTGACCTGTCCGATGACGGCAACAAGGTGGTGGGCGTCGAGTTTACCGGTGGCTGCAACGGCAATCTCAAGGCTATCTCTAAGCTGGTCGAGGGTGCTCCTGCCGATCGCGTAATCGAGGTTCTCGCCGGTAATACCTGCGGTATGAAAAAGACCTCTTGCGCCGATCAGCTTACGCGCGCTATCGAGGCCGCTCGCGCCGAGATCGCCTAATGGGTATCGCCGACCACATCAAGAATGGAATATCGCGCCGTGGCTTTGTGCTCGGCGGTGCTGCCGCGGGCGCTGCCACGGTGCTTGCCGGTTGCTCGAAAAAAACGGGCACCAGCGACGATGCCGCCGGCGAGCCGCAGGTTATCAAGGACGATTCGAAGATTGTCTCGATCACTGATGAGTACGAAGCTGTTGATATCGATCTTGAGCCGGCGGCGTCGTGGACGCTGCCGCTGGGCACGCTGCTGTACTACTGCGATGGCGACTACGCCGCCGCGATGATGGCGCCTGCTTCTGCTCTGCATGCCAATACGCTTGGTGTGCTCAACCTGGGCGATGGCTCGCTTACCACATTAATCGAGGATCCTATCGAGGGCACGGGATATGCTTTTTACGATGTCCGTGCCGGCGATGGCGTGTTTGCGTGGGTTGAGATGAACTTTGCCAATTCATCGTGGAAGCTCTACGCTCAAAATCTGTCGGGCGCTTCGCTCTCTGGCGACGTGGCTGAGCTCGATCGAGGTGGCAAGGACTATGATCCGCCCCTGTTTACGGCGTTCGGGTCATCGGTCATCTGGTATAAAATGCCTTCGGCAGGCGGCAATAAAACGAGTAGTGATTCGTTTTGCTATCGTCGCTCGCTTGATGAATCCAAGGCCGAGGTAATTTGGAAATCGATGGGCCGCTTTGCATCGGCCCCGCGCGCGAGCGACGGCATTTTGACCATCTCGCCGCGTGTCCGCAACGACGAAGGCGTCTACTATGGCATAACGGCAATCGATCTGACCGATGGCAACAACACCAAACGTGCCCAGCTAGTCCTTCCCTCGTCAGTCTCGCCTTTCGAGGCCGTATATATGGGCGATACCTTCGTGTTTTCTATCGAGGCGACCTATAGTGACGTGGGCAGCCTGGGCAA
The DNA here is from genome assembly GCA_900540855.1 of uncultured Collinsella sp. Classification (GTDB taxonomy): domain Bacteria; phylum Actinomycetota; class Coriobacteriia; order Coriobacteriales; family Coriobacteriaceae; genus Collinsella. The sequence goes on from UQHK01000003.1 coordinate 191,700, forward strand.
CATGGGCACGTATATCGGTAATGAGGGAGGGCCATACCTCTTTCTGTCCCGCGAGCCGCTCGCATGTGCTGCCGGCAAGAAGAATAAATATCTCGTTAAGGTACAGGCATCGCATTTTCTCATCGACACCTCTGCCAAGACCTATGGCTCGCTGTTGTCGCCCGACCGCGCTTTGGAATATGGCGATTATCCAGCTACGGCGGGAAAATCGGACTCATTCCTTACGTACGCCACGGTGCGCAACAGCCAGGGTATACCCGAGACGGTCACCGCACGCCTATTCTCTCTTTAAGCTTAGAGGGGTTAAAAAGGCGCCAACAGGGGAATAAACGCGTTGTAATTGTGAGTACCGCCCGCCGAGCTGCCGCGTCATAGTGGCATCCGGCGGGCTCAGGTGCGTTAAAATGGGCTTGTTCTTAGCTGATTGAGACAGGGGGGCCGTGTTATGGCTTCAGATGCAAAAAAGATTCTGCTGGTCGAGGATGAGAAGGCAATCCGTGACGCCGTCGCTGCCTATCTCGAGCGCGAAGGCTACTGGGTTGTGGGTGTCGGCGACGGCCAGTCCGCGATCGAGGAGTTCGAGAAGCATCAGTTTGACCTGGTCGTGCTCGACCTTATGCTCCCCAAGATCCCCGGCGAGCGCGTTTGCCGCACCATTCGCGATACCTCGGATGTCCCCATCATCATGCTGACTGCCAAGGGCGAGATCGAGGACCGTATTATCGGTCTTGAGCTCGGCGCCGACGACTATCTGATTAAGCCGTTCTCGCCGCGCGAGCTTGTCGCGCGCGTACGCGCCTTGTTCCGCCGTGCCCATCAGGCCGACGAGCCAGCCGTCGAGGTACTCGACTTCGGCGATCTGGTCATCGATATCTCGGGCCACAAGATTTTGGTCGAGGGCAAGGAAGTCGACCTGACGGCTTCCGAGTTTAAGCTGCTCACCACGCTTGCCCGTCACCCCGGTCGCGTCTACAACCGCATGGAGCTGGTCGAGAAGGTGCTCGGCTACGACTTTGAGGGCTATGAGCGCACCATCGATAGCCACGTGAAGAACCTTCGCGCCAAGCTGGGCGATGATCCCAAGAAGCCCAAGTGGCTCTACACCGTCCACGGTGTCGGCTATCGCTTCGAGGCTCCGGCCAAGACCGATAAGTCGGACGAGAAATAGGGAAATCACATATGACACCTGCGCGCTTTGAAATCGGACAAAAGCACAAGCAGGAGAGCGAGGCGGGTTCCAAGGCTAGTTGGAACACGCCTCGTTCCGATTCACGGCCAACGATGAGCTATCCCTCGCGCATGGCACTTGCTTTTGCTCTGACATCGCTCATGACGGTATTGGTGCTGGTGGGCGTGGTCTCTGTTGTGTGGGGCACGGTCTTTTCGGATTACACGCGCTCCAATATCGTCGAGATCGCCAATTCTGCTGCCGAAAAGCTTGCGACGTCGTATGAGGAAAACGGCAACTGGACTGCGGGCGAGCTGCGCACGGTCGCGACATCGAGTTTGGTATCCGACGACCTGAGTATGCAGGTCGTCAACAAGAAGGGCGTTGTCGTCTATGACGACTCATGGCCTTCGGCAAGCGCGACCGCCGATGTGCGCGAGAGCGAATCGGCGTCGAGCAGCTCGAGCGGTAAAAAAGCATCGCATAGCCCGGTCTCGTCTGCTCCAACCGACTCCGATAGCGTTGCCAACGTCGAAATCATAACGTCTTCGGGCGAGCATGTCGGACAGGTAAAGCTATGGGCCATCGGCTCCGATGCCTTGCTCACCAAGGCGGATTCTGCATTTAGGGAGAAGACCTTTAACGCCATGGCCCTCGCCGCGGTTGTTGCAATCTGCATTTCGGTCGTTATCGGATCGCTCGTGTCGCGCATGCTCACCAAGCCGATTCATCGTATTACGAGCACGGCCAAGCAAATTCGCGATGGCGATCTGTCCGCTCGTACTGGTTTGCGCGGTGATGACGAGATTGATCAGCTGGGTGAGACCTTCGATGAGATGGCCACTTCGCTCGAGAAGGATATGAAACACGAGAAGCGCCTGACCTCAGACGTGGCTCACGAACTTCGTACTCCGCTTATGGCCATGCTCGCGACAGTCGAAGCCATGCAGGATGGGGTGTATCCCACCGACGACGAGCATCTGGAAACCGTTGCATCCGAGACACGTCGCCTGGCCCGTCTGGTGCAGCAGATGCTCGATCTATCGCGCATGGAAAACAGCACAGCGCCGCTCAACCTTGAGCCGGTGGACATGGTTCCCTTCGTGCGTTCCATCGTCAACGCTCAGGAGCGCCTGTTTGTTGACCGCGATCTGCGCTTGCGCTTTGCAGATGAAACCCAGGGTCACGACGATGCCGTCGAGGCCGATCCCGACATGATCACGCAGTGCGTCATCAATCTCATGAGCAACGCCATGCGCTATACCCCCGAGGGCGGTTGGGTCGTGGTGTCGGTGCTCAGTGACCGCAAACACGTCAGCGTCGCCGTTTCTGATACCGGCATCGGTATTGCCAAGGATGACTTGTCGCGCATCTTCGGCCGTTTTTGGCGCGCCGATGCCAGTCGCGCCCGCGAGGCGGGTGGTCTGGGCGTGGGCCTCGCCGTGACTAAACAGATCGTCGAGCGACATCATGGCTACATTTCCGTGGAGTCGGAGCTTGGAAAGGGTACGACTTTTACGATTCATCTGCCTCGCGAGCACACGGCGGACGCGGCATCTACTACAATGGAGTACTAGCTTTTCGCTATTCGGTGAAGGAGGGGTTTCATCCCTGCCGCTCCGAGTTTGCGAAAACGTGTGGGAAAGAACCCGCATTACTGTCGTATTTTGGTAAGGAGTGACTCACGTGACAACGATGGAGCGTCGTCCGGATTCCCGTGGCAAGGTTCGTGATATCTACGATGCCGGTGAAAACCTGCTGATGGTCGCCACCGACCGCATTTCTGCGTTCGACTTCATTCTTCCCGACGAGATTCCGTTTAAGGGAGAGGTGCTCAATCGCATCTCGGCATTCTGGTTTGATAAGTTTGCCGACATCGTCCCCAACCATCTCGTTTCCATCGACCCGGCGGATTTCCCCGAGGAGTTTGCTGAGTATCGTGACTACCTCGCTGGCCGCGCCATGCTGGTTAAAAAGGCCCAAACGATTCCTATCGAGTGCATCGTCCGCGGCTATCTGACCGGTTCGGGCAAGAAGACCTACGACGAGAACGGCACCGTCTGCGGCATCCAGCTGCCTGAGGGCCTGACCGAGGCTTCCAAGCTTCCCGAGCCGCTGTTCACGCCGTCCACGAAGGCCGAGATTGGTGACCACGACGAGAACATCTCGTTCGAGCGTTGCTGCGAGATCGTGGGCGAGGATATCGCCACGCAGATTCGTGACCTTTCCCTCAAGATCTACAAGGCCGCTGCCGAGTACGCCGCGACCCGTGGCATCATCATTGCCGACACCAAGTTCGAGTTTGGTGTCATCGATGGCAAGGTCACGCTGATCGACGAGTGCCTCACGCCCGACTCCAGCCGTTTCTGGCCTGCTGCCAGCTACGAGGAGGGCAAGATCCAGCCCAGCTACGACAAACAATTCGTCCGCAATTGGCTCAAGGCCAACTGGGATATGACGGGGGAGACCCCGCACCTGCCCGCCGAGGTCATCGATGGCACGTCCGAGCGCTATCGCGAGGCCTTCCAAATCATCACGGGCTCCCAGTTCACAAGCATGAAGGAGAACGCGTAAGTGAGTACCCGCAGCGCCACGAACAAGCGCACGCAATCCCGCGAGGTTACCGGGGTTGCGCGCAAGTCCGCCGCATCCGCTAAGCCCGCCCGTCAAGCAGCGAGCTCTGTTCACGTCGTGCCGGCATCATCCAAGGCACGCCGCAAAGAGCTCGAGAAGGGCGAAAACCTGGAAGGCCTTTCCAAGGAGGAAAAGCGCGCCCGCAAGGCCAAGCAGCGCGCCCGCGAGGATCGCATCTACACGGTGTCGAATATCCTTCTCAAGCAGGATGAGGACTACACCAAGCGCCGCCGTATTTGGTGGACTGTGCTCGCTATCGGCATGGTGCTCGTCGTGGCAATCTGGGCTTCGCTCTACTTTGCTCCCGGCGGCACGGTGTCCAGTCCCGTCCAGATGGTCGGCATCGTTTTGTCCTATGTCATCATCCTGGGTGATTTTATCTACGACTTCGCTCGTATTCGTCCCTTGCGCAACATGTATCGCGCGCAGGCCGAGGGCATGTCCGAGAACAAGCTCAACGCTCTTATCGAGCGCGCAGCTGCCGAGGAGGACAAAAAGGACTCCAAGAAGAAGTAGCGTTCGCATTCACACTTATCGCTAAGATATAAGGCGCGTCGTTTTTGCGGCGCGCCTTTTTACTGTTCTATAGATAGATGGAGTGGCACATGATTCGAGCTGCCCTGACGGTCGAAGAGGCTCTGGAGGGCATGAAGGCCCTGGAGCCCAAGATTAAAAACTATGCGCGCTTGGTTGTCCGCAAGGGCGTAAACGTCAAGCCCGGCCAGGAGGTTGTCGTTCAGTCTCCGGTCGAGTGCGCATCCTTTGCCCGCGTGGTGGTCGCGGAGGCTTATGCCGCCGGCGCTGGCCACGTGACGGTCATTTGGGCCGATGATGCCGTGACGAGGCTCACGTACGAGCATGTCGAGAAAAGCTATTTTGAGCAGACACCCGAGTGGAAGCGCATGCAGCTGGATTCCCTGGCCCAGGATGGTGCCTGCTTTGTCTTTATCGAGGGGGCGGATCCTGCGGCCCTCAAGGGCATCGATCCAGCCAAGCCGGTCGCGGCATCCAAGGCGAGGAATACGCAATGCAAAGTTTTCCGCCGTGGACTGGATTACAACATCAATCCGTGGTGCATCGCCGGCGCTCCGGTCGTGGCTTGGGCGCACGAGGTGTTCCCGGGAGACGCCGATGAGGTTGCAATCTATAAGCTGTGGAATGCGATTCTGCACACCGCGCGCGCCGATGGCCAGGACCCAGAGAGCGACTGGGAACTCCATGACGCCGCATTCGAAAAGAACCTGCGTTTTCTGAACGACAATCGTTTTGACCGCCTGCATTACGCCGCGGCAAATGGAACCGATCTGACGATTGGCATGACGAAGGGTCACGAGTGGGCCGGCGGCAAGGGCAAGACGCCCGATGGGCACCCCTTCTTCCCCAACATTCCCACCGAGGAAGTCTTCACCTCGCCTGATCGTATGCGCGCCGACGGTATCGTGTACTCGGCCATGCCGCTCATTCACCACGGTAACAAGGTCGACGATTTTTGGATTAAGTTCGAGGCCGGCCGCGTAGTGGACTACGATGCCCGCGTGGGCAAGGCGACGCTTGCGAGCATTATTGACACCGACGATGGTGCCGCTCATCTGGGTGAGGTCGCGCTTATCTCCAAGAACACGCCGATCCGCGAAAGTGGCGTTCTGTTCTACGACACGCTCTATGACGAGAACGCTAGCTGCCACCTTGCGCTGGGCGTCGGTTTCCCCGAATGCATCGAGGGTGGGTACGACATGTCCAAGGAGGAGCTCCTGGAGCATGGCGTTAACGTCTCGAGCACGCACGTCGATTTTATGATCGGCACGGACGACATCGATATTACGGGCATTACGCCCGATGGACGTGAAGTTGTGATTTTCCAGAACGGCCAATGGAGTTGGGAATAGTCCCAGACCGTGGTACAATGCCACCCGCGGGCCGTTAGCTCAGCTGGCAGAGCAGGGGACTTTTAATCCCAAGGTCCAGGGTTCGAACCCCTGACGGCCCACCATAGAATAGAAAAGCGACTGGCGGACGCCGGCCGCTTTTTTGTTGCCGCGCCACGGGTTCGAACCCGAAAGGGCGCGGAGCTGAGTAAACGCGTGGGCGTTTGCCAGCGCAGCGCGCATGGCGCGAAGCGCCGCAGCGGCCGCCTGCGGCGCAGGCTGAACCCCTGACGGCCCACCCAAAGTAAGGAATACGAAATGAAAACAAATAGATACGGAATTAGCGGCAGCACATTAAAGATAATAGCAGCCATTTCGATGGTTCTCGATCATGTAAGCAGGATCGTCCTGACCAATGGAATCATGACTCACGCATCGTACAGTCAGATATCAGGCGAACAGTGGGCGATTCTAAGCGAGGCTTCGGATGTGCTTCATGTTCTTGGCAGAATTGCATTTCCCTTATTTTGCTTTTTGATAGTTGAGGGATTTTTGCATACTCATGACTTAAAGAAGTACCTGCGAAATATGCTTGTCTTCGCAATCATTGCGGAGCCCATATACGATTTCGTCCAAACCGGGCAACTATTTGACCTTCGGGAACAAAATGTTATGTGTGAGCTCCTGCTTTCCTTGGTCTTTTTGATTGTTCTGGAAAAGATACAAAGTCTTTCAAAACGGAAAAGATACATCGCAGAAACTGCTCTGATTGTTTTGACAGCACTGGCAGCTGAATACACTAAACTAGATGGCGGTGTGTATGGCATTATGCTTGTGGCTGCATTCTATTTATTCCACGACAGCAAGGCCAAGATGTTCTTTGCTGCAGTATGTGCAGTGCTCCTTTCGTCATGCCATATAGTTGGCGGCGGATTTGAGTTTGCTACAGCTAATGTATTTAATCCTGATGTTGCTGCCGCGGTCGTTTCGTTGCTGCTTATCAATCTTTATAATGGTAAGCGAGGGCTGAAGCTCAAATATTTCTTCTACATTTTCTATCCGGCACATCTTGCTCTGCTTTATGGTGTCTCACTTATTGTTTTGAACTGTCTTTAAAAACCCTCAAACAAGTCTCTGAAAACGGAAACAAATTGACTCTAAGACTGCTTGCGAATTTCCGGAAGACCTGAGAGATGCGAGGATAGGCAACGAGGGCTGCAGAGAGATGCTTCTCAGTTCTCTGGCGGATCGCACGTATCTGTATGAGGATCACTTCCACACACTCATTAATAACAGTGATAAACACGGCAGATCCTCAAAACATGAGGCTGTGGAGGTCGAACGATGCTTCGAAAGCATGAATGGCAGCGAGAAAATGAGTTCGGAAGCGCCCTCTGGATGATCCAGCATAGAATAGAAAGCGATCGGCTCCGGCTGGTCGCTTTTTTGTTGCCGCGCCACGGGTTCGAACCCGAACTTCTCTATATATAAGAACGCTTGGCGAACAAAACCTGCCTTTTACCGACGGGAAACAAATAGCTGATGCTTTTGGAGTAAAGTGGCGCTCCAGAGATGACCGATGCCTTAACACCTATAAACCAGCTGGTCATCGCCAATATCAGAAGCCAATGCTTCAGTTTTAACCTCAGTGATGCGACTGAGGGACCTATTCATTTGTGAACAAAATATGGAGTGCGCGATTCCCGCCCCCGGCGCCCCTCCGGTCTGGCAATATATCTCCTTGCCGCGCGGCCCGGTCGGACCGGATCAGCCGCGGGGCGTGCACCTTGAGAACCGGATACTGCGAGGATGGACACTGACTTCAGTGTCGCATCCGGGCAGACATCGAACCATTTGAAATGGTCTAACTTGGATTTGTTTTTCGCAAGGCCGCCGAGAGGCGGCCCCGAGAAATTCCTTTTCCTATCACATAGAACCATATGAATCGAACGGAACCGATCAGCGATGGACTGAGAGGACCGGACGGGCTCGAAGCCCAACATATTTTGGACGGAGAGTTCGATCCTGGCTCAGGATGAACGCTGGCGGCGCGCCTAACACATGCAAGTCGAACGGCACCCCTCTCCGGAGGGAAGCGAGTGGCGAACGGCTGAGTAACACGTGGAGAACCTGCCCCCTCCCCCGGGATAGCCGCCCGAAAGGACGGGTAATACCGGATACCCCGGGGTGCCGCATGGCACCCCGGCTAAAGCCCCGACGGGAGGGGATGGCTCCGCGGCCCATCAGGTAGACGGCGGGGTGACGGCCCACCGTGCCGACAACGGGTAGCCGGGTTGAGAGACCGACCGGCCAGATTGGGACTGAGACACGGCCCAGACTCCTACGGGAGGCAGCAGTGGGGAATCTTGCGCAATGGGGGGAACCCTGACGCAGCGACGCCGCGTGCGGGACGGAGGCCTTCGGGTCGTAAACCGCTTTCAGCAGGGAAGAGTCAAGACTGTACCTGCAGAAGAAGCCCCGGCTAACTACGTGCCAGCAGCCGCGGTAATACGTA
>UQHK01000004.1 GCA_900540855.1 uncultured Collinsella sp.
TGAACTTCTCCACGTGCTGGTAGGGGCCGTAGTTGTTGGAGCAGTTGGAGATCGTTGTCCGTAGGCCGTAGGTGCGGGTCCAGGCGCGGACCAGCATGTCGGAGGACGCCTTGGTGCTCGAGTACGGGCTGCTCGGGTGATACGGCGTCTCCTCGGTGAACTTCGCCGGGTCGTCGAGCGCAAGGTCGCCGTAGACCTCGTCGGTGGAGACGTGGTGGTAGCGGACGCCGTATTTGCGGACGGCCTCCAGCAGGCGGAAGGTTCCCTCGACGTTGGTGCGCAGGAACGGCTCCGGATCGGCGATGGAGTTGTCGTTGTGGGACTCCGCGGCATAGTGGACGATCGCGTCGTGGCCGGGGACGATCCTATCGAGCAGCTCCGCGTCGCAGATGTCGCCCACGACAAGCTCCACGCGGTCGGAGGGCAGCCCCGCGATGTTCTCGGGGTTGCCGGCGTAGGTCAGCTTGTCCAGGACGGTGACGTGGACGCCCGGGTGGTTGTCGACCACGTAGTGCACGAAGTTGCTGCCGATGAAGCCGCAGCCGCCCGTGACGATGATGTTCTTAGGTTCAAAAATCTCAGACATGAATCTCCTTTTTTCGCCTACTAGAGATGTAAGTACTTAAACATTTGAACATATGAGCCTTCAGCAGAATCAGAATCTTCTCCTGCAGGTTTGTTTCTTATGCCAAACTCTCTGTATCCCATGCGACTATAGAACTCAATAAGACCAGGCTCATTGACAGAGTCCAGAAACACAAACCTTCCGCCAACAAGACGCTGTATGTCAGAAATAGACTTTTCAACGAAAGCCATGAGTTCTTCACCGGTTACGCGACCTATACCTGAATCGCTTTTCCCAAATTGCGCCAACAGAACACAAGGCAAATCAAAACAACCAGTTTCTGGTCTAAGTTCACCAAAAGAAGCCAACTTCTTGTGAGCTGTTTTTGAAACGACATTCTCAGGAATGGAGGCAATCTTTAGAGCAAGGGCATAAAAGCCAACTAAAGCGGCCGCATCTGTATCAAATACAAGATAAGAGGCACAGAAACCCCTCAGGTTAAAATCAAACGCGTTATAACGAACAAAATCCTCTATATCCTTGTTACGTTCACAGCGAAAAGAGGAGAGAACGTCCGAAACCTCGTCCTCTCCTCGCGCATTAAGTAATTGGAGTAAAGAATACGATACAAGCGCCATTTCTAGAAGCCCATCGATTTAAACAAAGAATCGATGGCCTTCTTCATGTCTGGCGTCAAAGACGGATCCGAAGGCGATGGCTTGAACTTCAAATCCTTGGTTACGCCTTCATCATATGCGTCGCACAACGCCTTTACGCCCTGAGGAGAGAGCATCCTAATCGGTGTTTTTAAACTTGAAGTAGCCATATGCCCTCCTTCCCTTAAAAATATCTACTTAGATTATAACCGAAAATACGAACACATATTCGAATTGCCCGATTATCATGAAATTCTAACGCAGCTTCTTACTTCGCTTGCTGCTCAAGGCGCTTTACAAGCTGTTCCTCAGAATGGACAAACTCAAATGGTTCATACTCGCCATATGCGGAAGGACGACTGATGTTAATGAGCTGAAGGTCAGAGATGCCGAAACGATCCTCTATCCTTCGCATCATCTCGACAAGCTCCTGGCCCGGCTTAACGGCCATTACCAACGAACCTTGCTCAGAAAACCACTTAGCAACCAGATAACGCATCAGCCAACTCGCCTCCCCAGTACGAAAGGGATGAGAGAAGGTCGACTGAAAGGCCATCACGCTCAAGAATGTCGTTCATCTCTCATCCCCTTCCACCAGGCAATTAGTACTCGCGCGGGCTGTTGACGATCTCGCCGGCGGCGACCTTCTTCAGGTGCTGGCCGTAGACCGACTTGCCGTAGGCCTTCGCGGCCTCCTCCAGCTCGGCGGTCGTGATCCAGCCGTTCTCCCAGGCGATCTCCTCGGGAACGGACACGGGAAGGTCCTGGGAGTGCTCGACGGCGCGGACGAACTCCGCGGCCTCGTGCAGGCTCTCCATGGTGCCGGTGTCCAGCCACGCGTACCCGCGGCCCAGCGTCACCACGGAGAGCGTCCCCTCCTCCAGGTACATCCGGTTGAGGTCGGTGATCTCCAGTTCCCCGCGCGCGGACGGCTTGACCTCATGCGCCTTGGCGGCGACGTCGCCCGGGTAGAAGTACAGGCCGGTGACGGCGTAGGAGCTCTTGGGCTCGGCGGGCTTCTCCTCGATGGAGACGGCCCTCCCCTCGCCGTCGAACTCCACGACGCCGAAGCGCTCGGGGTCGTCCACGTGGTAGCCGAAGACCGTGGCCCTCCCCGACTCGGCGTTCTGGACGGCGCGCGTCAGGTGGCGCGACAGGCCGTTGCCGTAGAAGATGTTGTCGCCGAGCACCAGGGCGCACGGCTCGCCGGCGATGAACTCCTCGCCGATGGTGAAAGCCTGGGCCAGGCCGTCCGGCGAGGGCTGCTCGGCGTAGGAGAGGTTCACGCCGTAGCGCGAGCCGTCCCCGAGCAGGCGCTCGAAGTTGGGCAGGTCCGTCGGCGTGGAGATGACCAGGATGTCCCGGATGCCCGCCAGCATGAGGGTGGACAGCGGGTAGTAGATCATGGGCTTGTCGTAGACCGGCAGCAGCTGCTTGGAGGTCACGAGCGTGAGCGGGTACAGGCGGGTGCCGGACCCGCCGGCGAGGATGATGCCTTTCATATAATCCGTCCTCTGTAATCGAAAATAGTTATAAATCAAGCGGTTAGTAAGAGTTTGATATTCTTTAAGTTAAACCTTCTCAATATTAACGAAAGAAGCAATTGATGAACAACCGCAAGGACACAACCCGTAGAGACGACATAACGAACGTGAGGGCCCTTGCAATATTCCTTGTAGTCCTAGGCCACAGCATTATTCTGTATTCAAGTGCGTGGGGATATTATCCAACTGAACAAAAATCAATTCTGTTGGATAATCTCAAATTCTTAATTAACGGAATCCAGATGCCCTTGTTCTTTTCGTTATCTGGCTTTTGTTTTTTATGGAGCTGGAATCGATCAAGCGATTTTATAAATCAGGTCATTAAAAAAGCTCAACGCTTAATTATCCCCTATATCATGATTGGAATATGTTGGCTCTTCCCCATCAGGATGCTCGTTAAGTATCCCTATTACAATGGCCTAACTGTACCGCACATCATCTTTAAATCAATTCTGTTGGGCGAAGACAACGGTCACCTTTGGTTTCTCCCGACTCTTTTTTTCATTACAGCAGCCACGTCGTGCATCTTTCAAATACTCGAAAAGAGCCCTCTAACAAGTTTTAAGGTTCCGATAGTTTTCGGCGCTTCAATTTATCTTTACCATTTTGGAATACCATCAGCGAACAGATATATCAATTTGGCAGAAGCAAATGCAATATGGTTTGCGCTTGGCCTAACAATCCACTACTTGGAAGCAAACAAATGGTTCGAGAGCTATAAAAGGCGTAAAAGCATATCAATAGTCCTAATACTATTATTCCTTGTAAACTTACTAAAACAAGTGGTGCCCCCCATTGCTTCCACCGCCCTTACTTGCATGGCGCTTGCATCAATTTATTGTGTCATCCCCCAAAAGGCAAACCTACTAACCGAAAAGATTAGCAAAAACAGTATGGGAATATATCTTTTTCATTCTCCACTGGTTTACATTTCTTTTACCTACTGGCCCAACATAGCCCCAATGGCGATGGCAGCAATTAACCTGATTGGATTTGGATCAGTCGCCTATATGTTGACGAATCTAATTCGAGCCACAAATATGGGTTGGATAATCGGAGAAACGCCAAAGGCACCACACGATAAGAAATAGGGAAAGCAATAGCCAAGGAATACAGCTAATTAAACTGTTTCTTCCATTTATCGATGCTCGTCCAGGGAAGATTAATCTCAGTTTTAACGGGATGGTTTACCCAATCAGCTAATTTATGGAGATAACCGTCCTCGCGTTCAAGAACGGGAAGTCCCGTGTCTTCACCGATTTGGCGGGCTCGATTATCAATTGCAATAATTAGAGAGCGATGTCCTCCATTTAAACAGCGGATGCCCGCATGGAGACGCGTCCCCACATAATCAAACTCCTCGGTTTCAATTACACGATTAAGCTCTTCGATATTGGGGCCTATGACATTAAATTGCTTCAGATCGACTATTTGATCAAGTCACCAATCAACATCATGGCTTCCTTGAATCCAAATCGTTACCTTTTCGTATTCCGACGACAGCAATTCCAGCATCTTACGGTCACGTTCCGCATCGAAACAATAATCGGTAATTGACGTAACAACGTTTTTAGAACGCTTAGAGGATATCTCGAGTTGCCTAGATGGGGTTAACGACCACATGGTCGGACATGCGGTATTAAGAACATTCTCTATGCCAATAGAGTTAAGCCTCTTCTTAGTCATTTCATCTCGAACACTATGAAGATATTCATCGGATAGCAAGGTTTTATAGAACTTCTTTGTATAGGCGTCGATAGCATCGTCCACCCCAATATCAGACATGCCCACGCCGAACAAAACAACATTTCTATTATTGCCCAACCGCTTGGCAAGCGCCCATTGCTGCTGATCAGCCATATGCGTATACAGAATATTGGTGCCGCACAACAGCTTTACGTATTCAGGATACATTTCAAGCTCTTTGGAATAATAGTGCGTTGCCACATGGGGCAACGCACCGCCAAAGATTTGATCCGCGATACAGCCACAGGCATCCATGATCACATGGTCACCAGAGTTCTCGCTTCCCATAGCCGTATCCAAAAGGAGATAGCGTTCTTGCTTAACACCATCGGATTTTTCATCGTGCCTGCACGATGTCGCAGAGGCTTTAAGTAGCTGAGTCCATTGGTTAAAGCGCGCCATTAGTTTCTCCGAAATAAACGTTTGAGTAGAGCAACGTGACCGCCTTCGACGCCCGTCGAAGCAGAAGGCTGAAACGGTTCACAATAATCATCAGATAGGTTAAAAACGGCAGACACGCTGCATGCGCCACTTACAACCGAACGAACAACAGGATGAGCGTTGCGAGAAGGCGAAAGACAGACTAGTTGGCTTAGCTCGGCGACACAAAGCGGATTCTTGCCGTCTTCCGCAAAAGAGTATATATGAATGCGAAGATAGGCCTCTTCATCATCATTTAAAAACAGCGGAACATGCCCCGCAAAAAGACCGTCCCTAGATTCAAGACTAATCCAGCGAATATCAGACTGATCAAGGGCACACCAAACTGCCGCGCGAACATCCACAGGCATCAAAGACGACTCAAAACGCACAGTCAAATCAACAGAAGAAGCTTGAATGAGCGTTTGAGACATGGCAGACGATCGCAATCGAGCATCAGCGAGATGATCGCTGAGCAAGAAGACCTTACTTAGTTCTTCGGTTTTTAGCACATTCCCGAAGGCGGACTTCCCGCTAACCAAGGATGGCTCTTCATTCAGATAACGTGTAAAGGCCTCGAAGAACATTTCATTTTCACGCTCAATCGACGTGCAGCTAAATCGATTAGGCGAATCGCATTTTGAGCCTGAAAGAGCCTCAAGAATAGAAGAAGCAATGCCACAAGCAGAGGGCTCAGCGAGGTGGATGGTGCCCTCCGGAAAGTCGAGTAGGTTATTCTCACGGTTTATTTCAATTACCGAGAGCTTCGATGCAAGCATTTCGAAAGGCAGGCGAGAGGGATTAGTCACGCTCAACGATACGCCGGCAACACACTTGGCATAAAGCGAGGCGCATTCATCATCAGTCAAGATGCCGAGGCTGCGTACACGTGGATCACGAATGGGAGGCATTGCGTCTTCGCCGTATAAATATACGACAACTGCATCGTCGAGCTTGAGAAGCAATTTAATTGCATCAAGCAACATGCCAGACAAACGCCGATCCTTATTGGATTGATAAATAGCACAGACGGCATACTCTCTGCTTAGATTTTGTTCCTGCGCAGTATATATATCGCTGACGCCAAAATCACAATATGGGACTTCATGCGAATAATAGGGTTCAACTTTTTTAGAAAGCCATCTGCCTATCGTTATGGGGTTTAGTTCATAACGATAGCTTGCTTCGGCATTTAGATACATCTCCCCCATCGGATAGAACCAAGGTTCAAAATCCTGAATGAAGTAGAACTTATGGGCGCACATCTGCATAGATGCAAAGTGCGCCGTATTCCAAGCGGTGGCGATTGCTGCAAAAAAATCCTCGGGCACACTCGGAGCCACAAGAACCTCTTTAGGCGAATAACCAAACCAATCCTTTATTTCGGTCTGAACTCTATGAGCACTTTTGTATGCTTCACAGCCCGGCATAATGTAAAAGTAGTTCTCATATCCACGAGAATCTAGAAAGGAAGCCTTGCTGCAGATGGTTCGAAAGCCGCCAGAACCCTTTGCCGGCGGAGATATTATCCAGGCAATTTGTTTCATTTAAAGCACTCAAATCGCTTCGTAGTCAAAAGGATCGAACTTATATAACGCTGCGCGCTTGGGATCTCGAGAAAAGTTAACGGAGAACCATGGATCTCCCTCAGAGAAACGCTCGGACCAGTTATGCAACAATCGTGCCTTATCCTCAAAATGCTTATGAGAGCGAGATTTACTATCAAGGGATTTGTCAACACATGCCATATGGTAGAGACATGCCTCTGGTGTATAAATCACTTTTAACCCAGCTTGAGAAGACTTGAAGCAAATATCAACATCCGAATAGTCAAGAAGATACGACTCATCAAAACCACCCAAACGATTAAAATGTTCGCGTGAAATAGCTAAACAGACACCACTCACCGCCGATACATCCCTCACGGTCAATGGCAAATAGATATAACCAGGAGAAGAGCGATGAATGCCTTGCGATAGGTTGACGATTGATTCTCCAACATAAGACAGGCCTGCCTGCTGCACAATGCCGTCAAGATCGCACGTCATTGTTCCAACAACGCCAACATCCTCTCGTTGGGAAAAACCAACGAGAGTCTTTAGCCACAAGGAGTCTAGCGCCTGAATATCATCATGAACAAAGACGAGTTGCTCGCCATGCGCGGCAAGAGCACCGGCATTTCTCCATGCAGATATATTAAACGGGTCATCAAGCGCGTGAACGATATAGCGACAACGAAGTCCAGAGACCGATTGTTGAACAGCGGCTTCCGCATCCTGCGAGCACACGAAAACAACTTCAAGATCATCAAAATCGGTGTCATTGATTGAAGATACAAGAGTCGAAAGAACCGAAGAATTGCCGCGGGTGGTAACGATTAATGAACAGGACTCAGATGAAGAAACATCATAAATAGGGCTATATCTAAAAGCACGATTATGAGAGTTGACCACAGTCGCCTTGATACCGCATCTATCAAGGTGCTCCTGAACCGCTTTTATTCCAGCAAGGGTTGCATAGGGCTTACTATCGGAATTACCCGCAGTCGAATTCTCGCTTATTCTCCAGTGATACAAGATTTTAGGAACGTGATGGATCGTCCCACCAAGTTCGGCAATCTTCAGCACCATGGCATGGTCTTGGGCGCCATCCAACTCGCTGTTAGAAAGGTCAATTCTGTCTAAACATGCCCTTTTAACAGTAAGAAGGTGGCAAATATAATTGTTGTCACGAGCCATATCAAGACTAAAATCCGGCTTAAAAGTAGGATGAGCCAAGGACCCGTCAGGCAATAGCTTATCTTCATCGCAATAAAGAAGATTGATTTCAGCATTTTGATTTAAAGCACAGGCGTACTCAAACAAGATATTCGGTTCGAGAACATCATCATGATCGAAAAAGCAGAGGTAGTCTCCCTTGGCCATCTTGATTCCGACATTGGTGTTCTCAGTGATACCTAGATTGCCCTCAAGATTAGTCACTTTAATTCTAGAGTCTGCAGTCACATACTCGGAGACCAAGTCGCAAAGGCCCTCGTAATCTGGCGTAGAGTTAACCAGGATGAGTTCCCAATTCGAATACGTCTGAGCAATGACAGAATCAGCCATATCCCTGAAGAAATTCAAGGGAGTCTTATATAGAGGAACGATGATTGAAAACAAGGGCTGGTATGCAAATTTTATTTGCGCTTGTACCCGCGAATCGGATCCAGTCAATCTGCGCCCAGAAAACCAGGACAAATAACGGGGTTGATCGAATGCGGACACATGGCTCCGATCGACCTCATCCAAAAGCTCCTTGAGCATATCTTTCTTTAGATTGACAAACGTATCCAGATGACCAGAAGCCCTGTGCATGCAAATGCACAGGCTATCCCCGACCTCAGGAATATGAAGCGAGAAATTTGTTAAACAAGGATTCGCATCGGCTATTAAGTTATTAAATAACAAAGATTCCCCAACAACGCAGGCTTCTTCATTAAAAGCGATAATACGATCACCCTCAAGGCAATCAGTACCCGAAAGAACACCTCTAACGATTACGCCATCAACGCAGGGAATAAAGCTCTCAATTTGGATAGAAGCGAGCGCATGCACGCCAGAACGGTCAATATTGCGAAATCGTCCACAATGCTCCGCGTGCAGCAAGCCGTTAACTTTCGACTCAATCGAAAACTTGCCAGGATTGATGCGACGCTGATAAATTATATTATCTCCGCTAAAGAAAGAAAGAGATTGGTCGACACCAAAATCGGCAAGGACAACAACAAATTCAGTCTCAGAAAAAGGAATGATTCTTGCGGGCAGAATTTGCCCATTGGGTGATTGCGACTCAACAGCATCAGGAAAAACGGATGCGGCTTCATACAGTAGATATAGCTTGCCGTCGCCACGGCAATTTAGCTTATTGTTAAATTCGGTATTAAAAACTATGCCCATATCAGCAACACTTTCCAACAACTAAAACAAACTCGCAAATCGTAGCCAAAGTAAACGGGAATACGAGGCAAATCAATATGAATCGTTTGCTGTCCCCAAAGACCAAGCGACTTTGGTTAAGGATAAACGATAGGCACGGAACCAGAAGTGGCAAAAGGTAACGACTCTGGCAACCATTAACTGTCCCCAATCCAACGGGAGTAAAAGACACATAAAGTGCAGTTGCCACCAAAATCACCGTAAACAAAAACACAAATGAGGCCCAAAGAAATTGTGCGAGACCAATATGATTAACGCTAATCGAATCGGCCGAAAAAAGCCCAAACAACAATAGGCAAACAGCTGGAAGCACCTGAACCAACCCACGGATTGCATTTACAGAAATCTGAGCAGCAAGCGATCCAAGGTATGCAAAGTTCAATGCATATCCAGAAGAGGTTATCGGATTTAAATAATAAGTTGAAAAATAATTGGCGAGTATTTCCGCGTAGCGCAATGGATCGGCGAGAATGAAAGCGATTTGCTGACCAGAGTTAACATCGGAGCCGCCTCGCATATCGCCAACGTTAGATCCGCTGGCCGTTGAAAACAAGAACGGAAGCGCAAATGAGGCAAAAGCAATCAAGCCCAAAACAAACACGGCGGCATAGTAATGAACTCGTTGCTTCGAGCCCGCAAAACGATTACGCGGAACCATAAAGAAAAGACCGATTATCGGAAAATACACAGCTTTGACTGCGAGTCCTAAAAAGGTAAATAAAAATGCGAGTGCTATATTGCGAACTGTAAATTCATTTAAATCACCCCATGCATACCTCAAAAAATAAGCAAAACCGAGAATGATAAACGAAATGAGCCATGCATCATATGAGAAACATGACGCAAGAAAGATCGAAGTTGGCAGCATTCCCACAAAAGCAAATAGTCCCTTTTTTGAGGGCGTAACCTTGATTGCAATGGCAATTGCAAGACAGTAACTAAATAAATTGCAAATCCGAGCGAATTGAATCATAGAAGAAAAATCGAAATGCAGAAGGCGAGCGAGCCAAAGGCCAATTGCCGATGGAATATACCCAATGCTGCTAAGCGTATAAACGAATTCTTCATGCTTGTTAACCTGCACATGACCAGAAGCGATATCAGATCTATAGGAGCCATTCAACTGCCTAGCATGCTCAAGAATTTCCGCTCGATCAAAATGGGAAAGAGAGGGCTCTTCATAGCCCTGTGCACGACGGACCGCTTCGTCAGTAAATTTAATATCCGTATCAGTTTTTTGAGTTTCAAATAAAAAAGATGTCGAAAGGGCATTGGAATAGTGAATTTGATCATCCCATGAAATACCCGTCGTTATCGGAGTGCTCACCACAAGGAAAACACCAATTGAGAATGCAGCGATAAAGAAAGCAACAGGAAGGGCAGAGTTTCTCTTTCGAATGCCCGAGCAAGCCGTGAAAACCGAAGTTATGATTACCAGCAGGAAATAAACAACAGCATTAATGAACCCATTCACGAATGCAATCGTAGAGCAGCTAAAAACAATAAAGAATGCGATAATCAGCAGGGAAACGTAGTCGGTAGCCTTGACCCTCGCCGAAGCAGAATGGAACAACGCTTTCAGAGAAAAGCCGCTTTGGAATAAATAGAGTATTGCGCAATAGGAAATCAGAAAAAAGAATATGAGCCGCTTTTTATTCCAGTCAGCAATATTCGAGAAATGAGAAGCCGGCGAGCCAAGAACGGTACAGCCCTCCCAGATGACCGCCACAGCAAATGCCGCAAGCAACAGGACTAATAATTGAGCGCAGCGACCAGAACAGTTGTCACGCTTTTTTTCATCATCTGAGGAAAGGAAGACACAATATGATTGCCAAATGGCAACATCTACAACGACGCAATAGAGCGCTAAAACAAACAGCTGTGAGACAGAGTGGTTCGCATAAAAGTGCTTCATGCACAGAAGCTCGACAATAAAGAGAAGAGCAACGAAGACGGCTTTCATTATTTGCTTTTGGTTTACGCATCGAGACAACACGGAGCTAATTCACCTTTATCCAAATCAAGCTGCAAGGGCCCTAGAAGAATCGTTCCCAGTCGTCTGGATGACAAGTATGGGCACCAAGCACTGTTCACAACTGTTGAAAGTAATATAAGTAGGGACATTCACATCGAGATGATTTATACGCTAAAGCGAAACGTATAGCCTACTTTTCCTTCTCCCTACTTAACGCAACAGCCTGAACAAGCGAGTTTAAACGCTCTTCCTGTCGAGAGAGGCGAAGAGAATTACAGAAATCACGGACCACAAGAACGGCAATAACGTAAAGGAACACGAAGTTAGAAGCCGACATGAAACCAAATAGACTTGAAAGCCACATTGCAACTTGTGGAAAAACGCCCATAATTACAAAACTGACGCTGAATAGCAGCCAAAACAGAGAATCCAAAACTTGCATTTGGGATTTTTTTAATTTGCGCAATACGAACACGAATACCAAAACAGCGCAAACAAGAAGCAAAATACGAAGAGAGACCGGCAAATGGATCACCTAAACCACTGAACGACAAGGAGCGTAACGAAAACACGAACCATATACTGCATAGACCTAACAGGGTTAAGATAGCTCTCGCCACCTTGACGCTCGCGCATCTTAACCTGTACCTCTGAAATGGAATACCCTTGCTTCAAAAAGAGAGCGAGAGATTCTGGTTCCGGATTTAAGGTATTGTCGTAATAGTATTTCTTAAGAATATCCCGCCCAAATAGCCTAAATCCAGACGTGGGGTCACTGATCCTCTTGCCTGTCAGAATCTTTATTAGCACCGTAATCATACGCGAGCCGATCATGCGAAGCGTCTTGTCTTTGCGCACGCTTACAAACCTAGAGCCAATGACAATATCTGATCCATCAGATTGAGCCCTATCAACAAGGACCTTTATATATTCCGGACAATGCTGGCCGTCAGCATCAAACTGAACCATATAGTCATATCCATGATCAACCGCATAACGCGCAGCCGTCTGAAACCCAACGGTCAAACCACAGTTAATGGGCATATCAATGATGTCACAACCAAGATCCTTGCAGATAGCTAGCGTTCGATCTCGAGACCCATCATTGATAACAACAAAATCAAACTCAGGTGCAATTTGCCTGAGCTCGCATATCGACTTTTCTATGCATTCCTCCTCATTATAAGCAGGAATAGCGATAAGAGTTTTGGGTGTCATATACACATAAACCGATCTCTAGTTTTTCTCATTATTATAGCGAGAGATATACAAATGGTTAAATAGACACAACGAATGGTGCACCCTTGATTATCAACTTAATCAGAACACTTCCCACATTCATCCGTACATGGACGGATGAATGTGGGAACCCGTTACCCTGAGAGCCGAACCGGTTGGTCCCGGGGACTCGAAGGACAGCATGTCCGGAAAAAAGAAAAAGGGTTCCGAGAAGGCAACCCCGAGTGTCTACGGCAGGCTCACCAGACACGAAAGGGACACGGGCCAGAAGATGCTGGAGCTGGACGCCCGCGCGCCTCCAAGGCGATGCTCGGCGGCGATGCGGAGGCGCTGCTAGACGCCTACAGCCTGGAGGACGTGCCCATCGGAAGACTCGACCTGACGCCGAGCCTCATCGAGAGGGCACGCGCAGAGAGGCGCGTCGCCCCGCTGGCCTAGCCCAAAGGCAAAACGGAATAGGCGGACCGACCGTCCAGCTGAGTCTGGAAAGAGGTGCCAGACTGAGGGCGGAGAATGGCCCCCGGACCTATCGAAAACATATCCACCGTTCCTTCAACTGGGGAAACGGCGCCCCCGGGGTCCATGGGGGCCGCGGGGGCGTTCGGCTAGCTGCGGATACGGACTATCTGCGCAGTGTGTTCGGCTGAGATCGGAAATCAACCACGAATGGTGCATACGGCATCGAGAACCCCGCAACAAACCTCGCCCTAGATTTCAAAGCTAGCAATCTTACGAGTGTCGAACGGCATGGTTACGCCATGTCTCTCTAAGCGTAGGTGCACAACTACGAGGTTTTCTCAAAAGTTTTAATTGCAACCACACGCGCCATATTAATGACATTCATTAAATACGACTTAGAGCAAAATGGGATTTGAAGCAATTGGGAAATACCTTTTGCTCGATTACCAGAATGAATATTTCTCAACCCATTATTAAATAATGCATTTGCCTTTAGATAGTTCTCAGCTCGGCGCCGATCGAACCGCTCGGCGACGATTGTATCAATCTTATCGACATCCAGTGATCGACCCTCTTTGAAAGCTGAACGTAAACACTGAGAAACAACGAACTGTTTATACAAATTGCTACGCGAAATGCTATTAACAGTCATTCTGTATCGAATGAGCGGCTCTGGAACATTTCCAATAGTGAACCCTTCCAGCTCGGCACGCAACAGTAAGTCATAATCTTCTGCTAGCGGAACAGACCGATACCCAATTTCAAATACAGACCTTCTTCCAAACCAACTCGGATGAGGTACGCAATTTCTAATCATAAGAGAACGCCTAACGCCTTCACTCGAACTTGGAATTGAATCAACGAGATATAATTGACTACCGTCTTCGTCAATGGCGTTCAAATAAGAACCCACTAGGTCAAGCTCATGTTCTTCAAGATACGACAACTGCCGTTCAATGCGCCGCGCCTCAGAAATGTCATCTGAGTCCATTCGGCAGATATACTGACCGCGTGAGACCTTGAACGCCCTTTCCAAAGATGCAGCAAGACCAAGATTGCGTTCATTTCTCACGAGGCAAATCCTGCTGTCATGAGAGCTATAGTTTTGAGCAATATCGTAAAGTGTGTTGTCATCTGGATTATCAAAAACAACAACCACCTCGATTCGATGATAGGTCTGCTTTAAAATAGACGCTAGTGCCTCAGTAAAATCTTTGGCGCTCTCCCTATAACAAGGCATGAGCACTGAAACCAACTGTGAATCTGTCAACTAAAACCTCCAACACCGCTGCGGGAGCAAACGCTAATGAAAACTACCGATAGTTTAATAGTCCTTCATGTGGCATATATTACAAGTGATTTCGCTTCTGGCGTGTCTACAGTGGTGCCTCAATACCTAAATGAGCAGTCAGAAATAAAGGAAATGAATATAGCTCTATTAAATCTTACAAACTACAGACCTAAAGATGCGAAATATCCCGTCTTCTTTCAGTCATGCATAGAAAAACTTCCTGAACCGTTTTGCAATCCGTCACTCGTAATATTTCATGAGATATATAGGCCGGATCACATTAAACTAAGCCATTGGCTCAGAAGACGTGCGATCCCATACATCATCACACCACATGGGTCTCTAACATATGTGGCGCAAGAACAGCATCATTTAGCTAAACAATTGCTTAATGTTTTCTTCTATAACGCCTTTATTCGCAATGCTGATTGTATCCATTTTCTATCGGAAAAAGAAGCGATGAGTTCAAACGGCTTTAAACATAGGAAAGCAAGCATTATTCCAAATGGTGTTAGCATCCCAAAAGCCAAAGCCTCAAGCTTAGACAGCCGCATCGCGCTTTTTATTGGCCGCCTAGATATAGAGGTCAAAGGTCTTGATCTACTGATCAAAAGTCTGCCGCTAATTGCTGATGAGCTAAGAGGACTCGGAGCTAAAATCTACATCTACGGTCCAGACGAAGATGGGTCTATGGCCAAACTGGAACTACTTAGTGCCGACAATCAAGTATCCGATATTGTTTTATTAAATGGTCCAGTTAATGGTCAATCTAAAGCGGACGCTTTTCTCCAATCGCAGTTTTATATCCAACTTTCACGCACTGAAGGTTTCCCGACGTCTGTTTTGGAAGCACTAGCATATGGCCTCCCAATTATTGTTACCGAGGGAACCACATGGAAAGAAACAGCGAACAATAAAGGAATTGGAATCGGTGTAGAATCTGATCTCGAGGCCATTTCTAACGCAATTCTCACCCTGTTCAATGACGATGAACTTCGTTGTAAACTTGCAAATGCAGCTAGAAAGTATGCAATTGAACACTTTCAATGGAAGGCCATTGCCAAGCGTCAATTTATTTTATACAGGGACATTGTAAACGGGCTTTCTAACTAACCACCTTATTCTTCCAATACAGAAAGGGACTAAATGCTGTTTTCAATTATTATCCCTGCATATAATGCGGCATCCAGTTTGCCGGAAACGCTATCATCCCTCTACCAACAAACATATGACGGCTATGAAATAATTCTCATCAATGATGGATCAGCAGACGCTACTGAAAGTGTCTGCAAAATGTTTTGTGAATCTCACAACAATACGCATTACGTTAGACAAAATAATATGGGCGTATATGAGGCCAGGCGAAAAGGCGCGGAGATAAGCGCCGGAGATTACCTGGTCTTTGTTGATGCGGATGATTCTTTGCGCTTCGATACCCTATCTATTCTTGCTCACGAAATCGATAAGTGCAATCCAGACATAATCTGTTTCAGCCATACAAGAAACCCAGACTATTCAAATGATCCGTTTATCAATCCCGCCCTTCCGTCTGGCATCTATGAAGGTGACGATCTCGCCGAAGTCAGAAAATGTTTGGCACGAGGGAAACTCAATTCAATTTGGGGAAAGGCAATCAAAAGAAACTGTCTGATTGACGATTTAAGCAATACCGATACAAAGAGAATCGATTTTGCAGAAGATTTTCTGCAAATGATACCCATAGTCGATTCAGCCAGATCGGTTTTACAAATAAGTGATGCGCTTTATTATTACAATTGTCAAAACGGACAAAGTGCAACACACAGCTATAAGGAAAAACAGCTTTCAGATTTAACCTTCGTCACCTCAAGCCTAGTGAAAATCGCTGCTCGTTGGGGAGAAGAAACAGAAAGGCTGGCATGGAAAACAAGAACGGAACAGTATCTTTATCTTCTATCGATCAACGAGCTCAGTGACAATAAAGAGGCCAAAAAACGTAACTTTGTTTCAATATCAGAGGCCTTATTTAATCCCTCAATTAAAGCTAATGTCCCTTGCAGCACCTACAGACCTGACAGCTATTTACTGTTCCTTGCGGCAAAGAATAAGCGCTATTTGTTATCTCGAGTAGTAATACGCTGTTGTGAACAGCTAAAACTATTGATACTGAAAATCTTGAGCTAATCGCCCTGTTGTCATCGCTCATTTTTCCTGGCACCGAGTAGCACCAACCGACTTAGCCTTCGATAATCAAATGTCAGGCAAGCCGGTTGGTCATAAAAGTAATGAAAGTACATTAGGCTATTCAGCTTAATAAGCGTCGCAGATTATCGCTTGATAAATGCAGATATGCTCGTCTTTTCGGATTCGTTTAGCCCAAACATCAAAACCAAGAAGAAATAGATAAAGAAATAAATTATTGCTGACACCAAAACCACCACAAGGCCAGAAAAAAGGCTTTTAATTAGGTTATAGAGCAGCAGCAAAGCCCCCGTACCGACAATAACCAAGACGGAAAGTTTGGCAATTTGAAGCCAAAATTTCTTTATGTTCAACCCAAGCTTTTCAGAATAATACCAATTCATACAGAATCCGTTACCTATAACCATAGCGATGGCTGTTGAAACTGCTGCGCCCACTATGCCCATAAGCTTGAGCAATATAATCGTCACGACCACGTTGACAAGCGCAATCGCAAGATACATATACCCCCTATACAGGTAAACATTCGCAACCTGCATTATGGTAAGTCCCAGGTTCTGAATTAAGTCAATGGTAAATGGAACCATTACGATCAAGGCGATATAGAAAGCGTCTACATAGTCCTTACCAGCCCAAATAATGATGAAATCTTTCCCCAGAACAATAAATAAACTAAGAACAAATCCGCAGACGATAAAGGAAATGCGACCGACTTTAATGAAGAGATCCGAAATTTCAGACATATCCTTATTCTGGCAATACAGTTCTGAAACTCGAGGAAGAAAAACTGAAGAGGCTGCCGTACCGATTGTCATATAAATCGTGTAGATTTGAGATCCAACAGAATATACCGCAACGGCGGCAGCGCCAAAATAATAGCCGACAATTAATTGATCGGTTTTCCAGAAAATCTGGTCAGCAATCGTCACCAATACAATCGCGCCGCTAAAAAATAGTAATCCTTTAGCCAGTTTCATGTCCCAGCCATGATATCTGAAACTAATATGCAGATTGTATTTAGCAAACAAACGCTGGCTCACCGCGCACAACACATTTGTAACAAGTACAACTAAACATACGGCTAATGCATTCTTATAAATTGTCGTAAGTCCATACACAATGAAAGGCTGAGCTATTAGGGCGGCCAATTGCGAGCCCTTCAAAAAAACGAACCTTTCATTAGCAGTTATCGCCGCAACGCTAATAGTGTTGTTCATGATAACAATTGTGTTGATCCCTAATACAACAAGCATTGCGGAACACTCATCAAGCTGTGAGTTTGTAAAACTGGTTGAATATACAAACCGAACAACCACGGCAAGAACGCAACTTATTAGCATCACGAACACAGAAAGGACCCAGTACAGACGCCTAGCTATTGCGAGAGTATTCTCCATTAAGTCATTTTTGCCCTCTGCCATATACTTGCAATAAAAACGCCCAACACCGGCAGACAAAATCCCATTAATGGAAACTATATAAGACATGATAGAACCTATCAATTGATAGAGTCCATATTCGTCTTGTCCAATGTTTTGCAATAACATCGGAACATATACAAAGCCGACTAAAGCCTGAGCCAGTATATAACCATATGTAATTATTATGCCAGTAAGTCTTCTGCTTGCGCTACTTATCAGAATCACCGTTTCACAATTAGCTGCTTCAAATACCATTCAGGAATTAAAGCACTATTTAATCAAAACAACCGATTGCCGAACCTCTCCTTTGTTCGCATTGTTAAAGCAGGGTCCGATTAAATTCCCAGGCAGAATTTGATGCCACATTTTATTGTCATGCGGATTATCTCCCCAGAAGAGCCCAATATGACAGTCGATTGATCCGTCAGTCTTAAAGAAGATAATATCTCCCTTTTGAGCATAACCACTATTTAGCATATCTTGGACAGTACGGAACTCATACATTTTGCATCCCAAATCTCGAGCATAGCCATACCATCTCCAAGCGTTAATATAGCCGCCACCGCCTGGCCCCCCAGCCCAAGGAGAGTGATTATTATTCTGCGCAATACGATTGACATCGCCACCAACCGCAGCATAAGCATGAGCCACGAAGCCAGTGCAATTCATGCCAGTATAGCCATCCCATCTCGGGGCACCTTTTGGGTAAAGGCAACTATCATAGGAGAAGCCACCGGAATATCTCGTTCCTAAATAATAGCCATCAAATTGATGCGACGTAAGCCAAGTGACGAGTCCAATACGACTAACCCCCAAAACCGTTGAGCTGCCAAATGGGTTGTAGTAAATCTGAGTCGACTTCGACTGGAGAGCGCCATCAGGAAGCAAGACATCGCAGTAAAGATCGTAATAGCCATCTTGCAATCCAAGTGCAGAGGGATTGAAATAAGCGTCATTCACACTGGAAAATTCTTTTAGAACACCCCATTTACTCCAGTCGGACTTGGCCCAAACAAATTTAAACTGAAATTGCCCAGATTTTTCAGCTGCAAGCGTTCCCAAATCAGCTCGAACTCCCCAAGAATTATTGCCATCAGTCGAAATTGCAGTAATCCTCGAGAAATCCCAACAGCTAATGATTGTTCTTTTTGTTTGGACAACTCCATCTGACCCCGAAACGTCACAGATCAATTCATAGTCTCCGGCGTCTTTTGGAGCCCATTGCAAGTGTGAACTTGTGCCCTGTTGAGCAACGCCCCAGTCAGCCCAATTATTCTTATTCCAGACGAACTTATACTGTAAGTAATTAGTATCACCCGAGCATCTGACATCGATCTCAGTGCTTTCATTAGGCCTGACAAGCGTTGCAGAAGAACTCAAGGACTCGTAATTCCACTTCTCGGAGCCAATCGAGCATTCAGTCTTCGAGGTCATCGTCTGATCGTTGGCCTCATCAATAACATCAACAAAAACGGTGACAGCGCCAGATTTATCGACTCTCCAGTCAATTGAGGATTTACCTCTGCCGGAGTCAATCACACCCCATTCAGCCCAGTTGTTCCGCATCCAAACATATTTGTATGAAATCTGATTATTCTTTCGGATGGTAATCCGAGGTGTAATTGAAAGCGTATCCCCTACGCACAAATTGGATGAATCAGATTTCAAATCTATTGAAGTGAAGTTAGATAGATTTCTCTCCACCCTGACGGGGAACCTCCAGGTCCTCACGTTGCCGGCCGAATCGACGGCGTCGACCAAGATGTTGACGTCGCCGGCGACCTCCGGCACCCAATCGCAGGAGGCCTCGGGCCCGAGCTGGCGGATGGTGCCCCACCTGGACCAGCCGCCCTGCTCCCAGACGAACTTATAGCGGACCGAGCCCGAGTTGCCGGACGCGGTCAGGCCGAGCGAGCAGCGGTCGCCCAGGAGAGGAGACCCGCCATCGGACGCCTTGGCCGAGAGGCCGTCGACGGAGTAGTCCTCTGAGATGCGAACGGGGAGTCTTGACGTCGACGTGAGCCCGCCGACCGTGACGTCGGCATAAAGAGTATAGGAGCCGGAAGACGGGGGCGTCCAGGTACAGGCGGCGGACTCAGATGCTGCCTGGATGACGCCCCACTTGGACCATGAGCCCCGTTCCCAAAGGAATTTAATCTTTGCGCCGGGAGCCGCGGCGGCGGAGATATCGACCTTCATTCCACCGCTCCACTCGAGCGTATCCCCGCCGCTCACGGAAAGGCGACAGGCATCCACCCTGACGGGGAACCTCCAGGTCCTCACGTTGCCGGCCGAATCGACGGCGTCGACCAAGATGTTGACGTCGCCGGCGACCTCCGGCACCCAATCGCAGGAGGCCTCGGGCCCGAGCTGGCGGATGGTGCCCCACCTGGACCAGCCGCCCTGCTCCCAGACGAACTTATAGCGGACCGA
This sequence comes from uncultured Collinsella sp., assembly GCA_900540855.1. GTDB lineage: Bacteria > Actinomycetota > Coriobacteriia > Coriobacteriales > Coriobacteriaceae > Collinsella. Next base: position 19,908 of record UQHK01000004.1, read on the forward strand.
GCCCGAGTTGCCGGACGCGGTCAGGCCGAGCGAGCAGCGGTCGCCCAGGAGAGGAGACCCGCCATCGGACGCCTTGGCCGAGAGGCCGTCGACGGAGTAGTCCTCTGAAACCGGCGAAGTTGCACTTAAATCATCGGCCCGTGTTGAATCTTCAATCTGTGATGGAGACAGGCCCGCTTCACTCAAACCAAAGCAAGGAGTTACGGCCAAACAGAAATAAAAGAAGAAAAAAGCGACACGGACAGCCTTACTTCTAAAGAAATGCATATAGAACCTCCCCGATAGTTCACTCCAACATAATATTGCTAGCAAGTAACAATTTAAGGCCAAGATTTACCATACAAGTAAGGTCGACTACAACCAGCGCAGTCGACCTAGAGAATTCATATTGATATTAGCCAATTAAAGAAATAATGCGCGCAATATTCTGACCATATGTGTCACCCGGAACAGCCCAGCGGCCGTTTAAATCTTCCAAATATGGCGCAACTCCGAGAAAACCCTTAGACTGAAGGACTTCATATCGAGGATCCACACAAGTGTTATTCAACGCCGCACCAGTAGCATATCCTTTAAGATGCTGGACTTGGGCAAGCAAGCCCTGATATACATCGTCAAATCTAGCGCCTCCCGATTGTTGATTGACGGCGCCCAGTCCGGCGAAATTGCACTGATTCGGCTTTACGGAACCTCCAAATTGCAACCATCCAGTCTCAAGCATAGCCTGAGCAAAAACAACTTCCGGACGAACCCCTTCAGAAACAGCGGCTTCAACAATTAATGAACAAAAATCACGAATAGTAGGTGCTCCCTTTGAAACAAATTCGTCTGAGGGATATGTATGTCCTGTTGATTCATATAAGTTCACCATAGCATCAACTGAAGTCTGCAGACTTCCCATAATTGGAGTACCCTCCACCGTGACCTTGCGGGTCAGGTGCCTCTCGGCGGAGCCGTCGATCACGTCGAGGTAGACGGTGTACTCGCCCGGCTCGGTCGGGGTCCACTCGCAGGAGGAGGAAGCGGAGGGCTGCTGGGCGACGCCCCACTTGGCCCAGCCGCCCTTCTCCCAGACGAACTTGTACTTGAGGCCGGAGGCGTCGCCGGACACCTTGGCCTGCAGCTTGACCGGCTTGCCGCAGCGGGCGTCGCCCGAGACTTCGAGCGACTCGACGGAGCAGCGCTCGCCGACCGTGACCTTGCGGGTCAGGTGCCTCTCGGCGGAGCCGTCGATCACGTCGAGGTAGACGGTGTACTCGCCCGGCTCGGTCGGGGTCCACTCGCAGGAGGAGGAAGCGGAGGGCTGCTGGGCGACGCCCCACTTGGCCCAGCCGCCCTTCTCCCAGACGAACTTGTACTTGAGGCCGGAGGCGTCGCCGGACACCTTGGCCTGCAGCTTGACCGGCTTGCCGCAGAGGGCGGAGCCCGAGACTTCGAGCGACTCAAGAGACCAATTAACAACTTTGTATTTAGAAGTGCTAGTCACATATCCATTGGAGTCAATGACATCAGCATAGATCTCATATTCACCAGCCTGGGGCAGGGTCCAAGAAATCGACGGCGAAGTTAAGTCTTGACCGATTACACCCCAATTGGAATCACTCCAATCAGACCCAGCCCTATGCCAAACAAACTTATATCTAAGGCCATCAGTCTTGCCGCTAACATTTACACCGATTTTTACCGTTGACCCCGCATGTCCCAGTTCTTCCGAGAAGGAAATTCCATTGACGGAGTAGGGATGCGGGAACTGCGCGATGATTGCGGCAGCGTCGGCCTCTCCAAGACGACGGCAGCCATCATCCGAGAAATAGTTGGCCACATCACCGTAATTCGAGATAAAGCCATGTTCGATAAGAATGCCGGGGATTCCCTGCTCGCGAGCGCAACGGATAACGGCGAACTCGTCGCCTACCTCCATTTGAAATACGCCGCGGTATGTTAGTCCCATAGCAGCAAGGTTGTTCATGACCTTGTTGGCAAGCTCAACAGAGACCTGCGTGTAGTCGGTGCCATTTGCGGTAGGAGCATAAACTTCTGCGCCGTGAGCTCCAGAAGACCCAGAGTTGATGTGAAAGCTAACAAAGGCCTGCGCGCCCTGATCAATGCAGCGCTGTACGCGATAAAGATAATCATTGCTGGGATAGTAGCCAGACTGCTCGCGCGCAAGAACGATCTTAAAGCCGTAAGCTTCAAGTTTATTTTTGCAGGCTGTCATGATCTTCCAGGTAAGGTCGGCTTCACTCTTGCCATTTCCCTGCGCGCCGGAATCAACTCCACCATGACCGGCATCAAGTGCAATCACCCCAACATTGCGCGCGGAGCGCTCAGCGTAGGTAGATATGCCATCAGGCGAATCAGCGCATTCCAATGCCTGCTGAATCGACTGGGCCTCAACGGCATTACCATCGCCGTCCGCATAGTAAACAGAAGTGCCCTCAGAGCTCACGGAGCTATCAACAACCGTAAACGAATAATTCCTGTCAGAGAGATCCACTACATGTTCAGTGCCATCACCCTGCAAAACGTAGGTTATCGAAGTCAAAAAATAAGTATTGGATTTCAACGTCGAGCCAAATACAAAAGCAGCCGAATTACCAGCTGATTCAGATGCAACCGTGGTTCCCTGTACTCCATTGGCGCTTACATAGCTAAGCATTGCGGAAGCAAGGGTGTCGCCGTCATCGGGAGTAGCAAAGGCGACAACCTGGTCAGTCCCACCGGCAAGGCTCGGGTAGGCAAGATATACATATTGGAAAGAGGAATCGACCGGTTCAGCCTGCTGATGGTTCTCAGATACATCAACGCCAAAATCCTCATCAGCCAATTCGTCAACGTTCGTTGCCGGCGATGAATCCTCAGCAGCGTCGACATCGACAGAACCCGCATCACGCGAGGCCACGCCATCATCGTCTGCAGTCGCAACGTCCACGGCAGCGTCCGCAGACGGGACGTTGCTCACAGCGTAGACAGCAGTCACAGGACCTATCAAGGGTGAAATGGTCAAAAGACCAGCAAGAGAAAAAGCTGTTGAGGCACGCAATGCCTTTTTCATATCGAATCCCCCGTCACAAATAATGTTACTAAGAGAAGATTATCTTACAATCCCCTCTGCATCGGAAGTCCAGTTATTCGAAGCGCGGGAATTGTTATAAAGGCAGACAGAAACCTGCTCTTATAAAAAGCAGGTTACATTCTCAGCAAACTTTTGTTTTTTCGTCCTTCCATGGACACAGTGTTAGCTCTAGTTTTTGAAGCAATTGGCAGCGCCCCAAACAGCGCAAGTGCAAGTGACACGAAAATCCACTGAAACACGCAATTCGTTTAAGCACGTGGCGGACGACGAAAGCATGTACACAGCCGCGAAATACAGCAAAATGCCCCAATGTTTCGCTTGCATCAGAGGCGTCTGGGGCTTCATCGACAGTGAAACCTGGCTAACGCATTCAAGAAAAGCAGAGCGTGATCTTCATGAATCAAACACCAGTAAGCAACGCTCGCACGCGTCTTTGAATCTTCTAATGAGCAGAAGAGAGGGATCTAGGAGAGACCTAATAGTTCTTGGAATCTGGGAATCATCGAACTCACCATCTTTAAACAAGAGAGAATCATATAGCTTCTTATCGTACCGTCTCGAAAAGATATGAGTGACCAGATGCACATCGTGGCCTTTGAAATACAATCTTCGTCCCTTAAAGATTCAGCAACATAACAACCGCCCCAATCAAAAAACCGAGATAGCCCCGGCTGATAATCAAAGAGGCGGTTGGATTGGCAACACCTATTTGGACGATTCCGGGAGGGACAGCCCCGCCTCCCTGAACTCGACCGGCGGCATGTAGCCCAGCGTCGAGTGGATCCTGAAATTGTTGCACCAGTGCACGTAGTCCGAGAGTTTGACCCGGAGCTCGCGCGTCGTGCCGAACGTCTCGCGGTGGACGAGCTCGGCCTTCAGTATCCTGTTGGTCGACTCGTCGACGGCGTTGTCGTAGGGGCAGCCCATGGCCGACAGCGACCTCTCTATGCCGAAGGCCTCGAGCATCAGGTCGATCTCGGCGTTGTCGAACTCGCTGCCGCGGTCCGTGTGGAAGACCTCGATGTCCGAGATCGGGAAGGAGAGCGTCGCGAACGCCGACCTGACCAGCCGGGCGTCCTTTGTGTTCTGGTGGCGAAGCTCCTGCGGTGGTACATTTCATTTTTCAGCGTCGCAAAGAACGACTCTGCGACGGCGTTGTCGTGGCAGTTGCCGGTACGGCTGCAAGAGAGGCGCACATGGTTGCCCCTGGCCCACTCAGCGAGCTTGCGGCTGGTGTACTGCGCCCCCTTGTCCGAGCGGAATATGGCGTTCTCTGCCACGTACCCGCGCGCACGCGCGCTCTCGAGGGCGCTGACGACGATATCGGCGGTCATGCGCTCGGACAGCGACCAGCCCACGAACATGCGGGTGTTCAGGTCGATCACCGTCGACAGGTAGAGCCAGCCCTGGCCGGTGCGCAGGTAGGTGATGTCGCCGACGAGCTTGTAGGTGGGCACCGGGCTCGTGAAGTCCCGCCTGATCAGGTCGGGCCTTGGCTTGGCGTCCCTGTCGGGGACCGTCGTCCTCTTCGACTTGTACGGCGTGCAGCCGCGGATCCCCAGCTCGCGCATGCACTTGCGCACACGGTACAGCGTGATGCCGCGCAGGCCGTCGGGCAGGAAGCACTTCACGAACCGCGCGCCGAAGCGCCTGTCGGACTCGAGCCACACGCGCCGCACGGCGTCGCGCGCCTCGGACCAGTCGTCGACGGGGCAGCCGTTGGAAACCCAGCTGCAGTGGCCCGACCGGCTTACCCCCAGCACCTTGGCCATCATCGCCACCGTGAAGTTGCCCTTCTCCGCCTCCATGAGCCTGTACCTGGCTAGAGTGCCTGCTCTTTGGCGAAGAAGGCCGCGGCTTTTTTAGGAACGCGTTCTCCGCCTCGAGCTCGCGTATGCGCTTCCTCGCCTCGCGAAGCTCGCGCTCCTCGGCCCTCGGGTCGGGCTCGCCCCCCCCAACTCGCGCTTGCGCTTGAGCACCCAGTCGTTCACCGTCTTGGGGTTGAGCCCGAGCTCCCCGCAGACCTGGGTTATGGGGCGCCCCGTGGAGATGACGTAGTCGGCTGTCTCCCGCCTGAACTCGTCGGTGTACTTCTTCTGATTGGCGACCATGAGGCAATCCTTCCGTCCATCGGCTTGAATGCAGTCTAGGGCATCGCGGCCACACGATCCCTCCAGCCCGCGTGTCCGAAAAAACGATACAGGTCAGAGGTCGCCCCGCGACGCGGCGCCACGCGACGAAGTGCAACCGCAGGCTGATCGACCGCAGGGAGGCCATGGCCGCCGCCGGCAAGAGGCCGTGCATGGCCAACTGCGCCACGGCGCGCGAGATGGCGTGCTGGGTGTGGGCCATAGCCGGGATGGCGGCGGCGTAGCGCGCCGCCGCCCCCGGACACGGGTTCCGACCCCGGCGCGCGCCGCGCTCGAGGCCGTTGGGAGGCCATCCGAGTCCCTTTTCTGGGCGGCGGGAGACCGCCATGCCCGCATAAAGACTCCGATTTCGCCGCGAGGCCCCCAGCCGTAGCAACGAAATGCGCAGCCGAGAAGGCCACGCGCGGATATTAGAATGCCGAACGTGCGTCGAGCAGACACGCCCTCCAGCGGCGCGGTCGCAGGGTGAAGATAGGTAGGCCCGGCCGTGCGCGGTAGCTCCGCGGGCGGCCGGGCCGGTTTTGCCTCTTGGCAATGTTCAACTCATATTAAAAGGGAGGAGTCGACTGATCGGCCCCTCCCACGGCGTTTCGCCGTTTCTCTCTGCACATATTAGCACACGGAAGGAACGTCACCGCTTGCGCCCGTAGCCATCGATGAACCCCTCAATAAATCCGTATTTCTGCCGGTCACCGCTTCCGACGATCATCATGTACGTATCAACCCCGACAGCGCTCTCGAGCTTCTCGAGCTCCCGCAGGCATTTCCGAAGAAAATCTCTGGAACGCTTCTTCTGATGCGTTAGCAAGGTCAATAGGTAGGCCAGGAGAACGATGTAGTCGATTATGGAATTGAAATTCAACCTGTACCCGATAGAAAGATCCTCATCGAGAAGCTCGCCAACCGCGGCCAGGTTTCTGTCGGTCTTGGGATACTTAACCGATTGGCTGAACCTCGAATCAAATACCGCCCCGTTATGGGCGACCGCGTTCCTTAAGGGACGAATCGTCTCGACGATGTTGATGACGATGCCGGGGTTCGCATGTAAGAGACCTAGGTCGCTTGCGATATCGGCGAGGATTTCATCGGGAAGGCTTCTGCATACGCTTGTGAGATCGCCGAGGGTCATCACCTCGAAAATGCTCCAAACGGGCGCGTCATCGTCGCGATCGACATAATGCTTCACGAGATCGTTTTTGTAACTCCGTCTCACGATGTTCTGAAGCTGGCTCTTGAGCTTGAGCTTTTCCCCCATCTGCCCGTTCACGACCCTTCCGTTGACATCCCTGCATGTCCGGAGGCCGCGCTTTAAGAAGGTCGCCAGCCCGGGGTCCTCTATGTTCTCAAGTATTCTGGCCAAGACTATGTTTTTAACCGCCGTTTCGATGAACATTATCTCCGGGTAGATTGCAGCCTTGATGGCGGAATCGAACCCGTATATGTCCATGAGTGCATCGAACGAAGGGAGGGGGAGCGCATTTTTGGGCTTTCGGACAAACCGGAAGCCTTTATAGCCATGGAAATAGCCCATGTTTCTCAGCAGTATCTTTCTGTCGCTCCCCCGCAAATCCTCCATACCGTGATTCGTCCTCATGTGCTTCATGAGGGAATTGATGCTCATGCCCTTCTTCATCGAACCTCCCTTGGCCTCCTTCTAGGAAATTATATCCCAGCCCGCCTCGACGGGGCGAGCCTGTCGTTGGCGCCGGCCTATTTGTGTTTGTTAACGTCGTGATTGCGGGTTTGGTCACATCCGATTTTCAGAATTGAGCACGATAGTTTTTCGGTTTTGAGCACGGCCACGCCGACCAGACCGCATGCCTTAACGTTGTCGGTGCGTCGTATCGGCAACGAGCAAAGGCAGGAGGGAATGATCGACGTGGACAAGATAGAGGACGCAGGTGGCGGGCTGCAGGGCCATACTCGAGGCCGAGCTCGCGCACAGGGACGCGACCAAGAGGGCACGGCTGCTCAGGCAGGCGAGGCTCCCCGTGCACAAGTCGGCCGAGGGGTTCGACTGGTCGCACGTGCGGTTCTCCGAGGGCTGGGGCCGCGACGACATGCTTTCGCTGGGCTTCGTCGGCGCCCGCGAGGACCTCGTGTTCTTCGGCAAGACCGGCAGGGGCAAGACCCACATGGCCGTGGCCCTGGCGATGCGCACGGCCGCCGCCATCTGGTCGTCGCCGAACACCGCGCCCCACCGGCTGAACTCCAGGTTCGTGGTGATGACCACCGACTGCCGCTCGTAGGCGTCGGCGAACACCTAGAAGAGCGCGCGCGCCGTCGGGATCCAGCGGCAGGAAGCCGAGCTCGTCGATGACGAGCAGCCTAGCGCAGCCGATGAGCGCGGCCTCACGGTCAAGGCGCCCCTCGTCGCGGGCGCGCCGCAGCCGCATGACGAGCGATGACGCGGTGAAGAAGCGGGCCTCCATCCTCCGCTCGCACGCCAGCATGCACAGCGCCGAGGCCATGTGCGTCTTGCCGGTGCTGACGTCCCCCACCAGCACGAGGTCCTCGCAGAAACCAGTTTCATGGAGCGTTTCATTGAAAATCCCCCTAATCTAGCAACGGTTTAAAGTCTACTAGATTGGGGGGACGCGAGCCAAGTCGACAAAGGCAGTTAACCGGCAGCTATTCATGCCTCGATTTAGAACCGCTCGAGAATCTCCGCAGCATTCTCTCGCAGATAGATATCTAGGTCCGGCACGGCAAACTGCACGTAGCCCCTCTGTGGTGCCTGAATAACCTCTCTTTGTAGCAATTTGGCCCTAATAGAGCTGATCTCATTGGTCTTTTTACCCATGCGCTTAGCAATCTCGGCTGATTTGGACTGTTGTTTATCCTCGCACATCGCCAAAAGGTATTTGATATCGTTAAGTCCCAGTCCAGAAATCGCGGGCTCGTGAACAACATCGTGAAAACGAGCCTCTGCCAGCGCAATGCCTTCGGTGACATCGTGTTCGCTCACAATGGCACTTTTGGCACGATGCAAGTTGGCGCGCTGCCAAATGGAATAACCGACCAGTTGCACCAGATAGGCATAGCCCTTAGTGGCCTTAGCGGCTCTCGACAGAAGATCGTCCTCTATGGTCAAGCCAGTCGCGATAAAGCTGTCGCCCATAGAGAGCGCTACCTCCACCTGGTTGATAGGCGCCAGATCTTCGGGGAGGGCACGACGCAAGAACGTAAGCGCCTTGCCGTTAATAAGATCCATAACACCGGCGGGTAAACCAGCAAAGGCAAGTGCGATATCTACTTTTTCCCCTATCAAAAGCTGAACCGTAGACGCAATGGCACGCATATCGTCAATCGGAGCGTCCTGAACTTCATCGATGGCAATAAAAAGACCCTTGGATGACTTCGCCGCCGAACTCAGCAACTTTCTAAGGCTCGACTCTTTGGGTGCAACATCGACTTTCGCGGAAACAAAGCCGGCGTTTACGCCGACCGAAGCATTAGTCGCAAGGGAAGAATCAGCAACCTGATCCCTCAAGTCCAGCAATAGGTTAGGGCCAGCAGAGACAATAGCGGTCTTCCATCCAAGCTCTCGAGCACGATCCCTAAGATCACAGAGCAAAACAGTTTTTCCGGAGCCCCTCGGTCCAGCAATGCGCATGAGCCTCGCAGGTGCACCAATTCCCGCATTCAAACTCTCGGTAAACTCAAGGGCGATATCATCACGACCAAGGGCACCGCAACCACTGCGCTTTGCCTCACAAGTATCAGCACGAGATTGCCCCCCTGGCGCCAAATACCTCGACCGCGAAGCTGTCCAATTCCCGATGGTCGGCATCGGTCCAGGCTCGGCAGCCTCTGAGACGCCCGACTCGCAGTACGTGGCCTTGTCTATAAACAGGCTTTCCGCACTCACAGCATAAGAAGGCCCGTGCAACAAAACACAGAGGGAGGCGAGAGCGAAAAGTAGGATGCAACGGCGATGATGGTTCAACAAGACAACAGGCATGAGTGCGCCGATCTACACGGCAAGCCAATAAACAGAATCGGAAAATGCCTGCTGGCAGTACTCATCAGTGTATTGAGATCAAATCCTAGCTCAGACTCATAGCAGATAGAATCCTGTAACAGCGAGAAAAGTCAACGTAAATCGTTTAAGTATGCGGCAAGCGGAGAGAGTGCATGAGCGCCGGCAGAGGACATCAAAAACCTCCAGCTCAGCCTATCTATCAATAATGCCAGCCCATACAGCAACGCAAGGGCGCATATCTACAATCCAAAAGACCAGCAATCAATATGGCTGGAGAAAGTCGGTAAGGCAGTTTCGCTAACTTATCATGGCAATAGCAAACGCATTTACCGAAAAATCGCCAAAAAAATGCCCCAATGTTTCGCTTGTATCAGAGGCGGTTGGGGCTTCACCGATAGAATAGTCTTACTTGCTAATTCGGAACTATGGCTAGGCTGTTTCACCATGAACAATACATCCTTGATTGGCAACTTCATCCGGGCGGGACTGGCCCGGCTGGTCGCCCAGGGGGTTCATCGGAGATCCCGGTGCCGGATCGAACACTTCCAAGCCCAGCGGCTGGGCAACAACGAACGAATTTCAGGCGTCGCTAGGAATGACCGCAATCCAACGATCCAGGAAATCGTCCGCAGCCGCCCACCATCTTGGAATAGCCGGTAATCAGTTTAGTGCGATAATCTCTATAAACTTCATTTCCATCTTTAGACATTCTAATCTTGATTTAATATCAAGTTTTCTATATATAGTAATAGAGATTGCATTCAAGGAGGATAGCATGATCCGCATTCGCTCTATAGCGCTTTCAAACGTAAAAAACGTTGTTAACGGCTCGATAAGCTTCAAGGACAGCCCCTTCGGTTCCAGCGTGATGGGAATATACGGCCAGAACGGGTCGGGCAAGACCGCCGTCGTCGAATCCCTCGCGCGAGTCCAGGATTTAATGTGCGGCTTCCCACTCGACCGCGAAAGTGTCGATCTGATCGGGCCCTCTGCCAAGTGTGCCAGAATCAGCATCGAGGCAGAGGTGACAGAGGGCTCTCCCTCCTCTCTTGGCTTCGTAGACGGGCTCGGCGACACCGTGGCAGCAGGGAAGCCCTTCATGGTCTGTTACTCGTTCTCCTTCGACAGACTTGACGACAGGCCACGCCTCCTCTCCGAGAATCTCTCCGTCCGCGCCAATAGGCTCGTCAAGAGGACTCTCGCAGCCTATGATGCGGCCGATACCGAAGATACCCAGAACATGAAGCCCGTCATCCGGTGGCGGGCGCTCAGGAACCTCGCTGGAAGGGATGCCGACCTCGATCTCACCGTGGCACGGCGCTCTCCCGACTTGCAGGCTTCATCGAGGCTGTTCTCAAACGCCATGGTCAACTTCGCGGTCGCTGCAAGAAAGTCCTATCTTGAGCGCCATGAGAATAGCTCCCTATCAGAGGCGGCTAAAACGGCGTACGAGAGCGTATTGGTTCCGTTCATGGACTCCACAACGCTGCTGAACAGATTCGCTGACGACAAAATGAGGGTCTGTGGCACGCGTCGAAGCGCTGCGTTAGCGTTCGACATCCACCTGCTCGCCTCCCCGGGCAGCAGCGCAGGTGGATGGCCACCCGAAGAGGCGAAAGAAACCCCCGTCATCCGCGACGTATCGCTCCCCATCGATCAGACAACGGTCCTTCCCTTGGAGGTATGTGAATCGGTTCGCAAGACTATCGAGACCATCAACTGTGCGCTTAGGGCAATCGTTCCGGGGCTCAGCATCCAAGTGAATACCCTTCACCGCGAAACGATGGAGGATGGCGTCCCAGGCGAGCGCGTTGAACTCCTGTCCTGCCGACAGGGAATCCATGTCCCTTTCAGAACCGAATCGGAGGGCATCAAGAAGATCGCGTCAATGCTCGGATGGCTGATAAACGTCTACAACGACGACAGCGCCTGCCTCGTCGTGGATGAGATCGACTCCGGAGTGTTCGAGTTCCTGCTCGGTGAGCTCCTCGAGGTCGTAACAGAGCAGGGAAAGGGCCAGTTAATTTTCACAGCCCACAATCTTCGCGCGCTCGAGTGTCTTCCCGTCGGATGCCTCGTCTTCTCTACCTCAAACCCCAACAACCGCTACATCGGGTTCCGGGGCATGGCCCCCTCAAACAACCTCAGGAACCAATACCTGAGAGCCATCAACCTCGGAGGCCAAAAGGAACAGCTCTACGAGCCGACCAGAACCTCCGCAATAGGCTCCGCACTCCTTGAGGCGGGAAGCCCACAAGACCTCGATTTCGACTCCCTCCTGTCCTCCATGGGGGGCGAGTAACCATGGCGAGAGAGAAGCGTGTCGTCCTGATTCTCGTGGAGGGACCAAGCGATGAAAACGCACTCCTCGAACCAATGCAGGCTGCACTCGACCTCGCCGCAGATGGCGCATCACCCGAAGCGAGGTCGCTCGCCTTTCATTGCGACGTCACCACGGTACTGCCGTTCACATGGGAGACCTCCTTCACCGTCAAAGAAAGAGTGCGCGACACCGTGCGCCAGTTCGTCATCGATCGCATAGCGACGCGGCATGAGTACGAATGGACCGACCTCGACCGGATTATCCATATCGTCGACCTGGACGGCGCCTTCATACCAAACGAGCGTATCGTCGAGGGGCGCTGCGAGGGGTTTACCTATGGGTGCGACTCTATCATTGCCAAAAACATCTCTGAAGTGATAGACAGAAACGCGAGAAAGTCCGCCGCGATGCTTGAGCTCGCAGGCACGCGCGAGCTCAAGCATCGAAAGCGCGCAGTCCCCTATAGCGTCTACTTCATGTCCCGCAACCTCGAACACGCGCTCTACGGCTCCGCACGCGAGTTCAGCGATGAGGAGAAGAAACGATTGTCCGCGGCTTTTGGCAAGAAATACCGAAACGACCCCAAGGGTTTCATCGAACTGCTACAAAGCGAAGAGGTGAAGGTTCCGGGCGACACCGTGAAAGAAACGTGGTGCTATGCCCAGCAAAGCACCAACTCCCTCCACCGGGGCTCAAATCTTCACCTCTTTTTCTCTAGCTTTGAGCCGGAATCGTCACCGCGACCATCCGCTCCTTAGGGGCAAAAGCCCGAATACCGTGCTGAGGGGCATGCGAGATGAACGGCTTTCAGTAGTCGCTGTTCCTCGTTTTAATAACAGGATTTTTCGAAATGGAAAGAAATTTTGATGTACATTTTCTGGGATAACTCAAACATTCATTACGCCGGGCTCAATAGTGTACTGCCCATAAAAGAGCCCACTGTCGATCGCGGCAAGTATCGCACCTATTTCAAAGGCCTGCTGAGCCTCGTCTCTCGTGGCAGAACCGTCGAAGCGGTCTATTTAGCCGGAAGCATCCCTCCAGGGGATGACGCTCTTTGGGATGCGGTCAAAAAACTTGGGATCAAAACCACGCTGATTCCTCGCAGTGAGTCAGATGGCGAGGCAGAGGCAACCGACCACGCACTTCAGACGGACCTACTCAGACTGGGCTACGATGTCCCGAAGCCGGGCACCATCGCCCTGCTTACTGGTGACGGTGCGGGCATTAATTCTGGAAAAGGCTTTTTGGCAGATGCGAAGAGGCTGGCTGAGCGCGGTTGGAAGTTCGAAGTCTACTCTTGGGATGCTGCCTGCAACTCGAAGCTACGGGAGTTTGCCCAGCTGAATGGGAAATACATTAAGCTCGAAGACTACTATGAGAGCATTACATATATCGTGGGGGGAAGACGCCCCGTCGCATTGTAAGTAATAAAAAAGCAATGATGGGATGCGATTCGTACAGACTTGTTGCTGGCACACCGGAAGGGCACAGCTCTTGGCACACCCTCCGTGTGGTGGCTGCGCCCTCTCCTTAACTCCTGGCGCGGGTGATGTCCACCTTTAGATGGAACTGACCGCAAAAACAGATGAAGCTTTAACCTCATCCAATAACCACTGCCCAACAGTCGGCCCGTATACACCGAAATATCAGCAACCAACGAAGTTTAACAAATGCATAAACAAGATTGCGGAAGCCATTGCCAGGAACACACTTGCCAATGAGGCCAGCAAATAGATCTCAGCAAAATCCTTATCACTTTCCAGCCGCTTGAAACGTGCGATACCTTTTGCGGTAAAAATAAATGCTATATTCGGATATTGGTTTAGCAGAGAAAGGGTCGCGACGATTAGCCTTTCAAATATTCCGATCCACTTGCCAGAATATACAATTGATGCCTCTTCAGATTGCTCAACATCGACGCTTCGAAGCGACTGAAGCACCTTTGCAATAACGATGCTACAAGGGCGCCCGCAAAAGCATAGCGTCGAAATCCAAAATAGCTCAACTCCATGGGTATCTAAGAGATTCAAAGCGATTGGCCGCATGGCCCACAGATGGCAGCATGTAGCACTCAGCATAAGCAGAATTACAACATGCAGCACTTGATCGACTAGGAAACTACCGATCGGAGAAAGACCGCGCCCTGCAATCGCTCCTCTCGGGCGCCCATCAATAATCCAATGTGAAAGGGCAAGTACTATAAAGGACGCAACAATGGCGGCTGCGCTCACCTCAAACAGAAGAAGCACTGTTGTAGCGGTGTCGGCTGCGTAAATTAAACAGTGCAAGCTAAGGTCAATTCCGCTTTCTTCTTTTTCCGCTGCCATCTTATTCGATTGAAAATAAAAGTCGAACAGCAGATGAAAAAAGGAGACATCCGAACACTCTCATGACGTCTCCATATCATTTAAGAGGTGAACAGCAAAAGCCGCCAGCTCCCTCTCTCTTACAATATTCGCGATTCTAAGGCTCTTCTCAAGCCCCTGCCTCGTCTTCCCCATCGCAACACCCATTTGTCCCGCAAGCCCCACATGACTAGCCCTGATGCTATCCACATTGAGATTGAGCGAAGCTCCCAACGTCACCGGCACGCAATCAATGGGCTTGTTTTCAGCGCCATACTTTTTTGCCATACGTCTTTCGAAAAGTACAACGCATCTCTCACTCAAAGCCGCGGCTCTGTCCTCATGCAATACGAGAGATCGCAGCAACTCAACTACCTCACAATTATTACGCTGTGACTCATTTCTACGATTTATTATTTCCAGGCAGCCCGACAGCCCGACATGCACAACTCTTTCTCTCGAGAAATGCCCAAAGCATCAATGATCTTCAAATCGCCGTACTTATATTCATCTAACTTCCATTCCTCATGGCAACGATAGCAACCGATTTAGTTGCTATCGTTTATTTGCAACTGTTTTAGTTTCTTGTTGATGAATACACCTGCAATCGTTGCGTTACTACACAGTATCCTTCGCACTAAAGCGAGAAGTACTCGCTCTCGGCAGACAGGTTCGGCCCCAACCACGGATCGCCCGTCAAGAAAAACTCAGGCCAGCGTTGCATGAACAGTGCTTGCTCGCGCTTCCAGCGACACATCTTTTCCTCGTTGGCCTCTTCCCTGCCGCGCGAGGTGAACTCGTAGTGATACAGCTCGGCATAGGGCGTAAAGATGGTACGGTAGCCTGCCTCCCATACGCGCAGGCAAAAGTCTGCGTCGTTAAAGCCGACGGCGAATTCCTCGTTATAGCCTCCGACCTGCTCAAAAACGTCGCGTCGCACCATCTGGCAGGCACCCGTCACGGCACTGAAGTTACCGGGGCGCACAGCGCGGGCAAGATAGCCCTCGCGCTTTGCCGAGAAGTCCTGGTTGGCATGGGCAAGTGCGCCACGCACGCCAACCACAATACCAGCGTGCTGCACCAGATGATCGGCAAAGTAAAGTTTGGCGCCCACCACGCCCGCATCGGGACGTTGCAGATAGCCCATCATCTCTTCGATAAAATCGGGGCTTATGACCTCGGTATCGTTGTTCAGCAGCAGCAGGTAGTCGCCCTTGGCGTGCTCCACGCCAAAGTTAATGATCTTGGAGTAATTGAACTCGCCCGGCCAGTACACAACGCGCGCGATGCCCTTGCCTTCGGATGCTGCAGCCACGCGCTCTGGCAGGGTTTCATAATACGCAAACGTCTCCGGGGCTACACTGTTGTTCTCCACCAAGACGATCTCGTAGTTGGTATACGTTGCCTTCTGGGCGATCGACATCACACAGGCGTCGAGCGTCTCAACGTGGTCCTTGGTGGGAATCACAATACTCACCAGCGGCGCAGGCTCCGGCAGCGCATAGCGCATGCGGTAGACAAACGGCGTCTCGGTCTCCTCGACCGTTCCGCAAATGCCCAGCGCGTTAAAGTGGCGCTGCAACGCAAGGCGGCCGGCCTCAATGGCGTACGGCTTGCTATCGGCAGAGCCATCGGCAGTTGAACCGGGATGCACGCGCCAGTGATACAGCACATGTGCAACATGCTCAAACCTCGCACCCGCCGCCAAGCAGCGGAGCGTCAAATCGTAATCCTGGGCGCCCGCGACGTCTTCCGGCGACATGCCAACACGATCAATGAGCGCCTTCTCCACCATCAGGAAATGCGTCACGCAGTTATGGCTATAGAGCAGGTCGACGTTGAGCCGCGTCTTAAAGACCGGCTGGCCCCACTCCCCCGTTTTCTGGAACATGTCCTCGTCGCAGAACAGGACCTGGGGACGTTCGCCCTCGGCAGCCTTGTTCAGCGCGGCAACATAGTGGAATAATGCATCCGGTTCCAGAATGTCGTCATGGTCCAAGAACGCGATGTAGTCGCCCGTCGCTTGCTCAATACCAGCGTTGGTGTTGACCACAATGCCGCCGTTGCAGGGAAGATCGATGCGACGGATGCGCTCGTCGTGGGCGCCTGCCGCAAGGGTGGCCACCGCGTCCCATTCGGGCGAGGCGTCCATAAGGAGCAGTTCCCAGTTGTCATAGCTCTGGACTAGCACCGAGTCCAGCAGCTCGCGCAGGTAGACCCGATCAGTCTTGTAGCACGGCACCACAATGCTCACGAGCGGTCTATAGGCAAAGGCCGCCGAAGCGACACGCTGGCACGCCAAATCGGCCGGCTTTGCGCGATGCTGCTCAAACCAACGTCGATAAGCTGCATCGTCTGCACGCGCGTCCTTCATGCGGTTCCAGCTGTCGTCGACCATGCCGTTGTACAGGCGGCCATCCATGGCGCAAAACCCGCTCTGGATCTGCTCCGTGGGATCGCTCACAATCGCGACAAAATCTCGTATATCCTGAGGCATCTCAACACTCAGATACGTTTTATTGACGCGGCAACCGTTGCGCTGCGGCACATCGACCTGCGACT
Organism: uncultured Collinsella sp.; assembly: GCA_900540855.1. Classification (GTDB taxonomy): domain Bacteria; phylum Actinomycetota; class Coriobacteriia; order Coriobacteriales; family Coriobacteriaceae; genus Collinsella. The sequence continues at coordinate 36,352 of UQHK01000004.1, forward strand.
CAAACACATGCACGGTGGCATCAATCGCATTCATGTGCGTATCGAGAATCTGGAGCTCAGGTGCGCACTGGGGGTCTCCCGCCCAGGTAACCTCATAGCGCCACACCGCGCCGGCGTCTGCCGGCAAATAGCGAATGGCATCAATCTCGTAGCGGACGCAGTGTTCGCCACGCTGCGCATCGCGGATAAGCGCGCACAGCGTAGGCTTTGCTTTGTAGTTAATCTTGGATTCCAGCTTGGCCACGCGGCTATCGAGGCGAATGGAGCCAAGCTTATGGCCACCGGATGCAAAAACGACATCTATCGACGAGCCATCCAAAAACGGAAGCACCAAGACAGCGAGCTCGCGCTCGCAATCGGAAACGGAAGGGCAAAGCGCCAGCACACGGTCATGATCGACCGGGAGCACCAGCGACGGCACACAAGAACCGCTCGTCGTCGCATGGGCAAACGCCTGAGAGCCCTCCCGCTCAATAAGCGCGGCAACATCCTGACCGGCAAAACGAAGCAGCACAAACAGACGGCCCTGACTGCGGCAAAGTGCCAAACGCTTAATACTCATCTACACTTCTCGCTTTCCCAGGGCGTTCGCTGCCATGCGCTTGCAGGCACCCAGGCGCCCAAACCTCAAGACGTCGTAATAGAACATAAGCTTTTTGCACTCACGGGCATTGGGGGCCTTGCCGGTAAGTGCCGCACGCACCATAGCAGCAACAGAAGGAGCGCAGTGTGCGAGCGCAGCATCGCTGCCCACGGCAGAACCGGTAAGCGCCGTGGCAACGGCAGCAAACACCTTGCCGCAGTCCGTACCCAACAGCCTGAGCGCATCGTACAGCACCAGATTGCAGAGGAAGTACGCGAGGTCATCGGCATGCTGGACATCGAGACCGTCGCGCTGCCAGTCAGCCAGCACCGCGGAGTAAATCTTCACGTGCTCCAACAGTCGCGTCTCGTCGTCATAGCGCATGGTGTCCATAAGTGAGCCTTTGCGCGCGACACGGTAGTCATACAGCTTGTTCGAGATAAGCGCTGTCTTGCGCGAACGACCGTACACGGCAAAATCGAAGACCTGGTCCTCGCCATACTTAACGGTTTCATCGAACACGATCCCATTGCCCAGCAAAAACTCACGTTTGCAGGCGGTGCGCCATGCAAAGGGGCGAGACGCTTCCCTAAACAGCAGTTCGGAGCTATAGCCCTCAAACGACACATCGCGTGGGCTCAGCACATAGTTAAGCCACGGATACCCCGCCTCGAGCGGATATGGATTCGCCCCAAATGTCAAAACGTCGCAGCCCTCACGCTCAAAGGCGCCGACGATCACACGGCACGCATCGGGCGTAAAGCGATCGTCGGAATCCAAAAACGCGACGATAGGCGCCGTGGACGCGGCGATGCCTGCATTACGCGCGCTCGACAGACCGCCGTTCTCTTTATCGACCAGCGTAAAGCGCGCGTCCTTTTCGCAATAGGTAGCCGCAATATCGCGCGAACCGTCCGGCGAGCCATCGTTGACCAGCACGCCCTCCCAATCGGGCATGTCCTGCGCAAGCAGGGAGTCCAGGCACCAGGCCAGGCACTCCTCCACTTTGTAGATGGGAACGACAACGGAAATCTTGGGGGTAGCCATAATCACTCGCTCCTACTGTGCCGCCGGCACGTCATCGGGATGCGGATTGTCTCCATAGGCACGCTGGTACGTCAGCACACGCCATACCAGCGGCAGCCCACCAATCCTAAAGTAATGCTTAAACGTGTTCAGCTTGCCGGGCTTCTTAAAATCAAAACGCGAATCCATGTAGGCGCGGGGCGATTTAATCATCAACCGTAGGTCGGTCTCGCCACGCGGATCAAACAGCGACAGGTCAAAGCGACCGGCATCCCAATCGGCCTTGAGCTCGGGTGAAGCCTTCTCCCAAAACCGCTCGCGCAACTCATCGACCAGGCGCTCATCATTCCAACGGTACGTATCGACCTTCATGCGCATTAAAATGCCCTGGAGCTGAGCCTTGAGCTCGGGACGCTCGTCCAAAAAACGTTGCATCTCGGCATATTCGTCGCACACGCAAAACACCTTGTTGGGCGAATTAACAGAGCTCTTCTCGTTATCCTGGCGATAGCACAAAATGGAGTCCGCAATAAACGCGGCGCGCTCGGCGCATGCCCAGACCTTAAAGTTAAAACCCGCATCCTGATACGAAGCACCCGGCGTGGGAAGGAACCGAATCTGATTGTCGTTGAGGAACTCGCGCCGATAGATAGCCGACCAAATGGAAGGTTTGCGGTAGAAGATGCCCGGACGATCGACGGGGCGATACGCGGCGCCCGTCATATGCTCGTCGATGATTCCAAACAGCTCACGGCGCTCGCTGGGCGTGGACCAATACAGGTAAAAGTCGCCCTTTACCACATCGGCATGCTCAGCATCGGCCTTGGCGACCAGCTTTTGGAGCGAATCCTCAAACATAAAGTCGTCGGACTCAAGAATGCCCACGTACTCACCGCGCGCCATCTCCAGGCCGCGGTTCATCGAGTCGCCGTAGCCGCTGTTGGCTTTGTCGATCATCTTTACACGGGGGTCGCGCTCCATGTACTCGCGGATGATATCTGGCGAGCTATCGGTGGAGCCGTCGTTGATACAGATGATCTCGATGTCCCTGAGCGTCTGCGCCACGGCGGAATCGAGGCACTCGCGCAGGTAGCGCTCGACATTGCAAATGGGGACAAGCAGCGAAACTTTAGGGGTATCAGAGTTCTGCAAGAGAACCTCCTGTTGAATAGCGTGTAACAGGGTTATTTTAGCAGCCGAGTTGCGGCGGGCGGCAGCGCTTGGAATTAGAGAAAGCGCTCCAGGCAGGCTTTAAGACCGCGAGTCGACAGATAGAACAGCGTGGCGTCTGTCATCGAAACGCTCGAGGTCGCCGCAACGAGCTTGTGGGCAACACGGCGAACGGCGCCCTTGGCAGGCATATCCGCCCACTCCGTTCCCAAAAACGTCGTGAGGTCCATGTTGACGCGAGCCGCCACGCGATGGAAGTCATCGGCATCCAAGCGCGCCAGGTCGAACACAATGAGGTCCAAAAACCAGGTGATCAGCTCGCCGGGGCACAGGTCCAAAAGACCGTAGGCCGACCAGTCCTCCAAGACCTCCTCGAGCATCCTCATGTGGGCGTCAAGCTTTTTGGCGCGAGCCTCGGCACTGTTGAACTCGTGCGTCGCCGATTCGCTCTCCATCACGTAGTGGTAGAACTTGTCCGGCATGACGACGGTCCTGCGGGCAAGCGCATAAGCCGCAAATTGGAAGACGACGTCCTCGCCCAAAGCCAAACCGGGGGCGAAGCGAATGCCTTTGCGATTGAGCAGCTCGCGCGAAAAAGCCGCACGGCAGGCATAGGGCTGCGCATTCGAATGGAACAGCAGTTGGGAATCACGGGCACCGAAGGTACCAACTTTGGGGCTCATGAGTTGATGGACGCGTTTGGGGGCAGCATCGGCAGGTTCACAGACGCCGCCAAAAACGGCGGCCTCGGCATCTGCAGACTCCATGGCATGCAGCACACGCTCGACCGTCTGGGCATCGATGTAATCGTCGGCGTCCACAAAAAAGACGGTCTCACCCTCGGCGGCATCGATACCGGCATTTCGAGCACACGAGACACCCGCGTTTTCCTGGTCAATCACCAGTACGCGATCGTCGGTCTGCGCGATCTGGCGCAACACGTTCGACGAATCATCAGTCGAACCGTCGTTGACGCAGACAACCTGAATCGAGCGCTCGGACTGAGCCAACAGCGAATCGAGGCATCGCTGAATGGAGCGCGCAGAGTTGTAAACGGGGACGACAATGGTAGCTTTAGGACACGAGACCTCTCCCATGCCGACCTACCCCCTCAGCGATTCGATGAGGAAGGCGGCAACCACGCCTGGGCCTCCAACCGAGGCGTAATACTTAGCACGCCCCAAGGCGCCATCCGTCGCAAAACTCGGATGCTCGTCAACCCAGCCCTCAGGATCTTTGAGGATGGCAGCGAGATTCGCGCGCTTCCACGGCTTGAGGTCGTCAAGCGAAAACTCCCCCGCGTCCAAGGCCGCCTGAAACTCCTTGGCCATCTGCACCAGGAACTCCTTATAGAACTTAGGCGCCAGGCGCACGTAGTTCCACATGTACGAATCGTACTTAATGAGCTGATTGAACTTGAGCATGCGCGCGACGTCATCACTTGCGTGGTCGCGGGCATAATCCTCTCGAATCCAACGCTCAATCTCGGCATACTCGGTATTGACGCAAAAGACCTTAGCCGAAGAATTGACCGAGGAATTCTCGTTGTCCTGGCGATACGACAACACGGCATCATGCAGGTAAACAGCCTTATCGGCGCACGCGATCACCTTAAAGGCGAATGACGTGTCCTGAAAGGATGCCCCCGGAGTCGGCAGGAACGTAATGCCGTTGCGCTCAAGAAAATCGCGACGGTACACGGCCGACCAAATCGACGGCTTTTGCTTAAAGAACTGCGTCGTATCGCTCGGGTGCACCGGCTTGCCGCAATCCTGAGGTCTAAACATCTCGTGCAGCGAGCGGCGCTCCTCGGGCTTAGACCAGTAGAAATCAAAGTTCGCCTTCGCAAAGTCGGCATTATTGCTATCGGCGGCCGAGACAAGCTTTTCGAGTGCGTCGGGCGCCATAAAGTCATCGGACTCCAAGATGCCAACGTACTTGCCGCGCGCCATCTCCAGACCGCGGTTCATCGAGTCGCCGTAGCCGCTGTTGGCCTTGTCGATCATCTTGACGCGCCCATCGCGCTCCATATACTCGCGAACAATCGCCGGCGAGTTGTCGGTCGACCCGTCGTTAATGCAGATGATCTCAATATCCTTGAGCGTCTGCGCCAGGGCGGAATCGAGACACTCGCGCAGGTAGCGCTGAACATTGTAAATGGGAATAAGCAGCGACAGAACAGGGCTGCCAGAGGCGTTAGTAGACAAATGTGCTCCTTAGGAAATACCTGTCGTTTCATGGTATCAAAGGGCCAGCGCACCAGCGGGCGTTTATATAATCTATGGAGCCTCTTGCGGGCAAAGTAGCCGCACGTCATGCGGCGGGCCCGTGGCAGGTTCCTGCGTTTTATTCAAAGCTTGCCGTCAAGGTGCGCCGAGCCTTTACAATAGGACAGTCCCAAGGACGTATTCGATAGCTTCCGCGCAGCGCTCGCGCGCCGCGCGTGAAAGGATATATTGCCCCATGCCTTCAACCCTTCCCGCCCCCATCGATAAGCTCGCCATCGTTGTCGTCACGTACAAGCGCCAGGAACTCCTGGCCAACCTGTTCGACTCCATGACCGAGCTCACGGCAACGCCCTGGCGCATCGTGATTGTCGATAACGAGAATTCGCGCGAGACCGAGGCCATGTGCACTGCATTTAACGAGCGCCTCGCCAACCTGTGGGGCATCGACACCGACCAGCCCGATTCACAGGGTGGCACCGACCGCGTTATATACGCGCCGCAGCTTGAAAACGGTGGCGGCGCGGGTGGCTTCTCCGCCGGCACCAAATGCGCCTACGACCTGGGCGCCCAGTGGTTCTGGGTGATGGACGACGACGTGCTCGTCATCCCCGAAGGCATCGAGCGCTTGGCCAAGTGGACCGACTGTTACGACGTCATTCAGGGTTCGCGCCTGGACTTTGACGGCGGCGCCTTCTTTTGGCAGTACCAGCTCATCCTTTCGCTCGGCATCCCTAACCCCATCGCCAAGTGGGATTTGGGACCCGAGGGCTACCGCACCATGAACCAACTGTGCTTTGAGGGCGGCATGTTCTCGCGCCGCGTGGTCGACAAGATTGGCCTGCCCGACGCGCGCTTCTTTATCTACGGCGACGATGCCTGCTACGGCTACGTGGCCAGCCAGCACTTCCCCGCCGCCGTGGTCGCCGACGTGGTGCTCAAGCGCGCCCGCGCCGTCTCCAACTGGGACATCGCCGGCAAACGACAGCTCAACTCCACGAGCGACACCAACCGCTACTACATCATGCGCAACCGCGGTTATCTGGCCCGCTACATGCAGATCTATGGCGACTATCACCCCATGCTGTTCCGTCTGGGCAACGCCGCGACCTTCTGCAAGGAGTTCATTCGTCTGGCCGCCGTTGACAAGTGCTTTAAGACCGGTATTCCGGCGCTGCGCCGTGGCATGAAGGACGCCCGCAAGATCGTCAAGGACCCCAACTGGAAGCCCATGCCGCCCCTGAAGGACGCCGAGTAGTAAAGGGCTTTCGCCCGCCGCTACAGTCGTTGGCACACCACGGACACACGCTGACCGTCAAAGCCAAAACCCCAACGCATGCGCCCGACGGCGGGGCGCGGCACGCGGATATCATCGATGCCGTCGCGCTCTATGTCGAGCAGCGCCTGAACCGCCAACAGTTCCAGGCCCAGGGCATCGACGCCAGGGTCGTACAACATGTTGACCGTAATGAGCGGTCGCTCATCGAGCATGCCGAGCGTGTCGGCCACGTCAAACACCCGACTGGTGGGAATCACCTGGATATCCCAGCGATCCGAGACGCCACTTCGCTTGGAGCTGGGATTGCAATAGCCGGGCAGTCCAAAGCAGAGCCCCTGAAGCGCCAGATGATAGGCTGTCGGCATATCTGATTGGCCCACATCGATGCCCAGATCGCCGATAGCACAGCTCAAAGCTTGCTTTACAGTGTCCTCGTCTCCTCGACACAGCCCGTCATGGAACGAGTCGATAACTCCAACGTCCTCAACGGCGCACTCAAACCATTCCAGAATTACAAGACGGAGCGCCTGACGCACTTCGTTATTAGGCAGACGCAGGGAACGAAGGCACGCGCCGTCCTCCGAATGCCCCGTCATATCCGTCGTAAGGAATCCAGACAGATACAGCGCAGTCCAGATATCTTCGGGCTTGGCGGCATCGACCTCCTCGGCATGCATATGCACTGGCGCCTCAATAAACCCATGCGGCTCAACCAAATCGAACAATGTGGACAGGCGAATGAGATTCCAGTCGCCGACGCATGCGCCCAGACGGTCGGCGTAACAATACAGATCCGCCCGAACGGGCGCGACGCAATCGCGATGTGCGTAGTCCACCACGCGCTCCGGGCTCGAGCAATAAAAACCACCAAACAGATAGCCCTCGAGCCACTCACGCGCGTCATCCAGACAGCCGTTGCGACCGATGCAATCCAACAGCACTTGGACTTCGTCGTCCGAAAAACCGAACCATCGATCACACCAACTCGACAACGCTGTCGCCGACCGATAGGAAACCCCACGTTGGGACAACGCAAGCTCGGCAGGACCGGGGCGCTCGCCCATAAGACACGTCAATCGCAACGAGTCGCCGGCGTCGGCAATGGTGTCGAACAGCATTCGGCTGAGCGACTCTAGGGAATCCACGCTACCGTCGTCCTTAGCGTCCAAACGCTTTGGACATACCGCGTCGTAGTCGTCTATCAGAAGAACAACCTGCTCATCGAAAGCTGCCTGGAGCAGCTTGATAAGCACGCCAAGCGCCGCATCGATCTCCTTATCGCTGGCCACCCCACGCGCCGCCCTCTCGATAAGACGAACCTCACGTCTTGACAGATCAGGCGCGGCAAGCAGCGGCAGTAATCGGGCGCACTCGCGCACGACAGCCCCGCGAATTGCTGCCGCAGCACCAGCACCATGCCTCGAAGCGGCAGCTGTAAAGTCGAGCATGATGACCGGATAACTCGCGTACTCATCACGATAGCGACCGCCGCCCGCCTGCCAAATCTGGGTACCAGCGAACAGGCTTCGATCCGGCAGCCGGCGATCAGGTCGTTCCAAATAGCACTTGAGCATCGATAAATTCATGCTCTTGCCAAAACCCTTGGGCCGACAGCAAAGCGCAACAGGTGCTTCACTGTCCAATATATCGGCAATAAACATAGTCTTATCGACGAGTAAACACCGATTGATTGCATCGGAAAAGTCGCGTGCATCAACCGGTAGAGCTGCGCTATCCGCATGATTGAGCAACCGTGCACCAAACGCATGAGTAAAACCACAATTCACCTGTTCAGACACCGTAAACTCTCCTTCTAACGCAGCACGATGCCCATTGTAGCGAGCGGGTAGAGCGCAACAATATCGACATGCAAACGTTTCGGGCAGCGGTAGCAACAGACCCCCGAGGGGGCATAACAAATCGTTGCACAACAAAAAAAGGGGGGCCGATGCCGCCGCACCGGACCCCGTCCCAAACTCTTATAGAAAACGATCTGGAAGATTACTCCTCCAAGCCGTCCTCCCCAGAAGCCTTCTTCTGCTGATCGAGCTTATGCTTACCACTTACGATAGACGTAGCGCCCAGTGTGGCCAAGCTTGCACTGGCAAGGCTCGCCATCACAATCAGATCGCCCGTCTTGGGCATGTTGCCGCCCGAGGACTTGGTAGTTGTAGTCGTCGTGGTCGTGGTGGTCACCGTTTTGGAGTCATTTTGCTCTTGGACCTGGTTGTCAGCACCGCTCTTGTCGTCGTCTTCGGACTGTTTCTTTTCGCCCTCGGCCTTGCTCTTGTCCTTCTCCTCAGATTCAGACTTCTTATCCTCGTCCTTCTTCTGTTCGGACTTGTCGCTCTTCTCCTCAGAGCTAGAACCCTTATCGGATTCGGTCTTCTCGGAAGCCTTGTCCTTGGAGTCGCCCTTTGCGGCTTCGATCTTTTCCGTGGAAACCTGATCAGAGTTGCCCTTGTTCTGGGTCGAGCCGTTATTGACGCCAGCCATCAGCGAAGAGCCCAGCGTAGAGCCAAGCTGCTCGGAGAAAGAAGGCTTCTTGTCCGGCGAAGCAACGGGAACGTCCGGCGCCTTATTCGAGTCATCCTTGGAAGCATCGGAACCAGGGGTTGCGTCAGAGCCGGAGCCGTTGTTAGAGCCGGTGCCAATGGACGAATCGCTCGAGCCGGTGGATGAGTTAGAGGTGCCAGCGCCGGTCGAACCAGAAGCGTCGCTGTCCGTATTGCCGGCAGAGCTTGAAGACGAATCGCCCGCAGCAGAGCCGTTTGAATCGGAACCGTTCGAGGTAGAGCCGTTGTTGGTAGTGCCACCAGCAGAGCCATCACCGTCAGCACCGGTCGAGGGCGCATCCATCCTGTCATCGTTGGCATCGTCGCTCGAGTCGTCATTCGAATCAGGTGTCGGCGAGGGCGCCGGCGTAGGCTCGGGCTGCACGGGCGTCGCAGCGGCAGCCTCATCCTCGGCGATATAAACCAAGCAGTCCTTCAGCTCGTTGCGGTAGCGGTTCTTCCAGCCCTCATGATACTGGGGCTGGCTCGAATACTTGGTCGCCACGTTATTGACCACGCTGTTGGAAAGCGCCGTCACAAACTCGCGATCAGTCATACCGTTAGAAAAATTCGCCCAGCGGAAAAAGTCCCTGCAGCCACCGGTGCCGCACATGTTGGTGATGCTCCACACCATGCCCTTGACGCAGTCGGCGCGGCCCGAAATATCAATGCCCAAGCCGCTCTTGAGCCACGCCTCGGTCACCGCATAGTACGAGTTGTACGCATAGGCATCTTGAAGTGCTGAGAACTCAACAGGATCGGTGTTGTACGCACCTTGGAAGGCATCTTGCACGATATGGCCCAGCTCGGTGAGCTGGCCGTTCTCGTACATGACATTGCTCGCGTTGGAAATCTCGCTGCCGCGATCAATCGCATCCTTGAACATGCTGTATTTTTCGGGGTTGTAGTTGTAGGCCTGCTTCATAAACGGAATGAGCGACCATCGACGGTCGAACTGGTAATAGCCCAGCGCGTTATAACCGTCGCCATACGAAAAGACCTGGTTGTAGTTGCCATGGCTCTCGTACTTGGTAAAGTACTTCATCTCGGGAGTCACGTTGACAAACGAAACACCCTGGACCGACCTCAGCACGCCCGAGAAGGACTGCTGGGTGTAGAGACCCTTATCGATATCGGTGGCATCCGAGGCAACGCCCGGCGTGGGCTCCTCGGCGGTGGCGGGCACGGGTGCGGTAACGGCGCCAAACGAAAGCGCCAACGTCAGGCCCGCGACAATCGCAGAATGCTTGGGCTGCATAAGATCCTCCCTGCATTGGTGTAGTTAAAGTGCAGTTTGCAAAGATGGATTTAAGTATTGCAGCTCGCCCGTTATTGCACAACAACCCCTCGGTAAACGGCAACAACCCTCCGCGGAATCTTAAGGAATTAGACAAACTGATCGTCGGGCACCAGAAGAAGATCGCCGTAACACCCCATCAGTCCTTCTCTCAGCTGGCAGAAAGCGGGAATATAGACGTTCAAGATGCGCTGAATCAAATCTTGAGCGAGCTTGTTGTCGTAGATATGAACGTTCGTATTGCGATCTCTGAGCATATCTAGCCAGGCCGCCTCATCAATAAAGTCGTAGAATCGGTAGGCCTCCTTTAAGATGGCACGAGGAGACCCCGACGCGGCAAGCGTGGCTCCCTCATACTCAAGCAGACGCTTAAGGAGCTTCCAACTCAGTTCAAATTGAAGATTGAATTTATTAATCAATCCACTCTGAACAAAATCATTGTTAAGATCCTGATTGGGCGCATCCTCAAGATTCGCCAAGGCGCTGGCAAAGTTCTCATATTTTTTCATACAGAATCACACCATCCCTGGCAATTTCATCGAGCAATTGCTGCGATAAGGACCCATCGAGATTGACGACGTCTATATCTAAAAGAGTATCAAGATGCTCATCAATCAGATATGAAAAACGGTCGAAATCCCGGCAACCCGCTACAGCAATATCAATATCGCTCTTAGGCAAGTTGTCACCTCGAGCGCGAGAACCAAACAGCACGACCTTCTCGGCGCCACATTCCCGAGCAAAAACCTCAATCTGTTTGTACACCTTGTCGAGGGATGCCATCTGCAGTCCTACAGCTTAATGCCAAAGTTGATTTCGGGGACGGTGGCCAGGTCGGCCAACGTCACGCCGTCGACGTACTTTTCGATCACGTCGTGCAGACCGCGCCAGAACTTGACGGTCGAGCAAAGATCACTGCGGGTGCAGCTGTTGTCGATGCCGTCGCACGCCACGGGCGCCGTGCTGCCCTCGACGGCGCGCAGGATGTCACCCGCACGTACCTCGGAGGGATCCTTGGCCATCATGTAGCCACCGCCCTTGCCGCGCACACTCTTAAGCAGGCCAGCCTTCATAAGTGGACGAACCAGCTGTTCCAGATACTTCTGCGAAATGCGCTCGCGGTCGGCAACCTCGCGCAGAGCAATCTTGCCCTCGGCGTCACCGAGCGCCGCGATATAGATCATCAGCCGGAGGGCATAGCGGCCCTTGGAAGAAATGAGCATACCTACCCTCCCATCGCATCTGGGACAACATAACCAGGTTTGTTTGTCCCAAATCTTAAGTAAGTGGGACAAACACAACAGGTTATTTTGTCCCAGAATTTGAAAAGTCGAGTGGATTAGTCGGGTTTTCCCTTGACTAACGCCGAACCCATAGTAACTTTATTCCGAGAAGATTCCTAGGGTTTAGTACACCTATGAGTACACCATATACAGAGAGGGACAGCATGAGCGCAAATCCGCTGCTTTCCATCGAAGGTCTCACCGCCTCCGTGGACGAGAAGACCATCCTCCACAATGTCAACCTCAACGTCGCGGCCGGCGAGACCCACGTGCTGATGGGCCCCAACGGCGCCGGCAAGTCTACCCTCGGCCACCTGGTCATGGGCGACACCGTCTACACCGTCAACGACGGCCGCATCATCTTTGACGGCCAGGACATTACCGAGCTCACCACCGACAAGCGCTCGCGCGCCGGCCTGTTCCTGAGCTTCCAGGCCCCGGTCGAGATCCCAGGCGTGCCGCTGTCGAGCTTTCTGCGCGCCAGCATCGCCGGCCGCCCCGGCCTGGAGATGAAGGGCAAGGAGTTCCGCCGTCGCGTCAAGGAGCTCGCGGCCGAGCTCAACATGGATACCGCCTACCTCAACCGCGAGCTGGGCGTGGGCTTCTCGGGCGGCGAGAAGAAGAAGGTAGAAATGCTCCAGCTTCTGCTGTTGCAGCCCAAGCTCGCCATCCTGGACGAGACCGACTCGGGCCTGGACGTCGACGCCCTGTCCACCGTCAGCCACGGCATGGACGCCTACCGCAAGAGCTGCGGCGGCTCCATGCTTATCATCACGCACAACACGCGCATCCTGGAGCACCTTGATGTCGACCGCGTCCACGTGATGGTAAAGGGCCACATCGTGCGCGAGGACGACGCCTCACTCATCCCCTGGATCGACAAGAACGGCTTTGAAACCTTCGAGCGCGAGGCAGCCGAGCAGCGCGCCCAGGCCGAGGCCGCCGCTGCCGAGCAGCAGGCATAAAGGGGCGACGCAATGACCAAGAACCGCACCGAGGTCGCGGACATCGACCGCAGCCTCTACGACTTTACCTATGGCGAGGAGGGATTCGAGCGCCTCGACGCCGGTATTACGCCCGACATTGTGCGCGAGATCAGCGCCAAGAAGGACGAGCCGCAGTGGATGCTCGACCTGCGCTTAAAATCCCTCGAGATCTTCAATCGTTTCCCCGACCCGACGTGGGGCCCCTCCATCGAGGGCCTGGACATGGACAACATCGTCACCTACGTCAAGCCCAACACCGACCAAAAGCACGACTGGGAGTCGGTGCCCGACGACATCAAGAACACCTTTGAGCGCCTGGGTATCCCCGAGGCCGAGCGTAGCTACCTGGCGGGCGTCGGCGCGCAGTATGACTCCGAGCTCGTCTACCACAACATGCAGGACACCGCATCCAAGATGGGTATCGTCTACTCCGGCATCGAGGAGGCCCTGCACGACCCGCAGTGGGAGCCGCTCATCCACGAGAAGTTTATGACGCTTATCCCGCCCACCGACCACAAATTTGCGGCCCTGCACGGTGCCGTGTGGTCGGGAGGCTCGTTTGTCTACGTGCCCAAGGGCACCAAGCTCGATTTTCCGCTGCAGAGCTACTTCCGCCTCAACGCCAAGGGCGCCGGCCAGTTTGAGCACACGCTCATCATCGTCGAGGACGACGCCGACCTGCACTTTATCGAGGGCTGCTCCGCGCCCAAGTACAACGTGGCCAACCTCCACGCCGGCGCTGTGGAGCTCTTTGTGGGCAAGCGCGCACACCTGCGCTACTCGACTATCGAGAACTGGTCCAAGAACATGTACAACCTCAACACCAAGCGTGCGCGCGTGGACGAGGATGGCGACATCGAGTGGATCAGTGGCTCCTTCGGCAGCCATGTGGGCTACCTCTACCCCATGAGTGTACTCAATGGCCGCCGCGCCCGCTCGAGCTTTACCGGCATTACCTTTGCCGGTGCCGGCCAGAACCTGGATACCGGCTGCAAGGTCGTGCTCAACGCGCCCGATACCTCGGCAACCGTCGAGACCAAGGGTATCTCCAAGAGCGGCGGCATCCAGACCTTCCGCAGCTCCATCGTGGCCACGCCTAAGGCCGAGGGTTCCAAGGCAACCGTAAGCTGCCAGTCGCTCATGCTCGACGACCAAAGCCGCTCCGATACCATCCCCGCCATGGACATCCGCGCCAAGAACGTCGACATCGGCCACGAGGCCACCATCGGCCGCATCGGCGACGATAAGGTGTTCTACCTGATGAGCCGCGGTATCTCGGAGGAAGAGGCCCGTACCATGATCGTCAACGGCTTTGCCAACCCGGTCTCCAAGGAGCTGCCGCTGGAGTACGCCGTCGAGATGAACAACCTGATCAAGCTCGAGATGGAAGGAGCGATCGGATAATGAAACAGGAAACCAACACCGCTGCTACCACCCTTGAGCAGGTCAACGCGATGCCGGCTGCCACTTGGGGTTGGCTCAAGATGAACCAGACCAAGCTCGAGCTCTCTGACGAGCTTGCCGCCGCTCCCGCGGAGGCCGTTGAGGTCGAAGGCTTGGGCGAGCAGTTTATTGGCGTGACAGACGCGTTCGACGCCGCCATGGACGCCATGGCCGAGCGCTTCCCCGAGCGCCGCTCCTCCGCCCCCGGTGATGCCGCCGACCGCGCCCGCATCACGCCCGAGACCGAGCTCGACGTGCCCGCCACCTCCGTCTACCAGGCCGGCGCCATCAAGCTCGAGGAGGAGCTCTCCCCTGCTGAAGCCTTCGAAACCGGCATGGGCGAGGCTGCCTACGCCTACTTGGCCGAGCACGCTACCAAGCGCATCGTCATCGATGTGCCCGCATACCAGCACGCCACGGTTACCGTGCGTGTGAGCGGTGTCGATGCCGCCGCGGCCATCGCCGCCATCGACGTCGTCGCTCGCCCGCAGGCAACGCTCGACCTGCATATTGCCCTAGACTCTCCTGTTACCGGCGAGGGTGTCGTGGGCTCCGTGCTACGCGTGTGCGCCCACGAGTACGCCACCGTCAACGTGACCTGCACGCAGACACTCGACGACAGCTGGATCGCACTCGACGACACCGGCCTATTCCTGGACGAGGGCGCGCGCGTCAACGTGCAGCACACCGTCCTGGGTGCCGGCGCCAGCGCCACCGGCCTTGCCGGCGACCTGCTGGGCGACACCGCCAAGGTCACCATCGATACCGATTACCTGGGCGCCCGCGAGCAGGTGCGCGACTTTAACTACGAGCTGCGCCACCGCGGTCGCAAGACCGAGTGCGAGATCGACGCCAACGGCGTGCTGACCGGCACGTCCAAGAAGGTCTACCGTGGCACCATCGACCTCGTGCACGGCTGCAAGGGTGCAACCGGCACCGAACGCGAGACGGTGCTTTTGGCCAACAAGGGCGTCGACAACAAGACCGTTCCCGTCATTCTCTGTGACGAGGACGACGTCGCCGGCAACCACGGCGCCACCATCGGTCACGTCCGCGACGAGCAGCTGTTCTACCTCGCCTGCCGTGGCCTTGACCAAAACGCCGCCGAGGACCTGTTCATCCGCGCCAAGCTGGAGGACGCCGCGCTTTCCGCCACCGACGAGCGCACCCGCGCCGCCGTCGTCCGCCTAGGCAACAACCTGATCGACAACTTTGAAGAGGAGCTCGCATGATCGACACCGAGCACGTTAAATGCGACACCTGTACCGCACCGGAGCCTATGGAGCTCGACGCCAGCGACGAGGCCTCACGCGGCTGGCCTACTGTCGACATCGAGACCAATCCCTACAAGGCGCAGTTCCCGCTGTTCCAGCAGCACCCCGAGATCGCCTTCCTCGATAGCGCCGCCACCGCGCAGCGCCCCGCCTGCGTGCTCGACGCCGAGCGCGACTTCTATCAGCGCATGAATGCCAACCCCCTGCGCGGCCTGTACTCGCTGTCCGTCGAGGCCACCGACGCCATCGCGAAGGTCCGCCAGCAGATTGCCGACGTCATCGGCGCTCCCCAGGCCAACGAGGTCGTCTTCACCCGCAACACGAGCGAGTCGCTCAACCTGGTCGCCAAGAGCTTTGCGCCCACAGTGCTCGAACCGGGCGATGAGGTCGTCATCACCATCATGGAGCACCACTCCAACCTGATTCCGTGGCAGCAGGTCTGCCGCGAGACCGGCGCCAAGCTCGTCTACCTCTACCCCACCAAGACCGGCCAGCTCACCACCGAGGAGGTTCTTGCCAAGGTGGGTCCCAAGACCAAGATCCTGGCCGTGGGACAGGTCTCCAACGTACTGGGCGTCGAGAACCCCGTCAAGAACCTCGGCAAACTCGTGCACAAGTACGGCGGCTACCTGGTCGTCGACGGTGCGCAGTCGCTACCGCACATGCCGGTCGATGTGGCCGACCTGGGCGCCGACTTCTTTGCCTTTAGCGCGCACAAGGCCATGGGCCCCATGGGCATCGGCGTGCTGTGGGGCAAAATGGACCTGCTCAACGCCATGCCGCCCATGCTCACCGGCGGCGAGATGATCGACTCGGTCACCGAGCAGGACGCCGTCTGGGCGCCCGTCCCCGAGAAATTCGAGGCCGGCACGCAGGACGCCGCCGGCATCTTCGCCACGGGTGCGGCACTCGACTACCTGGTCAACACGGTGGGTTACGAGAACATCCGGGCCCGCGAGCAGGCACTCGTCCACTATCTGATGGGCGAACTCATGCAGCTCGACTTTGTCCAGATCATCGGCTCCATCTATTGGGATAACCACCACGGCGTCGTGAGCTTTAACGTCAAGGGCATCCACCCGCACGACGTCGCGAGCATCATGGACATGGACGGCGTCTGCATCCGCGCCGGTCACCACTGCGCGCAGCCGCTACTCACCTGGCTGGGCGTCGAGAACCTTGCCTGCTGCCGCGCCAGTGTGGCCTTCTACAACGACAAGGCTGACATCGACAAGTTCATCGCCGGCCTGCATCACGTTTGGAGCACGTTCAATGGGTAATCTGTACACCTCCACCACGTTTATGGAGCACAACTCGCACCCCGACTATAAGTACGAGATGGATGCTCCCACGCACGAGCACGACGGCATCAACCCCAGCTGCGGAGACGAGCTCACCTTGCAGTTGCGCGTCGAGAACGGCGTGATCGAGGAGGCCTCCTTTACCGGCCACGGCTGCGCCATCAGCCAGGCCAGTGCCGACATCATGGCCGACCTCATCACCGGCGAGACCGTTGAGGAAGCTCGCCGCCTGGCAGAGCTCTTCCTCGCCATGATCCGCGGCGAGCAGCTCTCCGAGGAGGACCTGGAAGACTTGGACGAAGCCGCCCAGCTCCAGGACATCTCGCACATGCCCGCCCGCGTCAAATGCGCCGAGCTCGCCTGGCGCACCCTCGACGGCATGCTCGAGGGGCAAGCAAACCAGTAGCGTATGCCCCGAATCCAAGGTTTTTGATTGCCGAGCCGCCCGATACGGGCGGCTCTGTTTTTTCTAATGAGCGCGAACGCACAAAGTCCGCGCGTCCGGCACCCCGTCTGTCATTTACCACACAGCCAGACGCGAACACGGGCGTTTTCCACAGCACCAAAGGCCTGCGGCAGGGCCACGAGCACGCCTAGCATCGTCCCATGCCCCATCCAGCTGGGCTCCGATTCGCTTCGCGCCTGCTGCAGACGGGTCCCATAGGGAGCGGCGTGCATTTTTGCGAGTATTCAGCACGCCAAGCTGTGTGTATACGCATCGAAAGCGTTAATCAACGTCTCCAGGCGCATATATAGTGCGTTTTAGAACAAGCATCTTGGTCTCAGGGGCGCAAACATGAGCTTCGGGAGCGCATCGGCAGGCATAAATAGCTTCGGGGCCCGTATGTTGCAAAATTGCGACGGTAGTGGCAGCACCGCGATGCTGAAAACTCCGTTTTTTGCACGGCGCAGATGGGGGTAGGCACGGGCAAACCCGGACTGAGCCCTTATTTTATGCAAGATGGCGATTGTTCTATGCATATTAAGAAGTGCAGTTACCGCACCAAGCTTTTGAACGCTTGTTGCGGCGTATAGACGACCCCATCTGCGGTGTACAGGCGACCCTACATCACGTTTCCGCCAGTCCGCATCGCCGTCCGCGCGCGGGCACGCACAATACGAGAGACGGTACTTTTGCCAATCCCGGTATAGCGCTCAATCTGGCGCACCGTGAAACCGGCATCGTGTAATCCAACAATAACGGTATCGCACCGCGCCGGCGGTGCGGCTTTAACCCCGCAGAGCGGAACCCCGAGACTCTTCGCCATCTTGTCGGCAAAGGCGTGGCGTTCCCATTCCGTCTCTTTCATATCGCACAGCGCTGGATCGCAGCCGTCGGGCGTCGAAAGCGAATGGGCAATAAAGCCCTCGGCAGAACCAAAAAGCTCAAGCACGCAAGAAGGATCAGAAAATCCCCTCGCGACATCAGCCGCGTCACCGTCGTAAGCGCGCAAATGCTCGGCAAAGCTGCTCCAGGGATAACGCTCGATTAAGCTGATGCCAGCCTCCTGCGGATCGGCGTGTACGGAGCGAATAGCCTCCATCACCTGCCAGTCGGTATCGAGCGAGCGCCGGTCAAAACGGTTCTGGAACAGATGCCCTGTGCGCCCCGTGCGTTTATTGAACCGCCGCGCGTACGTCAAAAGCAGCCGGTGCATCGCCGCACTCATCGCGTCCTCGTAATCTGCAAGCACCAAATGCACGTGATTGCCCATAAGGCACCAGGCGATAACCGTCACGCCCGCCTCGCGGCAGCAGTCGCGCATCAGTTCCAAAAACTCCCACCGGTCTTCGTCGCCCTCAAAGATGGGCTGCTTGCCCGTACCGCGGGCACAGACATGGTAAAAACCGGTAACCGTTCTCCAAACGCGCTGCATGGCGCTCCCTTCGCCGGGATCTGCTTGCCATCCAATACAGCACGATTGAAGCGTGCCATCAAAACATTCACGCAAAACAATACACTCGCGCGGCCAAAGGCAGTAAACAGGCGGCGAACGGCACCGTTGCAACAGGTCACCCCCTGCAACGCTTACAAGAGCTGACCAAAAGCTTGCCCAAGACGGACCCCCTCTACGGAAGTTCGCGACCACAGAACATAGAGTTAAAACGCTTCAATTGAAAGTTCCGCGCTTCTCGCTACGAAAACTGAGCCGTTCGCCGAATATTCCGTGCATTTCGCGGTATTATAAGGGCTGCATGTCATGTCCCTTTCGAAGGGTCGCCCGGCAATCGCCAGCCACGACCCCCAGACGGGACGCCAACACGATAGAGAGGAGAGGCATGCAGTACTCACAGGAAGTGGAGAACATGTGCCCCGTTGCCAAGGGTGCATACCACGGCCCCGCACCCATCCCCGAGGAGGGCAAGTGGGTCCAGGCTAAGGAGATTTCCGACATCTCCGGTCTTACGCACGGTGTGGGTTGGTGCGCACCTCAGCAGGGCGCCTGCAAGCTCACGCTGAACGTCAAGGACGGCATCATCGAGGAGGCCCTCGTTGAGACCATCGGTTGCTCGGGCATGACCCACTCTGCCGCCATGGCTTCCGAGATCCTTCCCGGTAAGACCATCCTCGAGGCCCTCAACACCGACCTCGTCTGCGACGCCATCAACGTTGCTATGCGCGAGATCTTCCTGCAGATCGTTTACGGCCGCAGCCAGACCGCGTTCTCCGAGGGCGGCCTGCCCGTGGGCGCCTCCCTCGACGACCTCGGCAAGGGCCTTCGCTCTCAGGTCGGCACCATGTTCGGCACCAAGGCCAAGGGCGCTCGTTACCTCGAGCTCGCTCAGGGCTACGTCACCCGCATGGCTCTCAACGACAAGAACGAGATCATCGCATTCGAGTTCCTGAACCTCGGCAAGTTCACCGACGCCGTCAAGGCCGGCAAGACCCCCGAGGAGGCCATCGCTGGCGCTATGGGCCACTATGGTCAGTGGGAGAACGCTGCCAAGTACATCGACCCGCGCACCGACGAGGAGACTCACTCCGTCGCCAGCGTGTTCCCGGTTCACGAGTAGAAAGGGAGGGAAATAACTATGACTGTTACGTTCGAAGGTTACGAGCGCCGCGCTGACAAGATCAACAAGTGCCTCGCCGACAACGGCATCGCCTCCCTCGAGGAAGCTCTGCAGATCTGCACCGACAAGGGCTTCAACCCGCGTGAGATCGTCAACAACACCCAGTCCATCGCCTTCCAGAACGCCGAGTGGGCCTACACCCTCGGTTGCGCTCTCGCTGTCAAGCGTGGCGCCAAGACCGCTTCTGAGGCTGCCGCCATCATCGGCGAGGGCATCCAGGCCTTCACCGTTCCCGGCTCCGTTGCCGAGGACCGCAAGGTCGGTCTGGGCCACGGCAACCTGGGCGCTATGCTGCTCTCCGACGACACCGAGTGCTTCGCCTTCCTGGCTGGCCACGAGTCCTTCGCTGCCGCTGAGGGCGCTATCGGCCTGGCTCTGAACGCCAACAAGGCTCGCAAGAAGCCGCTGCGCGTTATCCTCAACGGTCTGGGCAAGGACGCCGCCCAGATCATCGCCCGCATCAACGGCTTCACCTATGTGAAGACCCAGTTCGACTACTACACGGGCGAGCTCAAGGTCGTTGAGACCATCCCCTACTCCGATGGTCCCCGCGCTGCCGTTAACTGCTACGGCTCCGATGACGTCCGCGAGGGCGTTGCCATCATGTGGCACGAGAACGTCGACATCTCGATCACCGGTAACTCCACCAACCCCACGCGCTTCCAGCACCCCGTCGCTGGCACCTACAAGAAGGAGCGCATCGAGGCTGGCAAGAAGTACTTCTCCGTCGCTTCTGGTGGCGGCACCGGCCGTACTCTGCACCCGGACAACATGGGCGCCGGCCCTGCCTCTTACGGCATGACCGACACCATGGGCCGTATGCACTCCGACGCCCAGTTCGCCGGTTCTTCCTCCGTGCCTGCGCACGTCGACATGATGGGTCTCATCGGCATGGGCAACAACCCCATGGTCGGTGCCACCGTCGCCTGCGCTGTCGCCGTCGAGGAGGCCCTCAAGGCCTAATCGCGCCCGCGCGATGCTCATATAGTTGAGCTTTAGAGCCGCTACCTTTTAAGGTGGCGGCTCTTTTTGTTTGCGCTGTCGCAGGGTAGCTAATGCCGATATATCAGTTGGGGCGAAATACGAGATGTGATGAGACGGAGCGCCAGAGCGTCCATGACGCCCACCTGCCATATTTGCCCTTTACCGATTTGCCGAGTCTTTGCGGCCCCATTACCGATCACCCGTGCGACAATGCGCCGGACGAGAAAGGAATCCGATGGAATCGACTGACGTACTGGTAATTGGATCTGGTATTGCGGGCCTTTGCGCCGCCATCGAAGCGGCACGCACGGGTGCAACCGTCACTGTGGCAAGCGCCGGAAAGACTATGAGTGGATCGAGCTTCTTCCCGGGCACCTGGGGCCTCGGCCTTATTGGTCCCGTCGACGAAGGCGACGAACAAGACCTCATCGACACCATCCAGACCGTTGGTGGCGGCGTCGCCGACCCCGAGCTTGTCCAGACGTTTGTCCGCGGCATTCCCCAGGCAATTACATGGCTCGAACGGGATCTGGGTGTTGAACTTCAACGCCCACAAAATGCCGAGAGCGCCCAGCAAAAGCAGTTTATCCCCTGCTTTGACCACAAGACGCGCATGTGGCGCGGCCTCACCCGCAAGCCCCTTGAGAACGCTCTGACGACCCGAATCGAGTCACTCGGCATTCGCCTGCTCCCCCGCCATGAGCTTATCGACCTTGTTGAGAACACGAACGGCAGAATCACCGGAACCGTGCTCTACGACCTTACCGAAAATCGAATCGTGCCCTTTGCTGCCAAGGCCACGATCATCGCAGCCGGTGGCACAGGCGGCCTGTTCGAGCGCAGCCTTACGTCGGCTGATGTGCTCAGCTCCTCGCAGGCCATCGCACTGGCGCACGGCGCATCGCTTACTAATATAGAATTCATGCAGATGATGCCCGGCTTCATCGAGCCCAAGCGCAACCTGGTCTTCAACGAGAAAACCTGGCGCTACGTACATGTAGACCAGCCGGTCGATATTGCCGACGGCAAGCTAAACGATCTGCTTGAGCAGCGCGCTGGATATGGTCCTTTCACCTCGCGCTTGGCCTCCCGCGCCATCGACCTCGTCATTGATCAGGCAGGTGCAGAGGGCCTGGCGCTCCACTACGACTTCCCCCGCGAGGACATCCCCGAGTTTGTGCAGACCTTTGCCACCTGGCTGCAAGACGAGCACGGCATCGCGCCGACCGACGAGATGCGCGTGGCGATGTATGCCCACGCCGCCAACGGCGGTATCAAAATCGACAAGACCGCGTACGCAGGCGTTGAGGGCCTCTACGCCTGCGGTGAGGCAACAGGCGGCATGCACGGCGCCGACCGCATCGGCGGCTTGTCGAGTGCCAATGGCATCGTGTTCGGGCGCATTGCGGGCGCATCGGCAGCCCAAGCAGCGCCGGACGCTCCTGAGGCGGCCGCACCGATGGATATCGCCCTCCCCCAGCATGGCATAGCTACAGCAGACGCCGAGCGCCTGACCCGCTGCCTCAAACGCACAATGAGTACCTACTGCATGATCAACAGGACCGAAGCGGGTCTATCCAAGGCCCTGCAACAGCTTGAAAGCCTGCAAGACGACGCAACGGCGCTGAGCAAGCCACAC
The DNA here is from genome assembly GCA_900540855.1 of uncultured Collinsella sp. Classification (GTDB taxonomy): domain Bacteria; phylum Actinomycetota; class Coriobacteriia; order Coriobacteriales; family Coriobacteriaceae; genus Collinsella. The sequence continues at coordinate 58,472 of UQHK01000004.1, forward strand.
GCCAATGACAGCGAAATCGCAGCCCTCGCCCGCCTGCAATCGCAGATTCAACTAGCACAGGAAATGGTCAAAGCCATGCGCAAGCGAACCGAAAGTCTCGGATCGCACTATCGCGCAGACTAAATCGATTCTCGCTTTGAGTTTGATCACAACTTCTCAACATGCATCGAGCTCCGTAAGCATGATTCCCCTAAGGAGAACACGCTTACGGAGCTTTAGCCGTGTTTTCCCTAAGGGAATCACAGCGCAGATTTCCTCAGCTCCGAGCCCGTTCGGGTTCGACCCCATGTGAGGTCAACAAAAAAGACGGCCAACCTTCACTGACCGTCTTAAAATGCTTTGGTGGGCCGTCAGGGGGTCAGCCTGCTGCGCAGGCGGCCGCTGCGGCGCTAAAGCGCCTTGCGCGCTGCGCTGGTAAATGCTTACGCATTTCCTCAGCTCCGCGCCCCGACGAGTTCGACCCCATGCAAGATTAATAAAAAAGACGGCCAACCGAAGTTGACCGTCTTAACATGCTTTGGGTGGGCCGTCAGGGGGTCGAACCCTGGACCTTGGGATTAAGAGTCCCCTGCTCTACCAACTGAGCTAACGACCCAAAGCTAAAGTCCGTGGTGGCGAACTTTAGAGGAGATATCGTGTGGTGGGCCGTCAGGGGGTCGAACCCTGGACCTTGGGATTAAGAGTCCCCTGCTCTACCAACTGAGCTAACGACCCGATATCAACACGAAGCAAGAACTGGGGTGGGTAAAGGGACTCGAACCCTCGACCTACGGGACCACAACCCGTCGCTCTAGCCAACTGAGCTACACCCACCGTGTCCTGTGCGCTTCGCGCTCGACTATTATTGCAAGGAACGCCACGCGATGCAAGCCCCAATTTTCAAGAATTTTGAAAAGAGTTTTTCGAGCCCGTTTCGAGCAAATCCCACCGGTTCCATAGGAGTAAACTTGCTCCACCCAATGCTCGAAAGGATAGGCATGAAAGAACTCTCCAACCGCACGGCGGCGTTTACCGATTCGGTCATCCGCCGCATGACGCGCATCTCCAACAAGTATGGTGCCGTCAACCTGTCGCAGGGCTTCCCCGATTTCGATCCCCCGGCGCAGCTGCTCGATAGCCTCAGCACCATTGCCACCGACCCCAAGCCGCTTTACCACCAGTACTCCATCACCTGGGGCTCCCAGGCCATGCGCGAGGCGCTTGCCGCCAAGCAGGAGCACTTTATGGGCATGCCGATCAACCCCAACGAGAACATCGTGGTCACCTGCGGCTCCACCGAGGCCATGATGGCCGCCATGATGACGGTCACGAACCCCGGCGACAAGGTCGTCATCTTCTCGCCATTCTACGAGAACTACGGCGCCGACACGATCCTTTCGGGTGCGGAGCCTATCTACGTGCCGCTCAACCCGCCCACCTTTGACTTTGACCGTGAGGTCCTGGAGGCGGCCTTCCGCGACAACGATCCCAAGGCGATCGTTCTATGCAACCCGTCCAACCCCTGCGGCAAGGTCTTTACCCGCGAGGAGCTCACCCTTATCGCCGACCTGTGCAAAAAGTATGACGCCTACTGCATCACCGACGAGGTCTACGAGCACATCGTCTACGCGCCCCACGAGCACGTGTACATGGCCACGCTGCCCGGCATGTTTGAGCGCACCATCAGCTGCAGCTCGCTATCCAAGACCTACTCCATCACCGGCTGGCGCCTGGGCTACACCATCGCTCCTGCCGAAATCACCGAGCGCATCAAAAAGGTTCACGACTTCCTCACCGTGGGCGCCGCCGCTCCCCTGCAAGAGGCCGTCGTCACCGCCCTCAACTTCGACGACAGCTATTACCAGGAGGTCCTCGACCTCTACACCGCCAAGCGCGACCTATTCTGTCAGGGACTCGACAGCATCGGACTCACGCACAACGTGCCGCAGGGCGCCTACTACGTGATGATGGATATCTCGGAGTTTGGCTATAACAGCGACCTCGACTTCTGCGAGGATTTGGCCTCCAAGGTGGGCGTGGGCGCCGTGCCCGGCTCGAGCTTCTTCCGCGAGCCCGTCAACCATCTGATTCGTTTCCACTTTGCCAAACGAGACGAGACGCTTAACGCGGCACTGGAGAACCTCAAGTCTCTGCGTGATAAAATCGAACCGCGCGGGTAAGGACGGTCAGTAACTAAAGGCACTATAGAAACCTCGTGAACCCGTTGGGCCACGAGGTTTCTTTTTATAGCGACCTCATTTATTTTATTGAGCGCTATACTTTAGTCACGGAGCAACTCGTCCCAGAGAGGAATACTATGGCAGAGCAGCTTATCGGAGCGCTCGAGGCCGGCGGCACCAAGATGGTCTGCGCCACGGGCTATGCAGACGGTATGGTCCTGGAGTGCGAGCAGATCGCGACCACGACCCCGCAGGAGACCGTCGAGGCCGTCAACGCATGGTTTGCGAACAAGGGCATCGCCGCGCTAGGCATCGGCGCCTTTGGCCCCACCGCAGTCAACCCCGCCTCGCCCCAATACGGCAAGATCCTGGAGACGCCCAAAACGGCATGGCGCTACTTTGACCTGCTGGGCACCATCCAAAACGAGCTCAATATTCCCTGCGGCTACGACACCGACGTCAACGTCGCCTGCCTGGGCGAGGTCACCTTTGGTTGCGCCCAGGGCCTCACGGACGTGGTGTATCTGACCATCGGTACCGGCGTGGGCGCTGGCGTGCTCTCGGGCGGTAAGCTCGTGCACGGCATGATGCATCCCGAGGCCGGTCACATCCTGGTCACGCGCGACCCGCGCGACACCATTGGCGAGCACAGCGCCTGCCCCTTCCACGACAACTGCCTCGAGGGCCTCATCGCCGGCCCCGGCGTTAAAAGGCGCTGGGATGGCAAGAGCGCCGGAGACATGGCCGATGACCCGGAGGCCATGGATCTGCTCGCCGGCTATCTGGCGCAGGCGCTCATGACCTTCATCCTGTGCTATGCGCCGCAGAAGATCGTCATCGGCGGCGGCGTGGCCGACCACACCCCCATCGTGCCGCTCGCGCGCAAGAAGTGCGCCGAGATGCTCAACGGCTATATCGTCACGCCCGAGGTCAACGACATCGATACCTACATCGTCAACAACAGCCTCGAGGGCAAGCAGGGCATCATGGGCTGCCTGGCCCTAGGCGCACAGGCGCTTCAGTAACAGACGCACCCACAGGGCGTGGCGCACCCGGCAAATCCGACCTATGGAACGACGCCGCCACACCTCATATAAGCCCTCCAATAAAAAAGGCCGCCTAGGACCAAACAATGCGTCCTTAGGCGGCCTTTTTGGCGCACATCAGCGACCGTAAGAGATATCGGAGCACAACGCCCGTTGCCGCTCCACAGCAGTCGATCATCACATCAGTGATCATGCCGGCGCGTCCCGGCACAAAGAGCTGAATCGTCTCGTCGATCGAGGGAATCAGCAGCAGGAACACTGCCGTGGGCAGCAGCACGTCAAAGGTGCGTCGGCCCTCAAAATCAAAGGCGTGCGTTGCCAGGATGCCGAGCACCAAATACTCGGTAAAATGCGCGCACTTACGAACAACAAAGTTGGTCACCCATTCATATGGAAGTCCCACGCCGTGCAGGAAACCGCGGATAGCTTCCATGACCGTTAGGCTCAGTGAGCCCGACCCCGAGCCGGGAACCAGCGAATTGCCCCAGATCAAGAGCGCCATCAGGCAGGTTACGACCGCCCATTTTCGATTGATCTTAACCATGCAGAAGTTATGCCTCCGCACGGAGCGGCGCGAAGCTGGCGGTACCGCCCTCGATAACGCTCAGATAAGCACGGCCCGTACGCTTGGCGGTAGAGGACTGAAGACGCTCGATCTCTTCCTCGAGGATCTGATTGACGCGCTCGTGACGACGATTTTCCATAATGCCGGCGGCAATAGCCTCGGCCCGCTCGATGCTCTCACGCGAGATACGGGCAGTATCCTCGGGGAACACAGCGCTGTGACGGCCGACATAGGCGGGGGCAGCAGGCTGAGGGGCAGCGACGGGAGCGGGGGCTGAAACAGGAGCAGGCTCGTCAATCTCATCCAGAATCGCGGTGGCGGCGGCCCACATACCCTCGTGGCCCGAGTAATCGGCCATGGGGACATCAACCTCGAGCGAGGCGTCCGGAAGGTCGCCGGTGTCGATGCGATCTTGGGCATCAATCGATGCGGTGATGGCTGCAGGCTCATCGAGGTCATCGAGATCGATGCCCGCGGCACCGGAGATGATAGGCATGCTGGCGAGGTTTGCATTGTACGGCGCAGCCTCAGCCGCCTGCTGCTGGGCAGGAGCGCCCCAAAGCGAGCTTTCGGCGGCACGGCGGGCGGCAACAGCCTCCTCGTCCGCGGTCATGGCTTCATCAACGTACGAATTATCGGCAGAAGCGTTCGCGTCCGCCGAGGTAGCGCTGTAGGCGTTATTGACCGCCGCATTGGCAACGAGTGCCACGAAAGCCGCCGTGCTGCCCGCAGGGGCGGCCTGGGAGCCCGACACGGCGCGTGCCGCGGCGGCGATATCATCGCGATTGAAGGAGCCGGTCTGCCCGCCGTTGGTGAGCTCGTCGATGGCGACTTGATAGACGTCGCGCGAGCGTGCAGGGTCGCAGCTCACCGGCGAATCGTCGTCGAGCATGCTGTCGATCATGGACCAAGCCTCGGCCTCGTCCATAGCATCTGCGGCTCGAGCGATGGTAGGGACACCATCATCGGCATGACGGCGCTGGAACGCACCAGTCAGGCCGGAAAGGAATGCCGAGGTAGACTGCTCCGACTGAGCCTGAGAAGCAGAAGCCGCAGCGTACGGAATCGCATCCTGCTGCTGAGCTGGAATCGAGGCGGTCTTGAACTCGCTTTGATGCTGATTGAGATTGGCGGCACCGCCCATGGCATCGGGCTGGAACAGACGCTCTTCACGCTGCGCACGATACTCGGAGATACCCAGCGAGGCGGCATAGATACCCACGCCCGCCACCGCGCCCACGGCGAAGGGAGCTGCACCCGCCACGACCGTCTCGTTCACCGACGAAAACGGCAGCGTCGCGGCATACATAACCACGGGAGCGGCAAGGCCGATCCCGCACGAAAGTCCGGCAAGGACTGCTCGTTGTGTTGCATCAGAAGAAGCCATGAGCTCTCCCCATCTTCCAGCACCCAAATCGCATCATTCAGTTGGCTGCGCGAGAGAAGATGAAGCGGGGCTATGCCCCAAAGCAACGGTATATGGTTCGTTTCATCTGCGTTTTCCGTCGCGAAGCTTAAAAGTTATTATGCGAAACCGTCCTGTCGATTGCAAGTGACGATGTCGGATTGAAACGGGAAACCTGCTGCTCGTCGGTCTTACGGTCAAAAATAAGCGCGGAGCGGCGCTATAGAAAAGGGCCGAGGCTCAAAGCCCCGACCCTTTATCGCATTGATGACTATCGCTGCGCGTGGATGACAACCTAGAACGTCTGCTCGTAGTCGCTGTGTTTTTTGGCCGAACGCACCAGGAACTCCTGGTTGGTGTTGGTGCCCTTAAGACCCTTGATAAACGATGCGGCTGCGCGCTCGGTGTTGTTCATGCCGGCAAGAATGCGACGCAGACCAAAGACAAACGGACGCATCTGCTCGTCGACCAACAGGTCCTCGTTACGCGTACCGGAGGCAACGGGGTCGATAGCCGGGAAGATGCGGCGGTCGGCCAGGTCGCGGTCGAGCTTAAGCTCCATGTTGCCGGTGCCCTTGAACTCCTCAAAGATGACTTCGTCCATCTTGGAACCGGTGTCGATGAGGGCAGAGGCCAGGATGGTAAGCGAGCCACCGTTCTCGATATTGCGGGCTGCACCCAGGAAGCGCTTGGGCGGATATAGGGCCGCCGAATCGACGCCGCCCGAAAGGATGCGGCCCGAGGCGGGCGCCGCCAAGTTGTAGGCGCGGGCGAGGCGCGTGATGGAGTCGAGCACCACCACGACGTCGCCACCCAGCTCTACGATGCGCTTGGCGCGCTCGATGACGAGCTCTGCCACGCGGGTGTGGTTGTCGGCAGGCATATCGAAGGTCGACGCCACAACCTCGCCCTTGATGGAACGCTGCATATCGGTGACCTCTTCGGGGCGCTCGTCGACGAGCAGGCAGATGAGGTGCACCTCGGGGTTGTTAATCGAGATAGACTGGCAGATCTTCTTGAGGATCGTGGTCTTGCCGGCCTTGGGCGGGGACACGATCAGGCCGCGCTGGCCCTTGCCGATCGGTGACACGATGTCGATGGCGCGGCCGGTAATAGAGTCCTTGCCGTGCTCCATGCGCAGCGGCTCGTTGGGATAGACCGGGGTGAGGTCGCCGAACTTGGGACGGTTGCGAATCTGCTCGGGGTCCAGACCGTTGACGGTCGTGATTTTGGCGAGGCCGGCGCGCTTGTCGCCGCCGCGCGAAGGACGCAGCGAGCCCTCGATGACGTCGCCCGTGCGCAGGCGCGCGGAGCGGATGAGGTAGGCGGGCACGAAGGCGTCGTCGTTGGACTTCATGTAGCCATGGGCGTGGATGATGCCGGAGCTGTCCGGGCGAATCTGCAGAATGCCCTTGATGTCGCGGAAGCCCTCGGCCTTCGCAGCGGTGACGTAGATTTCCTCGACGAGCTCGGCCTTCTTCTTGCCGGTCGTCTCGATCTCGAACTCCTTAGCCTTCTCGCGCAGCTCAGCGACCTTCATGGCCGCGAGTTCCTCGCGCGAAAGCGTGGGCTCGGTGGGAGCGGCATTACGCTCCTTGTTGCGCTGTTTGCGATCGCGCTGGCGGTTGCGACGGTCGTTGTTGCGGTCGTCCTTACGCTCGTTGCGCTCGTCGTTGCGCTTGTGCTGGCGACGGTTGGGACGAGTGCCGTCTTCGCCCTCAGCGGGGGCGGCACCATCGGTTGCGGCGGTGCCAACATTGGCCGCGGCGGCGTCATTGGCCTCGGCGCCAGAATCAACCTGCGCTTCGACATCCTGCTGCTCGGACGCCTTGGCCTTAACGGACTTCTTACGACCGCGCTTGGGCTTCTCGGACGCAGGCTGTTCGACGTCCTGGGCCTTGGCGACATCAGTCGACGCATCGGCGGTCGTCTCGGCAGAATCCTCGGACGCACCCTTCTTGGCAGCCTTGGCCTTGGACGTGCGCTTAGCAGCAGTACGACGGCTGCGACCGGGACGGACATCGGCGGGCTCGGCATCGGCGGGAGCGGCCTCGGAAGTCGTAGCATCCTGGACGGGTGCATCGGCAGCGGTTGCAGACTCGGCGGTCGCCGCAGCATCCCGAGCGGCGGCGGCTGCGGCTGCGGCCTTCTCTGCCTCGACGAAGGCCTTGGGCTTGCGACCGCGACGGTGCGGGCGCAAAGCCGGATCGACAACGGGAACTTCGCTGGCCTCGACAGGCACAGCGGGCTCAGCAGGCGATGCGCCCTCCCCTGCCGCGGAACGGACCGAAGCCTCAGTGAGCTCGGGGGCTACCTGTTCCGCAACTTGCTCGGCCTTAGCAGCCGTGCGGCGGCATGTGCGCGGTGCCGGCTTCTCGGTCGGCAGGTCGGCGGCAGGGGTCTCGATGGCGGCAGGCGTCTCGGGCACAGACGGAGCTGCAAGCTCGGTCAGAGCCGCGGCCTCGCGCTCGGCAGCACGACGGCGGGCGCGCACCACCTGAGCCTCGCTAATCTGCGCCAACGCACGTGCCTGCGCGACCTCATCGGAAATCGGCACCGAGGAGTCAGCTGCAACGGTGCGCTTGGCGCGCGTCGTGCGCGTGGTACGGCGCTTGGGCTTGGTGACCTCCTCGCCGTCAGCGGCAGGCTTGGCCGTGCGGCGCGCGAGCCTGGGCTTTGCCGGAGCAGCCTCCTCACCAGTTGCAGGCGCAGGCGTCGAAGCAGCCTTAGGCGTCTCGGGAGCCGAGGCTTGCGCGGGCGCCGCGACCTGGTCCGACGCAACCGGTGCAGCGGGAGCGGCTTGCGTCGTCGTTATTTCGATTTCTTGCTGTTGATCAGACACAGTGTTTGCTCAACTTTCTTTTCAAGCCCTGTGATCACATGCTCCCTGCATAAACCTTCAGGGCGGCTAAACAGTCTAGTTCCGTTCAAAACGACGGACATCATTGATCTGTATCGAGATGATTGCGTCAACTACGCAGCGTTAGTGTAACACAACCGCCGCCACCTGCAACTTAGTCATTAGGGGCGTTCTTAAACGACTAGTCAAAAGGGACACTCTTTGGTCTACCACCCACAAATCAGACTGCCTCCGCCAAAACTATGGCGGTTTACTACGACGAATCGATCAACCGCGACCACTCCGAAACATGTTGAACTAAAACCGCAGGTAGATGCCTTGCGCTTTTTTGCGAAAAGCCGGCGTGGTTGGAAATTCCCAATTCATCGTAGTAAACCGGCATAGTTTCGTATTTCCAGCAGTTCCAAATTCGTCAATACGTCGGCATTTGCGAAAAAAGCCCGACCTCCGTGGGAGATCGGGCTTATAGGGCTCAGTTAAACCAAACCTACACGGTCAAATGACCCGCAGCTTACATCTGCTCGGGAGCGGAGACGCCAACGAGGGTGAGCACCAGGGCGAGCGACACGCGGACGGCGTCGCAAGCGGCCAGACGGGCGCGCGAAAGCTCGGGGTCGACGGGACGGCCCTCGCTCGGCAGCACCTGGCAGGCAGCGTAGAAGCTGTGGAAGTCGCCGGCAAGCTCCTCGGCAAAGTGCGTCAGACGGAACGGAGCGCGGTCGCGAGCGCAGCTGGCAATCAGGTCGGTGAGCTCGTTGAGCTTACGCGAAAGGGCGAGCTCGGTCGGGTCAGTCAGCAGCGAGTAATCGACGTTCTCACCGATGGCCTTGGCGGCGACGGCCTTCATGCCCATCTCGTCAGCCTGCTCGGCGGTAACGTCGGCGGCGCGACGCAGGATGGAGCACACGCGGGCGTGAGCGTACTGCACGTAGTACACTGGGTTGGAGTTGTCGCGCTTCTTAACGGCCTCGATGTCGAAGTCGACCATCTGGTTGGAGCTCTTGGAGATGAGCGTGTAGCGAGCGGCATCGGAGCCGACCTCGTCGACGAGCTCCTGCAGGGTCACCATGGTGCCCTTGCGCTTGGACATACGGACGGGCTTGCCGTTACGCAGCAGGTTGACGAGCTGGCCCAGTAGAACCTCGAACTTGCCGGGGTAACCCAGAGCGTCGCAGACGCAGCGGACGCGCTCGATGTAACCGTGGTGGTCGGCACCCCAAATGTCGATGACGTGATCGACGCGCTGGAACTTATCCCAGTGATAGGCGACGTCGGAGGCGAAGTAGGTGTACTCGCCGTCGGACTTGATCAGGACGCGGTCCTTGTCGTCGCCCAGATCGGTGGAGCGGAACCACAGGGCGCCGTCCTTGGTGTAGAGGTAGCCCATCTTGTCGAGCTTCTCAAAAGCGCGGTCGACGGCGGAGGTGCCGGCGGTCTCGCCCTCGGTGTCCTTCACATACAGCGAGCGCTCGGAGTACCAACGGTCAAAGTCGCAGTTGACGGCGTGGCAGAGGTCGCGCATGTTGTCGACCATCTTCACGTAGCCGCGCTCACGGAAGCTCTCCATGCGCTCCTGCGGATCGGCGTCGACCCACTTGTCGCCGTCGGTGCGCCAGAACTCGGCGGCCTCGTCGATGATGTAGTCGCCGCCGTAAGAGTCCTTGCCCAAGGTCTCGGCAAAGTTGTCCTGATACGGATGGGTCTCGGGGTGCTCGTCGTTCTCGTCGGCAACAAAGGCGTCACGGTCGGCGATCAGCAGCTTGTGAGCCTCGTCGATATCAACGCCCTGCTTGGCGATGATGTCGGCAAGCTGCATATAGCGCGTGCTGATGGAGTTGCCGAAGGTGTTCATCTGAGAGCCGTGGTCATTGATGTAGAACTCACGCTGGATGTCGTAACCGGCGTGGTCCATGACGCGGCAAAGGGAGTCGCCCAGAGCGGCCCAGCGGCCGTGACCAATGTGCATGGGGCCGACGGGGTTGGCGGAAACGAACTCGACCTGGGTCTTCAGGCCACCACCGACGTTGGACTTAGCGAAGTCCATGCCCTTCTCGCGAGCCTCGCCAAAGATGGCATTCTTGACGGCAACGGAGAGGTAGAAGTTGATGAAACCGGGGCCTGCGATTTCGACCTTCTCAATCGCGGGGTCCTCGGGCATATGGGCAACGATGGCCTCGGCGATCTTGCGCGGGGCGCAGTGAGCCAGCTTGGCGGACTTCAGGGCCATGGTGGAGGTCCACTCGCCATGAGAAGTGTCAGCCGGCCGCTCGATAGCGCAATCGTCAAGTTCAAATGCGGAAAGGTCGCCGGCCTCCTGGGCCGCAGCAAGCGCAGCGCGTACCAGCTCTTCAATCTTCTCGGGCATAGATCCTCCTTGTGTTAAAGCCCCCGAGCTCTTGGTCACTCGTAGGGCAAAAGCCAGAGTTTGTAGCACTCTATCACAAGCGACGGGCACTGTCGCAGGGTAAAGCCAATCGAAATTGCATATGCACAAAATTGACTACAGCTTGTATGGACTCACTCAAAGATGCCGGTCTGCCTGCAGATTATGCACGCGTTGAAAATGCATAAAGGTGTGAATGAGCTGTGTCTTTTATCGAATACTCTTACCTATCAGAGTTGTGTGCTTTTCCTGCATAAAGCGAGGATTTGCGCACGTCAGCGTGTTATTCTAGACATACGTAAATTCGTATAAGTTGGAGGTAGCATGTTCTCAATCGGTCAACACGTCATTCATCCGGGTCAGGGAGTCTGCACCGTCGTCGGTTTTAGGGACGACACACCGCAGCCCATGCTGTTGCTCGAGACCAAGCAGGGGCATGCGCAGACGATCCTTATGTACCCCGTGGCGCAGGCCGACCGTTTGCACGCTGCCATCTCGCAGCAAGATGCCGAGCACCTGCTGAGCCACTACGACGAGCTGGAGTGCGACACCTTTACCGAGCGCAACAGCTCGCTTGAGGAGACGCACTTTAAGCAGCAGCTCAAGCTGGGCGCGCCCGAGACGGTCCGCGTGGCAAAGACCATGATGCACCGCATTCGTCAGGCCGAGGAAGCAGATAAAAAGCCCAGCTCTTACTACATGCGCGTACTTAAGGAAGCCAAGCGCCGCTCCATCGAGGAATTCGCCGTGGCCTTGGGCGTCACCGAGGAGGACGCCGAAGCTCGCCTAGCCCGAGCCGCCCTCAACTAACCCATCCGCGCCAAAAACCACCACAAAGGGGACAGACACCTTTGTGGTGGTTTTCTTGTTCTAGTAGTATTCATTCTTATCGATACCCACGAGCACAAGGAGTCTCTTATGGCAGAGCCGCTTACCGCCGGAATCACCCGCGACCGCGCGTTCGAACTGCTCAACGAACACAACAAGGACCCGTTCCACATCACCCATGGCGAGACGGTCGAGGGCACTATGCGCTACTTTGCGCGCGAGTTCGACCCCGAGAACGAGGAGTTTTGGGGCATCGTCGGTCTGCTGCACGACCTGGATTGGGAGGAGCATGAGGACGACCCCATGAACCACACCATCTATGCTGCCGAGATTCTTGAGGGCGAAGGTGCGTCTCCCGAGCTCATTCGCGCCATCCAGACGCACACGTCGGACTTCAACACCTCGCTGCCCAAACCCGAGCTGCAGATGGAAAAGATCCTGTTTGCCTGCGATGAGCTCACCGGCCTGATCGGCGCTGCAGTCATCATGCGCCCGAGCAAGAGCGTTATGGACTTTACGACCAAGTCGCTCAAGAAGAAGTTCAAGGACAAGCGCTTTGCCGCCGGCTGCTCGCGCGACGTGATTTCGCAGGGCGCCGAGATGTTGGGCTGGGAGCTCCCCGAGCTCTTTGACCGCACCATAGCGGCCATGCAGTCCTTCGCCCCCGACCGCGATACCTTCCAGGCCTAACCGCCCACGCCACCTAAAACCGCCACAAAGGGGACAGGCACCTTTGTGGCGGTTTTCGTTTACGAGGGGTTTAGGGGCGGACCTGGCCGGTGCCGCGGAGCTTGTATTTGTAGGTGGTGAGGGCCTCGGCAGCAAAGGGGCCACGGGCGTGGAGCTTTTGGGTCGAGATGCCGATCTCGGCGCCCAGGCCAAACTCGCCGCCGTCGGTAAAGCGCGTGCTGGCGTTGGCGTACACGGCCGAGGCATCGACCGCGTCCAGGAAGCGCTCGCAAGCATCCGTGTCCTCGGCAACGATGGCCTCGGAGTGCATCGTGCCGTAGCGGTTGATGTGCGCGATGGCCTCGTCCTCGTTTGCCACGACCTTCACGCTCATCTCGAGCGCCAGATACTCGCGGCCCCAGTCCTCCTCAGTCGCGGCGACGTAGTCATCGCCCTCGGCAAGCCCGGCGTCGGCGCATGCGGCGCACGTGGCCTCGTCGCCGTGAATGAGCACGCCGTGGTCATGCAGCACGGCCACGACCGCGGGCAAAAACGCATCGGCCACGGCACGGTCGACCAGCAGCGACTCGGCGGCATTGCACACGCCCACGCGCTGCGTCTTAGCGTTGACGATAATATTGAGCGCTTTATCGAAGTCGGCGGATTCATGCACGTAGATGTGGCAGTTACCCGTGCCCGTCTCGATCACCGGAACGAGCGACTCGCGCACGCAGCGCTGGATCAGGCCCGCACCGCCACGCGGAATGAGCACATCGACGACGCCGCGGAGCTTCATGAGCTCGCCGGTGGCCTCGCGGTCGGTAGACTCGATCATCGACACGGCCTCGCGCGGGAAGCCCTTGGCCTCGAGCGCATCGGCCAGTAGCTCGGTAATCATGGCGCACGAGTGATAGGACAGCGAACCGCCGCGCAGAATGCAGGCGTTACCGGTGCGAATGCAGATGCCCGCCGCATCGGCCGTCACGTTGGGACGCGCCTCATACACCATGGCAACCAGACCCAGCGGCACACTCACACGCGTAAGGTCCACGCCACTTGCAAGCACGCGGTGACCGAGCACGCGGCCGACGGGGTCGGGCAGCTCGGCAAGCTTTTCCAAACCGGCGGCCATGCCCTCGACACGCTCGGGCGTTAGCAGCAGGCGGTCGAGGAGCCCCGCCGAGGTGCCTGCATCGCGCGCTGCGGCCATATCGAGCTCATTGGCGGCAACGATGGAATCGACGCCGTCGCGCAGCACCGCGGCCATGGCGCGCACGGCCTCCTGGCGCTGGGCATCGCTCGCAGTGGCAAGCGCGCCCGAGGCGGCCTTGGCCTCAACGGCAAGATCGTGAACGTACGTGGCTATATCGACCGACATGGACGGCCCTTTCTCCTAGATGTTTGCCCACCATGGTAGCCGATTTGCACGCATCCTCGCCGACGGCGGTAGAATTGGTCAACCCGAAACACCGCAACGAATGGAAGCATCACATGGCGCTCATCACTTCGTACCACGTCCCCGGCCTGCATGTCGAGGACCACAGCATCGACGTCCCCCTCGACTGGCGCGGCCTGGAGCCCATGCTTTTGGCCGTCGGCAGTACCATGCGCCGCGGCGCCATGCCGGCGCCCATCGCCGGCGCGCCCGAGAGCATCAAGCTCTTCTACCGTGTGGTTTGCGCGCCCGACCGCATCAACGACGATCTGCCACTGCTCCTGTTTTTGCAGGGCGGCCCCGGCGGCGAGAGCCCGCGTCCGCTGTCGCCCACAAGCGACGGCTGGATCGAGGAGGCCGTCAAGCACTTCCGCGTGGTCCTTCCCGACCAGCGCGGCACCGGACGCAGTAGCTGCGTGGACGGACGCACGATCAAGGCACTGGGTGATCGCGCAACGGCCGCCGGCGCCGATACAGCACGCTCGCAGGCGGATTTCCTCAAGCGCCATCTTGCCAGCTCCATCGTGCGCGATTTTGAGTACCTGCGCCTGGTGGGCTTTGGCGGCAAGCCCTGGGTCACACTGGGGCAGAGCTACGGCGGCTTTTTGACGTTGAGCTATCTGTCGCTCTTCCCCGAGGGCGTGGCGGCAAGCTTTACCTGCGGCGGCATTCCGCACGTGCCGGCGAGCGCCAGCGAGGTCTACGCGCACACCTTCCCACGCATGGCAGCCAAGACGCAGCAGTATTACGACCGCTACCCCGCCGACGTCGAGCGCGTGGCGACCCTGGCAGATGCCCTCGAGGAGCAAAAGCCCGTGTTGCTCGACGGCTCGCCGATGACGGTCGAGCGCCTACAGCTCATGGGCAGCGACTTTGGCATGAAGCCGAGCTTTGAGCGCATGCATTGGATTATCGATCACGCGTTTGTTACAGGCGACGGTACGCTGAGCTGCGGCTCCTCGGTATCCGACAGCTTTTTGATGCGCGCCTTCGAGCGTACCAACACGCGCACGAATCCGCTGTACTGGACGCTGCAGGAGTTCATATACGCCGACGGTGACACTATGCCCATTGGCTGGGCCGCAGCTGAAGAGAAGGCACACCGCGCCGAGTTCGACACGCTCGCGCGCCCGCTCATGTTTACCGGCGAGGCCATGTTCCCGTGGATGTTCGAGCAGATGCCCGAGCTCAAGCCCTTCAAGCCCGCCATGGACCTGCTGATGGAAGACACCAGCTGGGACAAGATCTATGACCCGCAGCGCCTGGCCTGCAACGAGGTGCCGCTCCAGGCCGCGGTGTACTTCGATGACATGTACGTCGATTCGAGTCTGCAGCTCGACACGCTCAGCCGCGTGGGCAACTCGCACGCCTGGGTAACCAACGAGTTCGAGCACGACGGCCTGCACGGCAGTGTGGTATTCAAGCACCTCTTCGACGAGGCCCTCAACCGCGGAGACCTGCGCCGAATCTTCTAGCAAAGGAGTGTCCCCACCTGCCGGCACAATAGAAACGTCCCCAAGTGCCGGATGATGTCCTTCGCCACGAAAACGGCCCATCTACTACGTTTCACCCGCATGGCCCAACCAGATGCCATAAATAAAGAAAACCGCAGGCGTTCTACCTGCGGTTTTCTTTTTGCAATTCTTGGCATGGTCACCGATAGCCTATTAAACGTAGTAGATGGGCCGTTTTCGTGGCGACCAGCTCGGACATAAGCGCGGCGGGGCAAAGTTACCCTGGTAATTTCGCCCCACGTGCATTGCAGATCGAAGGCGCCCGGCGTCGAGGCCTAAGCAAATACAATCAAGTTGTCTCGATGGATCGCCGGCTTCTCGGCTAGGTCTGCCAGTAGACGGTTGCTGGCGATCTGGTCCTGGCGGCGGCCGGCGGCAAGCTCCAGCACGTCCGAATCGGCCTCGGCGATACCGCGGGCGACGACCATACCGCTCGGGTCGCACACGTCGAGCACATCGCCCTCGGAAAACACGCCATCGACCTCGTGAATACCCACCGTAAGCAAGGAAGAGCCACGGCTTACCAGCGCCTTCGCAGCACCATCATCGACCGTCACCGAGCCATGCGCCTTGTCGCCCAGCGCGATCCACAGCTTGCGGGGCGCAATGTCCAGGCGCTCCGCCGGCGGATCGAACAGCGTGCCCACGCTCTCGCCGCGGGCGAGGCGCACGAGCGCATCGGGCTCCTCGCCCGAGCAAATCACGCTCTGAATGCCCGCCGTCATCAGGATGCGGCTCGCGCGAATCTTGGTGATCATGCCGCCCGTGCCCACCGATGTAGAAGAATCGCCCGCCGAGGCGATAATCTTGGCATCGATCTTTTGCACGACCGGAACAAACTCGGCCGTTGGGTCCTCATGCGGATTGGCGGTATAGAGACCATCGATGTCCGAAAGCGTCACGCACAGATCGGCAGAAACCAGGCAGCTCACAAGCGCTGCCAGCGTGTCGTTGTCGCCAAACTTGATCTCATCGACGGTAACGGTATCGTTCTCGTTGACGACCGGCACCACGCCAAGCTCCACCAGGCGCAGCAGGGCGTCGCGCGCGTGCAGGTAGGACGTACGGCGCGCCGTGTCGTGGCGCGTGAGCAGCACGAGCGAGGTGAGCAGATCGCGCGCATGAAACTCCTCGTCGTAGGCCGACGAAATGATGCACTGACCGGCCGAGGCGCAGGCCTGCAGGCTCGGCAGGTCGCCGACCGGCTTGCGGTCGAAGCCCAGCACGGGATAGCCGCAGGCGATAGCGCCCGAGCTCACCACGACCAGACGCCAGCCGAGATTGCGCAGAGCTGCGGCCTGATCGGCAAGCCCGCCGATAAAGGAGCGGTTGACCTTGCCGTCGGCGCCCACAACCGTGGACGAACCGATCTTTACCACCATCGTTTTATAAGAAGTCGTCATACGTCAAACCAATCAACTGTTCAGCGAACGGCCGAGCTGGCGGCCAAGGGAGCGTGACTCGCCCCTACCGCCCAAGGAATTAGTGAGCCCAGGGAAAGGCAGAAGCCGCGGCCATGTTCTTACGCACGAGCTCGTCGCGCACCTGAGCCAGGCCCTGCTCCATGCCCACCACATAGGTCTGCGGGTACAGGAAGCGCTTGAAAGCTGCGTCCAGATGATCGAGCGCCCAAGCACAGCGCTCGCGCGCGTCCTGGATGCTCTCACGCGGAGCCACCGCACTGCCATCGCGCACGATCGGCACCAACAGCTCGCGATACTCAAGTTCGGACACGTCGGTCACCAGGGCGGCATCGTTCACGGCTACGAGGGTATTGCCGCGCGCGGCGCCCTCCCCCGCCAGATGGTCCTCGTCGTAGATCATGTCGCAGACCGGGCCGCCAAAGCCGTCGTAATAACGGCGCACGCGTTGCACACCCGGGATCGTGCGCTTGTAGGGCTGCTCGGAGAGCTTGACAACCGGCGTCCATGGATCTGCCTCGCTCGCACGGCGGGCGGAAAGCTTGTACACGCCGCCCAGCGCCGGCTGGTCGTAACAGGTCGCAAGCTTGGTACCCACGCCAAAGCTGTCGATGGGCGCGCCCTGGTCGAGCAGCGACTGAATCGTGTACTCATCCAAATCGTTAGAAACCGAAATCCCCACATAGGGCAGGTCCTCGGCATCAAAACGGCCGCGCACATACTTGGAGAGCTTGGCGAGGTCGCCGGAGTCGATGCGAATGGCCGACAGGCGCTCGCCCACCGCTTCCATCTCCTTGGCAACCGTAATGGCATGTTCACAGCCCTCGCGCACGTCATAGGTGTCGATGAGCAGCGTACAGTTCTTGGGGCTCGACTTGGCAAAGGCGCGGAAGGCCTCGAGCTCGGAATCGAAGCTCATCACCCAGCTGTGCGCATGCGTGCCAAAGACGGGAATACCGTAGCGGCGGCCGGCGAGCACATTGGACGTAGAGGAGCAGCCGGCAACGTAGCTCGCGCGCGCGACGGCCAAGCCGCCATCGGGACCCTGAGCGCGGCGCAGGCCAAACTCGGCAACGGGACGGCCGTCCGCCGCCAGCACCACGCGCGCCGTCTTGGTGGCGACAAGCGTCTGGAACCCAACGATGTTGAGCAGCGCCGTCTCAAGCAGCTGGCACTCCAGCGCGGGGCCGGTGACGCGAACCATGGGCTCGCGCGGAAAGACGAGCTCGCCCTCGGGCACGGCGTCGATGTTTACATGCGCACGAAAATCGCGCAGGTAGTCGAGGAATCCAGGCTTGAACATCGCGCCGCCGGCCGGGGCCTGGAGCGAGGCGAGGTAGTCGATATCCTCGGGCGTAAAGCGCAGATTCTCGACCAGCTCGGGCAGTTCGGCGGTGCCGCACATGACGGCATAGGCGCTGCCAAAAGGATGGTCGCGGTAAAACGCGGTAAAACAACCCTGCTCATTGGCCTTGCCGCTCTCCCACAGGCCCTGGGCCATAGTGAGCTCGTACAGATCGGTGAGCATTGCAATGTCGGTGGGATGCGAGATGTCGGTCAAAGCCATGGGGCGACCTTTCGGATGCGTTGTGCAGAGGTTGAGGGTTGGAAAAGGGCAGAGTGTTCGGGCATGGCACCCAGCGCGAATGGGCTAGAGCAGGCCCATGCTGGTCAGGATCGTGCAGCCCATAAAGATGACAAACGCGATGAGGGCAAGGACAATGATGATTTTTTGAGCCGGCGCCATGCCAGGGATCTCGTTCTCGCCCGTAGGCTCCTTGGAGGTAACCATGCGCTTGGCAAAGGTCATCTCGTCACGGCTCGGCTTGGGCTCGACGGACTTGGAACGAGCGACCTTTTTAGGCTGAGGTTTAGGTGCGGTGGGCGCGGGCTTCGCGGCGGCGGGCTTGGGCGCGGGGGCAACGTTCGCGGCGGCCTCCTCGGCCTTCGCACGCTCGGCACGCAGGGCGGCCAGCTCCTCACGCTCGCGGCGTGCCTCTTCCTGGGCCTCGCGACGAGCTTTCTCGGCGCGGAGCTCTTCCAACTCGGCGCGTTCCTCGGCAGACAGTGGTTGGGACTCAAGCTTGGCCATGGTACAGCCCTTTCTTTTAAAAAAAGCCGCCGACACAATGTCAGCGGCTTATCAAATCCAAGGGTGGAGACGAAGGGAGTCGAACCCTCGGCCTCTGCCATGCGACGGCAGCGCTCTCCCAACTGAGCTACGTCCCCAAGACAAGTTGATATTTTACCTACGGCTCGCCAACTGTCAACGCCCAATACCCAGTCTTTTTGGGACGCGGCTATTTTGACAACTTTTCGAGCAGGCGATCCTCTCGATGATTTTTTAATCCCCGTCCCAGAAAAATCATCGGCGAGCGCACTACTTTGCGCTGGTGAGGACGCCGGTGGTGTCGAACGCCGGGGTGAAGCTCTCGTCTACCGCTCCGCCTTCTTGCCAAAACATCGTCGTAAAGCCCAGGTCGTCGGCATGGTCGAGCACCTGCTCGTACTCCTCGCGCGTCACGGCGCGCGCCAGGTCGCCGCCTTGTTCGCACATGAGGGCATTGGGCGTGTACTGGTTCATGACCGAGATCGGCACGTCGCCCACCGTCTGCCACACCAGGTCCAACACGCGGCACGAATCGTCCGCATGCCCCGGCAGCACCAGATGACGCACGATTATGCCGCGCCTCATGAGCCCGTCCTTGTCTACCAGCTCTCCCCCGCGGCGCTCAATCTCGCGCGCCATCTGGGCCAGACCCGACACGGCCACGCGCGGGTAGTCCTTAATATGAGAAAGCGACTGCGCAAGCCCGGCATCGGCATATTTAAAGTCCGTAAGCCACACGTCGACCAGGTCGCCCAGCGCTGCCACGGCACTCGCGCGCTCGTAACCACTCGTGTTGTAGACAATTGGGATGACCAGTCCGCGCTCCCGAGCTGCGGCAATCGCGGCCGGCAGCAGGTGAGCATAATGCGTCGCCGTCACCAGATTGATGTTATTGGCACCTTGGTCCTGCAGCTCCAGCATAATCTCGACCAGGCGCTCGGGCGAAATCTCAAGCCCAAAATTGCCCGTCGAGATCTCGTGGTTCTGGCAATAGATACATTTGAGCGAGCAGCCGCTAAAGAAGATCGTGCCCGAACCGGCCTCGCCCGAGATAGGCGGCTCCTCCCACATATGAAGCGCCGCGCGGGCCACCTTGAGCGTGTCATCGGCACCGCATACGCCGTGCGCACCCTCGTCGCGCACCGCACCGCAACGGCGCGGACACAAATGGCAGGCGGGCGAAAAAAGTTCGGTCAACGGCGTCGGCATAAAAACATGCTCCAAAACAACGATTCAGCAGCTCAAACGTAAAGGGACCAACCGCACAGACGGCTCGAGCCCAAGGCGCCGTAATCGTCCGACACGATTTTTGTAATGTCAAGACTGGAATCGATAAAGTGCCGCTTTATGATGTAGGTATTCCGCCCCCCGCGGAGCAACTGGGTGAACCGTCGCGTTTATTTAGGGAGCCCACACAGTCGTACCTAGTACAGGTATCCTTCGTTGTTAAGGACGCTGGAACAGTCGATGAGGGCACCCACCTGTTTTAGGTGGGTTCATTTTCGTAACGTGGGGGGTGGTTTTTATTTGCCGAAAACCACCATTACAGCCCATATGGATCCCCGCCGGTATCCCGACAATCCATCGACAACATCCCAATATCTGGTAAGCGCGTGATTATCGCTGCGTGCAATTCCATGCACCCCCCTTGGTCGAGTATCATGGTTCGGCTATGCCCTTTGCGCTTAGCAACCTTTGACCTTTTCCTTCGACGCTTGGCGGTTTTTAGATTCATGGCTTCATCCCCGAGCTACATACCGTATCTATGCGTGGCAGCGGCGGCCTTTATCACGACCTTCCTCACGGTGCCCCTGGTCAAGCGCTTGGCAATTAAGCTCGACGCCGTCGACTATCCTTCTAAGCGCCGCATCAACACCAAGCCCATCCCGCGTTTGGGCGGAACGGCGGTGTTTTTGGGCCTGGTCGTTGCCTGTATTGTGCAAATCCTAGGCACCTGGTACCTGGGTTGGCCGCCCGTTTTGGTGCCCCACCCCCGTCTGCACATCAGCTACCCCATACTTGCGCTTTCTTTTACCGTCATCTTTGCGACCGGCGCTATCGACGACGTCTTCCAGCTCAAGCCCAAGCAAAAGCTAGCCGGACAGGTCCTCGCCGCGCTTATCGCCTGTATCGGCGGCCTGCGGATCGGCGTCATCGTCAACCCGTTTGCCCCCGGCGAGATCATGCTCGGATGGCTCGCCTACCCCATCACCGTGATCTATCTGGTGGCATTCACCAACATCATTAACCTCATCGACGGCCTCGACGGCTTGGCCACGGGCATCTGCGGCATCGCGTCGTTCACCATGTTTTCGATGGCCGTTCTCTCGGGCCGCATCGACGCCGCCGCGCTCTCCATTGCGCTCTTTGGCGCTTGCCTGGCCTTTTTGCGCTACAACTTCAACCCCGCAAGCATCTTCTTGGGCGACTCGGGGTCGTTGCTTCTGGGCTTTGCACTGGGCTCCATCTCGCTGCTCAACGTGAGCCGCACCGCCGCGCTCACCTCGCTTATCATCCCGCTCATCGTTGCCGGCGTGCCCATCATCGACACGTTTAGCGCCATCGTGCGCCGCAAGCGCGCCCACATTAGCATCGGGCAGGCCGACAAGGGCCACATCCACCACCGCCTGATCCAAGAGGGCTACAACCAAAAGCAGGCAGTGCTCCTCATCTACGCCTGGTGCATCATGCTTTCGGCCGGCGCCGCCGCGATTAACCAGGTCGAGGTGCCCATGCGCGTGCTCATCTTTACCGTACTCGCCATTGGCTCGGCGGCCTTTGCCAAGCACCTGCACCTGTTTGAGCCCGTGCTGCGCCACCATTACAACAAGCGCACGCACGAGGACGAGCTCGTCACCCCCGACGATCCCGCCTTTAAGCAGGAGGAGCAGGCGGCAGAAGAACGCAGGGAGGAGCGCCACCACAGGCGCTAGGGTAAGCTGCCGAGGCTGCGCCCAGGCGCCGCCGGCCAAACGCGCAGCCACGCCGCGCCCATCGCACATGCCGCCGCTCTCCCGCCCCTCGCGTACTTACGCCCCGACCCTCCAATAAACGCGTTATCATCTTGACCCATGAACATACGTTAGGAGCAATCATGCCAAACGAGAACAGCTACGAAGTCGCGCTGCAAAAGAGCAACGCCATTCGCGAGGGCCTGGCCAAAACGCCCGAGAAGTTCACCATGCTCACCGGCGACCGCCCCACCGGCCGTCTGCACCTGGGTCACTACTTCGGCACCCTCAAGGGCCGTGTTGAGCTGCAGAACATGGGCGCCAAGACCAACGTGCTCATCGCCGACTACCAAGTCATCACTGACCGCGATACGACCGAGCACATCCAGGACAACGTGTACAACATGGTCATGGACTACCTTGCCTGCGGCATCGACCCCGACAAGACCATGATCTACGCGCACTCCGCCGTACCCGCCGCAAACCAGCTCATGCTGCCGTTCCTGTCGCTGGTCTCCGAGGCCGAGCTGGCGCGCAACCCCACGGTCAAGGCCGAGATGGAGGCCTCGGGCCACGAGCTCACCGGCCTTCTGCTCACCTACCCGGTGCACCAGGCCTGCGACATCCTGTTCTGCAAGGGCAATGTGGTGCCCGTCGGTCGCGACCAGCTGCCGCACATCGAGCTCACCCGCACCATCGCCCGCCGCTTTAACAACCGTTACGGCAAGGTGTTCCCCGAGGTCGACGCGCTGCTGTCCGAGACCCCGCTGCTGCCCGGCCTGGACGGGCGCAAGATGAGCAAGAGCTACGGCAACGCCATTAACATCTCGATGACCGCCGAGGAGACGGCCAAGCGCATCAAGAAGAGCCAGACCGACTCCGAGCGCATGATCACGTTCGATCCCGAGAATCGCCCCGGCGTGTCCGGCCTGCTTTCAACCGCCGCCATCTGCACCGGCCGTTCCGAGGTCGAGATTGCCGAGGAGATTGGCATGGGCGGCTCCGGCCAGCTCAAGAAGTACGTGACCGAGGCCGTCAACGAGTACTTCGCGCCGATCCGCGAGCGTCGTCAGCGCTATGAGAACGATCTGGACTATGTGAAGGACGTGCTGCACGAGGGCAACCGTCGCGCCAACGAGATTGCCGAGCAGACCCTGGCCGAGGTTCAGGACGCCATGGGCATGGTGTACTAGGCAAAGCGCCTTCGCACAACATAGACGGTGAGGCTGAATCCTCACCGAAACAGGAACAGGCCCGCTGGCAGATAGTTGCCAGCGGGCCTGTTCCCGAAGTACACCGTTGAATCGCACAGAGGGGAGGAATGCGAATCAAACTCAACAGGGCAGGCTTTTTCATCGCCTATTGCCTGCTCCGTTGCTGAAAACAATATAGTTCACCGTGGTTTACTTTGCTGCGACAAACCGCGCCGCCATACCTTCTCCATAAGTTAACCTCGGTAAACCTGCCAAAACCACCACAAAGGGGATAGGCACCTTTGTGGTGGTTTAAGCCACGGCAGAGCCGCTAGAGCCCTGCAGGCCAGCGACAGGCGGCCAAGTCGACGTGCATGTCGTCCTTAAACGCCACACCCTCCCCTAGCAAAAGCTCACGTTGAGCATCGGGACCGCCAAAAGCAAAACCATCGCATATGCGGCCATCGGCAAACACCACGCGGTGACAGGGAATCTCGCCGGGGCGCGGATTGCCATGCAGGGCATACCCCACGTACCGCGCACTTCGTGGACGTCCAGCAAGCAGCGCCACCTGACCATACGTGGCGACCATCCCCTCGGGAATCTGCTCGACCACCTCGTACACCCGCTCAAAAAAGCCCTCAGACGCCATTGCTCGCTCCCTTCCACCCGGAATAGCATAAACCACCACAAAGGTGCCTGTCCCCTTTGTGGTGGTTTTGGCAGGTGGGCTAGTTAACGGGCTGGAAGAAGGCTACGGCTACGGCGCCGGGGCCTACATGGGTGCCGATGGTGGCGCCGATGGTGTGAACGGGCAGTTCGCCCTCGGTGTGGCCAGCCCACAGTGCCGCGCTGTCCTCGATATACTTCTTGAGCACCGCATCCGAAAGGCCCGTATAGCCGAGCGCCAGCGGCATGGAAAAGTCGATGCCGCCCGCCTTTTCGACCTTCTGGTTGAGCAGGTTACGTCCGTTCTTGGAACCGCGCGCCTTGCCCAGCTGCACGATCAGACCGTCCTCGGCAGCCACCACGGGCTTTACGTTGAGCAGCGTACCCACGGCACCGGCCGCAGCAGACAGGCGACCGCCGCGCACCAGGTACTCCAGCGTCTCGAGCAGGCCGATGACGACCACGCGGTCGCGCACGGCCTCGACAGCCGCCGCAACCTGAGCCGCGCCCTGGCCCTCGTCCACCAGGCGCAGCGCATACTCGACCAGCACGCGCTCGCCCAAGGTCACGTTATTGCTGTCCACGACGAACATGTCGCCGCCCGGCGCCTCGGCAAGTGCCGTACGAGCACTCTGGTTGGTGCCCGAGAGCTTGGCGCCCACGGTAATAATCACGGCCTCATCGCCGGCCTCACGCGCTTCGGCAATCGCCTGCGAAAAGGCGTACGGGTTGACCTGACCGGTCTTGGGCAGTTCATCGCGCTCCACAAGCATCTCGTAAAAGCGCTGGTGATCGATGTCGACGCCATCCATATACACATCGGTGCCAAAGGTGACGGACAGCGGCAGAACACGCAGAGCGGGGTGCTCCGCCGGCGACATATCGCTTGCGGAATCGGTAATAATGCGGACGGACATAACGAATCCTTTCTTGCGCAGGTCTCGCGCAGGGAATTTTGACAGCAATGTCCCGGCACGGCGTACGCGCTCAAACGGGACGATGCAGTTCTTGGCTGAAAGCTAGCGCCAGCGCGGCTCTAGATCTCGCGCAGGGTGTTGAGGATCGTGCGCAGCGATGCATACATCTGCTCGCGCTGCTCCACGCCCATGGCCTTGCCGGTGGTATCGAGCACCTCGCGAATGATGCGATCGGCCTCGCTCATGCTCTCGCCGCCCAGGGCAGTCAGGCGCACCGGAGCACGATACTTGACGGCCGCATCACCCGAGTCGTCAACCTCGACGTAGCCGCCCTCCTCCAGATGTGCCAGTGTGCGCGAAACGGCGGCACGGGTAACGCCGGCCATGCGGGCGAGGTCGGCGCCAGTCAGGCCGTCCTTGCTGCGCTCAAGATAGTACAGGCACATAACGTCGGAGCCCTTGAGGCCCAGCCTTGCGCCTTCGGACGTCTTGATACGCTGAATCTCCTTGTAGAGGCCGCTGATCAGTCCGACAAAGTCCTCAAAACGTGTCTCGTCGTTCTGCTGCATGGTGACGACCGCCTTTCGCTTACATGATGCTAACGGGTAAACATCTTAGCCGCACAAGGCAACACCCGTACCCAAATATCCCATTTGTTAACCCATCAACATAAAAACCACCACAAAGGGGACAGGCACCTTTGTGGTGGTTTGGGGCATCGAGTTTGATCCGCAGACTTCGCTACAGCCCCACGCAAGGATTGTCGCGGGTCACAAGCGTTTTAACGACAACCGTCGCTCCCAGATAGCGCTCGAGCAGCTCGGCTAAGCGATCGATCGCGGCCTGGCAATCCCCCATCCGCTCGGGCTCCACGCACTCAATCGCCAGGAAAGCATCGGCCGAATCATCGGACAACGCCGTTCGAACGCCATCGCGCCAGTTCCAGCAGCGGCATACGGCGCCCGCATCATCGATGTAGGCGAGCTCGCCGGGCAGCGTCGGGTCATCTGTCTCCTCGCCAAGCGGCAGAAATGAATCGCCACCGTCGGTCACCTTCAGGCAAAGGTCTCCCTCAATCGCGTGCAAATCCTCGCCGCCTACGGGCAGCGCGTAGGACAGCGACACCGTGTTGTAGATGTCCACCGCGGGCGTAATGTGGCCCACCGGCTTTCCTTTGAGCACGCGCTTGAGCAGGTTCTCAATTGAGCAACGCGCGCCCTTCTTGGTCTTGAATAGGCGATATGCCTCGCGCCATGCCTTAACCGGCGCATTCTCGCTGATGGTATCACTCGTCAGGTGACGCTCCGCATCGATATTGGCGCGGTCGAGCAACGCGGCAATCGCATCAACGTCCTCTTGAGGAATCTGAGCCGCGGGCTTCATGCCCTTTACGACCACAACACCGACAGCCGCCTGCGGAAATAGCTCCCAAAACGAATCCTCGGCAACGAAACTCTTCATGTGCTCTCCCTTCATAGCATGCGCCCGAGCCCGGGTGCCTAAACAAAAAGCGCCCTTACGACGGCCACCTTCAAAGTCCTACGGTGCCGCCACAAGAGCGCTTACGCTGCCCCCATCCGGAGAAGGGGGCGATATGTCAGGCGTATTGTAACCCGAGTCATTCGCCCAAGCAAAACCGCCACAAAGGTGCCTGTCCCCTTTGTGGCGGATATGGACTCGCGGCGACGCTAGTGTCGGAGTCCCAGCAGGCCGCGGCCGCGATGACGGGCGTCGGCGTGCACCTGAGCGTGCGGACCGGCGGCCTTCACGGACTCGGGCAGGTGCGAGTACTTCTTCTCGAAGTTCTCCTCGAACATGACGGCCAGGTTGTGCGCGGCCTCGTCGTAGCGAGCGGTGCTCTGCCAGTACTGGCGCGGCACCAGGATGCCGTCGGGTACACCGTGGCACGTGGCGGGAATGTCGACGTTAAAGATATCGTCGTGGACGAATTCGCTGTCCTCGATGGTGCCGTCGAGGGCGCGCGCGACTAGGGCGCGCGTGTAGG
The DNA here is from genome assembly GCA_900540855.1 of uncultured Collinsella sp. GTDB lineage: Bacteria > Actinomycetota > Coriobacteriia > Coriobacteriales > Coriobacteriaceae > Collinsella. The sequence goes on from UQHK01000004.1 coordinate 84,602, forward strand.
CCAGCTCAATGCGATGGCCCACGCCGTAGCCGCCGCCGATCCAGCCGGTGTTGACCAGATAGACGCGGGTGCGACCGTCGGCGATGCGCTCGCCGAGCATCTTAGCGTAGACCATGGGGTCGAGTGGCATAAACGGCTCGCCAAACAGCGAAGAGAACGTGGGCGTGGGCTCGGTGACGCCGACCTCGGTGCCGGGGATCTTGGCCGTAAAGCCCGTCACAAAGTGATACATGGCGGCGTCGGCCGTCAGGCGCGAGATGGGCGGCAGCACGCCAAAGGCATCGCAGGTCAGGAAGAGCACGACGCTTGGAGTGGTGCCCATGCCCTTGGTCCACGCGTTGGGGATATGCTCGACGGGGTAGGCCACGCGCGTGTTGTGCGTGATCGAGACGTCGTCGTAGTTGGGCTTGCGGTTCTCGTCGAGCACCACGTTTTCGCAGATGGCACCAAAGCGGACGGCGTTGAAGATCTCGGGCTCGTGGAACGCGTCCAGGCCCTCGCATTTGGCGTAGCAGCCACCCTCGATGTTGAAGATGCCCATGTCGGACCAACCGTGTTCGTCGTCGCCGATCAGCAGGCGCGTGGGGTTGGCCGAAAGCGTGGTCTTGCCGGTGCCCGACAGGCCAAAGAACACCGCGGTCTCGTGCGTGACGGGATCCATACTGGCCGAGCAATGCATGGGCAGCACGTCGTCCTCGACGGGCAGCAGGTAATTCATGACGCTGAAGATGGACTTTTTGATCTCGCCGGAGTAGCCGGTACCCGCGACCAAAATCACGCGCTCCTGGAAGTTGATGACCACGGCGGCGCTGGAGTTGAGGCCCTTGATGGCGGGATCGCACTGGTAGCCCGGCGCGGCGAGCACACAGAAGTCCGGCTCGCCGGTGCGCGCGATTTCGCGGGCAAGCGGGCGGGCGAGCATCTGCTTAATGAAGAGTGCCTGGCTGGCGCGCTCGCAGGCGACGAGCAGTCGGCGCGTGTGGTTGCGGTCGGCGCCGGCCATGCCGCGGGTGACGAACACGTCGCGCTCGTTGAGGTAGTCGACGATGCCGGCCTTGATGGTCTCGTAGCTCTCGATCGAAAGCGGTCGGTTGACGGCGCCCCAGGCGATCTTGTCGTGCACGTCGGGCGTGTCAACGATAAAGCGGTCATTGGGGGAACGACCGGTGCGCTCCCCCGTCTCGATCACCAGCGCGCCGTTGGATGCCATGCGGCCTTCTTCGCGGCGGATAGCGTGCTCGACGAGCTCCGCGGCGGGTAGATCGACCAGCAGACGGGGCTGATTCTCGGCGGGATCTTCGACCAGCGTAATACCAAAGTTGGACAAAACATCTGCAGGGGTAACACCAGGCATGGGGCCTCCTTTAAAAACGCGACACGAGGACACGACGCGCACTTTACTCACGTAAAGCCCGTTGTACCCGATATGCAAAAACGTTTTTGCGGCAACGGCGAAGCGCCCGCCCAACGGTCAAAAATCGCACGCAAGCGGCCTAGTCGTTAGGGACACTCTTGAACAGGCAACAACCAAGGAGCGACCCCGGATGCCGGCACTTAGGGACGTTCCTAAAGTGCCGGCACATAAGGAACGTCCCCGAGTGCCGGCTACTGAATGGCGCCGCCGAAATTATCGAACAACCTGTTCAAAAACACGAACGAACACCGTCGCGTCTATACTAGAGCGCAGCAATAGAAAGGACTCCGCTTTGAGCATCACGCCCATCGATAGCATTCGCCGCGCCATCGCCCGCCGCAATGGCGTCGCCGACCCCACCGTATCGGACGGGGCGCACGGGCAGGGCGGACGCATCGAGAACGGCCTGTTCCCCGCATCGCACACCGCCGAGGAGCTCGCACGAATCCAAGAGCTAAGCCAGCGTAACGCCGGCGGTCCCGACAGCAGCCAGGCCACACGCCGTCGCCGCGAGCGCGATCGCCAGCCCGGCCCCATCCACCGCATGGTCAATGCCTGGTGGAACCGCCTGCTCGGAGCCGTCTACGGCGGCGGCTTCTCCACGCAAGAAGCCGAGTACGAAGATCACGCCACCCGTCGCGACTACCTTTGGAATACCCTGGGCACCGCCGTATGGGGCATGGCGTTTCCGTTGCTCACCATCGTGTCCACACAGCTCGTGGGCGCCGAGGAGGCTGGCAAATTCTCCATCGCCTTTGTCACCGGCACGCTCATCATGATCGCGTGCAACTACGGCGTGCGCAATTTCCAGGTCTCGGACATCGACGAAAAGACGTCCTTTGCCTCTTACCAGCTCAACCGCTGGATCTGCGGAGCGCTCGCGCTGGCATGCGGCCTGGTATACAGCAGCGCCCGCGGCTACGATGCGCAGATGGCCACAATCGGCCTGGGCGTCTACCTGTATAAGGTGATCGACGGCATTGCCGACGTGTACGAGGGCCGCCTGCAGCAGGCCGACAAACTCTACCTGGCCGGCATGAGCCAAACGCTACGATCCGTCGGCGTCATCGCGGTCTTTAGCGTGGTACTGTTCCTCACGCGCAGCATGCCCATCGCCGCCATGGCCATGGGTGTTACCGCGATCGCCTCGCTCGTTCTGGTCACCGCGCCGCTCGCCCTGCTCGAAACCGAAAAATCGCGCCGCGTGAGCCTGCGCGAGGTCGGTCACCTGTTTATCCAGTGCGCCCCGCTTTTTGGCGCGCTGTTCCTGTTCAACCTTATCGAGAGCATGCCCAAGTTCGTGATGGAAGGCACGCTGGCCTACAAGTATCAGCTGTACTTTAATGCCCTGTTCTTTCCGGCGCAGGCTATTTTGTTGAGCATTGGATTTATCTATAAACCGCAGCTTCTGCGTTTGTCGAGCATTTGGGCTAATCCTCGCAAGCGTCGTCGCTTTGACCTGATTATTGTTGCCGTTATGGCACTGATCGTGGTCATCACCAGCGTGTGCGCCGCATTTATGGCAGGTCCCGGTATTCCCCTCATGAGCTTCATGTACGGCCTCAATTTTGAGCGCTACCGCACGCTGGCACTGCTGATGGTTGTCGCCGGCGGCGTCACCGCGGCCATCGACTTTCTCTACGCCATCATCACGGTGCTGCGCCATGCCGGCGACGTCACCAAAATCTACCTGATCTGCTTCGCCGTAAGCGTAGTGCTGCCGGTGATCCTGATCAACCTGCTGGGTCTGATGGGCGCCGTGGTGAGCTACCTAGCCATCATGGCCCTACTCCTGGTGCTGCTGATTATCGAATACGCCCACATCCGCCAACGCATCGAGCGCGACCGGAACCCATACGGAGCCTAATTAGCTGCCCCGGTACCGGAATTTGCGATGGAATCACCCCGGCTGGGGTCTCGTTGCGGACGATTTGCGACACGCAGAACTAAGTGAGTAGACTTTTGCCGAATCCCTGACCACACCGGCAAAACATAAGTCAATGACCTGCGGTTTTGTTGAGGCAAATTTGCCGGCTGCTCAGCATTTCCAAAAAAGTCTACTCACTTAGCCAGCGGGCAGCCAAAAAAGAACCGTCGCGACGTCGTTTGACTCCGTTGCGACGGTTTTTCGAGCATTTTCGCGCTGCCGAGGACGCAGACGCTCCTCATTTCTAGCGCTTACCGAGCAAGAAGGCGCTACTCTCCGAAAGTAGTCAAAAAAGCCCCGTCCCAAATTAGCTACCCTTTGCGCCGTTATTCCCCGGGGCGAATATTCGCGTAGAATTCCGCACCATCATCGAGCCGCAGGATGCCCACGCGGCCAAACTCCGATCCGGTGGCAGCGGCGCAGTCGATGTCGATGCGATCGGGCACGCCGGCGGTGTCCTCGCCGCCCAGGCGCACGATCTGCCCGCGACCCGACTCCTCATCGAGCCCCGCCAGGCCGCCCACCTCGCAATAACGCCCGAGCGACACCGTGGGCGTGTGGCCACTCACCACGACCGGGCCCTTGCCGTCGGCAGAAAGCAACCCCGTCGGCGCATCCCAATAGCCGTGACGAATCCACAGCAAGTCATCGGACGACTGCACCGCAAGCATCTGCTGCAGCAGTTCGCAATCGGCGCCAACCGCTCCGGCACCATCGGCACAATCGACGCCATGCTCAAGCAAAAACGTTCGCGCAGCCTCGGTCTGGATGCCGGCATGCACCAGCAAGTACGGACGCTTGTCAGTCTCGGCCACCGCGTAGAGCGGCAGCGTCGCCATCCAACGCACGAGCTCCTCGTACGCCTCAAATTCCATGTCGTTGAGCTGCTGACGGGTAGTCCAACCGCCGTTGATATCCCAGGTCTCGGCATCGAGCGGATCCTGGCCAATGATGGCATCGAGCATGATCTGTTCGTGATTGCCCTTGAGCACGCGAGCGTTGGGTAGCGAGCGCACGAGCTTAATAACGCCAACCGGATCGGGCCCGCGATCGATCATGTCACCCAGCACGTACAGCGTATCGTCGGACGCCAGCGAAATCTTGGACAGGGCCTCGTCAAGCGCACGCACGTGCCCGTGAGCATCGGATGTCACATAGATCGCCATGGAACGCCTCTCTTTACATTGCGGCCGAAGCCCGGAGCCGCAACTAAAACTTCAAGTTGAACTTAAACGTTACCCATTGTACTCCGTTGCAATAAAGCTGGAAAGGGTTGCATACCGTCAACGGTCGCCAGCGCACGCCTGCCTACCCGCGCCGCTCACGCGACGCCGTCTGGCCCAGCGCCCCGACCAGCGACGCTCGCGTCGCAGCCTCGTGTCGAAAATGCGCACGCCTGCAATCCAGGCCCATAAACCCACCATCTTTGGGTACAAATAACCGCAGACAACTGACCGTGCCACGCCAACCACCCAGGAGCGGACACCATCCATGAACCAGATCCTTCTTTTTATCGGCCTCGTCATCATTTTGTGCCTGACCATCAAACCCGTCGGCAAAAAGCTCCCCTTCCCCACCCTGCTTATCTTTATCGCGCTCGGCATGCTGTTGGGCGTCAACGGCCCGGCGCATATCGACTTTAGCGACTACGCACTCACCGAAACCGTCTGCAGCACGGCGCTATTGTTCATCATGTTCTACGGCGGCTTTAACACCAACATAGACCGCGCCAAGCCCGTCGCCGCGCCGGCGGTGCTGCTGAGCACGCTCGGCGTCGTCATCACCGCAGGCATCACCGGCGTGTTCGCCCACTTTGTGCTGGGCTTCGACTGGATCGGCGGCCTGCTGCTGGGCTCGGTTGTGGCGTCCACCGATGCGGCGAGCGTCTTTAGCGTGCTGCGCGAGCACAACCTGTCGCTGCGCGGCGGCACCGACTCGCTGCTCGAGGTCGAATCGGGCTCAAACGACCCCGTCGCCTACATGCTCACCGCGGTGCTCGCGACCCTCGCGGCCGGCGGCAACATCGACATCCCCATGCTGCTGGCCAAGCAAATCATCCTGGGCGTGGGCCTGGGCCTTGTCATCGGCTGGGCATCGGGCCGCCTGATTGAGCGCGCACACGCAACGGCCGAGGGTGCGCAGACTATCTTTTTATTCGCCGTGGCGATCGTTGCCTACGCGCTGCCGAGCTATCTGGGCGGCAACGGCTTTTTGGCCGTATACCTGGCAGGCATTGTGCTGGGCGCGAGCGACATCACCGGCAAGGTCGAGATGGTGCACTTCTTCGACACCCTCACCGAGATGGCCGAGATGGCCATCTTCTTCTTGCTGGGCCTGCTCGTGACGCCCGCCCGCCTGCCGCAAATGCTACTGCCGGGCCTGGCACTCATGGCGTTTATGCTCTTCGTGAGCCGCCCCATCGCCGTCGGTGTGCTGTTGGCGCCCTTTAAGACGAACCCTCGCCAGGTAGCGCTCGTAAGCTGGGCTGGCCTGCGCGGCGCGGCTTCGGTCGTCTTTAGCCTCTTTGCCGTGGTGGCCGGCGTTCCCGGTGGTCACGACCTGTTTGACCTGGTGTTTGTGATTGCCGTGTCGAGCATTGTGGTGCAGGGCTCGCTGCTGCCGGCGGTGGCGAAAAAGCTCGACATGATCGACGCAGAAGGCGACGTGCGCCGCACGTTTAACGACTACCGCGACGAAGACGGCATGTCGTTCGTCAAGCTCAAGGTGGGCGCGGGTCATCCGTTTGCCGGACGCTCGCTCGCCGATATTGGCAGCGCTACGAACATGCTCGTCGTCCTGGTGCTGCGCGACGGCGCGCACCCGGTGTTACCCAATGGCGATACCGTAATCGAGGAAGGCGACCTGTTGGTGATGGCTGCCCCAACATTTGAAGAGCGTGCCGAGGTTACGCTGCGCGAGGTCACCGTAACGCCCCACGGTCGCCTGGCCGGCCAGCGCCTGCGCGACGTGCCGCAAGGCAAGCACCCCTTTATCGTCGTGATGCTCAAGCGCGACGGCCAAACGATCATCCCCGACGGCAACACCCTCATATACGCCGGCGACGAAGCCGTCATCGCCACCCTGGCATCGTAGCGGCTATGGGGTAGCTAATTTGGGACGGGGGCTTTTTAGCTACCCAACTTTTTGTCACATTTCCATACCCGCAGGTAGATTGACGAACATGTGTTTGGTTAGTATAATTTCTACTTGAATAAACTCCTCGTCTCGTGGTATAAAAGGGTTGCGTTCCTTTATGGAGGGCAGTCAAGGGCCGGGGGATCCCCCCGGCATTTTTGTTTTTAGGGAGACTGCATCATGAGGGAGCTTTCCGTCTTCGTCGACGAATCCGGCAACTACGGAGGACAAAGTGCTAAGTACTATCTCGTTACGCTTGTTTTCCATGACCAGTCAGCGTCAGTTGCTGAGATTATTTATCGCTACGAACACACACTTAGATCGCGTGGGCTTCCCGATATCCCCCTGCACATGAATCCCCTGATGCATGGCAATGAATCCTACAGGGGCATGGACACCCACTTGCGGAATCGCCTTTTGTCGAGTTTTGCAACATTTGCCAACAAATGCCCCGTCACATACATGACGTTCAGCTACCAAAGAAACAAATTCAAAAGCGATGCGGCTATGTTCGCAAGAATGCGTCGTGACTTGATCCTCTTTTTGTTCGACAGACTTCAGTGTTTCCAAAGCTATGACGCTGTCAAAATCTATTACGACGACGGGCAAAACGAGGTAACGGCCATCCTTCACGCTGCATTCGAATACGTTCTCGGAAGGCAGGCGGTCATTTATAAAGAATGTGACCCGAAGCACTTTAGGCTTCAGCAAATTGCTGACTACATCTGCGAAATCGAACTGGCGCAAATTAAATATGGACGCTCCGAGCAATCAAATACCGAGCAGATCTTCTTTGGAAACTATCGTGATTTCAAGAAAAATCATCTTAGAAAGATTCGCGCTAAACGTCTCTTGTAGACCCGGCACGTGGCTTCTGTTATAAAGATATCGGTACCCTCCAAGAGAGGGGCCTCCAAGAGCCGGGGTTTTACCCCCGGCATTTTTTATGCGTAACGTCGCCGCAACTCCTACTTAGCCTCTAGGAAGATACGGCTAGCTAAAAAGCCCTATCCCAAATTAACTACATTTGAGTATTGGTCGTCCCGACTGGGGTCTCGTTGCGAGCAATTTGCGTCGCGCAAAACTAAGTGAGTAGGCTTTTGCCGAATCGCCAACCACATCGCCAAAGCACAGGTCTGTGATCTGCGATTTTGTTGAAGAAAATTCGTCGGGTGCTCAGCATTTCCAAAAAAGTCTACTCACTTAACCAGCGGGCGGTCAAAATGGATGCGTCGCGACGTCGTTGGGCTCCGTTGCGACGGTTTATCGTGCATTTTCGCGCGGCCGCGGGCACAGACGCCCCCGTCCCCCATGTGACAAAGGGACAGTCCCTTTGTCACATTCTCAGTCATCGTCGACGGCAAAGTCGCGGAGGTCGAGGCCTTCGCGTTCGGCTCGGGCTAGGAGCTCTTGAGGTGACTCGTCCTCGATATCCACCACGTCGAGCATGGCGGCCGGAAAGCCCACGCCGGCTGCACTCCCCGCACGGTCGAGCAAACTCTCGCGCAGCTGGTCAACATCAACATCGATCTTCATGGTGAAACTCCCTACCGGATCTGGCCCCTACTCAGCAGCGCCGAGCACATTCACGGCTGCAACGAAAGCCGCAGCCTGCTTGTCATCCATCTGTGTGGCCAAACGCCCCACGGGCTCGTCGTAAGCAAACTGTACTTTATCGATAAAGCAATCCCAGGCACGCTCGTCCACACGCACGGCGGCCTCGCAGTACTGGCTGAGCTTTTTGAGTCCATACCAAAACGCATTCACATGGCGTGCGGGATCCTCGTCCAGCACACCATCGTAGCGCCGTCCGTTAAACTCGCGCATGCGCGCCACGGCAACCTCGAGTGAGTCGCCGCCGTCGGCCGAAGCCTCGTCCACAAGCTCGGGAATCGCAACTTCGCGCCGAACATTGTGCCTGGTAGCACCGTCGTACTCGCCCACCAACACGTCTTCGTCAAATCGATCATCGTAGTCGAAATAACTACTGCCGCGGCAAATCCCATGCGGCGAACCGGCACCAAAGGCACAGAACAACCCGCCGTCGGCAACAACGCGCCTATAGGTCTCAAACGACTTCTTAACCTGAGCGAGCAACTCGAAAAGCCCTCCGGCATCGCACCCCGTCTCACACGTAATGCAAACAGGCCCCGGCAACGACACCGGCTCCACCGTGCTCCCCGCAACGCGGGCGGCACGCTCGGCCCGATACGCTTGGGCCGCCAAGCGCGCTCGCTGCGCAGCACCGCGCACATTAGTAAGCTCACGCTCCAGCGCCACGTCGCCGGCAACATCGCCAGCAAACCCGCCAGCATCCCGCGGCCCGGTCGCACTCAGCTCGGACTCAAACGTCGCCGTAATCATGCCGGCAAGGTCCGTTGTATCGGCGGCACAACGCAGCTGCTCCAACTGCGTGCACAGCAGATCGGCATCCAGGGGCACGGCATCCACAACGTGCACGTTACTCAGACGCGCCGCGCCCTGCAGCACCAAAGCCCCCGCAGCATCGTACGCCGCACGAACGCTGTCCGCCGTATTGGCACGCAGCTTTACCTCGATAAACGCAAGCGTCTGTTCCAGGCGGGCCAACAGCTCGGCCTTGTCCTCCATACGCAAAAAGGCAGCGTAGCGCCGCTCCATCTGCAACGGGCCCACAACGCCTACCTGTTTGCGAGCGCGCGCAAGAGAATCAAATTCAACACGGCGCACATACCCGTCAACGGCCCGCACGGCAGACTCACGCGCAGCACGCTCGGCAGCCTCGACGCCCCCGATCACGGCCAGTAGCTCGCGGGAGCGCGCCTTGCGCAATATCTCCCCGCGATCGTACTGCTCAAGCGCCGTCTGACGCTTGGCTACTGACTCAAAGCCGAAGAGCTCATCGAGCAGCTCGCCAACAGAACGCTCTTCCGCCATGGCAAGGCCTCCTCACGCGTGACGTGCCAACATGCCCGCGGGCCCACGCGCACAAGACAAACGCCTCGCGCACGCAAGCCCCCACGCTCGCATCCCTATAGATCCAACGCCTTCTTCGCGGCATCGACCGGATCGCCATCCATGTAGAACACCGGGCTCAACCCCGATATAATCTCGGACGAAACGCTCTGCAGGCCCGCGATGGCGCTCAGCGGCAAAATCACGCGCTTGGCACCGGCGTTTTTAGCCACGCGCATAATGTCCTCGAGCCCGCGGATCTCATCCATAGAGCCCGACATGCGCAAGATTCCCGGAACCGCCAGCGCGGACATCACCGGGCGGTTGCACGCCGCGGAGCACAGGCCCACAAACTCGGCAAGCGAGACTTCTTCGGACAGACCCTTGCTCTGCAGGTCGTTATAGAACAGCAGGTAGTCCTTTGAGCCAATGTGCATGCCCGGCGCCACACGGTTCGCCAGGTTCACGAAGTTGTCGAACGCGGCCTCCAGCGTATCGCGCACCGGCTTGTTAAAGGCAACGCCCTCGTGCTTAAACTTGCACTCGCCGGCGACAGCCTTGTTCTCCAGCTTGTACACGGCAACCTCGCCGCTCTGCGACCTGCCCACGCCAAACACGTGACCGGACAGCAGCGGCCCGTCGGGAATCAGCGTATCCTCGGACTGCTCGGGCACGCGCACCACGTGCACGTCCTGCGGATTGTCGGCATCCATATAGCCCAGGTTGACGTCGATAAACTCGACGCCCGCCATAATCTTGAGCTGCTCCTTTACGCGGCGACGGCCCTCGATGGCGTAGTCCAGCAGCCAACGAACGTCGTCCTTGTCCATAGCCTCGTCAGGGAACAGCAGCTTGGCCAGGCCGCTAAAGGACTTGCGCACGGCAATCTCGTCACGCTTGTTAAAGTCGCTGTTAAAGCGGAAGTAGCGGTCGATATGATGCGTAAAGTCCTTGCGGCGCATCTCCTTGCAAAACTCCGACAGGCAGTCGGTGATTAAGCCGTAATGCCCGGTCAGCAGGCTCGAGCGCATCTTGGGAATCTCCCAGCCCGGCAGGTAATAGTGGATACGGTCGAAAAAGGCCGAATCGTTGTTAAACTCCGGCGGGAACGGATCAAACAGGTGCGTGGTCTTAAGGACGTTTTGCACGGTGTCGTTGATGTTGCCCTCAAACACCATGGAGGCATCGGCGTTAATCTGGTCGCGACCGCGCGCGTAGCTGCCACTCGCCATGTAGTCCTTCATGATCTGTACGGCGTTGGTGTCCTTAAAGCGCATGCCGGCGACCTCGTCGAACGTCACGCAATCCCAATGGCCCACCAAGCCCACGCGATCGGCGCGCATGGAGTTCATGCGGCCGAACAGGTTGGCCGTGGTGGTCTGTCCGCCCGAAAGCAAGATGGCGTAGGGCGAAACCTCTTTGTAGATATGGCTCTTGCCAGTGCCGCGGGGACCAAGCTCGCACAGATTGTAGTTGCGCTCGATCAGCGGCACCATACGCTCGATAAAGTGCAGGCGCTCCTTCTCCGAAAGCTCGCTGGGCTCATAGCCAGCGGAGCGCAGCAGCATGTTGAGCCACTCGTCGCGCGAGAAATACTGGCGCTCTTCGACCATGGCATCCAGGTCCAGGTTGGGCATCTGGATGGGCGTGAGCGACGCCACACTAAACGGAGAGTCCTCGGGCCCGCGCTTTTTGCGCTTGGCCTTGGAGCGGCGCGGCGCATCGTCGCCAAAGACTTCCATGCCAAACTCGTCTTCCTCTTCCATGGGACGACGATACTCGATGCTCATAATGCACCAAATACCACCCTGGAGAATCTTGGAATAGTCGCGCACGTACTCGGCCGGCATCACAAACGGCTCAATGGTCAGATTGGCAAACGACGCCACGTAGATGTCTTTGTACTCGTCGAGCTTGGCCGTCACCTTATCGATGATGGTAAAGCGACCCAGCTCGCGGATTTTGGACTTAATGCGCTCGGACTCGTCGGGACGCACGTAGTTATCGGTGAGGATTTTGCGGATGCGATCCAGGCCCTCTGCCACGGCTTCCTCGTCGTCGGTTGAGCAGTACATGCCCAGCAGGTACTCCAGCACAAAGGTAGGCACGTTGGCGCCACGCTTCATAAGGGCCGTGAGGTCCTTGCGCACGATCTTGCCGCCAAAGTGCTCGAGCAGCTTGCCGTCCAGTACATCCATGTCGTAACCGTCGTCCTCGGGAGCCTCGGCCGCGGCCTGGGCATAGCCATCGGTTGAGGACTCGTCCTCAGCGGGCGCCTCGGTCTCCACGGGCGCAGTGGCCTCAGCCGCCGGGGCCTCCACAGCCGCCACGCCCTCCGACGGCACATTCACATCAATCGAGGGAACTTCCCACAGATCGTCGTCATTGCTATCAAACATAGGGCACACTCCTAAAAACCAAAGTCAGCAACAGGGGCAAACGAAACAGCGATGGTGTACGTCTCGCGCCAAACGATCTTGCCCGTTTCGCGCTCGCGGCAGACCAGATAGTACGGACCCTTGGCCGAGAATTCATCCGCTGCACGCAGCGCAAACTTGGCATGCACCACGCGCTCCTGCGAGTTAGCAGAAGTCTTGTTGGCATGCGCCTTGACTGTATCGCTCACCTCGTTGCCGCTTGCGTCGGTAAACACCAGCTCATACTCGCACGGCAAGACCTTGCCTTGGGCGGGTTCTTCCTGGATCAAGTTAACCGAGAAGAGCGAGTTGGTCACTCGGCGTCCCTCACTTAGCACGCGCAGCGTCGCTGCGCGCGTGTCGACAAAGTCCTTGGAACCCGAGCGCGCACGCCAAAAACCGATAACGGGCACGCAGAGCTCCTGCAAGCTCATGCCGCCGTGGACGTAGTTGTTAGTGCCGCCGGGACGCTTGAAGTGCACGTTCTCGCGCGGGGCAAATCCCTCAAAACCGGCACCCAAACGTCCCATGCCAACATTAACAAACACCCCGCATGCCTCTTCCGAAAGCTTGGCCACGGCCTCGTTGGGCACCACCAGATGACGCTTGCCGTGCATGACAGGAGCGTCAAGGAAGGGAAGGTCTGGCTTGCCGAGCATCTGGCACTCGCTGAGCTCCCGACGCGTGTAGATAAAGCCGTGATCCGCCGTTATAACGACACGCGCACCCGGGGCGTCGGTGCACACGCGGCGTGCAAACGCGACAAGTTCCTCCACGGTGTCCGCGCAGGCATCGAAAACGTCATCCTGCGTAGCGGCCTTCTCGCCCGTGGCATCGATCTTGTTGTGGAAGAGATAGACGAGCCTAGAGTCTTTGAGCAACGCTTTACGCTCGGTTCCCACCATGTTGAGGTATACGCTCGAGCGCAAAGCGCGCGCCGTGGGCTCAACATGGGCAAGCACGGCCTCGCGCTGCGGAGTCGTCGCAGTTGGCATGCCGTCAACCAGCACAAACGAACCATCCGCTGCAAGCTCAAGCGCTTGGTGAGGCAGTAGCGCGGGCATGCCCACCTCGGTAATGGAGGGAAAGACCGCCTGTATGCTAGAGACCTTGACGTTGCCGCCGCGCTCGCGCTCGAGCAGTGCCGCAACGTCGCGGGCCACCTCATAGCGCAGCGCGTCGCTCACGATAACGACCGTCGTTTTGGCAGAGCCCACAAAGGTGGGCAGCACATGCCAGTAGAACTCATCCTGCCGTTCGGGACCCTCGATGTAGCCGCAATCGGCCCACTCCCCTTGCGCAGCGGTCGCCCAGCAGGCATTGGCGTCGGCCAAGAACCAGTTGCTGTAGAGATTCTCCGCCCAGTCCACCACAGCTCGGGCAGGCTCCTCGAGCACATCGCACTCGGCGGAGCGCGCCCGCAGATACGCGGTGCACATATGGCGATAGGCAGCGTCCATGGCATACCAATCGGACGTGTAGGCATCCCATACCTGCTGGGGTTGCGCCAGATGGAACCCGCCCGCGTGTGCCTGCCTGAACGCGCACATATCGGCCACAGCGGCAAGCAAGTCAAAGTAGCTCTCGACACGACGGTACCAGCTTAGGTCGCAGCGACGAGCAGCAAATGCGCGCGCGTCCTCAACACGGTCCGCGCCCTGGGCAAACGAGCAGAACAACTGCGAGAGCACGGCCTCATTGACGCACGGGAACACGTCGAGCGAGGCCAGCACATCGATCGGCAGGGCCTCAAACCGTGCAAAGAGCCCACGGGCATCTTCGACCAAACGGCAAATCTCAAATAAATCCTCGCTCGATGCCTGGGCATCGGCGGCCTGATCCCACGTACGCACCGCTTCAAGGCAATAGGGGCCGTAGGCGGGAGCCACATAGCTCTCGAGCCCCTTGAGCGCTCCCTCGGGAAGCACGGTGGATGCCGCCGTGATGAGCACATGGGATGCCAGCGCAAGCAGCGAATCACGCTCATACAGCGGGCCCTCAAACCCATAGCAACGCACGATGAAGGCAGAGAGGACGTCGCGCACGCTGTACTTATCCACCAGCGCGGCCAGCGCCTCAGGACCCTCGTGCAGCAGCGTGGTCATGCAGCCGCGCAGCACAAACGCGGGCCGCGCGTCGCCCGGCTCCTTGCCGCCAAAGATTACCGTAAGGATTCCAAGCTCGATATCGGATGCGCCCGAGGCGTGCGGAACGCAAGCGACAAACTTAGCGCAGCGGGTCTTGGCATCAAAGAACGCCTTGTGCTCGCGCAGGCTCTCGCGCACGGCATCGATATTCTCGATACACAGCTGATCGGCCAAAAGCGAAAGATAGTCGGCCTGAAACCGATCGGCATACAGCTCAACATCGGCAAGCCAATCGCCCTCAAGCCTGCCGCGCGGGCAACGGCGATACAGCAAGATATCGTTCGCAAGGTCATCGCGGTTGATGAGCTTCTTGACGGCAAACATACGGCCCTCGCAGGCCTCAACAAACCGCACCGGGCGCTCAAAATCACCGTGGGCGGGCATAACGCCGTCATCGGTCCCCGCGCCGTCGAAACCCTCGGCAGCCAATCGCTCAAACTCAGGAGCAAACTCGCCGTCCGCATCGTGCCAAACCACAACACGGCGCGGCGCGCATGAGGACAACGGCTGCAAAAATCGCAGCTTGAGCTGTTCTTCTACATCGATCTTGGGCATGAATATCCTTACCGTATCTGCAGTTACTTAATCTTCGCCAGCACATCCTGAAACTTGGCGTAGTTGACCTTGACGCCGTCATCCAGGTCGATATTAATCATCTGGTCTGCCAAGTGGTGCAGTTTCTCCTCGTAGACAATGGTCTCTTTGAGCTGGTCGTTGAGCTTTTTGATACGCTTATCCAAACGCACGCGCTCGCCGCGCTCGGCACCGGCAAGGGCATCGTTAGCATAGCCGATCTGGGAACGATAGCGCTCCTGCTGCTCATGCACATAGTCGGTGCGGATGCGAGCCAACAGGTCGGGCTGGTAACGATGCATGTAAACAAGGCACTTGAAGCCGTTCTTTTTGCCCGAATCGAACAGCCAGTAGATGGGGCGCTTCTTATAGGTCTGGCAGTGGTCCTTAAAGAAGTCCTTCAAAAAGTAGGCGCGGATTACCTCGCGCGAGGTACCCTTGCCGCCGAGTGCCTCGGCAATAAAGGCCAGGTTCTGCTCAAGCGTCTCCTCGCCATACACGGTGCGCGCAAAGTCGATAAAGTAGCGCACGATGTCGTCGTCAAAGTACTCGTCATCGGTAATGGGCAGCACGTTATCGCTATCGGGCATAAAGGTCACATGCGCGGGATCGGGCATCTTGACCAGATAGTCGTCGACCGTGGCTCCCTGATCGGCCAGGACCAGCCCGTCCACATCCAGCGAATAGCGGCCAAACATGCAGCCCACGGCATAGCTTATAAGCGAGGTGATCTCGTCGCGCATGGTACGCACGTATTTGTTGCCCTTATAGCTCTCGGGAATCTCGTCGGCGGTGTCGAAGATGCGTGCCACCGAAACGTACTTATCCTCGACCTCGATGGGCACCTCCCCCTCCATGTTGTAGATCTTGGCAAAGATTCGGTTGAGCTCCTCCTCGTTAGCGCGGAGCTGCTCAAAGCGAGCATTGACCTCGGCCTTGCGAGCCTCGTATTTATCAGAAAGTAAGATTGACATTAGTTACCTCTTAATGAATGTATAAGACGTTGTCAACAACAGGAAATTGAAGAAACACGGCTATACCCCATTCGGCTCTTCTCCAGCGCAAACGGTTTCATCGATGCCGACGGAGCTTTCTTCCGGCGGTTGTGTTTCCTGTTTTTCCCAAGCACTCACTTGCTCATCAATTGTTTGAACCAAGTCCATTGAACATTCCATCCAAATCCGAACTTGAGCAGATTTAATAGGTCTTGTTCGGCTCTTTCCACTTGATTCGTCCTGCATTAAATCAACTTCGTGAACAACCTTGTGCCTTCGCTGAATTAGCGCATCTATTTCAGCTTGTCGCTTATAAGCACCGAGCGACAAGCCTATCTTTTTAAGGCGACTATCAATATCTTTATAGCTGTTGAAACTCATTCGCGAAAAATGCTCACGCACAGATTCGGAAATTACTTCATCGACGGTTTTGCCAGAAAAGGAAGCAAATCTATCAAAGCTGTACTTGGATGTTCTTCCATCACTGCCAGCTAGCGAGACTTCGCTCAAGGCTTTCGAATCAGCCTTTATGGGATACCAATGAATGAGTATATTACGAAAATAATCCTCTTCCGCCGAATGAAGCAAAACGAGCGCAGCGCGCAAGATATCCGTCGGTCTTTTTTCCTTCGACGTTCTAGCAGATCCTTCTATTTGCAGGCTGTCATACAGTGCCAAAAGACTAGAGACCCTGTTAACACCTTCGTCAAATTGATTCTTCTCTACGGTCATAAAAACACCTAAATCAGTGGATGGCGCTTGAAATCCCAAGAGGTTTCAAACGAGTCCCAGTCGATTTTGGAAATGTCTACGTTGCTGTCGACCAGACTATTAATTGCCGGTTGAAGCTCAGCGGAAATAAGCGTGGGAAGAGCTTTGATGTCTCTCGCTTGCATGTTAAGAGTGGGGTTAAGCATGCTGAGGACATCGGCAGCGATGGAACAATTGAGGAAGCCCAACGCCCAGTTCTTGTTTTGGCCCAGATTGCAAATACATGGGCCGGCCATGTCAAATCCGCCCGTCGGTGGAAATAGCCTGAAACTCGGCTTGCCTGATGTCAGCATTGTGTAGCAAATGCCTTCACTGTACCAATATTTCGACGCCAGCAAATTGGAGGTCGGATTACTCCGGTAAAACTCAATTGCGTCCTTCTTGATCGAAACCAGCCAATGAAGATTGCCAAACCATCGACGAAAGTCACCGCCCTTTGAATAAGTGGCCCACGAGCCCTTGCGCCCAACCGAATGTGCATCAACCTCCCAAAACAAGCGCAAATACAAATTGTTATCACCTGTTTTGTTTTGAGACCCTGTGTAGTCCGAAAAATCGCCAATGGAGCTACCCAGCGAGAAAGCAGAAAGTAACCCCTCGCCGGCCCAGTAGGCTATGGGGCTGCCGGGGATCTGCTTGAAGGTCTCGGCGTCGCGGCGGTAGAACCAGCCGCAGTCGGGGTTCCGGATCGCCTCGAGCAGCTTGAGGCGCTTCGCCTCGCTGCCGTTGATGTCGACCAGGCGCACGTAGGCACCCTCGCATGCCGCGCGGCCGTTGTAGATGACGTCTGCGGTCACGTTGACGACCTCGCCGCCGATGGCGTCGAATGCGCGAGGACCGAGGTGTGCCATCGAGACGATCGCCTTGCCGTCGATGAGCGAGGAGCGCATCTTCTCGAAGCTGCCCAGGAACATCCAGCTCTGCATGGTGACCATTGCCGCGTAGCCGCGATCCCCGGCAAGGCTGAACCCGCGCTCGATGAAGCACGTGCACAGGTCGCTCTTCACGTCGGGGTAGTTCTTCTTGACCCACTTGCTCATAAAGGGGTTAAAGCTGCTGCTGCCCATATACGGAGGATTCGCCACGACGCAGGCAAAACGACGGGACAGCTTCTCGCAGATGGTGGCAGCGCTTTCGAGCTTAGTTTTGGTCGCAGAAGCAAAGAGATCGTCGGAACAGCTCGCCGCGGCAGCCTTGAGTTCGTCGATCTCGTCCTCTGAAGGATTGAGCAGCGAACCGATCTCGCCCAAATGACTCAGCTCCTCGGCGAGCTTCTTGTTACCCGGCAGCTCGTCCTCCCCTAGCGGGATGCTCGAGAGCACGGTAACGTCGGCGCGAACGCCACGCCTAAAGAAGCGACGGTCGTGCTCGCGGGCGCACATGGCAAGCGCCAGCTCCGCAATCTGTGCCGCGCGGGAATCGATTTCCATACCTGCAAGGTTTTTAGTAAGAATGAGCTCGGGAATCTCGCGCTCACGATAGCCGCGCTCTTCGTACATATGGAAGAGCAGCTCAAACGCATAGACCAAGATATGGCCCGAGCCGCATGCGGGGTCGCAGAGGGTTATCTCCTCGGGACTCGAAATGCGGATGAAGTCCTCGTGCTCAGCATCGGGCTCGATGTAATACTCCATGCGCTCGCGTAGCGAACTCCCCGGATTGTTGAGCATCCACAGACGGCCGAGCGAGTTCTCGACCATATAGCGCACGATCCACTCGGGAGTGAAGAGCTGCGTGGCGGGCGCGATGTCCGCCGCCGCTGCCTTGCGCTTGGACTTGAAGAACTCGTCTTTAACGTCGGCATTGTAGTACTGATACATCCAGCCCAGAACGGTCACGCCCTCGCGCCAGTCCTCGTCAGTGAGGACGGCATTGAGTTTGCCCACCACACTGTCGGCCATCATGAGGCCCTGGGGCAACAGCAACTCCATGGCTCCGCCCACGCGCTCAAAGACACCCGGCAGGCAATCGGCAAGCTCCTCGCACTGAGCCACAAACAGGTAGCGCCACAGCGGCTCATCCAAGCCCGCCATCTTGAGCTCGGCTATGCGATCGGTATCGGCCGTCGCTATCTCCACGTCCAGCGCGTTCTCCACGGCCTCGCTGCCATGGCTGCCGTCCGCACGACTTAGCATGCGCATACGGCTGGGGAGCCATCCGCGTGCATCCATGAAGCGAATGGCCACGATGCGGTTGAACCAGGTGTAGGCCGCTCGGTCGCGCAGCGCCTCGTGACCCACCTCTGCCTGCATGCGCAGTAGTTCGTCGCGTTGCTCAATCTCAGCCGGACTTAGGGGCAGGCCGTTGACGGTCTCGGACCCAACGGGCGCGGGCGCAGGTTCGGTGATGCCGTAGCGCACCATCTGAGCCTCCACGCCTTTGATGAGCTCCGTACGGGCCCAGGTGCAGAAGCTCTTAAGAGCAGAATCGTTCATGGTTGATGAGCCTTTCTAAACGCCATAAGCCACCGGTGCGCGCTTTGGCACCGGTGGCTCCGCGGGTTAGTTGATACGGATCTCGTCGTTTGCAGCGAGCGCCTGCATAAGGCGGGAGCGCAGGTCGTCCACGTAGCGCTCCACGTCCTCTGCGGACAAGAGACGACTCGGCTTGGCCAGATCGGTGCGGCGCACAGTCTTGATCTTGCGCTGGGGCTTGGGCGCGGGCACGGGAGCAGACGATGCGGCGCCCTTGTTGGAGACCTTCTTGACCACCTCACCCGTACTCATGACCTCGGTGGTGCGGCGCTCGTTGTCCATACGCACGCGGGCCTCATCCACAGCGTCGTACATCTCGTTGGCCGACGAGCTGAGCCAGTCGCCCCAGTTAGTTGCAACAACGCTCAGTTCGTTGAGACTTTGAGCGCTGTGGGCACGGTTTTTGAACGACTCGTATTTGGTGCCGGCGTCTGCTATGGCATCCTTGGCCTGATTGACAAAGCCCTTTTGACTCTCTGCCTGCACCCGCAGGTCTTGCAGATCGCTCTCGATGCGGCACAAAAACTCATTGCGGCGGATGCCCAGCAGCTTTTTCATGTCGTCCTCGACGGGATCCATAAGCGGCTGCAGGTCTTTAATGCGGCCGTAGGGCTTGGGATCTTTGAGAACCTCACGCACCTTTGCCACATTCTCAACCGCGCTGGGAATGTCATCGGAGGCATACTCGATACCCTCGGTGCGGCTCAAGAAATCCTTGGCGTGGTCAAACGCTGTTCGCTGGTTGGACTCGAAGAACTCAACCACCTTATCAAAGTCTTCCTTGGCATCGAGCAAACGCTCCTCATGCTTGGTGAACGTGGTCAAGAACGCCTCGGCCTCGTTCTGGTCCTTAAGGACGTCGACCACCTCCGAGCGCATCTTCTCGCACTCGTCCTCACCGGGATACGGGTAGGCCGGCTTGATGCCCGTGTAGTAGTCGCGTGCCATGGCGAGGCACGCCTCGCGCAAGCCCTCAAGGCGCTCTTTGAGCTCGGCCACGAGCTTATCCTCGTTGGAGGGCACGGTCTTGAGATCAAACAGATCACGCATGAGCTCGCCCGTGGCGCGCAGCAACCGGTCGCTCATGCGCACGCGCAAGCGCACCTGGGCCTTATCGGCATCCTTGCGCAGGAGCGCCACCATGCGGCTATCGTTAGCTTGAACCGTCTGGCCGCCAAACAGCACCTGCGCGCGCTGCTCCACCACAAGCTGCGCCACCACATTTGCGATGTCGACCTCGCGCCAGCCAAAGGGCCTTTGCTGGTACTGGCGCTGGATATCGCCCATAGCGGTATCCAGATGGCGCTGGTGCTGCACTTTGAGGTAGTCCTCAACCTCCTTGAGCGCACGCGTGTTACCCGCGTTCATGCCAGCGAGCCCCGCTTGAACGTTGCCCGCCAGAGTGGAGCGGATATCGGAATCGCTCGTGACCGGCGCGCCGATATAGCCGGCCTTTTCAAAGACCACATCGCACAGCTGCGCCAGCACCTGCTCAAAGACCTGGGCGGGTTTGGCAGCACGGATCTCAATCATGCGCCCGTTGACGGCGCATCGTGCATGGAGCACCGCCTCAGCCAAAAGGGCGTCAGCCTCTTTCTCGTTAAAGTCCTTCTCGCGCATTTTGGCCTCGACGATCTGGCGGGTACTCGGCGGTAGCTCCTGCAGGTTGCGCGTCTGGGCGTACATGCGAATCTTAGCGGCGTTGACGAGTGGGGCCCAATAATCCACCTCGTCGCTCAAGGCCACGATGGCCTTATCCACGGATTTCAATGCCAGCTCGGCATCGTCCGCACGGCCCAGATCGCTGGCCATGGTCACCACGGATAGTTCCATGCCGCCCATGTTGGATCCATGAATCGAGCCATCCACGTAGCGGTCAAAGGGGAAGTCGTTGGTCCCGCGGTTGAGTTTGCGCGCAGTGTAGATGCTTTCGAACAGGCGCTTCTTGATGTACTCAATCACCTTCGCGTTGTCGATCGGGGTGCGTGCGATCTCCTGCGCTATCTCCTGCTCCTCGTCGGTGAGGAAGCTATAGGTATCGCCCTGGCGTGCCACGTAGCTCTCGCGCTCCAAGCGGGCGAGAGATTCCTTGACGCGGTCCTTAAGGGCGCGCTTGTCCACGTCCAGGCTATCGATCATAAGGATGGAGATGTTCTCGACCGTGGCCTTGACGTAGCCGATGTAGCGGATCAAGTACAGGAGCTTAAGCACCCGGACATCGTAGCTCTCAAGACCCTCTGCGTTTTCAGCCGCGCGCTCCGCACAGACGACGACCTGAATGATGCCGTGCTCCAAATCCTTGGAGATTGTGTCGAAGAAGCGCCAGAACGGCACGAGTGCACCAGTCTGGTCATGCTGGATGGCCTGAGCGCTCTCCTGAAACGCGCTCAGCATGGAGCGCTCGCCCGTGGACATGTGCTTGGCCTTAACACCATGCTTGCGTACCTCGGTCATCACGTCGGGCAGAAGCTTAAACTGGTAGCCCACAAACGGGTAGCTGGCCACAAAATCCTTGGAGTTGGCGAAGCCGGCAAGGTCGGAGCGCGAGCCCCCCTCAAAGGTAAAGTTGTTTTTGAGGACGGCGGCGTCTTGCTCGTAGACCTGTGCAAGCGTATCGGCCGCCGGCGCGGTCTTCTCGAGCACACGGCGTTGGATGACCTCGTCCACGCTGGAGCTGGAGAGCGAAAGGCGGGTATTGAAACGGCCCTGGATCTTTGAAAAGTCGTTGCCCACGGGCAGGCTCAGGTTGTCGATGGCCTCCTGGCTCGTGACCATCACCCACACGCGGCCACCGCAGGCGGCACCCAGCTCCTCGACGATGGTCTGAAGGCTCAGCATAAGGCTTGGGTCCTGGTCGTTTGTAATAAACTGACCCACCTCGTCGACCATAAAGAGCAAACGGAAGTTGCCACCGTGGGCCGCTGCCTGAGCGTCCACGTAATCCTTGACCTTTTTGGCAAAGACATCGGGGGCCAAAACCTCGTCCTCAGAACCCTCGAGCCAGTTCCATGCGGCCTTTTCGCTCATGCCGAGCACGCTCTGCAGCACCTCGACGACGTCGTCCTCAAAGTAGCTGTAGGTGTCGCGGGCCTGGAGCCAGGACTCGCCGTTGACGCGCTCAAAGGCCTCGCGGAACTCCTGGGTCTTGCCCAGGGAATCGATGTAGTCCTCGAGCTTTGCAAGCTTGAGGACCTCGCCGTAGAAGCCGCGCACCTCGTAGAACATGCGCTCAAAGCCGCGAAGCAGCGCCGTGGGAGCCGTATCGCCCTGCTTCCACTGGCCCGCCTTGCTATCGATGTTAAAGAGGATGGCCTGCGTGGGCACCGAGCAGGCGCGCTCCATGGCAGCCGCGACCATGGGGTCGACGATTTTGCCGTCAAAGTAGCGGATGGCGCTCTTGCCGCCGATCTGGCGATTCTCGAGCAGGTAGCTCAGCATCTTGAGGAAGTGCGATTTACCGGAACCGAAGAAACCACTGATCCACACGCCGATCTTGTCGGTGCGTGCATCGATGGCATCGCCGTAGGCCTTGAAGAACGTGGCAAAGTGCCTCTGCAACTCGCGCGTCACCACGTACTCGTCAAGCTCCTGGCGGATGGACCCATCTTTTGAATCCTGGACCTTGACCACGCCGTTGATGGAGCGGTTGATGTCTTTTGCAAAGAGGTCGCGAATGATCGTGTTGTCCATGGGTGCTCCTTTGGGTTTGGGAACGTTATGGCAAAGGGTTGTTACCGGCGACAGGGACTTGCCTGCGGGGAGCCGTGCTTACGAGATATCGATGGCGCGGTAGTAGTTATCGGCCGGCAGACGGTTAAAGAGCTGGAAAGAAGAGCCGTTGAAACTGCCCGGATAGGCAGCGACCACAGGCACCTCATCAAAATCCGCAAGCATGCAATGGAGAAGCGTGTGCATGCGAAAGAATGGGAAGACCTCGCCCGCGCCGGTGAGGAGAACGACGTCTCCAGGCGCGTACGGCTTGGTCTGCTCAAGGATGTACGCGGCGACTTTCTCGGGCGAGGCGAACTTGGCCACGTCCTCGAGCACGCGCTGGGTACCGCGGCGCTCCTCTTGGTGCGGGATAGCCTTGAGGACACGGCGCTTTTCGAGAATTGCCAGCACGGCGTCGTAGAGGTTCACGACCTTGAGCGTGCACGGAAGTTTGTCGGCCTCGGCATCGCGTGAAAGGGTGTCAAATAATGCACGCGCCTCAAACTCCAGCGCGGGGTCATAGCAAAAGGTGTGGAAGCCGATCTCATTGCCTATGCCCTTGTTGGCCAAAAAGTCCTCGCTGCACAGGCACTCGCGCAGAAGCTGCGCGCGTCGCTCAAATTCCTGACGGGCGTGCTCGGAGCGGACATGCGCCGCCACGACGCTCTTACGGGAATGGATGCCGATATTAGTGGTGAGATCGGTCGCCGGGGTGATAGCAGGTTCGGCGGCGTTGTTGACGGGAGCCACGCTACATCACCACCCTACCGGTAAGGGCCGCGATAAGCGACTGCTCGCCCAGCTGAACCAAGGCTCGCTCGACATCGGAATCGAGGAAGAGTGGTGACAGGCGCTCGGACTCCGGGCCTTGGCCCTCGCCGATAAGGCCGGCATGGCGGAGCGTCTGGCGGAGCGAGCCCTTAATGCGCTTGACCGTGGCCTCGGTCCAGCGGGCCGCGTCCGGATACTCCGTGGTAAAGCGTGTCATAAAGGCGTTGAGGTCAACCGCCGTGAAGGCATAATCGAAGTTTTGCAGGCGCTCCCCCACCTCGACGAGTACGAGCTCGCGCACGATGTCGTAGCGGCAGATCATGCTGTAGAAGATGGCCTGATCCGCCTGCGTGGGGGTGCCGGATGCTATGAGGCCGGTTAGGGATAACGCAGCCTCGACGGCGGTATTGGGGTCGATGCCGCGCGCGGCGCATGCGGCGTCCGTGGGCACCATGGCGTCGAGGCGTCGAAGGCACACGGTTGCGCGGTTGGCGACCATGCGCTCCGTGGGATATTGAAAGAGGTTCTCGCTCTTTACGCGTACAATGACCTGCTCGTCGCTTGCGCCCTGCATACGAAGGGCAGCGACGATGCGCATCTCATGCGGGAGGAATTGCTCGCGGGTGAGCACCCCCCCCCGAACGCTTTTTGTGGTTACATCCACAGTACACGCTCCAAGGGTGTCAAAGGCTGTCACAAGTGCGCCGCAACCCGGCAGGCAGGCGCGGCGCACATGACAATAATCATACCTGTTGGTAAAAAAGTTACCACGCCCAGAGTGTCAAATGTTGAGCAACAAAATTAAATCCGGTTAACGGTCATTTTCGCAGCTCAGAAGCTTTGACGAGGTCGCCCCAAATCACACTTGCCAGACAACCGCGCTTACGAATGCAGGCACGCACACGCCCAACGCCATCCTCCGCTATATTCAACATAGAGTTATACATATGCTTCTATGTAAGGAGTTTCGCATGCCTGTCGTAAAGCCTATTTCTGATCAGACGCGCGCACTAACTACCATTCAGGAACGCGAAGATCACATTCAACGTGCCATCGCTCGTGGCTACGATGGCCTCGTAAACGGTCGCGTGCGCCCCTGGAAACAAGCGAAGGCCGAAGCGGATCAGATGCGAGCCTCGAGACAACCCTCCCCCATGTAACCATCCTGTAAATCATAGCGGCGCACTCGAGTTTTACCGTGATGCGGTCGCGCCCAGCGCTCCACTGTGCTAAAGTATCCCGAACGTTCAAATGACTACGAGGGGGAACTAGAAGATGGCACGTGTGCACAACTTCTCAGCTGGCCCGGCCGCACTGCCCACAAGCGTGCTCGCCGAGATCGCCGACGAGATGATGGACTACCGCGGTTGCGGCATGTCCGTGCTCGAGATGAGCCATCGATCTAGCATGTACCAGCAGATTATCGACGACGCCGAGGCAACCCTGCGCCGCCTGCTGAGCATCCCCGACAGCTACCGTGTCCTGTTTTTGCAGGGCGGCGCCACGCTGCAGTTTGCGGGTATCCCCATGAACCTCATGCGCCGCGGCCGCGCCGGCTACGTCGTGACCGGCAACTTCGCCAACAAGGCGTACAAGGAGGCCGCAAAATACGGCGAGGCCGTGCTGCTCGCGAGCTCCGAGGACACCAATTTCGACCGCATTCCCACCATGGCCGACGTCAACGCGCGCATTGCCGCCGAGGTCGCGGACGACGGGCTCGACTACGTCTACATCTGCCAGAACAACACCATCTTTGGCACCATGTACCACGTGCTGCCCAACTGCGGCGATGTGCCGCTGGTCGCCGATGTCTCGAGCTGTTTTCTGTCGCAGCCGCTCGACGTTGAGCGCTACGGGCTCATTTACGCGGGCGCGCAGAAAAACGCCGGCGCCGCGGGCGTGACCGTGGTCATCGTGCGCGACGATCTCATCGCCGACGGTCCGGCCTTTGTACAGACGCCGCAGTACCTGGACCTTAAGACCCAGGCCGCCAAGGGCTCCATGCTCAACACGCCCAACACCTTTGGCATCTACGTATGCGGCAAGGTGTTCCGTTGGGTTGAGCAGACCGGCGGACTTGCCGCCATGGCCGAGCGCAACTGGGCCAAAGCCAACCTGCTCTACGACCTGCTCGAGCACAGCGAGCTGTTCCATGGCACCGCGCAGGCCGACAGCCGCTCCATCGCCAACGTCACCTTCCGCACCGGCGACGCCGAGCTCGATGCGGCCTTTGTTGCAGGCGCCGCCGAGCACCAGATTCAAAACGTAAAGGGCCATCGCCTGGCGGGCGGCATGCGCGCCAGCGTCTACAACGCCGTAACCATGGAAGATGCCCAGACACTGGCCTCGTACATGAAGGACTTCGAAGCACAGCATAGTTTGAATCCGCGATCTAACTAGCCCGCAACGCGCGGGCCGACCAGCCACTTCAAACCACTTGTTTTAGACAAACCTGCTAAGGAGTTTTCCATGCGCAAGATTAAGACCATCGACGACATTACCAAAGACGGCAAAGTCGAGTTTGGCGAGGGCTACGAGTTTGTAAGCACCGCCGAGGAAGCCGACGCCATCCTGATGCGCTCCACCGACCTGCACGGCTACGAGCTGCCCGAGGGCATCCGTGCCATCGCCCGTTGCGGCGCCGGCGTCAACAACATCCCCGTCGAAGAGTACGCCAAGAAGGGCGTCGTGGTCTTTAACTCCCCCGGCGCCAACAGCAACGCCGTCAAGGAGCTCGTCCTGGGCATGCTGGTGCTCTCGAGCCGCGGCGTGGTGCAGTCGATGAACTGGGTGCGCGATAACGCCGACGACCCCGAGATCCAGGTCGATGCCGAGAAGGCCAAGAAGGCCTTTGTGGGCCGCGAGCTCAAGGGCAAGCGCATCGGCGTCATCGGCCTGGGCAACGTGGGCTCCAAGGTCGCCAACGCCTGCGTCGACCTGGGCATGGACGTCTACGGCTACGATCCGTTCATTTCCGTCGAGCACGCGTGGGTGCTGAGCCGCGAGGTGCAACGCGTGGGCACGCTCGAGGATCTGTGCCGCGGCTGCGACTACCTCACCGTGCACGTGCCCAGCAAGGCCGACACCATCGGCATGATCAGCACCGAGCAGATCAACCTGCTGGCACCGGGCGCCGTGCTCATCAACTACGCACGCGAGACCATCATTGACGAGGACGCCGTCGACGCCGCCCTGCGCGAGGGCAAGCTCAGCTGGTTTAGCTGCGACTTCGCCACGCCCAAGACGGTCAAGATGCCCAACACGTTTATCACCACGCATTCGGGCGCCGGCACCGGCGAGGCCGAGGCCAACTGCGCCGATATGGCCATCAGCGAGCTCAAGGATTACCTGGAGAACGGCAACATCGCGCACAGCGTCAACTACCCCGCTTGCAGCATGGGCAAGGCGCGCGCCGCGAGCCGCATCGCCTGCCTGCACGCCAACGTGCCCAACATGATCGGCCAGATCACGGCCATTCTCGCCAAGGACAACGCCAACGTGCAGCGTATGACCAACGAGTCCGCTGGAGAGAACGCCTACACCATGTTCGACACCGATGAACACCTGGACAGCAGCACCATCGAGGCTCTCAAGCAGATTCCGTCGATGTATCGCGTGCGTGTGATCAAATAGCGCCGGTGCCAAGCCTGCCAGGCAGGCCATGAAGCCCGATTTTGTTGCTCCGGACGACTTTAAAATGATACCCAGAACAAGTTTTTTCAGATAATCGATAGTGAGGCTCCAGTCGCTAAGCACACCCGCTTTGATAAACAGCTTTATCAGGGACTTTAGTAGGTAAAAATCGGTATCTATGTGCCGAATGTAAGTTGACTGTCTATTTTCCGAAACAACTTATTCTAGATAGCATTTTTAGGGTCCCTCCAAGGCAAAATTGAAGCCTTTTTGCGACCAGAACTCTAGCTCGCGCTACCGTTTACCCACCGCGCGACTACATTCCCGCCCAATCGATAAAAATCTCCTCACGAAGCCGCCGTTCGAGCTCCTGCTGTCGCGGCGTCTTGTCTTTCAGCGGCACATCGAGATAGGACATGATGAGCTCCATCACCACGCGGAAGGCATCGAAGTCGGCCAGCTGACCATAGGTCATCAGAACGACGGGATATCCCATGGCTTGCAAGGCCGTCGTTCGATCGGAGTCCGAAATCTTGGATTCAATGGATCCGTGAATGGCTTTACCCTGGCATTCAACCAGACACTCTCGGCTGCCGTCCTTATTTGCCAGCAGGATATCGGCATAGCGCCTATCAAGCCCCGAAATCAGGCGGGCGCTGCGCGTCATACGAATCTCAACGTTATTGGTAAGGCGCAGCCCTTCGCCGCCGCGCAACCTCGTAAGGCCAAACAGCATCGAAGCCTGGACCTCGAGCGGCGATGCTGCCACCCCCGTAATGCATTTCGCGGCTCGTATGAACGATTTAGCGCCGCGGAGCCCCCGGACCTTATCGACGAACTCTGTAAGCTCAGAGAGCTCGATCAAGGGAGGTCGTTTCCACAAGTCCGTTGGATTCCCCGAGACATCCTTTACGTTTTCCCAGCCCGACCGTGCGTCACTCCATCGGCTCCCATATGCCTGCTCAAGTGCCGACTTTACCTGAGGCGCAATCTTGCACACGGCAAAGGTGCCGCACATCTCATACATGCACATGATTAGACGCTCGTTTGAGACCGAGGAAGCCAGGGTCAGCAGGGTAAAGAGTGGGGACGCAACATCGAGGCCAAACTCCGTCTGCCGCACGGAATCAAACGGCCTCTCCCCGTTCCAAACATGCCTGACAATGCGATCGCCCTTACGTCCGCAGCTGCCCTGCGCCAACACGTGTAACGGGGTGCCCAGGAAATGCGTGACGAGCGGATGCTCACATAGGTGCTCCCTGCGCGGATCGTCCGCAGAATCGGGCAGGTCCGGCATTATCGCCAAGACCTGTGGAGGTATCCGGTGATACCGGAAGGCAGATATGTCGCACAGCATGTCGTCCATAAAGGCTACGTACCCACCGCGTCGTTTGTGAACCCGCTCGGACGGCAAACGCGCTGGCTCGGCCTGCGAACGGTAAATGCTGCTGCGCGCGCGTCGCGAATCTCTTAGGAGGCTTACAATCGGTTTGAAAAGCAAACTGATTGTGAGGTTGTATATGGTTGATGAGGACTTTGCCTGGCGGCTTGCGCAGGAGCTTGTGCGGATCGACAGCTCAGACCCGGGCGCGTATGAAGATGAAATTGAGCGCTTCATTAAGAGGCTCATTGAGCAGCAGCTGGCACAACTTGATAGTTCTGCGCTCGATGCCGTGCAGATTGAGGAGCTCGAAGTGCTGCCCGGGCGCCGCAACCTTAAAGTCACCGTGCCGGGCCAAAGCGACGAGCCGCGGCTGATCTATATCTGCCACATGGATACCGTCACCTTGGGCGATGGCTGGGACGCAGACATCGCACCGCTTGGGGCGGTTGTGCGCGACGATAAACTCTATGGCCGCGGTGCCTGCGATATGAAGGGTGGCCTGGCCTGCGCTATTGCCGCACTGATCCATACGCTCGAGCGCGTGGCGGCGGATGGCGCGTTGCCCCGCCGCGGCTTTTCGCTCATCTGCTCGGTCGACGAGGAAGACTTTATGCGCGGCTCAGAGACCGCGATCGATGCTGGCTGGGTCGGCTCGCGTGAATGGGTGCTGGACACCGAGCCCACCGACGGACAGATCCAGGTGGCGCACAAGGGACGTACGTGGTTCGAGATTGAAATGGCTGGCGTGACGGCGCATGCGAGCCAGCCCTGGAAGGGCGCGGATGCCGTCGCCGCCATGGCCGAGGTCGTGTGTTCGCTCCGTCGCGCGTTTGTGGCGCTGCCCGCGCACGATGAGCTGGGGCCATCGACCATCACGTTTGGACAGATCGAGGGCGGCTACCGTCCCTATGTCGTGCCCGACCATGCCAAGGTCTGGGTCGACATGCGCCTGACCCCGCCGACCGATACGGCCGCCGTGACGCGCATGGTAGAGCAGGCCATCGCCGTCGCCGAAGCTGCCGTTCCCGGTTGCCGCGGCAGCTACACCGTGACGGGCGACCGCCCCGCCATCGAGCGCGACCCGAACTCTCCCCTTCTAGCAGCGCTCAAGCGTGCCGCCGATGACATGACGGACGCGGACACGACCGTCGGCTTCTTTACCGGCTACACCGACACCGCCGTCATTGCCAGCAAGACAGGTAACCGCAATTGCATGAGCTACGGTCCCGGGTCGCTCGCGCTCGCGCACAAGCCCAACGAATATGTGCCCCACGCCGATATCGTTCGTTGTCAGCAGGCGTTAATCGCGCTCGCCGATAACGTGCTCTGGGACGCGAGCGGCCAAGTTGGGGCATAATAAGCCGCGAACAAACCGACTCGTGCGTTAGGACCGCCCATGAAAGCACTTCCGTTTCCCTGCATCCGCCCGGCTCAGGACCGCGTGCTCGAGGCGCTGCCTGCAATGGGCAGCATCCTGAGCGGCAACGATGCTCTGCGCGGAGCCATTGCCGATGGTCTGATGCTCAAGGACCCGGGTGCGGCGTATTACGTGTACGAATGCTCGGGCGAGCCGGGACGTGTGACGGGTGTCGTGGCGATCTGCCCGACGAGTGTACTTGCGGGCGGCAAGGGCGATGCCAGCGCCGACGTGGCCGCCGCCGCGCGCGCGATCGCCGAGCTCAAGGTGCAGCCGCGCCCCGTGTCGCTCGCCTACGAGGCCTCGCCCGTCATTGATATCATCCTGGGCGCCGCCAAAGAGGGCGCGTCGCTCTACGCCGTCACCGACCCCGCGGGCATTACGCACCGCACGTGGGAGGTCAAGCGCGAGGACGCCGTCGGGGCCATCCGCGCTATGCTCGACCAAGCACCGGAGCCGGCACTGGCCGACGACCCCGCCTACGTCGCCGCTCTGACCGGGGCGTCGCAGCTGCTGGCCGATGAGGCCCGTGCCGCCGGAACGTACACCGGCAAGGAGCCGTTCAACTTTACCGTTGCCGTGCTCTTCCCCGCCGCGCAGGTCAGCGGCGCCGCGCCGCAGGTTCCGACGGGTCTGCTCGCGCACCAGGTCGCGCGGTTCTAGCAAGACCAGACCGCCCAGCACAAAAATCGGCAGCTCAACAAACAGGGGGCGGAGATGCAGCAGGTACATGCATCTCCGCCCCTTTTGCGTCGAGAAGTTACGCCGGCGACCCGTGCCGCCACGCTCGCGTTATCCGCGCTGCGGACCTGCAGTAGCCACGAGCGGTTCAAGCCCCAGCTCGCGCGCGTAGTCTTCCTGCGTAAAGACTTCGACCAGCCCAAACGCACCGGTCTCGTCATCAAACGCAAAGTGCAGCACCGAGCAGTTGCCCGGCACGCGTTCGCGCTCGTCGGCCGCCGCGCCCCGCACGTGGTCCAAAAACTCCTTGATAGCTGAGCCATGACTTACCGCGAGCACGCACGTATGGTCCGGACGCTGCATAAGATCGGTCAGCGTCGCCACCATGCGCGTGCGCACCTGGATCTGGCCCTCGCCGCCAAATTGACGATAGAAATCGCGCCACGGGCGCTCGGGCATGAGCATCACGCGCTCGGCCTCAAAGTCGCCAAAGAACCACTCACGCAGGCCGTCCAGGCGCTCGTACGCCAAGCCCGGCCACAAGTTGGCGATAGTCTGCTCGGTGCGATGAAGCGTAGAGGTGTAGGCATGATCGGGCTCAATGCCGCGCGCACGTAAAAACATGCCGGCGCGCGCCGCCTGGTCGCAACCCAACTGCGTAAGCGGCGAGTCACTCCACCCCTGAATGATACGCTTAAGGTTGAATATCGTCTGTCCATGACGGACCAGATACAGATCTTTATTCATAGGGGTCCTTTCGTTCGTTACCAACCCAAGAGCGAAAACGCCCCGTCGCAATAGCCAAAATGAAGCACGGCACCGTTGTCGGGTAGCTCTCCCCCGCCAGTCACATACTCAAGAAACTCCTGGCAGGCTGAGCCGTGGGAAACCGCCAGCACGCAGTCGTGCTGCGGCCGGGCCATAATACGGGACAGCGCCGCGACCATGCGCGACTGAAGCTGCACTTCCGACTCGCCGCCAAAGGCCACCGGATAATCGCCCCAGGGCTGCGGCGGCATCTCGCGATTTGATGTGCCCTCCAGCGAGCCAAAATGCCACTCACGCAGGTCATCGACCAGCTCAATGGAACGGCCCTCGCCAACGATAAGCTCGGCCGTATGCCGCGCCCGGCCCAACGGCGAGGAATACACATGATCAAAGGCCACGCCACGCGCCGCAAACGCCGTACGCGCCGTCAGCGCCTGCTCGCGCCCGCGCGCCGTAAGCGGCGAATCGTGCCAGCCCTGCAAAATGCTCTGCACATTGAGCTCAGTCTGCCCATGCCGCACCAAATACAGATCTGCCACACGCCCTCCCCTCGTACCACCACAAAGGGGACAGGCACCTTTGTGGTGGTTTACCGTCTGATCACGCCGCGGTGACGCTCAGCTACACCAGCACGTCGGCGAGCGAACGCTTGGGTACGTGGTGCACCTGTGCCTCGTCGCGCCAATAATTGATGGAGCCATCGGGGTTGGAATCGATCGCATCGATCACCTGTATCTCGGCCGGAACGCCAAAGGCCATGATCAGCTTGAGCTCATACTTGTCGTTATCGAGCCCCATGGCATCGATCGCATGGGGCGTAAAGGCCTTGAACATGCAGGCTGCCACCTCGGGCGTAGCGCTGCGGGCGGCGAGCATCATCGTCTGCGCGGCAATGCCCGTGTCGACCTCGGTAATGGGAGCGGCAGGCTTGCCCGGAACGGCGCGCTCAGCCAGAATCGCGATGTAGCCGGTCGGGCGCTCGCCCTCGGCAGGACCCGGCCAATCCTTGAGCGCACCGGCCCATGCAAGCTCGTCAAATACACGCGCGCAGTCCTCTGCACCGCTTACCACATGAAAACGCAGACGCTGAGCATTGGCACCGCAGGGAGCCAGGTGCGCCAGTTCCGCCAGCTCGAGCAAAAACTCGCGCGGCACGCGCATGGACTCGTCAAAGCGACGGCACGTACGGGCACGACGGACCAGCGCATCAAACGCTTCCAGACCGAGCTTTTCGCAGCCCTGCTTTGCCATCGATTCTGCGCTTACCGGCGCTGCGGGAACTGCTTCGTTCATAGGGACCCCCAATTCAAGCCAATTGTCTTTAGGAAAATCTAACCTAAAACGTAGGCAATAACGAACAGGGCTGCAATGTTCTACACCTGTTGAATAGAAAATCGCGACGTGGGGAACAACGGAAACAATTCGGGACCTTTGGGTTACGTTTCGCCCTCCCCGACCCATACGCCAGCGCCTTTAAGCGATACTGGTTGTAACGATCAAGGCTTACGCCGCACGGAAAGGAGACATTATGGGCATCTTTAAGAACGATGACCAAAAATCGAGCCAGTTTGGATTTGACGAGAAAAGCATGGCGGGCAAAGCCGTCAAGGCCGTACGCTGGATCTACGCCATCACGGGCGTCTTAGCACTCATTGCTGGTATCGCGCTGCTTTTTGCACACGCCAAGTCCCTCGTCTTTTTGACGACCGTCCTGGGTTTTTACTTTGTAATCACTGCTGCCATCAGACTGTTCACTGCCATTTTTGAGCCGCTGCTGCCCACCGGCTGGCGCGTGACGAGCATCATCTCCAACCTACTCATTATCTTGGGCGGCGTCATAATCCTGCGCAACCAGGCCTTCTCGACCGCGACGCTCACCACGATGGTGGTTATCGTGGCCGGCTTTGGCTGGATTGTCGAAGGTGTCATGTCCATTCTGGAGTCCGAGCTTTCGTCCAACCGCGCCCTCGCCATCCTGAGCGGCGCACTTTCCATCATCGCCGGCATGTTCGTGTTTATCTATCCGCTGTGGTCGGCCAAGATGCTCGTCATCTTTAGCGGCGCCGCGCTGCTGGTGTTTGGCGTAACGCTGATTGTTCGCGCTATTCAATTTGGCAAACTGGTGCGCTAGATGCCACGAACGCTCTTTATTGATGCAGACGCCTGCCCGGTCACGCGCGAGTCGATTGACTGCGCGCGGCGGGCGGGCGTCGCCGTTGTTATCGCCGGCAACAGCACGCAAAACCTGGAACGGCACATTCGCCGCGACGACCCGCGCGATGCCGAGCACGCGCGACGCGGCTTTTGGGTCACGACGCTCGACGTGAGCGTGGGCGCCGACAGCGCCGACTTTGCCATTGTCGAACGCCTGCAGGCGGGCGACGTGGTCGTGACGCAGGACATTGGCTTGGCGAGCATGGTGCTCGGGCGCGATGCCGCCGCTATCGGTGTGCGCGGGCGCGTCTACGACAAAGCAACCATCGACATGCAGCTGTTTATTCGCCACGAGGAAAAGAAGGTGCGCCGCGCCGGCGGACGCACTCGCGGGCCGGCGGCATTTACCAGCGAAGACCGCGCCCGCTTTAAACGCAACCTCACCGAGCTGCTGCGCTAACCAAGGTAGATTTTTGGGACATGTCCGGAAATCTACCTTTTTGTTTTGGCGATTGACGCGCATCCAACGCCCAAGTCATGGCGGTAGATTTTACGGTATACCCCAGTTTTTACGGCCTATCCCAAACATCTACTTAGAGGCCAAAGGCGGAAAGGATGAGACCCCAGCCCGCGCCGATGACGTACATCATAATCAGGAACACGGCATTTTCGCGGGCGCTGCGGTTGGTGCGGAACAGCACCAGATAACCCACGCCGGCGGAAATGAGCGTGCCGGCGAGCATCGGGGCCAGCTGCAGCGCGCCTTCCAGGTACAGTTGCGTGATGACGACGCTGGCCGAGCAGTTGGGGATCAGGCCGACGAGTGCCGAGCCCAGGACCGCAAGCGTCTCGTTGCCGCGCAGGAACTGCTCGATCGCGGACTCGCCGAACGTCTCGAGCACGGCGACCAGAATCAGCGTCACCAGAAAAATGAATACCGAGACCTGCACGGTGTGCGAGATCGCACTGCGGATGATCGACAGGACAGGCGTCCCTTCGTGGGAGTGAGAGTGACCGTGACCATCATGGTGTTCATGTTCGCCCTCATGACCGTGATCGTGGCCATGTCCGTGTTCGTGCTCGTCCTCGTCTTCATCACAACCGCAATGGTCGCGCTCGCACAGCTCGTGGATGTGGTCGGCGCTCACGCCTGCCTCGGCCACCTCGTCGATGATGTCACCGCCGCTGTGGTCGTCGTGCGCGCAGTTCACGTGGGCCGGGTTGGCCGCGGTTCCCAGCACGGTACGGCGAATCGCCGCGTGCGCGCGGGCGTTACGGCGCAGGCCGCGAATGGCAGCGTCCACGATAAAACCCGTGACCAGTGCGATCAGCGCTTTCGAAGCCAAAAGCATCGCCATAGTCTGCACGGGAACCTGCTCGGCAAGCAACAGCGGCAGCATCTCATCGGAGGTCGAAAGGAACACCGCCACCAACGTGCCCAAGGTCACGACACGGCCGGCGTACAGCGTTGCTGCCATGGCCGAAAATCCGCACTGCGGCACCATGCCCAGCAGCGAGCCAACCACGGGACCCGCAGCGCCGGCGCGCTTGATAGCGCCGTTGACGCGGTCGCCCGCAACGTGCTCAAGTGTCTCGAGAGCAAGATACGTCACCAACAAAAACGGCACCAGCGACAGCGTGTCCTTGCCAGCGTCGAGCAGAATATCAATCAGTAAATCCATGACGGATGGAACCTTTCGTGTCTTTCGGCAGCATTGTAAAAGTCCTAGCGGTCAACTAGGGTATTGTAGTTGTCCCGGGCGCGGTGCCAATAGTTACCTATGGTAAACTATCATCTCGCCATAACTCAGTAGCCTCGAGCCGCACAACGCGGCCCGTCCAAGGAGTAGCATATGAACGTATCGCAAGCACTCGAATACGAGCGCCAGCCGTTTATCCCCATGTTTATCTACGGCGACCACGGCGCCATGGAGTCCGAGCGCCAGAAGGGCGAGGAGGCCCTCAAGGTGCTCGAGACCGAGTACTTTACCGCCGAGGGCGACCCCGGCTTCGACTTTGCCACCGTGCGCGACCTGGCCGACCGCAACCGCGACCTGTGCGACCAGATTGGCGAGGCGCGTCTGCGCAACGTGACGCCCGCGACGCTCTCGCGCGGCCTGTCCGATGCCGACACCTGCGCCGCCATCGGCAAGATGCAAAAGCGCACCGCCGCGTCCGTTATGCGCGAAATCCGCGGCGACCGCGACGCGCTCGGCGTGGCCTACGCCCGCAAGCCCATCCAGGGCACCGTGCTCGGTATCGACATCGAGACCACCGGCCGTGCACCCGAGCGCGGCTATATCATCAACGTGGGCTGGGAGATCATGGAGCTCACCAGCGACGCCGTCCCGCATGACGCCGAGGCACACTACTGCGGCCTGCCCGACATCTACCGCGGCGAGGATGTGCCGTTGTCGAATATCCACCACATCACCTGGGACGACATCGACGGCAAAAAGCCGTTCCGCGAGAACAAAGAGCTGCAAAAGCAGCTGCTCAAGCTTATGAAGAAGTACCCGTACATGGCACACAACGCCGCCTTTGAGGACAGCTGGTTCAAGATCCACCTGGACGGCTACGCCGAGGCACGCCGCGCCGGCAAGATCATCGTCATCGACTCGCGCCAGATCTGCCGCAGCCTGGACGCCGACGTGCGCTCGCTCCCCCGCGAGTCCGCCCCAGCCGCGCTCGAGAACTGGGCGCGCCGCCGTGGAACCCTCGCCGCCGACGCCAACGAGCAGCACCTGGGCTTGGACGACACCGACCTCATGCTCCGCACCGTCCAAGCCGAGTTCAACCTCAAGAACCTATTCGCGAAATAACCGATCCATCTGCGGGAGCGCCTGCCAGGCACAGCGCAATCCGTCTGGGCACACCGGCACGCAGTAAACTAGGGCGCAGCCTTATGGCTGCACCCTAGTTTTCATCAAAACGAGCAAATACGCGTGCTTCACATAGTCGGCAGGTTGGCCCACCTACATTTTTCGAGTTGTTCGGCCAGCTGAACCACTAGTCAAGGCCCCTTGAACCGCAATCGAGCGCTATAGTCGCCCCAATTTCGCAACCAAGCCCTATAAATCTATCTGAATCAATTCGAATAGGACGTTGCGATCGCACCATTCGTATAGGATAAGGCCGAATAACTCAAATTATGTTGGTGAGGCATCTGAGCGGTCGGCAAAAACGCTTAGAAGCTACGAATCCGCAACTAAAGTTCACCAAAATGGGGCAGCCGACAGAAACCTCCCCAGCCGAAGCTGCCCCCCTCAATACGACAGCTCAAAAACCCACCGTTCGCAGAAGATAAGCCGCGCCCCAATACCGTTGCCCGAAGTTTCGAGCGTATATGGCGTCCGCTATGCCATCATGCGCGTATGGGAATCGTTCTGTCACATACCACGGCACGCGCTGTATACCAAACAGTCAACTCGCTCGCAAGCCACGCGACCGATCCCATACCTATGGAAAAGATCAAGGTGTCTGCGCCGACCACGTCCAACCTGGAAGCGGCGCGAGCATGGCTCAACAGAAAGAATGTCGATTCTGAAAGCATCCATGTGCTGACGTTTTCCAATAATGCCAAAAGGCACCGCAAGGGCTGCATCTGCCACTGCACGCGCTATACGTTTGATGCAGAAAGCTACCTAGAACTCGAGCCGAACGTCTACATCGTCGATATCAAGCTGTGCGCGTTAGAAGCAACAGCCGACCTCAACCTTTCGGAGCTCGTTGAGTATTACTTTGAAATCTGCGGCTCCTACGCGCTTGGAACGTCCGACGAAACTCAATATCGCGAGCGCCCAGCCCTAACCAGCGTTGAAGAGCTCAGAGCCTTCTTTTCAGAGGCATCGGGGCATCGTGGATCTAATAAAGCACTTAAGGCACTTTCTTATGTACGCGAAGGCTGTCGCTCCCCACTCGAAACGGCGTTTGTCATGATGCTGACAATGCCCAAGTCAATGGGTGGCTTAGCCATACGCGCTATCAAAACGGACTATCCGATCCCAGTCCCCAAAAGATACGCCGCCCTAACGCGACGGACGGTTTTCTACCTCGACGCGCTGCTCGAAAATTCGATGACCGATATCGAATACAACGGCTTTTACCACGACGAGCCCGAACAGCAATCAATTGACGAGGAACGCCGAAACACGCTGCGAAACATGGGATATGCCGTTATCACAGTTAGTCGTCATTCGTTTTTCAAGCAGTCCGCTTTTAGGCGGGTCATGGAAGCGATTCGCATTCGCGAGAAGATATGGCCCGGTCGACTCCCGGATAACTTCGCCATCCTGCAAGAAACTCTTCGTCAATTTGTCTTGCGGCGCTACTTCGAATACGGTCGCCGCGTCCTGGAGACACTCAAAGAAGAAGAGGCCGCCAAGCGCGAAATTGCAAGCCAATATCCGCAAGCTGATGACCCGAGCATCAACGATGTGCCAGAACCCGACGACATGCAACACGTCGGGGCCCTTGCTGAGGAAATCAATGGGCCTTGGGAATGCGACATGTTCGCAAAAATCGATGAAAACCGCACGGAAGACGACACGATTATTGATCTAATTGAGAATTCGCTCTTCTAAAGGCGATCTCTGCGGATGTCCACCTACATTTTTCGACTTATTCGGCCACCGATGTGCCAGATTGGCTGCAGCAATGCTCAATATAACTTTAGATAAAACTGATTCTGCAGGAACTCCCGTAGAGGAAGAACTGATTCTCGCGGTATTTAACACGATAAAGTACAAATATGAACAGTTCTAATGCTTCTCAAGGTGGCTTTCTTAGCATGCTGGCCGAACATCTCGAAATATGTTGGCGAGCATTGCGTCGATGTCTCCCAACCCGCAGAAAATCGCAGAGGCGGCAAGCAGTCATCGAAATTAACGTAAATAGTATTGACATATGAACATGCGCTCATATAATCGGAAGTAAGTTATATGAGCGCATGTTCATATGAAAGGATGTTGCAATGAGCAGCCACGCTGATGAAACAAAGACTGGCATCGAGGCCACCGAGCTGATCGTCCCCACCACCTGCTCGCCCGAGGACCTTCCCGACGAGGAGCTGTTGTACGACCTGGCCGACCTGTTCAAGGTCTTCAGCGACACCACACGCATCAAGATTCTCTATGCCCTCATGGGTCGCGAGCTCTGCGTGGCTGACATCGCCGAAGCGACCGCGACCTCGCAGTCTGCGGTGTCGCACCAGCTGCGCACGCTTAAGCAGTCGCACCTGGTCAAGTTCCGCCGCGACGGCCGCAACATTCTCTACTCGCTCGCCGACGATCATGTCTACACCATGCTCAACCAGGGCATGAGCCATATCTGCGAATAGCAATCAACCACGGTATCAGCGCGGCCGGCACCCAGACCGCTAACACAGGGAAAGGAACCCACCATGAAAAAGCAGTTTAAGCTCGACGAGATCGATTGCGCCAACTGCGCGCGTGAACTTCAGGACGAGCTGGCTAAGCTCGATGGCGTCAAGTCCGTTTCGGTCAACTTTATGACCCAGAAGCTGACGCTCGAGGCCGACGACGCCGAGTTCGACGAGGTCCTGGACCGCGTCGTTGAGTTCACCGCCGATGCCGAGCCGGACTGCGAGATCATTCTCTAACCCGCGCATACGTTGACCTGTAAGGCCGCGCTTGCCGCGGCCTTTGCTCGCGAAATTATATGAGCAAGTGTTCATACACTCAAATGGGAGGTTTGAATCATGGCGGCCGCCGATTCCAAAAAGAAAAAGAAGAAGCGCAAGAAGAAAGAGTCCCTTGAGCACAAGCGCAACCGCATCCTGGTAGCACTGGGCATTTTTGCCGTTGTTTATGCCCTCGACGAGCTCGGCGCCCTCGCTATCGCATTTGGGGAGCCCGGCAACATCTACGCCAGCTTTGTGCTGTTCCTCGTGCCGTTTTTGATTGCCGGCTACGACGTACTGCAAAAGGCATTCAATAACATCCGCCGCGGCAAGGCCTTCGACGAGAGCTTCCTCATGGCCGTCGCGACCATCGGCGCGTTTGCCATGGTGCTCTTCCCCGACACCGACCCGCACATGGCCGAAGGTGCCGCTGTCATGCTGTTCTACCAGGTCGGCGAGTTGTTCCAGGCATACGCCGTGGGCAAGAGCCGCAAGTCGATCAGTGCCATGATGAACATCGCGCCCGACTACGCTAACGTCGAGCAAGCCGACGGCACACTCGAACAGGTCTTTCCCGATGACATCGCCGTCGGCACCGCGATCGTGGTCAAGCCCGGCGAGCGCGTGCCTATCGACGGCGTCATCGTCGAGGGCGAAACCCAGCTCGACACCGCCGCACTCACGGGCGAGTCGGTCCCCCGCCCGGCCAAGACCGGCGACGATATCATCAGCGGTTGCATCAACATGACGGGCCTCATCCACGTGCGCACCACCAAGCCCTTTGGCGAGTCAACCGTCGCGCGTGTTCTGGAGCTCGTGGAGAATGCCAGCGAAAAGAAGGCGCGCACCGAGAACTTCATCACGCGCTTTGCCCGCGTCTACACCCCCGCCGTCACTGGCGCTGCCGCGGTGCTCGCGCTTGGCGGCGGCCTGGTGACTGGCGCTTGGTCCGATTGGATCCTGCGCGGCCTGACCTTCCTGGTCGTCAGCTGCCCGTGCGCCCTCGTGATCAGCGTACCGTTGAGTTTCTTTGGCGGCATCGGCGGCGCGTCCAAGCTGGGCGTTCTCATCAAGGGCTCCAACTACCTCGAGACGCTCGCCGACGTGGACACCATCGTCTTCGACAAAACGGGCACCCTCACCAACGGCACGTTCTCAGTCGTCGCGGTGCACCCCGAGGCTGGCTATACCGAGCAGTCGCTGCTCGAAGTCGTAGCCCTTGCTGAGTCGTTCTCCGATCACCCCATCGCGCAGTCCGTGCGCGACGCCTACCAGGGCGAGGTCGACCCCAAGCGCGTGAGCGACTCCGCCAACGACGCGGGCCACGGCGTGACGGCAACCATCGACGGCAAGCACGTCGTCGTTGGCAACGCCAAGATGCTCGGCGCGGCCGGCGTTGAAGCACCGGACTGCGAGGTTGTCGGCACGATCCTCCACGTGCTCGTTGACGGCGTGTACGCCGGCCACATCGTGATTGCAGACACCGTTAAGGCCGATGCGGAGCAAACGATTCGCGACCTGCATGCCGCCGGTATCAACCGCACCGTCATGCTCACGGGCGACCGCGAGGAGGTTGCAGCGTCTGTGGCCAAGCAACTCGGTCTCGACGAGTTCCACGCGCAGCTCCTGCCGGGCGACAAGGTCGAGCGCGTTGAGGCGCTACTCGCGGCCGAAAGTGGCAAGGGCAAGCTCGCCTTTGTCGGCGACGGTATCAACGACGCTCCTGTGCTTACGCGCGCAGATGTGGGCATTGCCATGGGCGCCATGGGATCCGACGCCGCAATTGAGGCCGCCGACGTGGTGCTGATGGATGACAAACCGTCCAACATTTCCCGCGCGATCCGCGTGGCGCGCAAGACCATGTCGATTGTTTGGCAGAACATAATCTTTGCGCTGGGCATTAAGCTGCTGATCCTTGTGCTGGCAGCGCTGGGCATCGCCAATATGTGGCTTGCCGTCTTTGGCGACGTGGGCGTGGCGATCATCGCCATCCTGAACGCCATGCGCGCGATGGGTGTCAAGAACCTGTAGCGCTCGTGGTCCCTCCGGCCGGCGCCGGGCTTGGTTTTGAAAACGTCCTCGCGCATGAGGCCCGTCTTTCCTGCTCCTGCGGAGCAACGGAAAGGCGGGCCTCGCGCTGCGGAGTGTTTTCAAAACCAAGCCCGGCCCCGGCCTGCATTGACACAGCTGGCGGTTCTTGGGCATCGCTTGCTGGCGGTGTTCCTTTGCTGAAATGGACTTGGCCGAAAGGGCCGCTGGTCCCGGTCGCTGGTTCGCGCTTTGCGTGAACTCCGCGCTACTGAGGATCCGTTAGGATTCCGAGGTTGAATCCGTCGCCTCGCCCCGGCCCAACATCGCCCTCAGCTTCTCGAAGCTCTCCTCGCTCAGGCAGTGCTCCATGTGGCAGCCCTCTTGCGACGCGACCTCAGCCGAAACACCCGCATCCTCCAGCAGCCCCACGAAAAAGCAGTGACGCTCCCACATTTGACGAGCGACCTCCAGCCCTCGCTCTGTTAGATGAACATCTCGTTTGCCCATTTCGACATAGCCGTTGCTTTCCAGCGTCGCCATGGCCTTGGAAACGCTCGCCTTGGTTACGCCGAGGTACTCCGCAACGTCGATCGAGCGCACGATGCCCTGACGTTCCGATAGAACGTAGATCGATTCGAGATAGTCTTCTCCGGATTCACGCAGGGCCATGGGCCGCCTTTCGCGATGGCTTCTAGTTAGCCTTTGGATACTTTTGCTTGATTTACTTTACCGCAAAAGTTGCCCATGTCTTACTACTTTGCCTAAAAGTTAGCCGTGTTTCACAAAACGTGCGGGACGAAAACAAAATGGGGACGCCCCGCAAGGAGTGTCCCCAGGCGCCGGGTGCCGGCCCGCAGTTACATCAGCCCAAAGTGCTTGGCGGCGTTGTAGATGCCGTCGTCATCCACGGCGGTCGTCACATAGGTCGCTGCAGCTTTCACGGTCTCCTGCGCGTTGCCCATGGCCACACTTGTGCCCACGGCCGAGAACATCGACAGGTCGTTCTCGCCGTCGCCAAAGGCAATCGCCTCGCTCGCGTCGACACCCAGGCGTTCCAGCGTCGCCGCGACACCCAGGTCCTTACCGCCGTTGGCAGGGATAATGTCGCAGAACAAATCACACCAGCGCGTAGTGAGAGAATGCGACACCGCGTCGGTCACGATATGTTCGTCGGCAGGGTCCACAAAGGCGCAGAACTGGTAGACCGGCGCATCGAAGGCATGCTCAAACGGTTCCTCGTGGTAGACAATCCCCGCGTTGCTGCCGGCCGTCACCACGCGCTCGGACAGGCGGTTCACAAACGAGTTCTCGCCCTGCATACACAGCGAGTCATAGCGCCCCTGCGCCACCTGGTCCACAATCGCCGCGACGTCGTCCGAATCGATCGGGCAGCTGCGGTAAACGCCCTTGGCATCAAAACAGTGCTGACCCGAAAGCGTGATGTACGCATCCCAACCAAGATCGAACAG
This sequence comes from uncultured Collinsella sp., assembly GCA_900540855.1. Classification (GTDB taxonomy): domain Bacteria; phylum Actinomycetota; class Coriobacteriia; order Coriobacteriales; family Coriobacteriaceae; genus Collinsella. The sequence goes on from UQHK01000004.1 coordinate 127,049, forward strand.
CCAATCGGGCATCTGATAGGTCGGGCGACCCGTGGCGATCACGCACGCAATCCCCTGCTCATGAAAGCTGTCGAGCACCTGCTGCGCCGACGCCGGAATCCGATGGGTCTTAAAGCTCAGCAACGTGCCGTCGATATCGAAAAACGCGGCCTTGATCATCCTCGCCTACTCCTCGCCCTCGAGCTTTTCACTCGCCTCGAGCCACGCCATCTCCAACTCGTCCATGGCGGCGTGGGCCTCGTCGATCTTTGCCTGCTGCTCGCCCAGCGCCGTGTAGTTGGTGGGATCGACCTGGGCCATTGCTGCCTCGGCCTCCTCAACGCGGGCGCGCTGCGTCTCCATTTTGCGCTCGAGCGAGCTCACCTCGCGGCGAAGCTTCTGACGCTCGGCGTTGGACAGGCCATTGGGCTGACCGCTCGCCTTGGGCTTATCGGCCGTCGCAGCCGCGGCACCGGTGTCGAACGTGCCGGTCTTGGCGCTCGGTGCACCCACGGGCTCGCCCTCGGCGGTGGCGTTGCACAGGCGCAGGTACTGGTCGACGCCGCCGGGCATATGCGTCAGGTGGCCGTCGAGCAGCGCCCACTGCTGGTCGGTCACGCGCTCCATCAAAAAGCGGTCGTGCGTCACCAGAATCAGCGTGCCGGGCCAGCCGTCCAGCAAGTCCTCGACAATCGCCAGCATGTCGGTATCCAGGTCGTTGCCGGGCTCGTCCAGGATGAGCACGTTGGGCTCGTCCAGGATCGTCAGCAGCAGCGACAGGCGACGGCGCTGGCCGCCCGAAAGATCGCCGATGCGGCTCCAGAGCTGCTGCGTCGTAAAGCCCAGACGCTCGCAGAGCTTCTCGGGTGAAGTCTCCTTGCCGTCAATGACGTAGTACTTCTTATAGTGGCTGAGCACCTCGCGGATCGTGTCGCCCATGTAGGGTTCGAGCTCCTCGAGCTGCTGCGACAGCACGCCAAAGCGCACCGTCTGGCCGATCTTCACGCGGCCGCGCAGGGGCGCGATCTTGCCCTGGATCACGTCGAGCAAAGTCGACTTGCCGGCGCCGTTCTCGCCCAAAAGACCATAGCGGTCGCCCGCACCAATGAGCCAGGTCACGTCGTTGAGCACCTGCTTGGGCGCGCCATCGGTATCCGCATAGCCGGCGTCCACGTCGACCACATCGATAACCTGCTTGCCCAGGCGGCTCACGGCCAGGCGCTTGAGCTCCAGCTCGTCACGCACGGGCGGCACGTCGGCGATCAGCTCGCGAGCGGCATCCACGCGAAACTTGGGCTTGGTGGAGCGCGCCTGGGCACCGCGGCTCAGCCACGCGAGCTCCTTACGTGCCATGTTGCGACGGCGCTCCTCGGTAACCGCGGCCATGCGGTCGCGTTCCACGCGCTGCAGGATATATGCCGAATAGCCGCCCTCGAAGGGATCGACCTGGCCGTCGTGAACCTCCCACATGCTGGTGCAGACCTCGTCCAAGAACCAGCGATCGTGCGTGACCACGAGCATCGCGCCCTGACCGCGCTGCCAGCGGGCCTTTAAGTGACGCGCAAGCCAGTTGATGGTGCGCATGTCCAGATGGTTGGTGGGCTCATCGAGCATGAGCACGTCATAGTCGCCGATCAGCAGGCGCGCGAGGTCCACGCGGCGGCGCTGACCGCCCGAGAGCTCGCCTACCATGCCCTCCCAGGGCACATCGCTAATGAGGCCGGCGAGGATCTGGCGCGTACGGGGGCTCGACGCCCACTCGTACTCGGGGGCGTCACCCACAACGGCATGATGCACGGTATCGGTATCGACAAGCTGGTCCTTTTGGCCGAGTAGACCGATCGTGATGCCGCGGCGGTGCGTCACGCGTCCGTCATCGGGCTCCAGCGTGCCGGCGAGCACGCTCAGCAGCGTCGACTTGCCGTCGCCGTTTTTACCGACAATACCAATGCGGTCGCCCTCGCCCACGCCGAGCGTCACGCTATCGAAAATATGCTTGGTGGGAAACTCTAGGCTGACGGAATCGCATCCCAAAAGAATCGCCATATGCCCTGCTCCTTCGTAGAAATTCAACGTTCTCCATGATAGCGAAAACCACCACAAAGGGGACGGGCGCCTTCGTGGTGGTTTTGGGCAAGCGCACCAGCACACGACACAAAAAGGCGGGCCATCTCCCGCAAGAGATGACCCGCCTCTCCAATCAGTCCCGCGGCAACCGTGGCCGCCGCGGGCCTCAAGCATGTCCCGGACTAGGAGAACATGCCGGTGAGGTAATCATTCAGCCGCTTATCCTTGGGCCGTTGGAAAATCTCGTCGGTCTCGTCGTACTCGACCATATCGCCCATGTAGAAAAACGCCGTGCGGTTGGACACGCGCGACGCCTGCTCCATGTTGTGCGTCACGATGACGATGGCGCGGTCGGCCACGATCGACGACATGAGGTCCTCGATCGCCAGCGTCGAGATGGGGTCGAGCGCCGAGCAGGGCTCGTCAAACAGGATTACGTCGGGGTTGAGCGCCAGCGTGCGCGCAATGCACAGACGCTGCTGCTGACCGCCCGAAAGCGCGTAGGCGCTCTTGTCGAGCTTGTCTTTGACCTCGTCCCACAGCGCGGCACCGCGCAGACTCTCCTCGACTATGCGATCGAGCTCATCACGATCGGTGATGCCGTGGCGCTTGGGCGCAAACGCGATGTTGTCGCGAATAGACTTGCGGAAGGGGTTGGGCTGCTGGAACACCATGCCGATGGAGCGACGCAGCTCGTACGTGTTCTCGGTCTTGGTGTTCACGTTGCGCCCGCGGTAGTTGATCTCGCCCTCCACGCGACAGCGGCGAATCTCGCGATTCATCAGGTTGAGGCTACGCAAGAAGGTCGACTTGCCGCAGCCCGAAGGCCCGATGAGCGCCGTGATCTCACCCTTGTGGAAGTCGAGCGACGTATTGTGCAGCGCATGGTGGTCGCCATAGTACACGTTGACGTCCTTGGCGGAGAGCACGACCTCGTCGCTCACGGCCTTGCCGCTCACGCGCACGCGCCTCTCGCTCTCCCCCACGCTCGACAGAAAGTCCTGGGGGGTGTCGGACGTGGCCGCCTCGGTTGCGGGCGTTGCATTCATATCGCTCATTCGGCCGTCATCTTCCTTGCCAGTTGCTTGCCCACGATACGGGCGACTACGTTAAACAGCAGCACGCAAATCATCAGCAGTGCCGCGGTGCCCCAGACGATCTGCTGGGCCTCGGGGCTGCCCTCGCCATAGATCTTGTAGATGTGCACGGCCAGCGACTCGCCGGGACGGAACACGTTCCAGGCGCAGGTGGGGCTCGACAGGTTAAAGCTCAAGAAGTTGAGGCGGACCGGCGAGCTCATGCCCGAGGTAAAGAGCAGCGCCGCGGCCTCGCCAAACACGCGGCCGGCCGAAAGCACGATGCCGGTCACGATGGCGGGCATGGCCTCGGGAATCAGGATGTGCAGTGTGGCCTCCCAGCGAGTGAGGCCCATGGCCAGGCACGCATCGCGCTGGGCCTGCGGCACGTCCTCGAGCGCCTGCTGAATCACGCGCACCAGGATGGGGATGTTGAACATGGTGAGCGCGACGGCGCCGGAGATGATGGAGTACTTCCAGCCCAGCTGCACCGAGAACACCAGAAAGCCGAACATGCCGACGACGATGGAGGGCAGCGAAGACAACGTCTCGATGGCGGTCGAGGCGATGTCGCGAATGGGACCGTCGGTCGCGTATTCAACTAGGAAGACCGCGCCGCCCAGGCTGATGGGCACCGAGATGATCAGGGTAATCAGCAGCAGATAGAACGAGTCGAACAGCTGGTAGAGCACGCCGCCCTGCGTTCCGTTGGCGCGTGCGGGCTGCGTGAGAAAGCCCGGCTGGAACAGCGTCGAGATACCCTCGAACAGGATGTAGGCCACCATGGAGACGACGATAAGCATGACGATGGCGACAATCGCCGTCAGCACGCCCGTGGCGATACGGTCTTGCCTTTGGACACGCCCGAGTCTCGCCTCGTCGATATGGATGCGCGTGCTAGCCACGAGCCTTCGCCCCCTTGCGGCCAATGAGATGGATGATCAGGATAAAGATGAGGCTCATGCCCATCAGCAGCAGGCCGAGCGCCCACAGGATGTCGTCCTGGGCCGAGCCCTCGGCATAGACCGCCATGGACGTGGTGAGCGTGGTGGTGATGGTAGACGCCGGCGACAGCAGCGACGTCGGCATGGCCTCGATGCCGCCAATGACCATGCGCACGGCGAGCGTCTCGCCAAAGGCGCGGGTCATGCCAAGGATGACTGCGGTCATGAGCGAGGGCATGGCGGACTTGAGCACCACGTGCCAGATGGTCTGCCAGCGGGTGTAGCCCAGTGCGAGCGAACCCTGACGGTAGCTGTCGGGCACGGCGCGCAGGCCATCGACCGAAAGCGTGGTCATGGTCGGCAGGATCATGACGGCCAACACGATGGCGCCGGGCAAGATGCCCAGACCCGTGCTCACGTGGAAAACGCTCTTCATAAGACCGACGACCACGTGAAAACCGATGAGGCCAAAGACGACTGAGGGAATGCCGGTCAAAAGCTCAATAAGCGGCTGAAAGACCTTGGAGCCAAACTTAGGGCTAATCTCGACCGCAAAGATGGCAGAGCCGATGGCGATGGGCAGCGCGATGAGCGTGGAGAGCACCATGACCGCAAACGAGGTGATGATCAGAGGCAGGGCGCCGGTATAGGGCAGGCCGTTTTCGGCCGTGTTGGCCAGGTCCCACTTGGTGCCGGTGAAGAACTCGACGACCGAAACGCCGTCCTTAACAAATGCCGAGAGGCCCTTTTGGGCGACCATAAAGATGAGCGCGGCAACGACAAGCGTCACGAGCGCTACGCACGCGCCCGTGACGCCCAGGCCTACGTTCTCAAGGTCGCGCTTTGGCAGCTGTTTTGCCATTGCAAACCTTTCCGGGGCGATTACTTATTTAGCGGAGACCTTGCCGCTGGCGTCCTTGACGACCTTCATGGCAGAGACGGGAATGAAGCCCTGCTCCTCGACGAGCTTGCCCTGGACGTCGTCGGAAAGCATGAACTCCAGGAAGGCCTTGGTGGCCTCGTCGGCGTCCTTCGCGCAGTACATGTGCTCGGTAGCCCAAATCTTAAAGGAGTCGTCGGTGACGTTTGCGCTCTTGGGCTCCACGCCCTCGACCTTGATGGCATTGAACTTGGAGTCATCGAAGTGCGAGAAGTCCAGGTAAGAGATGGCGTTGTCGGTGCTGCCCATCTGAGTCTGGACGTCACCGGACTTGTCGAGCTCGGCGTCGCCCTTAAAGTCGACGGCCTCGTCGCCAAAGACGGTAGCCTCGAAGGTGGCGCGGGTACCGGAGCCTGCCTTGCGGTTGAGGACGACGATGGTAGCGTCGTCGCCGCCGACCTCCTTCCAGTTGGTGATCTGGCCGGAGAAGATGCCCTTGAGCTGCTCGAGGGTCAGGTCGTCGACTGTCACGTTCTTGGAGACGACGGGGCCCATGCCCACGACGGCGACCTCGTGATCGACGAGGTTCTTGACCTGATCGGCCTCGAGCTTGGTCTCGGCGAAGACATCGGAATTACCGATGGTGACGGTGCCGGCGGCGACAGCGGTCAGGCCCTTGCCCGAACCGTTGCCCGAACCGGAGACGGAGACGTCGGGGTTGGCATCCATAAACTTCTCGGCAGCAGCCTCGACGAGAGCCTGGAACGAGGAGGCGCCGTCGTAGGTCACCTCGCCCGAGACGGACTCGGCAGCAGCGGCGCTGCCCTCAGCAGCGGTGTTGGCGGCGTTGGAGCCGCCGCAACCAACGAGACCGAGACCGACGATGCTGGCAAGACCACCAGCAAGGCCGAGGAACTGACGACGAGAATAAGCCTGATCGAGCATGATCTTCCTTTCATACATGCGACTCGCGGGCACCCTGCCCGCTTTGCTGTTTGGAAAGATACGGCCCCGACCGGGCAGCGCCCGCCTTATCTGCGGTTTCTTACGGACATTTGATAGACCCTTACCGCAAGCTCTGCCCAGCCTTTACAAACGGATAACAATCCAGCGCCAAGCATGGCGCGCCTTTTACACCAGAGGAAAGTAGTCATTGGGGACGTTCTTGTTTGACTAGTCGTTTAAGAACGTCCCCAACGACTACCCCAGCAACGCCGATGTTTTGGCAAAGTCAATCTGCCGGCTTTTGGGGACGCTCCTTATCTGCCGGCACAAAAGGAGCGTCCCCAAGTGACGCAAAAAGCCCGGGCAAAAGCACCGGGCTTGTAATGCAAGTTTGTATCCAAGCAGGATATAGGGGTTTCCCAGGTGCCCGAGATTGCCCCGAAAGAGGAGCGCCGCGTACTTTGGTACGCAAGCGACGGTTTGAGGGGCAAGGTCGGGTGCCTGGGGAAGCCCTACAGCTCGAGTTCGTTGAGGCGCAGGATTGCCACGATGTAGATCTTGAGCGCCTGCTTGAGCTGTTCCTCGTTGGCGCACTCGTTGGGACCGTGCATCTGGCCGCCCCACTCGGGCAGCTCCAGACCGGTCTCCTCGGGGCCAAACGAGACGGCGCGGGCAAAGTTGCGCGCGTACGTGCCGCCGCCCATGGCAAAGGGCTCGGCATCCTTGCCCGTAAACTCGTTGTAGGTGTCGATGAGCGCCTTCACGGCCGGGTCGTCGGCAGAGACCGAGAACGGCACCTTTGTACGACCCACGCGGCACGTCACGCCAAAGCGGCCCACGAGCGGCTCGAGCTGCTCACGGATGGTATCGGCGCTCGTGCTATCGGGGAAGCGCACGTCGATGACCTGCTCAATGTGGCCATCTGCCACACGAATGACGCCGGGGTTGCAGGTGAGCGGGCCAAACGCCGCGTTCGTCGCATCGATACCCAGGCCGCGGCCATAGGCATCCGCATGCACAAAGGCCAGGAACTTGACGAACTGGTGCTCGGCAGGCGTCAGCAGGCGCTCGTCACGGGCACCAAACGCATCCTCGGCCTCGCGCAGATACGCCACGATGAGGCCGACGGCATTGATCGTTCCCTCGGGCATCGAGGCATGACCGCCAATGCCGTGGGCAAAAATCTGCGCATGCCCGTTATCGAGCGCCGTGATCTCCAGGCGGCCGGCATTCTCAACAGGCGCCGGCAGTTCATCGGCGGCAATCGCAAGCTCGCAGATAGACTGCGACGGAATAGCGTTGCTCGCCTCGGCACCGCTCCAGGACACAATGCGCCCGCCGTCGATCTTGGAGCTCACAAACGTCGCCCCAAACTGGCCCTTCTCGGCATTGCAGACCGGGAACTCGGCATCGGGCGTAAACAAAAAGTCGGGGTCTGCGTGGTTCTCCAGATAATGGTGAACGTCGGACATGCCCACTTCCTCATCGCAGCCCAGCAGTGCGCGGAAGGTGTAGCGCGGAACAATGCCGTGCTTGAGCAGATAGGCGCCGGCGTAGAGCGACAGCACGGCAGGGCCCTTGTCGTCGATAACGCCGCGGCCAAGCAGCCAGCCCTCGCGACGCTCCATCGCAAACGGGTCGGTGTTCCAGCCGGGGCCGGCGGGCACCACGTCTACGTGGCAGATGGTCGCGAGCTGCTTGTCGCCGCGACCCGGGATATCGGCAATGCCCACATAGCCCTCGTCGTCGCTCGTCTGGTAGCCGAGCTTTTGCGCAATGCCGAGCGCGCAATCGAGCGCATCACGGACCGGGCGGCCAAACGGCGCGCCGGGCTCCGCATCGGCAGAAACTGCCACGGACGGATAGCTCACCAGCTGTTCGATATCGGCGACGACATCTTCCCAAACTTCGTCTACATACTCAGCGACGCTCTGCTCCACCTGATTCATTGACGACCTCCTTACCAATGAGCGGCGAGCGTGCCCGCCCCTCACATTACGTCATTAGATAGCGAAAAGTTTAGCAAGCTCGGCCACCGAGTGCACCACCGCATCAGCGCCCGCGGCCTCATGCTCACCCGGCGCCGCCGCGCCCGAATAGATGCCGATGCACGGCACGCCCATCGCGTGCGCGCCCTCCACATCGTTAAAGCGGTCGCCGACCATCACGGCCTCGTCGGCTGCCGCGCCCAGAGCCGCCAGCGCATCGCGGACCGAATCGGCCTTGGTCTCGCGTCCCCGCGGCGGATTCATGCCAACCACGGCTTCGAACTGGCAAAGCCCCAGCTCATGCACCATATCGATGCACTTCGCCTCCATGCGCGACGTCGCCACGGCCAAGCGATGCCCCTGTGCGACAAGGCCATCGAGCAGCTCGGGGATTCCATCGAACACGGGATACTCTTCCGGTCCCAACTCATCAAAAAAGGCACGGTACTCGTCGGCCACCACAAGCGACTCCTCGCGGGAGAAGCCATAAAAGTCATGGAAGCTCTTCCACAGGGGCGGCCCGATCATGCGACGCAGGTCGCCCATCTGCGCCTCCAAAAACCCACGCGCAGCCAACGTCTTGCGCGTCGAGGTCATCACCGCCCGACCCGTATCTGCCACCGTGCCGTCAAAATCGAACAGCACGACCGGCCGCTTGCATATCTCCAGCGCCTCCATCGGCATCCCTCTTCCCCAGTTGATGATTTCCACACTGACACTTCAAACTGTTGACTATTCAACAATTGAACCTAGCAATGTAGAGCAACTCCACTATACTTGTCGCACTTTGCTCTCAGAAGGCGGCGCGCAGGCGCCCCAACGAAAGGTGCAATTATGTCTTTTGCCATCATAACCGACTCCACGTCGGACATCTCCCCCGCCCGCGCCCAAGAGCTCGGCATTCACGTGATTCCGCTGCATGTGATTATCGAGGGCGAGGACCTGCTCGACCAGGTGCAGATTACCGCCCAGGAGTACGTCGCGCGCATGGCCGGCTCCGAGCAGCTGCCGCACACCTCGCAGCCGAGCGCCGGCGAGTTCAAGGCGCTCTTTGATCGCGTGCTCGCCGACGGCCACGACAGCGCCATCTTTATCTCGCTGTGCAGCGAGTGGTCCGCCTGCTATGCCAACGCCAGCCTGACAGCCGAAACGCACGAGCTCGACGTGCGCTGCATCGACTCGCGCACCGGCTCGGGTGCCGAGGGCCTGCTGGTGGAGTACGCGCTGGCCATGCGCGAGGACGGCCGCAGCCTGGACGAGACCGAGGCACAGATCCGCGCGACGCTGCCCGACGCCCACCTGCTGCTGATTCCCCGCACGCTCGAAAACCTCGTTAAGAACGGCCGCGCGCCCAAGCTCGCCGGCCAACTCACGCAGATGCTCAACATTCGCCTGGCCGTTTCGCCGGAGTGGAAATCGGGCGAGATCAAGGCCATCAAAAAGGGTCGCGGCGCCAAACGCATCGTCGCCAACACCATGGCCGATTGCCTCGCATTTTTGGCCGAGCATCCGGGCTCCAGCGTGCGCGTGCTCACGACCGGCGCCGCCGAGGAGCAGGATCTCGTCAACCAAGCGCTCGCAGGCCAGAACTACGTAGACGCCGGCACCGGCCCCATCGGCTGCACCATCGCCACCCATGTAGGCGTCGACGCCATCGCCATTAGCTACTGCCCCCGCTACCAGCCCATCCACTAGGGGCACCTTTACCACCTGCGGTGGAATAGGGACTGTTTTTGGCTTATCAGCCGCAAATCAATCCCTATTCCACCGCAACTTAGAAGCAGTTCATTTGGGACGGGGCTAAAAAGACTGGCATGTAACGTTACGCACCGGTCTTTTTAGCCCCATCCCATTTTAGCTACTCTACATCAGCCCGCTCAGGGCGATGTCGACGGCCTCGTTGAGGTCATCGGTAATGTGCACCAGCTCCGGATCGAGCGGGCTGATCATACCGGCGTCCATCACCGGGCCGTTGAGCCAGTCGAACAGGCCCTGCCAGTACTCGCTGCCCACCAACACGAGCGGCATGCGCTTGACCTTGTGCGTTTGCACCAGCGTGAGAACCTCGAACATCTCGTCGAGCGTGCCAAAGCCGCCGGGAAATACGATGGCGCCCGAGCTGTACTTAACGAACATGGTTTTGCGCACAAAGAAGTAGCGGAAGTCCATGCCGAGGTTCACGTATTTGTTGAGCCCGTGCTCGTGCGGCAATTCAATGCCTAGGCCAACTGACTTGCCGTTGACACTCGCTGCTCCCCTGTTGGCCGCTTCCATGATGCCGGGGCCGCCACCGGTGATGACCGCCACGCCACGTTGCGCGATCTTGCGCCCGACGGTGCGCGCCGCCTTGTAGAGCGGATCGGTCTTGGGCGTGCGGGCGCTACCGAAGATGGTCACCGCAGGTCCAAGCTCGGCAAGTGCGCCAAAGCCATCGACAAACTCTGCCTGAATTCGCAGCACGCGCCAGGGGTCGGCGTGCAGCCAGTCAGTCGACTCCTCGGGCGCCAGCAGGTTGGCGTAGGTGTTGTCCTTAGGAATCATGGGGCCGCGCATGACCACGGGGCCGCGGCGGTACGTCTCGTCGTAGACAGGCTCGCCCTCGACGTTCTCATTCTTAATCATGGGTACTCCTATCGAGAAAAAGAAAAACGGGCGGGGTCGACGCTGTGCGCCAAACACCCGCCCGAACATCAACTATTCGGTATGGTACCCACGATGCATCAAGTGCTTGCAAGCTATCGGTCATCGGTCGCGCAAGCGGTGTTAGCAAACGTGATGACCGGCCGGCGCTCGCCCCTTGCCGTTGCCCGCGCTCTGCAAGCGCCCGTGCTGCTCTTAGTAATCCACCGCCGCAGGGCTGTTCATCCAGTCGCTCACGAACGCGCCGTAGCGGCCCTCGATAATGGCCTGGCGGGCCCGCTGCATAAGGTTGAGCAGGTAGTAGATGTTGTGCATCGAAAGCAGAATGCCGCCGAGCATCTCCTTCTGCGTGACCATGTGACGGATGAGCGCACGGCTGTAACCGCCCGTGCACACCGGGCAGGTGCAGGTGGGGTCGATGGGGCCGTCGTCGTGCGCAAAGCGCGCGTTGCGGAAGTTAAGGCGACCTTCACTGGAGAACGCCGTACCCATGCGGCCGGTGCGCGTCGGCAGGACGCAGTCGAACATGTCGATGCCCACGCCAACGCCGCGCACGAGCGTGGTCGGGTTGCCGACACCCATCAGGTAGCGCGGCTTATGCTTGGGCATGTACTCGCTCACGAGCGGCGCCAGGGTCTCGAACATGGTCTCGTGATCCTCGCCCACCGAATAGCCACCGATACCATAGCCCGGGAAGTCGCCGCACTCCTCCAGATGGCGCAGCGAACGCAGGCGCAGATCCAGGTGCATGCCGCCCTGAACGATGCCAAAGAGCGCCTGGTCATCGCGGGTATGCGCCTTATAGCAGCGCTCGGCCCACATGCTCGACAGCTCAACGGCGCGCTCAACGTAGGCGCGCGTGGCGGGATAGCCCGGGCACTGGTCGAGCTGCATGCAGATGTCGGAGCCGAGTTTCATGGCGATTTCCATGTTGTCCTCGGGTGTCCAGAACACGTGGCGGCCGTCGTAGTCGTTGACGATAAAGCGCACGCCCTCGTCGGTGAGCTTGACCGCGTCGTTGTGGCTGAACACCTGGAAACCACCCGAGTCGGTGAGGATGGGGCCGCGCCAGTTCATAAACTTGTGCAGTCCGCCCAGCTCGGCGATGGTGTCCTCGCCGGGACGCATGGACAGGTGATAGGTGTTGGCAAGCACGATCTGGGCGCCGAGCTGTTTGACGGTCTCGGTAGGAATACCCTTGACGTTTGCCTTGGTGCCCACGGGCATGAAGATCGGTGTCTCGATGTCGCCGTGCGGGGTGTGCAGCACGCCGGCACGCGCATGTGTGGTCGGATCCTCGGCGATCAGGTCGAATTTAAAAAGGCTCTGGTCCATAAACTGGAACTCCTTGGTTGCGGCTCATACGCAAACCATTATACGGGCAACCCGCAAGAAGCACCGACTCGACAGAAACTGGCGCAAAGGGGGCAGCAAACGAGCGTGGATTTTCGGACGCTTACCTCACGAGAGTGGATAATCTCCCACTTTGGCCCGAAACACAAACCAAAAACGGGAGATTATCCACTCTCATGCGGCGGGTACTCATTTAAGTACGTCCCCAATGAGTGGAGCTATTTACCAGCCACGCCAACGCCGATGTTTTGGCAACGCCGATGTCTTGGAAATGTCAGCGAGCGGTCGCCAGAGCGAACAAATTGGCATGAAAAGAGGGCGGCATAGACCTTCTGGTCATGCCGTCCTCTTTGAATGACAAGTTGTCGCTCTGGCGACCGCGCAGCGTCGAGCCGTTACGCGGTTTGGTAAAACCGCGTAACCCTACGGACGCTGGCCCATGCCGCCCTCGAGGGTGACGGTCTCGCCGTTCATGTACTTAAAGTCGGGGCCGCAGAGCTGAACGACCACGCGGCCGATCTCCTTCTCGACGTCGCCGTAGTGGCCCGCCGGCGGCATGTGGACGTTGGCCTTGAACGCCTCGGGATAGGCATCCTGGAAGTTCTCGAGCGCAGCAGTCCAGGCAAGCGGGCAAACGATGTTGACGTTGATGCCGTCCTTGCCCCACTCGTTGGCGGCGACGCGAGTCAGGCCGCGGATGCCCTCCTTGGCAGCGGCATAGCTGCACTGGCCGTAGTTGCCAAACAGGCCGGCGCCCGAAGCAAAGTTGACCACGGAGCCCTTGGTCTCCTTCAGGTGCGGATAGGCCTTCTGCATGTACAGGTAGGTGGCATACAGGCCAGAGTAAATGGCCAGGTCAAACTGGTCCATGGTGTGATCGGCAATGGTCACGCCCGAGGCGCTGGCCTGAGCGTTGTTGACGACGGCGTCGATGCGACCGAACTCCTCAATCGCTTTGTCGATGACGTTCTGGACGACGGCTTCGTTGTCCTGACCAGCCGAGACATCGGCCTGAACAGGCAGAACCTTAACGCCGTACCCCGCCTCGAGAGACTCCTTGGCAGCCTCGAGCTTGGCGACGTTGCGGCCGGTAATGACGAGGTTTGCGCCCTCCTTGGCAAAAGCGATATCGATGCCGTAGCCGATGGAGCCAGCGGAGCCGTCCTTAAGCGTAGCCTTGCCGCCGCCGGTGATAATCACGGTCTTGCCAGTGAAAAGTCCCATAAGAAAGTCCTTTCAAATCACGACGGGCACGCCCGCCGACTGCGCGCACCCAAATTCACGCGCCAAAAGCTGAAATGCAACTTTAACGTGTTCAAGTGAAAAATAAAGACCGCAGCAGGCGAACGGCACAACGTTATTCGGCGAAGGGGATGTCAAGCACGAACCGGATAAAGAGGCCGAATTTTTGTCATCCAAATGAGCTATCGAACACGTTTTGAAACTTTGCTGCGGCGCGTGGGATGTCGGCGCGAGACTTTATCATAGGGTGACAAACAACGATGAGGAGCGCATGCCTATGACAGACGAGCTGGACCCCCAGACTCAGCAGCATATTGATCATTCCGCAGACGTCACTGCAGATGCCGACGCTGTGACCTGCGATGATATTGACCTCGACGACCCCATCTTGGACGAAAGCGCTACGGCGGAAACCCCTGGCGCCGAAGATGCAGACGAGCAAAACGACGATGCGCCCGCTCAGGACGACGACCCCGTACAGGATGCCGCTCCGCAAGCTGCGGGCCCCATCGAGGTTTCTTCGGAAGAAGAGCTCGACGCCGTCATGGACTCCATGATGGATGCCGTCAAAGCGATGAAAGACGCCGTGGCCGACGCTGACGTTGACGCCGAGGAAGAGGAGGCCGCCGAGGCGGCCTCGACCTTTGTACCCGGCGAGACTCCGGTTGCCGACCAGGGCAGCACCATGCCCTCGTTTCTGCAGCTCGAGCATCCCACGATTGGCGCCGATGCGGTCGACCCGCACGCAGCAGGCTTTTCTGTGATCGAGGGCGGTACCGGCAATATCGCCGTGCCGCAGGCTGCCGATGCGGACGCTGCCGACACCGCTCGCCCGACCGCCCCGCACTCCTCCGCCTCGAGCCGCGATCTGGGGACCGCTGTCTCGAACACTGCGAACGCCGTGGGCACCTTTATCGCCCAGGGCGCCTCGGCCATGCGCGAGATGAACGCCGCGAAAAAGGCACTTGCCGATGCCCGCGCCCACCTGGCCGAACTTGAGCAGCGCATTGCCGATCAGGCCGAGGAACTCGAGACGCGCCAGGATATCGCAGGCCGCTACGACCAGATCGTCGCCGACCAGCGTCAGGCGATCGCCACAGCGCAAAAGACCGCTGCGGCAGCCGAGATTGACCGTGATGCCCACGCCGCCAAAGCGACAGAGCTCAATGGTCAGCTCGAACAAATGAAGACAGAGGATGACGCGACTGAGCTCCGCCTGAAGGCCGCGCTCGACGCCGTGGAGGCCCGCGAGGCGAGCTCTCGCGAGACCGGCAACCGCCTCGTTCGACGTCTTGAGGATTCCAAGCGCATCTGCGACAAGGTGAAGGCCGAGCGAGACGCCGGCATTGCGGCCGCACAACAAACCGTCGACGCCACGCGCGCCCAGCTCGAGACGCTGCGCCATGAGTATGCCGAGCTGCAACGCAATCCCTCGGCAAATCCCGCCAACTATACGGTGCGCACCAGTGAGCTCTCGATGCAGATTTCCGACACGGCAGATGCCCTGCGTAAAGCCGAAGAAGATGTCCCGCGCATCACCGCCGACCTTGAGCACTCGCTTGCCGCAGCCGAGCAGGCCGTCGAGCAGGCTCAAGCCCCTATCGCCGACGCAAAACGCGCGCACCAAGCCGTGACGACCGAAGCCGATGCCGCGCGCGACGAGCTGCAGACGGCGAAGACAGCCGCCGCGACTCGTCAGCGCGAACTGCGCGAGAAGATCACTGCCGAGGACAAGGCACGCCGCGACCAGGAGCAGAGCATCGCCAACGCCCAAGCAGATGCCGCACATGCGCAGTCGATCATCGAACAGGCGACCGAGGTGCACGACCACCCAGAGATCACTGAGTCGCTTGCAGGATCCTTGGCCCGAGACAAAGCCGAACACGCCGAAACCGAGCGCGAAGTGGCCCAGCTCGAGGCTACCGAGGATGACGTACGAGAGCGCACCCGCGACTCACGCATCAAATTCACCGGTGCCATCGTCTGCATCGTCGCCGTGATTCTAGCGATCATCCTGGTCTGGCTCTTCGCGAGCAAGTAAACCAGTTGCCAAAAAACGTTCAACGCAGTTGCGGTGAGATAGTTCCTGTTTAGTCCTCAATAAGGCCAATTCAAGAACTATCTCACCGCAACCTATTTAGATCGACGCAAGGCAACCTATCCCTCTTGCACCAATCTCTTGACATAAGGACTGTCCCCAAGTGCCGACACAGACGATATGAGCAGGACATAAAACATTGAGAGCCCCTGCTGCATGAAAGACCGC
>UQHK01000005.1 GCA_900540855.1 uncultured Collinsella sp.
GACGCGCTCGACGATGCGGCGCTGCTCGGCGAGAGGCGGGAGGGGGAGAAATAGCGTCTTAATCATTGAAACATTGATGTGCTTTACGCCCGTTCCGATATTTGCAGCACGATATAGCCTCCATGCATAAGGCGAGGAAAGCGCGACTTGACAGTACTTATTAAACAACAGCACTTCGTTACAGCTGAGAAGCATCACTCGCTGGCCAAGACAGGTATTTCCTTCATGCAGAATAACCGAGCGTCCAATCGAGCCCTCACGAGAAAAAATAATGTCACCAGCTTGCGGAACATATCGCTTCGTCCTTTTCTCATAGGATTCCCGCGACAATGAGCGCAATCCCGTTAGGTGCCAGTCATCATCCATGCAATTTGTATCAATCGCCGAGTAGCCTGTTTCAGCGGCGAGATAGCAAGGCGTTGAGTGGGGGCAGTCAACAATGGCGTTGCAGCAATCTTCTAGCCTCGCCCAAGCCCAGCCATCGGGCAGCTCATCAAACGGCGCTTCGTCCGCAATGCACTTATTGCTCAGCACGCGGCCCTTGGCATTCACCCTCTTCTCATAGGGGGAGCCATCGGAACCGATATAGATAATGCTCTCCCCGCCTTTGGGGAACTTGGCCTTACCCTCAGCGATAAGCTTATGCTTCTCTTCACGGATGCGTTCGAGAAGGACGCTGGCAGGCTCGTCGTTCGGATTCTGCGGCACAAGCTTGCCCTCGACCGCCATTTGCAGAATTGAGTTCTTCAGGTCTTTTGCCTTCATCTACGCCTCAATCCCAAGAATCTCGCAAATTCGAGCCAACTTCTGGTCAATCTCGTCGTCGAGCTTAGCGCGCCCTTCTTTGTAGCTCCTAATCAGCTCGTCGGGCGGCAAAATCTCTTCTTCCTCGTGTGGATAGCCACACAAATCAAGATTGAAGCCGCCGTCTCGCAACTCGTCGACCGTATAGAACTTTGCCTTGGGATTACCGTCTTCCTCGATATCTCGACGGTTCTCCCACCATTCCTTTACAGGTGCAAAATGTTCGAGCCTAATGGGCTTAGTCTTAGAAAAGTGTTTATATCCCTCGGGCATATCCATGCGATAGAACCAGACGCCCTCAGAAGCCCCGGAATTATCGAAGAACAGAACGTTTGTAGTGATGCTCGTGTAGGGAGCGAAAACGCTCTGCGGAAGGCGCAAAACAGTATGCAGGTTCATATCCTCAAGCAGGCGACGCTTGATCTCCGTCTTCGCGCTATCCTGGCCAAAGAGAAAGCCATCCGGAATGATGACAGCAGCTCGGCCGCCTCGCTTAAGACGATAAAGGATGAGTCCAAGAAATAGATCCGCAGTTTCGGAGCTACGGAGCGCAACAGGGAAGTTGTTTTGCACTGACGCGCTTTCAGATCCTCCATAGGGGGGATTCATGAGTACGACATCAAACTGGCCATCAGGCTTGTGCTTCCATTCGCGAACATCTTTTTCAAGCGAGTTATCGTGAAAGACCTTGGGGTTGTCGATGTCGTGTAGCAACATGTTGGTTATGCACAACAGATAGGGCAGTTGTTTCTTCTCGATGCCATAAACCGAGCTCGTGTAGGCCACGCGATCAGCCGGAGTCTCTATCTGGCCGCGGAGGATGTTGAGGGCGCTCGTCAAAAAGCCGCCTGTGCCGCAAGCAAAGTCAGCCACGGTCTCACCGAGCTTGGGCGCAAGTGCTCGGGCCATAAAGTCGGTCACCGCTCGGGGCGTGTAAAACTCACCGGCATTGCCCGCGGACTGCAAGTCTTTAAGGATGGTCTCGTATATTTCGCCGAAAGCGTGGCGCTCTTTGTACTCGGTAAAGTCAACCGCCTCGTCAATCTCATTGACGACCTGACGAAGCAGGATGCCATCTTTCATGTAGTTGTTAGCGTCAGTAAAGGCTGCCTTAACGACGACGTGACACAGGGGTGCCCCAGGTGCAAGCTCTAAGCTCTCGAGAGTCTTGAAGAGATCGTTGTTTACAAAATCGAGGAGCTCATCGCCGGTAAGCGCCTTGCCGTCCTTCGCATCATGCGCCCAGCTGTGCCAGCGCAGACGCTCGGGGATGATGGATTGATAGGAGTCATCGTGAAACTCCCACTCCTGCTCCTTAGCATCGTAGATCTTGAGGAAGAAAAGCCAGGTCATTTGCTCGATGCGCTGTGCATCACCATTGATGCCGGCGTCTTTACGCATGATGTTCTGCAGGGTCTTTACAAGAGATCCCAGTGCCATTTGCTATCGTTACCTTTCTCTATGCGATATAGAGCTCGTCCTCGAGCATCTGTGCTGCCTGAATGTACTGTTGTTTGCCGCCGAATGCGGCGACAATCTTCATAGGGCTGCCAAACCGACGGAATTCCTCGAGGTCGAGGACATGGGTATCGTCCAAGTCTACGAGGTTCGACGTCGCATATTTGTCGAGAAGCGCTTCAAGGACCTCACGCGCGACGCCGGCATACTCATAGAGCACGCCCTTTTTCTTGACACTATTGGCCCTCTCGCTGCGCGTAAGAGGCCTCTGGTCGTAAGCAATATGGCAGATGAGGTCAAAGTCGCTCATTTGCTCCTGGCCAGTCTCGCGCCGCAGCTCATCTAGAAATACGCCATGAGCGCGCAGCTCATCGATAATCGCCTGCTTCTTGTGTTCAGAGTTCCACGCCGCTAGGAAGTGGTCAAGAGTGTCGTATTCGCCAAGGATGTTTTTTCGCGTATAGTCCTTAAGGCTCTCAGTTACAAGAAGGCCATCGGAGGAGTAATACTGCACCATCTCCGACACTACATAGACGTCGGCCCCATGAACGTGATATTTCACATGGGAGGACGAATCGTCCGGCGGTAATACGGGTGGGTCTACGATCGGAGGCGGAGGCGGGACGGGTCTGCCGCCATTGCCGCCGGGACCCGGGTCCGCAATGGGGTCACCCGGATTAGGCTCAAACACAACAACAGGCTCACCATCGAACTCGGGATCTGCGAACAAACGCGATGCGTCACGAAAATCGAGGATAGTGAAATAGAGTTTGTCGTAGTCCTCACAGATACGGGTTCCGCGGCCGATAATCTGCTTGAACTCCGTCATTCCGTGCTCACCGAACTTGTTGTCGAGCACGACTACCTTACACGTCTTGCAATTAACGCCAGTGGTGAGAAGCTTCGAAGTCGTAACGATGGTCGGGTATTTCTCGTCGGGGTCGATGAAGTTATCTAACTGAGCCTTACCTTCCCTGTCGTCACCCGTAATCTTCATGATGTAGGTGGGGTGATCTCTTACGATATCGGCGTTCTCGTTTACAAGGGCACGTCGCATGTTTTCGGCATGCTCGATGTCAACGCAAAAGACTATGGTCTTGGAGTAACGATCCGTCTCCTTTAGAAATTGAGTTATCCGCTTGGCAACTTCCTCGTAGCGCTCTTTGATGACGATCTCGCTGTCGAAGTCCTGCTTCTCGAAAACACGTTTGGGCAGAGCTTCACCGCGATCATCTACGGTGCCTTCCTCAGTACGGTATCCGTAAATGTCGACGTTCAGCTTAGGGCGAATAACTTTATACGGGGCAAGAAAGCCATCCTCGATACCCTGTTTAAGGGAGTAGGTATAGACAGGTTCGCCGAAGTAGGTAATGTTTGAAACCTCTTCAGTCTCTTTTGGCGTGGCCGTCATTCCGATTTGAATTGCGCAATTGAAATACTCGAGCACCTTACGCCATGCAGAGTCCGCCGCGGCGCTTCCGCGATGGCACTCGTCGACGATAATCAAGTCGAAGAATTCCGCGTCGAACTCGCGGAATATTTCCTCACCGTTTTCACCAACAAGCTGTTGGTAGAGCGAGAAATAGATCTCGTAAGCAGAATCGAGCTTTCGACCTACGACCTTGGTTGTAACCCTCTTGAGAGGCTTGAAATCGCCGTCTATGGTCTGATCGACAAGAATATTGCGGTCCGCCAGATAGAGAACCTTACGAACCTCGGTAGTCTGTCGCAAGCGATGAACGATTTGAAAGGCCGTAAAAGTCTTTCCCGTTCCCGTCGCCATAACGAGCAAGATGCGATTCTTGCCTCGCGCAATAGCTTCAAGCGTACGATTAATGGCGATGCACTGATAGTAGCGAGGATGATTGCCACCGTGCTCCTGGTAATACGGAGCGGTCACAATCTCCTGGCTATACGGATGCTCAAGCCCCTTAGCTTTTGAGTACCGTGTCCAGAGTTCCGCCGGAGTGGGGAACTCGTCCATGGCAAAAGTGCGCTCTTTCCCGGTAAGAAAATCGTGTTCAACAAAACCCTTTCCGTTTGAGCTGTACGCAAACGGAATATCGAGCAGCTGGGCATATCCCATCCCCTGTTGGAGACCGGCATCAACGGTGTGGTCCGTATCCTTGGCTTCGACGATTGCGATTGGGATACCGGGAGCGTACATAAGAAGGTAGTCCGCCTTCTTTTTGTCTTTGCGGGAGACCATGCTTCCGCGCACGACAATCTCGCCACTGGTAAAGAAATACTCAGTGAAGACTTGGGTGTTGCGATCCCACGACTTCATAATCGCAGGATCGATGAGCTTAAGCCGTGTATCAGACTCGTTCATACGTCTCGGAACCCCTCATCGCGCAAAGCGACAGCTGCTGATGTTGAATTGATTAATTTTATCATCACTATGCAATCTAGCAGCTGCTTTATACGAAATGAGACGAAGTAAAGTCAGCCCCGTGAGAAAGCTCCAAAGAAAGCAAAATGAGCCCCGTTGACTTGAGTCAGAGGTCATTCCCGGGGCCATTGACTTATTGCTTATCTACATACGGCAGATTTGTCACATGAGCGTCCGCAGGAAAGTCCTTAAGGTTGACGTACCTCGACCGTCAATCGGCCTCGTACTACCGCTAATCCGTTCCGTCCCAGCAGGTCACACAACGGTGAGATAATGCCCGCGACTATTAATGTAAGCAAGGAGCACGCTATGGCAGACAACGAGATCAAACCCTCGACGGACGGCAGCCAAGAGGAACTCGTGGCAAAACAGCTCGCATCCACCAAAATCCACCTCGCGCTCACCCAGGAGCGGGTGGACGTCTCCGGCGCCATCAAGCTACCGCTCGAGCGAATTCCCCAACTCGGCGTGGCGTTTGCCTCGCTCCCCTCGATGTTTCGCACCGTCACCAACACGGTGAGCGTACCCACGCTGCTCCAGGCGACTGACAAGCTTGGAAACCCGCTCGATCCGTCAATACTCTACTCGTTCAAGGACGGCAGCGGTCTCACGGGGGGCTACCGCGACGCCGCCAAGGGCTTTGGGCAGGCTCGCTTCCACGTTGTCGAGGGCGACATCGCCACAAGTGTCACGCAAGTGCCCTACGACCCGACGTCGCTGTTCATGGCAGCCGCAATCGCGCAGATAAACCAAAAGCTCTACTCCATCCAGGAGTCCGTCGACGAAATGTTCGACTATATGCGCCAGCGCGACAAGGCCAACATGCGCGGCAACCTCAAGACACTTGCAGACATCCTCAACAGCTACGGTCTCTACTACGACAACGCCATCGAAATGACTAGCGCCCATATGAAGGTAATCGACATCATGCATGCCTCCGAGCAGGACATAGAGCACTTCCGCTCACTGGCGCAGTCGGACCTGAAAAAGAAAGGGTTCATCGAGGTGCGAGACGGCTTGGGCAGACGTCTCGACAAGGTGCTCGACTACCTCAAAGACTGCCAGCTCGCCACCTACATCCACGCGTTCTCGCTGTTCCTCGAACCTATGCTCGCCCAGAACTTCGAGCCCGCAAAGCTCGCGGACGCCACCGCGAAGATCGAGGCCGATTCGCTCGCGTACCGCGAGCTCTACACCGAGTGTTACGACGCCCTCGAGGCGGGAACTGCCGACACCGTCGATTCGGCGCTGCTGGGCGGCATCGCATCCGCTGGCAAGTTGCTAGGACGTGCCATCGCAAAGACCCCCGTGGGCGACCATACACTCATCGACGAGGCGCTCGAGGGCGCAGGAGAGGACATCGGCAGGTTCAACGACAGGCAATCCGAGAAACTCCTCAAGAAGCTCCATCAGGCAAAGACACCCGACGTCGCGCCGTTCAAGCAGAGCGTAAAGGAGATCGACACCCTCTACAACCGCCCCACGCAGATCGCCGTGGACGCCGAGAACGTCTACATCTTGACTGCCAAGCAGCAGGAAGAGTAACGATACGCGACAGGCACGCGCCATGCAGACAGCTAACGCCCCTACCTCCCCTCCGCCTTCAGCTTCAGCAGCAGGTCGCCCAGCTCGGGGCACTTGCTGGAAAGGCGCGTCTGGGGTCGCTCGCCCATCCCCCACCGCTGGCGGACTTCCTGGGCGTGCGGGCTCACACGGTAGTCCCCGTCCATCATCTGTTTGAGCAGCTTGGCGGTTACGCGCGCATCGGCAAGGGCGCTGTGAGCGTGGCCCGTCGACTCGTCGAACTCGATGCCAAACCACGTTGCCGCGTCGCCCAATGAGACGAACCCGTGGCTGCCCACATCCATAATCGAAGTGTAAAACGCCTGCAGGTCGGCCCAGTCCGTAGGAAATGCGGAAAGGTCGATGCGCTTTGCCTGGCACTCGGTCAAAAGCTGTCGACGATCCGCTCCGCTCCAGCAAACCACCTGGGCGGAGTAGCGACCGATCCAATCGCCGAGCCTTTTGATCACCATGTAGAGCGGATCGGCCATCGCGGTGTCCACGGCCGATATCCCCGTGAGCTCGCGGACGGGAAACGCAACGCCTTCGGTAAATTCCGTCTGCACAAACTGCGAGAACTCGCCCATAACGTTGCCGCGGTAATCGAGCTTGACGGCACCGACCTCGATAATCTCGTTGCGCAGTCCACGGCGCTGGCGCTGCTTTGGCACCGGCGCAAACTCAAAGTCCAGCACAATCTGGCGCGCAAAGTTCGTCGTATCGATAGCCGAGATACACGGCGTCTTTTCAGCTGACACGGTTAGGGCCTTTCTCCGTCAACTGCCGCTTGCTACATAGGCGGCTATATTGCCGTAAGGATAGGTGCCCGTGCGGACATGAAAGCGAGACGCAATGCCATGCGCCAGGCACTCGCCACACAGACGGCCCCAAGAGTGCCGCCCGCTCTATTCAAATGCATAAAAAAGATTGAGGCCCGGTGACTTGAATCAGAGGTCATCCCGGGCCCATCAGAGCTCGTAGAGCTCTTGGTTGCTTTGGTCTCGCTCTTCACGGCGCTTATCGAACTTTCCGAGGCACTCAAGCAGCATTCGAAGCATAACAAGTCGCTGCCATTAAGGCACTGACCTCTTGACCAAGCAACGGCGCTGCCCAGCTCTTCACTACTTGGGCTGCCGTCGACTTTATTCTATCCGCGAGCATCTGGTTTACCAAATGGATTTTCGGTAAAGGAAGCACGGCACGCCCGCAAAACCACTACGCCCCAAGTGCCGCCATGGGGATCACCGCCACGCCGTCGTCGCGTGTGTAGGCAATGCTCCCCTTTCCAACCACGACCGCCAAAAACGCCGGCGCGGCATTCTGGGCGGCAGGATTGGAGAGCACTTTCCTCTCCAGCGCCTTGAGATTTCTCGCTCCATCGTCTGCTTTCGCATCACTCAGCTTGACCTCGATGGCTCCCCAGCGCCCGTCGTGCTCAACGATCAGATCGACCTCAAGGCCCTTCTCATCTCGGAAATAATGGACACTGTTATCGACACCGCCGTAGGTGGAAAGGAACACGCGCACGTCGCGCAGAACGAGGTTCTCAAAGAGCATCCCCAGCGTTTGCATATCGCCAAGCAGCCGCTCAGGGGTAGCCCCCAGCAACGCCGCCGCAAGTGACGGGTCACAGAAGTAGCGCTTGGGGCGCACGCGAACGCGGGCCTTCGAGCGCACATACTGGTTTGCTCTCTCGCACAAGCTCGTCCGAAAACCCAAGGTTTGCAGGTCACCGCTCCTGCAGCACCAGCGGGCGACGTCATCCTGCGAAATTACGCCATTCTCAATGCAGTTTTTACGCCGTTTTCATTGTAGGTTTTACGCTCGGCATCCTTAGCGCGGCGCTTGCTCAACCACCGGACCAGCGAATTGCCCGGATTCTGGGACGTGCTTTCCGCTCCAGGCCTCTACCGGAAAATGCGTCCCACTCTGAGGCCGAAATCTGGGACGCGCTTTCCGCCAAAGGGAAAGCGCAACCCATTCCGAGCATCACATCAGAGCGCGCTTGGTTATCTCCGCTCGCACATCTCGGCAAACGAAATCAGCTTGGTATCTCCCCTGCTCGCCGCGGCATCTCGACATCCCTGCGTAAAGCCGCGCTTCGAGAAGATCACATAGCTTTTGTGCTGCCGCCTAAAGAGCTCGCTTCGATGCACGAGCTTTTGCAGCACGTCTTCACCCGTCGGTTCATTGCGCCATTTGCACTCCGCAAACAGCGCAGCGCCCTCGCCATCGTCAACAATCAAGTCGATTTCTTCCTGCGTATGCGTTCGATTATCCGTTCCCCACCAGCGCCCGACGCTCGCCGGAACCACATCGAGCTGGCCCGCGCGCGCGAGTTCATACACGTATTGTCTGCATATGAGCTCAAAGACCGTACCCATGTAATCCGATATGTGCGGCTCAATGCGCTTATACGCCATCTCGGCCATATCGTTTTGAATCAGCCCGATGTTCTGCGGAACAAACTTGTACCAGAACCTAAACATCTGGTCGCTCAGTAGATACACAGCCCGCTTATTGCTCGTCTCGTTTAGGGGCAGCTCGCGCTCGACAATCCCAAGCGACGCCAGCTTATCCACATAGCTCTTTACGTTGCTCGCAGGGATTCCCGTAGAGCTCGCAATCTCCGAGATCTTCGAGCGCCCCTGGGCAATTGCCTGCACGATCGCATCGTATTGCTCGGGATTGCGGCACTCTTGTAACAGCAAGTTGCTCGGCTCCTCAAAGAGATAGCCCGTAGGGGTAAGGAATAGACGCTTGATGTTGTCCTTGAGCGATACGCTAGGATCGACTTTCTCGATATATGCAGGAATGCCGCCCGTCATGCCATAGCAAACTGCAGCGTCTTCGCGACTCATGCTCTGCCACAGGCCGAGGGTCGTCGTAAAATCAAGCGGCATGATCTTAAACTGGGCCGTACGCCTACCGTATAGCGGGCTCTCGTAGCCCAGCACCTGTTCTTCCATAAACGAAAGAGACGACCCGCATAGAATCAGCATGAGCCTGGTCTTTTTGTACAAGTGATCGATCTTGTCTTGCAGCAACGAGCTGATCTCGGAATTTGATTGGGCGAGATAGGGATACTCGTCAATCACGACAATCAAACGTTCCGTGCGAGCCATGGTGGCCAATGCATCGAACGCCTCGTCAAAACTACGAAACGACACGCCCGCAGCACCAACCGAGCTTGCAAGTATTGCCTGGCTAAAGCCGTGCAGGTTTGCCTCTGCATTGGTGCGACGAGCTTGAAAGTAAATAGCCTTCTTACCTTGGATGAACTCCGTGATAAGGCGCGTTTTGCCCACACGACGGCGGCCATAAATCACAGGCATCTCAAAGGAGCCCGTGCCATACAGTCGATTGAGCTCGGACATTTCCGCTGTTCTTCCGATAAACATAGGGTCATCCTTCCTTTACGTTATAGCTAGCTATATTATATCTTCCTATAATATAGCTAGCTATAACGTAATTCGACAAGCGGCGCACGCAAAAGGGGCGGTACACCACCGCACGTGGACCGTTCCGGAAAATGCATCCCGTTCTGAGCTTGAATTCTGGGATGCATTTTCCGCTGAAGCTTCTACCGGAAAACGAATCCCATTCTGAACGTCGAATCCGGGACGTAATTTCCGCCTGCGGCCCCGTTGGGAAAATTCGTCCCGCTCTTAGAGCTCGTTCCGGGATGCAATTTCCGTTTGAGGGCTGATCCGGAAACAGCATCCCACTCTGGGGCCGAAATCTGGGACACAGTTTCCGGTTGAGGGCGTTCCGGAAAGCGCGTCCCATTCCGAGCGGCAATTCCGGGTCACAGTTTCCGCAGATACAAGGCGACAGTCCGCCGCCCTTATCACATGCCTTCAAACATGCGATCCAGAAACACAAAACAGCAGATAGAATGCTCTTTTTCAAAAAGTACACGTCCCGAAACTTACCAAGACTTCATATCCAGCTACCGTTCACGGTCGCCGATTACCGCCCACCGATTCAAATAAGAAATATGTCGCCAAAAGCAGGTCATCTACCTGCATGGTTAGATTTTGGTCAGCTTTTGGTCAGCTGAGCGGCAAGTTCCAGCTGATACGTTTTTGCTACCCAAAAGGAGGCGGTAGCTCATGACCCATTGCAATGACCAGCTCATCGACCAACTGCTCACTCAAGCCGAACAAGAGGGGCGCTGTCTGATTCCCCCGAGCACGGCGATCCGAAAAGCGCTCCTTCGGCGCACCGGCGGCACGGTTGTCTCGCCCATGCCGGGGTTGTTTGCGCGAAAAACGCGCTGGGATGAACTCAACCGAGCGCAACGCCATTGCGAGATTATCCGCGCCCTTGCGATCATCCACCCCGATTGGACGTTCTGCTCGTTTTCGGCCGCCTGTCTGCTGGGGCTCGAGGTCTCGTGGCGACACCTGAACGTCGTGCATGTCTGCAGCTCGACAAAGCCGTCGGCTCGTCCGGGCGCACATATTCAGCGGCACCAGATTGAGCCGGCCGGAGCAATACGCAGAGCCGGCATATCGGTAACGCCGCCAATCCAAACGGTCACAGATTGCCTGCTGCAAACTGGTTTTGCCGACGGCATGCCCATTGCCGATTCGGCGATCTTAAAGCTCGGCCTTGCACGGGAACAGCTGATGGAGGCCGTTGAGCAACGAGCGACTGCCCGCAATGGTCGTGCAATTCGTACCGCCCTCACAACGCTTCGATATGCCGACGCCCGCGCCGAGAGCGGCGGGGAATCGGTCGCCCGAGCCGTCATGATCGAGACGGGCTTTGCGCCCGATTGGCTTCAATACGAGCTGACGGACCCCTTCAATTCGGCCAAGCCCATACGAACGGACTTTGCCTGGGAGCGCCAGGCGCGGGAACTCACGCTGGGCGAGCTCGACGGGCTCATCAAATATACCAACCAAACCATGCTGGCCGGACGCACCACCGCCGAAGCGCTCGTTGCCGAACGACAGCGCGAGGCGCACCTATCGCTCTACGGTCACCCTCTGCTGCGCTTTACCATGAACGAGGTCCGCTCGGCAGGAATGCTCGCCAAAAAGCTGCAGACGGCAGGCATCCGGCAGACCGCGCTGCCGACGTGGCTCAACGAGGTGGACCTGTAGGAGCTGCTAGGCCACGCATCGCCGGATCGCATCCCCCCTATCTGGGCCGCGCTTTCCCAACGGCCACGCCAACGGAAAGCGCGTCCCAGTCTGGACGCTCAAAACGGGATGCACTTTCCGGATGGCGGGCCTAGCGGAAAACGTGTCCCGGAATAAACGCTCAAACTGGGATGCAGTTTCCGCTGAGGTTCTATCCGGAAACCGTGTCCCACTCTGAGCGTCAATTCTGGGATGAACTTTCC
The DNA here is from genome assembly GCA_900540855.1 of uncultured Collinsella sp. Lineage (GTDB taxonomy): Bacteria > Actinomycetota > Coriobacteriia > Coriobacteriales > Coriobacteriaceae > Collinsella. Next base: position 11,574 of record UQHK01000005.1, read on the forward strand.
GCCTGAGGGTTCAACCGGAAACGGCATCCCACTCTGAAGCGAAATTCTGGGACGCAGTTTCCGCTTGAGGGCTGTTCCGGAAAGCGCATCCCACTCCGGAACTGAATTCCGGGACACGCTTTCCGCTAGGGACTCAAGGGGAAAATGCATCCCATTCTGAACATCGAATCCGGGACGCAGTTTCCGCATGCGGCCCCATTGGGAAAGTTCATCCCGTCCTGAGGCTTGAATCCGGGACGCAGTTTCCACTCCAAACAAAAGGCCCCGACTCACGATGGAGCTGGGGCCAAAGGCGCAGCATATGCAGTTGATGTTGAGCGCGGACGGCAGTCAGCAATAACCGTCCGCGCCCTACCCTACCCGCGGTTGCGGACGCGGCTGTACGGCGTGTCCACCATGGGCAGATTTGGACGCAGCTTGCCGTCAAACGCGCGGTAGGCGTTCTGCACGGCGGGTGCCGTGGGGATCGTTGCGATCTCGCCGATGCCCTTGCCGCCGTATGCCACGGGCAGCAGCTCGTCCTTCTCCACGTAGATGGCGTGGATATCCGGAATCTCGGGCGCACGGAACAGCCCGAGCGTGCCGTACCTTGCCTGGGGCACGCAGTCCTTGAGCGGCCAGTCCTCGGTAAGCGCATAGCCCATACCCATGAGCACGCCGCCTTCGATCTGACCCTGGATGGAGATGGGATTGACCACCTTGCCGGAATCGTGCGCGGCATAGACCTCGCTCACGCGGCCATCGTCATCCAAAATGACCACATGCGTGGCAAAGCCATAGCAGATGTGGCTCTTGGGGTTGGGGACGTTGGCGCCCAGCTTGTCGGTCGGCTCCAGGTACACGTAGCCAAACTCGCATCCCTCGAGCGCCTTGATGGCGGCCGCGGGATCCTGAGGATGCATACCCTGGCCGGCGACGAGCTCCTGCGTTCGCAGCTGATAGGCGCGGCCGTCGTCGTACTCGATCTTGACGCCGTCGCCATGCGCGCTCACGGGAGCATCAGGCGCAGGCTTGCCGGCCTCGATGCCAAGCATGGCATCGCGCAGCAGGAAGGCGGCACCGCGCACGGCCTCGCCGGTCACGACCGTCTGACGCGAGCCAGACGTGGTGCCGGAGTCGGGAGCGTTCTCGGTGGAGCACTCGCCGTTGGCAATGCAGCTCAGTGGCAGACCGCAGGCCTCAGCAACGTCCTGCAAAAAGACCGTATTGCAGCCCTGGCCGATGTCGGACGTGGCGGCGTAGACCACGGCGCGGCCATCCTCGACGCGAATCTTGCAGCGGCCGGCATCGGGCAGGCCCACGCCCACGCCAGCGTTCTTCATGGCGCAGGCAATGCCGGCGTGTCCGGGATGCGCATAGTAGGCATCCTTGACCTCGAGCAGCGTCTCCTTAAGCGCCGTGGAGCAGTCGGCAATCTGGCCGTTGGGCAAAACCTCGCCCGGCTCGATAGCGTTTCGGTAACGAATCTCCCACGGATCCAGGCCGACCTTCTCTGCCAGCAGGTCGATCAGGCTCTCGAGCGCAAACTCGGACTGGCAAACGCCAAAGCCGCGGTACGCGCCGGCGGGCGGGTTGTTGGTGTAGTAGCCAAAGCCGCGAATGTCGGTGTTCTGGTACTTGTAGGGGCCGACGGCATGCGTGCAGGCGCGCTCGAGCACCGGGCCGCACAGCGACGCGTAGGCGCCGGTATCAAAGTTGATCTCGCAATCCAGGCCGGTAAAGTTGCCCTCGGCGTCGCAGCCCAGCGTAAAGGTGCCGTCCATGGCGTGGCGCTTGGGATGGAACGCGAGCGACTCGGCACGCGTGAGCTTGCACTTCACAGGACGCTGGAGCTTATAGGCGGCGAGCGCGGCCAGGTGCTGGATGGAAACGTCCTCCTTGCCGCCAAAGCCGCCACCCACGAGCATGGTCTCGACGACCACACGCTCGGGTTCGTTATCCCAGCCAAACATGTGGGCACACTCTTTGCGCGTGTCGTAGGCACCCTGGTCGGTCGACTGCACCTTGACGCCGTTCTTGTACGGGAAGGCGATGGCGCACTCGGGCTCCAAGAAGGCATGCTCAGTAAAGGGCGTGGTAAAGTGCTGCGTCACGGTGAACGCGCTCTCCGCCAGCGCCTTGGTGGCGTCGCCGCGCGTCACATGGCGGCTCTGGCACACGTTGTCCTTGAGCTCCACCGTGTTGCCAAAGGCAAAGAAGCTGTCGTGCAGGCGCGGGGCGTCGGCAGCCTTGGCCTCGACAATGTTACGCACGGGCTCCAGCGGCTCGTAATCGATCTTTACGAGCTTCTTGGCCTTCTCGAGCGTCGCCTCATCCTCGGCAACCACCAGCACGATGGCATCGCCCACGCAGCGGGTGATATCTCCCTGGGCGATCATGACGTCCCAGTCCTGGATAAGGTGGCCGACCTGGTTGACCGGCACGTCCTCGGCGCGCAGGATGCCCACCACACCGGGCAGGGCCTCGGCCTTGGAGGTGTCGATGGAGAGCACGCGGGCGCGCGGATACTTGGAGCGCACGGCGCTGGCATAGGTCAGGCCTGGCTGATCAAGCTCGTCGATGTCGTCAGGATACTTGCCCTCGCCGAGCACCTTCTTGCGCACGTCGATACGGAAGGCGCGCTTGCCCACGCCGTAGTCGTCGCCGCGCTCCAGGTCCTCGTCAATCTGCTTTTCGCCGCGGAGCACCGCAGCGGCCAGCGAAATGCCCTCGATAATCTTTTTGTAGCCGGTGCAGCGGCAGACGTTACCGCGAATGGCGTACTTGATCTGCTCCTCGGTGGGCTCGGGGTCCTCGGCAATGAGCGCTGCACCCGCCATGACCATGCCGGGGATGCAAAAACCGCACTGCACGGCGCCCACGGCACCAAAGGCGTACACAAAGGCTTCGCGCACGTCCTGAGGCAGACCCTCGACGGTCACGATGTTGCGACCGGCGGCAAGAGCGGTGGTCAGCACGCACGCCTTGACGGCCGCGCCGTCCACATGGATAGTGCAGGTGCCGCAGGCGCCCTCGGAGCAGCCGTCCTTGGCGGAATGGATGTGCAGGTCGTCGCGCAGGTAGCGCAGCAGCGGCTTGTTCTGAGTCGTTGTGCGCTCCACGCCGTTAACGGTAAAAGTGAATTCCTGTGCCATGGTGATTCCCTTCTACACGCCGGCGGCGATGCCGGTGCGGTCGTGAATGGCGCCATGCGGGCAGACGACGGCGCACATGCCGCACGACAGGCAGTCCGCGCCGTCGATATGGGCGCAGTTGTCCTCGATGCGGATAGCGCCGGCAGGGCACTTTTTGGCGCACATGCCGCAACCGATGCAGCTCGTGTCGCAGATCTTGCGCGCAATGGCACCCTTATCGGTGTTGTTGCAGCGCACCAGGATGTTCTGGTAGCCGGGAACGAAGGCAATCACGCGCTGCGGGCATGCCATGCCGCACAGGCCACAGCCCGTGCACTTGGAGCGGTCCACGCGGGCGATGCCGTCGACCAGCGCAATGGCACCGTGGGGGCAGGCCGTGACGCAGGCGCCACAGCCAATGCAGCCTTCGCTGCAGTGGGCATCGCCGCCTGCGGAAGCACAGCCGCTTCCGCAGGCAACGTAGGCCACGTTATGTTGAATGGATTTGGCCATAAGAGACTCGCCTATTTCTTAAGAAGATACGGATAGCTGTCGCGCACGGCCTTGATGGTCAGGCGGACGGCCTCGGGAAGGCCGGTGTTGACGGCATCGACCGAGACGGTACGGACCGTGCCGGCAACACGGACCTTAAAGTGATCCTCGTCCACGGCCAGGAAGCCCTCGTTCTCGGAGTTCTCCATGTCCTCCTCGCTCCAGAACAGGGTGAGCTTGTCCTTGTAGGGACGACCCTCCTGGTAGGGGCAGAACACAGCGCAGTTGCCACACTCGTTGCACATGCCATCGACATGTACCACCTGATGCTTGGCCAGGCCCGGCACCTTAATAGCAACGTTTGCGCGGTTGGGGCACACGTCGCAGCAAACCTCGCACACCGAGCCGCAGCCCAGGCAGCGGGTCTTGGTGCAATTGCGCTTGTCGCGGCACAGCGACCCCTTGCGCTCGTAGCAGGCGTCCTCGCGACCGACCTGAGCATTCTGGTCGGCGTACTTGTTAAAGTCCACGCCAGCGATGGCACGGGCGACCTCGGCGGCATCGGCGATAGCCTCGACCACGGTGGCCGGACCGCGACGGCAGTCACCTGCAGCCCAGACGCCCTCAACGCCGGTGGAGGTGGCGGCAAGGCGGCCGCGACGGTCGTGCTCGACGCCCGCGGCGTCGTACAGGCTGGCATCGATGCCCTCGCCCACGGCACAGATCACCGTGGTGGCGGGCAGCTCGACGGTCTCGCCCGTGGCGACGGGGCTGCGACGGCCGCTTGCGTCCGGCTCGCCAAGCTCCATGACGTCGCAGGTCAGCACGGCGCCGTTGAGCGCCTTGGGCGCCAGCAGCTCACAGAACTCAACGCCGTCGGCAAGAGCAAGATCGAGCTCTTCCTCGTCGGCGGGCATCTGCTTCTTGGTGCGGCGATACACCAGGCGCACGTTCTTCACGCCAGTCAGGCGCTTGGCCACGCGGGCCGCGTCCATAGCGGTATTGCCGGCGCCGATGACCACGACGTCCTCGCCCAGCTCAAGCTTCTCGCCCTTCTTGGCGGCCTCGAGGAACTCCAGCACGTCGAGCTCGGCGCCCTCGCCCAAGCCTGCAGAGCCGGGCATCCAGGCACCGGTGGCCACGACCACGTCGGTAAAGCCCTGAGCCTTGAGCTCGTCAATGGACTCCACGCGGGCGTTGAGCTGCACCTTGGCGCCAAAGGCCAGACAGAGCTCGGCATCGTGGGAGATATCGTCGCTCGCGATACGGAACTCGGGAATCACGTGACGGACCACGCCGCCGAGCGAGTCGCGGGCCTCGAAGATAGTGACGGGCACGCCGGCGCGCGTCAGGAAGAACGCCGTCGCCAGGCCGGCCGGGCCGCCGCCGATAACGGCAACGTTGCGCTCGCCGTCGTTGGCGATAGCCTGGGCGCGCAGCTTGGGCAGCACGGCAGTCATGGCCTCGCGGGCGGCCTTGAGCTTGCTGGCGCGGATCTGGGCACCCTCGGGCTCATAGAACGCACGCTCGCAAGCACGGCCGCAGGGATGCGGGCAGATGGTGCCGGTGATAAACGGCAGGGCGTTGCGCTCGATGATGATGTTGAGCGCGTCCTCGAAGCGACCTTCGTCAACAGCCGCCAGGTAGGCGGGAATATCCTGCTGGATGGGGCAGCTCGTACGGCACGGCGTGGTAAAGCAGTCGGAAAGCGGGCTCTTGCCGGCGACCTTGCGATCGGGCAGCGGGCGCAGCGGCTTCTTGTAGAGCGGGTTGGTGAGCGAGTCGGTCTGGATCGCGGTCACGGCCTCGAGCGAGACGCCCTCAAACGGCTTGCCGTCCAGGTCGGTAAACTCGCCGGCCATCTGGCTAAAGCGCTCGTAACCACCGGGCTTGAGCACGTCAGTCGCCAGGGTGACGGGCCAAATGCCGGCGTCATACAGGGCACGGATGTTGTAGACCGTGGCACCGCCGGAGTAGCTGATGCGCAGCTTGCCATCGAACTGCTCGGTAATGCGGCGGGCGGCCTCGATGGTCAGCGAGAACAGCGAACGGCCGGACATGTACATCTCGGTGGAAGGCAGCTCGTTCCTGGTCACGTCGACGGGAAACGTGTTGGTCAGCTTGACGCCGAACTCCAGACCGCGCTCGGCGCACAGGACAATCAGGCGCTCGAACATGGGCACGGCATCGGCCCACTGCAGATCCTCGCGGAAGTGCGTGTCATCAAAGACGATATAGTCAAAGCCCAGCTCGTTGAGGCGCTGACGGGCAAACTCATAGCCCAGCAGCGTGGGGTTGCACTTGATGTAGGTGTTGAGGCCCTTCTCGGTGATCAGATAGGTCGCGATGCGCTCGATCTCCGCCGGCGGGCAGCCGTGCAGGGTAGACTCGGTGATGGAGTTGGAGACGCGCGCCGGGATGGACTCGACAAACGCGGCATCGACATGCTCAAACTTGTCCAGGTTGGCAAGCGCCCATGTGCGGCACTCGTTCCAAACCTCGGAGCCGCTGGCGTCCTTCATGCCCTCGATGTAGGCGTCGACCTTGGGGCTCTTAATACCCTCGAGGTCATAGCCCACGGACATGTTGAAGACAAAGCCGTCCGGGCTGCCCAGGCCGTACTCGCGAGCGATCAGGTGGCAGGCGAACCATGCCTTCACGTACTCGGCAAAGGCCTGCGGAACCTCGAGTTCGGTCGACCACTCGCAGTTGTAGCACTCATCCTGCGCCACAATGCAGGGTTTGTTCACACACTTGGAGAGCTCCTCGCCGTCCATAACCTGGACGGTCTTGAGCTCAAAGAAGCGGGAACCAGCAACATAGGATGCCACGATGTTCTGGGCAAGCTGCGTATTGGGGCCGGCGGCCGGGCCAAACGGGGTCTCGATGCGCTCATCAAAAATGGGAAGCGCACCCTCCTGGTTGGTCGTGACCATCTTGCGCACACCAAAGATGGCGTCCTGGGTCTTGTGCTCCTCGATGATCCAGTTCATCAGCTGCGAAAACGGGATCGGCCTCATGATGTCGCTCATAGTGAGCTCCTCTCTGTAACGCCCGGCGAGACCGCGCGGCGGGCGCAAATACGGTGTAGCGCTAGCACAGCGCCGGCGACCCCGCGGAGGTCGCCTATGCGCGCGTCGTATGCGGCGAAACATCCGACGCGCGCGAATCTACTTGTGAATTAGTAGGTGCGACCGTTGAGCGTGCTCCAGAGCTTCTTGGACTCAGCCATGGTCCACGCGTTGATCTTGTCCTCATCGATGCCAACGAACTCGCGATCCTTGTACAGGACGCGGCCGTTGATGATGGTGGTGCGGCAGTTTTTGCCCATCATGCCAAAGAGCATGTGGCCGTCGATATTCTCCTCGCTCAGCGGCGTAAAGGGCTTGTAGTCCATAACGATGACGTCGGCGGCAGCGCCGGCCTCGAGCACACCGAGCTTGCGATCGAAGTACTTGCTCGCCATCTTGGCGTTGTTCTCGAACAGCATGGTCATGGCCTCGCACCAGCCCACGTTGGGCATGGCGGCGTTGTGGCGCTGAATGATCAGGAAGACCTTAAGGCTCTCGAGCATATCGTGGGTGTAGGCGTCGGTGCCCATGCACACGGGGATGCCGCGGCGGAAGAACTCGAGCACGGGGGCGCAGCCCACGGCGTTGCCCATATTGGATTCGGGGTTGTTGACGAGCCAGGTGCCGGACTCCTTGACGATATCCATCTCGGCGGGCGTCACGTGGATGCAGTGGCCGAGCATGGTGTCGGGACCCAGCAGGTTGTGCTGCAGCAGGCGCTCGACGGGGCTGATGCCGCCGCGGTTGAGGCGGGAGTCCCACACGTCATTCATGCCCTCGCACACATGGATGTGGAAGCCGGTCAGGCCATTGTTGGCCTCGGCCATCTTATCCATGGTCTCGTCCGAAAGCGTAAAGGTGGCATGTCCGCCAAACATGGCGGCGATCATGTGGTTGTCGTTATCGCGACGCTCCTTGGCGGCCCACTGGGCAAACTCGGCGTTCTCGACAATGGCCTGGTCGCATTTTTCCTGGCCGCGGCGATCGGAGACCTCGTAGCACAAGCACGAACGCATGCCCAGCTCCTGAGCTGCATCCTTAATGGTAAAGAGGCTTCCCGGGATTTCGCAGAAGCTCGCATGATGATCGAAGATCGTGGTGACGCCATCGCGGATGGAGTCAAGAATCGTGGCATAGGCGCTGGCCTTGGTGCCGTCGAGCGTCAGGTTGTCATCGATCTTCCACCACTGCTGCTCAAGATTCTCCTGGAAGTTGGTGGGGTTGCAGCCCTTAATGGCAAGGCCGCGGGCCAGACCCGAGTAGATGTGGGTGTGGCAATTGATGAGTCCGGGCATGATGAGGTTGCCCTGGGCGTCGACGTACTCGGCATCCGGGTACTTGGCCTTGAGCTCGCACTCGGGACCTACTTCGACGATCGTATCTCCGTCAATGGCGACCGCGCCGTTGGGAATGAACGGGGTCTGAGCGTTGCGGGTAAAAACGGAACCGTTAGCGACCAGAAGCATGAATGCTCCCTTCAACATCAGGGGCGGGGTTTGACACCTCTGACATGGCGGAGTGCGAAGCGCCGGCCTACACCGGAAACGGGCCCTCTCCCGTCAACGCTTCACCAAAGGGACAAACCCTTTGAAGTGCGGCTTGGCGCCGCATGACGTCGGCGGACGAGGCGATGCGCCCGCCGACGAATAGCACCGAATTGGTTACTTCTTGCTCTCGGGCAAGACCAGATCCACGGCAGCGTCCTTGGCAGCATCGATGTGCTGAGCCACGACCGGCGTCTGCGGAAGAATCAGGTTAAGGACAATGGCCATAATGGCGGTGGGGGTTACGGCATTGGAGCCGATGACGGTGGATACCCAGGCGGGCATACCCTCGCCGGCAAGGCAACCGCTGGCCATCCAGATACCCAGGCCAAAGACGACGGAGGTACCGACGATGGTGGTAGTGCGCTGCGTGAGGCCCTCGCGGGTGAACATGCGCACGCCGTTCATGGTGATGGTGCCAAAGACGCCGACGGTCGCGCCGCCGATGACGGGCTGCGGGATAGCGGAAAGGACGGCAGAGAGCTGCGGGAACAGACCGGCGATGGCAAAGACGGCCGCGATGATCACAAAGACCCACTTGTTGACGACCTTGTTGGAGCAGATGATGCCCACGTTCTGGCCAAGGGCGCTGGTGGGAAGACCGCCCAGCAGGCCGCCGACCATAGAGGTGAGGCCCTGGGACACGATAGCGCCGGAGAGCTCGCGCTCGGTGGGCATACGGTCGATGGAGCCCAGGCAGGCGGCGGAAACGTCGCCGATAACCTGGATGGCAACCATGGGGAACACGACAGCGAGGGTAATGCAGACCTCGGGATCAAACTCGAGCGCGTAGGGCATGAGCTTGGGAAGGGCGAAGACCTGAGCGGTGGCGACGCTGGAGAAGTCGATCATGCCAAAGGGGATGGAGACGATCATGCCAACGATCATGCCAAAGAACACGGATCCCAGCTTGAGCGTGCCCTTGCCAAAGTTGGCGAGCGCAAAGACCACGGCGAAGGTGATAAGAGCGACGCACCAGGCCTGCGGGGTGCCCCATAGCGGCGTACCCATACCGCCGGCCATATACTTGACGGCCGTGGGATAGAGAGAGACGCCAATGGAGAAGATGACCGTACCGGTCACGACGGGCGGGAACAGCCACTTGATCTTGCTGTAGGCCAGACCAAAGAGGACCGCGACGGCGCCGCCGACGATCTCGCCGCCCAGCAGCGCACCAAAGCTAAAGCCCGAGGCACCCATGGCCTGCAGAGCCGGCAGGAACGCGAACGAAACGCCCATGACGATGGGCAGGCCGCCGCCGATGCGACGGAAGGGAGCGAAGGCCTGAAGGGCCGTGTCGATTGCCGAAAGAATGAGCGCGACCTGGATGATGTCGGTGCTCTGCTGGCTATTAAAGCCGTAGACGCCGGCCATGATGACAGCCGGGGTGATGATGCCGGCAAACGATGCCAGTACGTGCTGAAGGGCACACGGGATCATTTCCTTAACGGGAGGCATGCCTTCACGAGTGAACAGGGCTTCAGTGCCGTTCTTAACCGTCTCCTGGGTCATTTGACCACCAATCCTCGAAATAGTTGTTTTCGCATCTAACGCTCTATTGTGACGCAGTGCGGGGTTGAGGTTGTGCCTTCGTTGCATATCGTATTAAAGATGATTCTCATTCTCAATAATAATTTTTTGTTATCAGACTATTCTTCAGCTGAGATAATGCATTTCCGCAGGTCAGGAAAGTGTCTGTTCAAAATAACATCTAACTTTTCTTTTGGTCGACCGTTTACCGCCAAATACCTACCGCTCATCTGTATTACGCAATGTACCTGCGAATATGTGAGTCAATAGACACCGTGTTACCATGAGAAAAAATTGTTATGATCATTTCCGATTTCACCCAAAGGAGTTGCCCGTGAACGAGACCGTACGTCGCTTTTTGCCGATGGTCGATTTTCTGGAGCAGATACTCGGCAAAAACAGCGAAATCGTGCTGCACGATTTCTCGGATCCCGACCACGCCATCGTCGATATTCGCAACGGCATCGTGAGCGGCCGCAAGGTCGGCGGTCCCGCCACCGATCTGGCACTCAAGATCATGCACGACGCCAAGTATCGCGACCTGCCGTTTATTACGGGCTACGAGGGGCGCGGTGCCGGCGGCAAGACGCTGGAGTCAGCGACGTACTTTATCCGCGAGGATGACGAGATCGTCGGTATGCTCTGCGTCAACACCGACCTCTCGACCGTACGCTCCATCAACGCCATGGCGCAGCAGCTCATGGCGTGCTTCGACGCAGCGCCGACGCGCACGGAGCCCGCCCCTATCGAGGTCGAAAGCCTTTCGGAGTCCACCCAGGAGCTCATCGACCGCAGCATTGCCGAGTGGCTGAGCGCGCGCGGGCTGGATGTAGCGTCGCTTGGTCAGAGCGACCGCGTGGACGTCATTCGCCACCTCAACGGCAACGGGGTGTTCATGCTCAAGGGCGCCGTGGCCTGCGCTGCCACCGCGTTGGGCATCTCGGAGCCCAGCGTGTACCGCTACCTGCAAAAAGTCCGCAAGGAGGGCTAACGAGCAAAATGGAGCGCGGCTCCACAAGCGATTCGTCACTTGACAAAAGACCCTGCAGTTCACACGCGCTGCAGGGTCTTTTTGCATGTCATGTTTAGTTGTGGTCAACGCCTTAGAGAGCGGCGACGACCTCGATCTCGACCAGACCGCCAGCCGGAAGAGCGGCAACCTGGAAAGCGCTGCGCGCGGGGAACGGGGCCTCGAACTTGGAGGCGTAGATCTCGTTTACGGCAGCGAAGTCGGCAATGTCAGCCAGGTAGACTGTGGTCTTGACGACATCGGCAAAGGTGGCGCCGGCAGCGGTCAGCAGGGCCTCGACGTTAGCAAGGGACTGCTTGGCCTGGGCCTCGACGCCCTCGGGCATCTTGCCAGTTGCGGGATCGATGCCCAGCTGGCCGGACAGGAACACCATGTTGCCGGTCTGGATACCAGGGGAATACGGGCCGATGGCTGCGGGTGCGTTATCGGAAGACACGACGGTCTTGCTCATGTTTTTCTCCTTACAAGTAAAAGGGAACGGGAGCGCGGCGTTCACACCGGGAGGCACAGTTCGGTCTGAACACCGCGCTTGATTGGGATAGTACTCAAGGTTTCCGCGCGATGCAAGATTATTATCACGTTGCGAGAATATTTTATCGCCCAACGGTTTCCCCGGACCGCTGAACGGTTCTCATGTGAAGCAGCCAGTCCAAGCTGCTGAAGACTTTATCCCGCTTAGAGCACGGGCATCGCCTGCCGCGACGGCACCACTATACTTTTGATTATCTGAGCATTTTGAAAGGCAGGATATGACCGCAACCGCCAGTCGAACCACCAACCGCAGACCCGAGCTTTTGGCGCCCGCCGGAGGGCCCGAGCCCTTTGCCGCCGCACTCGCCGCCGGGGCAGACGCCATCTACTGCGGCATGGGCAGCTTCAACGCCCGCCGCAAGGCCACCAACTTTACCGACGAGGCCTTTGAGCAGGCCTGCCGCACCGCGCATCTGGCCGGCTCGCGCGTCTACGTCACGGTCAACATCGTCATCAAGGAATCCGAGATGAGCGATGCGCTGCAGCTCATCCATCGCTGCTCCACGCTGGGCGCCGACGCCTTCATCATCCAGGACTGGGGCCTGTTCTTTGAGGTCAAGCGCACGATGCCCAGCATCGAGACGCATATCTCGACCCAGGCGAACATCCACGACGACCGCGGAACCCTTTGGTGCCGCGAGCAGGGCGCCGACCGCGTGACCCTCTCGCGCGAGCTTTCCATCGACGAGATTGCCGCCATTCACGATGCCGCTCCCGATGTGGACCTTGAGGTCTTTAGCCATGGCGCCATCTGCTTTTGCTACTCGGGCCTGTGTCTGCTTTCGAGCTTTGCCATGGCGGGACGATCGGCCAACCGTGGCATGTGCGCCCAGCCCTGCCGCTTGCCCTACGAGCTGATCGACGAGAACGGTCGCTCGCTCTCCCCTGCCGGTCGCGAGCGCGCGCTGTGCCCGCGTGACACCAACACCTCGCAGCTTGTTCGCCGTCTGTATGACGCCGGCGCCGCGTCGCTCAAGCTCGAGGGCCGCATGAAGGCGCCCGATTACGTGTACTCCATCGTTGATGTGTATCGTCATCAGATTGACGATATGCTGGCCGATGTTTCGACCTCTAAGGACGAGGAAGCCGCCCGCCAGCGCCAGCTCAAGCGCTGCTTTAACCGAGACTTTACGCACGCCTATCAGGACGGCACCTCGGGCGACGAGATGATGAGTTACGAGCGCTCCAACAACCGCGGCCAGATCGTGGGCACGGTGCTGGGCAGCCGCCCGGCCAACCGCGATGTGCGCGGCCTCAAGCCCGACGACCGCCGTCGCCGCGCCGCCATCGCCCGCATTGAGCTGTTTGAGCCCGTGGGCAAGGGCGACCTGCTGGAGCTTCGCCACGATAACGAGTTTGACCAGTTCCTGACCACCATTGCCGCCGATGATGCCGCTGCCGGCGATGTTATCGAGTGTCGCGTGCCCCGTAGCATGCCCGACGGCTGCCGCGTCCGCGTGATTCGCAGCCAGCGTGCCATCGACGCCGCCGGCGCCGCGCTCAAGCGCGATGTGCTGCGCCGCCGCGCTGTTGATGTGTCCGTCGTGGCGCGCCTGGGCAAGCCGTTTACTGTCACACTCACCTGCTGTGACGACCCCGCGCTCACCGCCACCGCCACAGGCTTCACCGTCGAGGCCGCCAAGACCCGCGCCGTCGAGGCATCCGATCTGGTTGAGCACGTCGGGCGCATGGGCTCCTCTCCCTTTGAGGCCGCGAGCTTTGACGTGGCCCTCGACGAGAGTTGCGGCATGGGCTTTTCCGCCGTGCACAAGGTGCGCGCCGCCGCTTGTAAGGCGCTGGAAGAGGCCATTCTGGCACCGTACGAGGAGCGCGCCCGCACGCTCGAGCTACCGGCGATTGTCACCAATGATTCCCGCCCCGCGCCCGAGCACTACCGCGATGAGCCGCAGATCTGCGCTACCGTCACCTCGCTCGAGGCCGCCGAGGCCGCTCGCGCCGAGGGTGCAATGCGCATCTACATGACCACCGACGCACTCGATGCGGCCGAACTCTCCCCCGCCGATGCGTTTGAGCAGGGCATCGTACCCATACTCGACGAGGTCTGCCGCGCCGTTGACCACGTTCGCGTTGACCCGTGGGTTGTTGCCGGCGCCACGGTCGCTATCGGCAATATATCCGAGCTTGCCCTGGCCGCCCAAGTTGGTGCCACGGCGGAGGTCCGCTCTTGCCTGCCCGTGCACAACACCCCTTGCATGGAGGCACTTGCCGAGCGCGGAGCCGGCGCGTTTTGGCTCTCCCCCGAGATCACGCTCGACGAGATTATCTCGCTTGGCGCCGCCGCGCCCGCGGTCCTGGGCATCACCGTTTTCGGCCGCCCGCGCGTTATGACGAGCGAGCACTGCATCCTGCAGGTGGCCAATGGCTGCATCCACGATTGCGCCAACTGCCGCCTGCGCGCCCGCAAGCTGTCGCTCAAGAATATCGACGGCAAGGTCATGCCGGTGCGTACCGACATCCACGGCCGCTCGCGCCTGTACGATGCCTACCCCATCGACCTTACGCCGCAGGTACCACAGCTGCTCGATGCCGGTGTGCGCCGTCTTATGGTGGACGGCACGCTGCTCGAGACGGATGAGGTGGGCCGCGCCGTCGCTCGCGTCCGCCGCGCCGTCGAGGCAGCGCAAGCCGGCCGCAAGCCCGCCGCCCGCCTGCGCGGTGCCACCTCGGGCTGCATGTTTGTGGGAATTAGTTAACCGAAAGGCTTACACGTGAACGAAGAACCTCAAGTCCTCTACTGCGATGCCTGGCTCATGGCTATCGACAAGCCCGCCGGCATGATCGTCCACGGCGACGGCACCGGCGAGCGCACGCTCACCGACTACGCCAGCGATCTGCTGCTGGCGATGGGCGACGGCTTTGCCGCGACTGACATGCAGCCGCTCAACCGCCTGGACCGCAACACCACCGGCGTGGTGCTGTTCTCGCTCGACAAGCAGACGCAGCCCGCCTTTGACCAGATGGTCATCGACCACGCCTTCGAAAAGCACTACCTGGCGCTCGCCGAGGGCAAGATCGACTGGAACGAGAAGCTCATCGACAAGCCTATCGCCCGCGACCGCCACGATAGCCGCAAGATGCGCGTCGGCGCCAGCGGCAAGCCTTCTCAGACGCGCGTCAAGGTACTCAAGCGCCTTAAGAGCCGCCGTGGCCTGCCGACGCGCTCGTATATTGATGTCGAGCTGCTCACCGGCCGCAAGCATCAGATTCGCGTGCACCTGGCAAGCGAGCATCATCCCCTGGTTGGCGACGACCTGTACGGAACGCCGCGCCCCTGTGGCCTGATGCTCCATGCCCACAGCGTGTCCTTTACGCATCCCGTAACCGGCGAGCACATCCACATCGAAGCCCCTTGCCCGTGGGAGCCCTAAACCACCACAATGGGGACAGGCACCTTTGTGGTGGTTTTGCCGCGATGGCTCTGCCGGATTCCCAAACATCTCGATCTGCAACAGCTAAAGCCCATTTTGCGGTCTATCTGTTACAGATCGAGACATTCGAATCCCCTCAAGGGAATAATCTCAATCTGTAACAGTAACTCGGCAAAATCAGTCCCAGATGTTACAGATTGAGACAAAGGGACGGCGTGGTTCGGAAGTATCTCGATCTGTAACATCTAGCCCGCTTTTAACGGTCTGGTTGTTACAGATTTAGATAAACCGGTAGACAACAAAAGTGGCAGCGCCCGGGATGGTCGTTGCCGCTTTTCCATTGACCCACCACAAAGGTGCCTGTCCCCTTTGTGGTGGTTTTGGCCTTCCCGTCGCTAGACCGTGACGACGTTGTCCATTGTCCGGTACTTGGCGGGGACCTCGCCTGCGGTAATAATCGTTGCATCGCGGAAGTCCGCGAACTTGACGGGCGCCACCATGCCAAATTTACTGGCGTCCGAGATTACGAAGCGCTTGGCCGTATGGCGCATCGAGATACGCTTTACTTGCGCCTCCTCGATATCGGGCGCCGTGAAGCCCTGCTCGGCGGCAATGCCGTTAGAGCCCCAAAAGCCGCAGTTGAAGTTGTAACGGTCTAAGGTTGCCAAGGCATCGGGGCCAACGAGCGCCTCGGTCTCGGGTTTGAGCTCGCCGCCCAGCACCACGGTACGCATGCCGCGCAAAGCGAGATGCTGAGCATGGAGCACGGAATCAGTCACATAGGTGACACCTTCGAGATGCGGAAGATGCTCGATGAGCCTGAGCGTCGTCGAACCCGAATCGATGTACACAAAGCTCTCGGGCTCTACCAGCGCCGCCGCACGGGCGCAGATACGTTCCTTGTCGTCGTTATGGAGATCGCTGCGCTCATTAAACGTTAGGTCGCGCGTCACGTGCGCGCGCTCAAGGCTCGTCGCCCCACCGTGCACCTTGGCGATACGGTGTGCGCGATTGAGCGTCTGCAGGTCGCGCCGAATGGTAGACGCCGTCACGCCCAGGGCCTCAGCAAGCTCCGGTACGGTAACCGAGCCCGTCTGCTGCACCATCGACACGATTGCGTTGAGCCTATCTTCCGCAAGCATCGCTTACTCCTCCTCGGGGTACACGACTCCCCAATCGGCGCGAAGCTTGGTCATAAGCTCCATAACATCAGAAGCATAATCCAGAAGCTCGCGCTTGGAGTCGTCGCCGGCAACGGCCTTCTCAAGATCGGCCATCTCGTAGCATAGAGCGTATGCCTCGGTGCCAGCGTGGACCTCCTCGCGGTGGCCGTCCGCAGTCCACACGATGGTCGCGTGATCGGCACGCGGATATTCGTTGACCTCGATGTAGCACTTGTCAAAGCTGATGACCGAGCGCTTGGGCTGCTTGGAGTGAAGCGTAAGGCTCACGACGCCCAGCTGCTGCTCGGCATTGCGGCAGACGATGCCGCCCGCAACATCGACGCCAGTCTCGCAGGTGTTGCCTAGAGACACGACCTCGGCGGGCTGGCTCGCCATAAACAGGCGCATGACGGACAGGGCATACACACCAATATCGAGCATGGCACCGCCGGCAAGGTTGCGATTGTAGAAACGGTTGGTCAGGTCGCCGTACTCCTTGTAGCTACCAAAGTTGAGCTGAGCGAGGTTCATGCGGCCGAACTCGCCGGCATCCATGCGGCGACGCAGCTCTTGATACAAGGGCATGTGGAGCACCGTGGTAGCGTCCATAAGGACCACGTTGTGCTCGGCGGCAATGGCACGGGCCTCATCGAGTTCAGCGGAATTGAGGGTAATGGCCTTCTCGCAGAGCACGTGCTTGCCGGCTGCCAGGGCAGCGCGCAGATAGGTGATATGAGTGTTGTGCGGGGTAGTGATGTAGACGGCGTCGATGCCAGGATCGGCGTAGAGGTCCTCAACCGTGTCGTAGACCTTCTCGATGCCATACTGCTCGGCAAAAGCCTGAGCCTTGGACAGCGTACGGTTGGCGACGCCCGCAAGCTTGCGACCGGCAAGAGCAAGGGACTGAGCCATCTGGTTGGCGATAACGCCGCAACCGATGACGGCCCAATGGAGCTCGGGAGCCGTAAAAATATCGTCGGGGAACGGCTTGTCCTGGACCGAAGCGAACGCTGCTTTGGCGGCTGCCGCGGCGTCGAGCGGAGCCTGCTTGGAATCTGCCATTATGTGCCTCCTGTGTCATAGAACGCCTTGCTTTCTGACAGCTCTATATTCGCACAAACACGCGCTTCTGTGCGCGTTTTTGCGTATCTCACCGCTAAACGGTCATTTATATCCCGTAAACGGCGCATCTATACGCATATTCACGCAATCCCACGCACGCAAATGCGCACAAATGCGAACCGGTCATTGCTCAGAAACAGGGGCTTATGCTTAGAACTCAAAAGACAGGATGATCCGCTTCGCCTCGTCGCTCATGGCGCGCTGCAGCTCTAAGGACCGTCCCAAACTGCCGACAGAAAAGGAACGTTCCAAACTGCAGACAGAAAAAGAACGTCCCCAGGCGCCGGCATTTCAAGAGCACTCATTTAAGTCTGTCCCCAATGAGTGGGAGCAATCAGAGACTCTTTGCGAGGGAGGCCGGACGTGGCCTTCCTCGTTTTTATTCATGGACTTTAGTCCGTGCCGCACGGCACGCGCGGCATAGAAAGCCACCCGCTCAGCGGGTGGAGGCCAATTTCCGCTACGCGACAAAAACCTTCCCCCTAGCATGAGGATTGTTCAGGTCATCATGCTAGGGGGAAGGTGATTGCTGTGGCCCAGAAAGCCAACAGCCTCGCGCACACGAAATGGCTGTGCAAGCACCGCATCGCACCGAGATCAAGCTCATCGCCGCCATCGTCGAGAAGCACCCCAAGGTGCGCTTTGCCGCGAGCTGCACCTCGGCCCACGCCGACCTCTACGACCGCATGGAGCAGGCCCTGTGCGAGCGCGTGGCCAACGCGGTGGAGGTCGTCCGCTCCGACATCAGCCCCGCGTTTCTTGTCCACACCGGTCCAAACCTCGTGGGTGTGGCGGTCCAGGGACTCTAGCGGAGGCGGGGCGTCCTGCCCCAAAAACAAATGCAAAAGACGAGCGCTTCTTGCCGCTCAATTGGCAAGAAGCGCTCGTCTTTTCTTAACGCGTTGTATGGCGGAGAGAGCGCAAGTTACGCGAGCGCCCTTCTTGCCAGCTCGGCCGCGCCGAGGATTCCTTGGTCGCCGCCGCAGCCCGGGGCGCAGATGTAGCTCTCCATGTCCTTAAGCTCGGCGGTCTGGATGTAGCCACCCAGATATTCGAGGGTCTTCTTGCGGACGATGCCGTAGAGCTGCTCCTGGTGCATCACGCCGCCGCCGAGGACGATGCGGCGAGGCGAGTACATGAGCACGAGGTTCGCGCACATCTGCCCCAGATAATCCCCCTCGAGCGCCCACACCTCATCGTTGTCCGCGAGCTCGGCCGCGGGCTTTCCCCAGCGCGCGGCGATGGCGGGGCCGGAGGCGAGGCCCTCGAGACAGTTCGCGTGGCTCGGGCAGACGCAGCGTCCCTCCTCGGTGGGACGGGTCCTTACCAGCATGTGGCCGGCCTCGGGGTGCAGCATGCCGTGAAGGAGCCTGCCCGCGCACATGACGCCCGCGCCCACACCGGTGCCGATGGTCACGTAGACGGCGTCCTCGAGCCCCTTGCAGCAGCCGAAGACCACTTCGCCGAGGCAGGCAACGTTCACGTCCGTGTCGTAGGCCACCGGAATCCCGAGGGCGTCGGCGAACGCGGCGCGAAGACCATAGCCTCGCCACGCGAGCTTGGGGGTCTGCAGGATGGAGCCGTAGCGCTCGTCGGCGGGGTCGACGCAGGTCGGGCCGAAGGCGCCGATGCCCAACGCGTCCACATCGCGGGCGGCGAACCACTCGATCATCTGCGGGACGGTCTCGGCGGGCGCAAGCGTCGGGGTCTCCATACGGTCGAGGACCTCGCCGTCGCCGGACACCACGGCACAGACCATCTTGGTCCCGCCGGCCTCGAGGGCGCCGAGCCTCATTTGCTTTTCGCTCATGTGATCCTCCTTGCAAAGGGGCGCCCGCAGCCATGGTCAACCGCGGGCGCCCATAACGTTGGCATGTTTCGAGGCGACCCTACCTGGGCACGCGGTCCTGCCTTGCGGCAAACGGGGCGAGCACGGCGTGCGGCTCGCTTTGGTACCAGTAGGCGACGGTGGAGATGTCGTCCTCGCGCTCGTAGAGCTTGATGTCGTCGTTGCCGAGGTCCTGGAATGTCACGCGCAGGTCCTCCTTGAACGAGATCGGGTCGGGAAGGTGCCACCTGTAGAGACCGTGCCTGGGCAGCGCGTCGTCGTTGGTCGCGAGCATCGGGTTCGGGTTCGGCTTGCCCGCGCTGAAGCGGTCGCGCGTGGCGTCGCGCGTCGAGCGGTACGGGTAGCCGGCGAACAGCGTGTTGAAGCACTGCGCCTCGGGCAGCGCGTGGGGCGGCCTGTCGAGAAAGGCCCAGGCACCGCCGAAGTAGTCCTCGGCTCCCGTTGAGGTGACCGTGGGGAACTCCTCGTCGCCGTCGAGGAAGAACTTCATCTCGCCCTCGCCCCACCAATAGCGCTCCAGGGCGCACAGGGCCATGTAGGTGCCGACGTAGTAGCCCTTGCCGCGCACGCCGTCGAGCACGGTGTAGTCGACGCCCCTGCGGGTGCTGCGCTCGCGGTTAAAGCGAGCGTGGAAGTACATGGCGTCGTCCGGCACGTCGGTGAGCGCGTAGTTGAACGTGTAGAAGATGTACTTAATGAACCCGGGGTGCTCGCTCGTAAGCGTGACCTTGGCGTGCTTCCTGAAGGGCATCTCGAAGTAGCAGTTCATGCCGCCCGTCGGGTTCACGCAGATGGGCATTGAGTTGACAATGGCGCGCTCACCGAAGCCGTTACAGAAGAAGTCGCCGACAGGGCACTCGACCGAGGGGGTCTCCTCGTCGTCCCAGTAGAAGCGCAGCACGAGGTCGCGCATGACGAAGCTGCCGGCGGCGGTCTTGTCGGGGACGGTCATCCAGATGTGGCGGATGATGCCGGGGCCCTCGATGTCCGCGAGCGTGATGGTCTCGCCGGACTCAAGGGGCACGCAGCACGAGCCCTTGCGGCCGACGCCGAGGTGGCTGGCCGACATGGCGGCGCGGCCCTTCTCGCCCGTGATGTTCTCGGGGGTGATGGCGCGGCTTTCCTCACCGCCGTGCATCCACACGTCCTTAAGGAACTCTCTCATCGTCGACCTCCTCTATTCGTCGTCGTCGCACTCGGCAGAACTGACACCGTTCACGTAGATGATCTGCTGGCGCGCCTCGTTGACGAGGGCATCGAAGTCGAGCTTCTCGTCGGGGCGCGCGAGCGCGACCGTCATGGCGAGCGGGAGGTTGACACCCGCGATCACGTGGATCCGGTCGGAGGCGAAGCGGGAGAAGCGCTGGTTCACGCTGCCGCCGAACGCGTCGGTAAGGACGACGACCTCGTCAGTGCCCGAAAGAGCCGCCTCGACCGCCGCGTCGAGCCCCTCGCCGTTGTCGTTCACGTAGGCGCACACGGCGTTGACGGCGTCGCCCTTACCCGTAAGGAACTCGAGGGTGTCCTTGAAGCCCTGGGCGAGAAGGGAATGGCTCGCCACAACTATCTTTCTCATTGATTCACCAATCTCTTGGGTCGAAGCTAAGCGAGGATGCCGGCGGCGGAGGCGACCATCGCGAGGACAATCACCACGAGGATGAGGGCCGTCATGCTCGCGTTCTTCTTGGTAAGAAGGTAATACGCGCTTCCCGTGATGGCGGCGGGGATCATGGCAGGCAGGATCTTGTCGAGCAGCGGCTGGATCTCCATCGCGACGTCGCCGAAGCTGAAGCTAATCGGGCAGGTGACGCCGATGACCGAGGCGATGAGGCAGCCGACCACGGTGAGGCCGAGCACGGAGGCGGCGGCAGTGAGGTTGGGAAGCTTCTCGCTGAAGTCGGTGACGAGCTTCACGCCCTGCTTGTAGCCGAACTCGAGGGCGTGCATGCGGACCCAGAAGATGGCCAGGATGAGCGCGAACCAGATGCCGGCTCCCACGGGGTTGCCCTCGATGGCCATGTAGGCGGCGATGGAGCCCATGATGGTCGGGATCATGGTCATGAGCAGGGAGTCGCCGACGCCGGCGAGCGGTCCCATGGTGCCGATCTTCAGGTCTTGGACGGCGTCCGCCGCCGCTAGGCCGTCGCGCTCCTCCATGGCCACGCAGGCGCCAAGGATGATGGCGGCGAGCCAAGGCTGGGTGTTGTAGTAGCGGAAGTGGTTGTTGAGCGCTTGCTTATAGTCCTCGTCGTTCGTGTAGATCTTCCTCAGGACCGGCGAGAGGGCGTAGGCGACTGAGGCGCCCTGCTGGGTCTGGTAGTTGAAGGTGCACACGCTCATGAGCCAGCGCCAGTTCGCGTTGCGCAGGTCCTTCTTGGTGACCTTGTAGCCGGAGGGCTTGCCCTTGGCGACGGCGGTGATGTTCTCGTTTTCCATGGTTACTCATCCTCTCCGATGAAGGCGTCTGCGGAAGCGTGGGCGGCGAGCTCGGTGTCCCTCTCGGCGCGCTGGTAGAACGCGATCGCGAGGGCAAAGCCGACGATGGCGGCGCCGATGATGGGCACGTTCAGGAAGGCCGAGAGGAAGAAGCCGGCGAGCAGGTACTGGAAGTACTTGCCGGTGGGCATGTAACGCAGCAGCATCGCGATTCCGACGGCCGGGAGCATCTTGCCGGCGAGGGTGAGGCCGGAAAGGAACCACTGGGGCATAACCTCGAGGAGCCAGTTGACGGCGGGCTGGCCGAGGGTCACGGAGACAAAGACGGGCAGGGCGGCGCACAGGCCGAAGAGCACGGGGCAGACCCACAGGATGGCGTTCATCTGCTTGAACTTGCCCTCGTCGCAGAACTTCTGGGACTTCTCGACGACGAAGCCGTTGAGGATCTTGACGATGACGTCGAGCTGGATGCCGAGCATGCCGACCGGCAGGCCGATGGCGAGGCCCGTGTCCGCGCCCAGGGTCACGCCGTAGGCTGTGGCGATGATGGCCATCGTGCCGTAGTCGGGAATCGACGAGCCGCCGAAGCCCGCGACGCCGAGCTGCATGAGCTGGATGGTGCCGCCGATGACGAGGCCGGTCTGCCAGTCGCCCATGACGACACCGGTGATAAGGCCCCAGAAGACGGCATAGTTGACGAAGATCATCGGGATGCCGTAGTAGTCCACGTGCTTGATGAAGGCCAGCAGGGTCAAAAGGACGACCTGCAGGATAGTGAAGTTGACCATGATCCCTCCTTAGATGAGGTCGGCGACGGAGACGGGCTTGTCGGCGGGCACGAACTGTGCCGTCACCTTGACGCCGCGGGCGATGAGCGCCTTGTAGCTCTGGACGTTCTCGGCGGAGGCATAGGCGCGCTGGGTGAGCTGGACGCCGCCCTCCTTGACAAGAGAGCCGCCGACGATCAGCGACGGGAGCTCGATGCCCGACTCGACCAGGTGAAGGATCGTCTCGGGCTCCTTGGCGATGACAAAGACCTTCTCGCGGTCGTACTTGCCCGCCGCGAAGTTCTTGAGCGCGGTCTGCTCGGAGATGATCGAGACGGCCATGCCCGCGGGGCGCGCCATCCTCATGGTGGACTTCAGGACCTCGTCGCCGGCGACCTTGTCGTCGATGACCATGACTCGGGTCGCGCCCGACACCGGGGCCCACTGCGTCACGATGATGCCGTGAAGCAGGCGATTGTCGATTCGTGCCATAACAACACTCATGTTTGCTCCTATCAAATGAAGTTTTACGTTCGGTACTGCCTCGGCGCTATCCGGATTCGCGCCGGGCAAGGGGTTATCGGATTATTGAGGACGCGCGGTCAGCTCGCGGCGGCGCGGGGAAGGTCACTCGTCGAGCAGGAGGTCCGAGGAGCCGAGGCGCTCTTCTCGCGCCGGGGCGGCGCTCACGCTTATGTAGTCGAAGACATATGCGATCTCGCTTACGGGAACCTCTACGCGATAGCGCGTCGAGATACTCGAGAAGCTCTGCCTGAAGGACTCGATGAAATCGGCGCGTTCCTCCTCGAAGCGGTCCTGGCCAACGTAGGTCTCAATGGGGTTTCTGGTAACAAGGCGCTCGACGAGACAGCAGAGGTGGACGTAGAGCCCAATGATGGCGTTGCTGCCGATCTTCTCGCCTGTCCTGCGCTGAAGCTCGTGCACGGCGCTCTCGATCTCGTGGAATAGCCGCTCCGGGTCGAGGATGGTGATGGAGCGGATGACGTTCTGCAGCGTCATGTTCGAGAGCAACTTCTCGTGGAAAGAAGAGAGCTCGGAAGCGTCAAGCCACCTGCCGAACACGGCATCAACCTTAGAGGCGGACGCCGTCGACATGATGTCCTCGAGGGCGACGAAGGGAACGGAGGCGACCCCGGGGTCTCCCGTGCCGATGACGGCGCAGACGCGGTGCTCGGAGAAAACGGCGTCGTTCGACCCGTTCGCGACGAGCTGCTTGAAGGGCCTCGTGAGCAGGCGCGCGCCTATGGTGCGCGGGAGGCTCTGCGAGACGAGCTGGCGTATCCTTTCCGCGGCGTCGACCCCAGACTCGGAGCAGAAGACGATGGCGTCCTCACGGTTGACGCGCTCGATCACCTTGCAGTGCGTCACGCACGCGGCGGTCGCGTCGCCAAGAACCTCGGCGATGGACTTGCCGCCGAGCAGCCCAACCCCGATCTCGAGCGCAAGACCGGTAGAGACGTTGTTCACCACGCCGATAGTGGAGTCGGTAACGTTTTCGAGGGCCTTATAGGCCTCCTCCAAGGAGCCCATGTCGACGAGGAACACGACCCCGGTGCAGTAGGAATGGCGGTCGACGAGGCGCTGGAGCGGACCGACGATGTCCTTCAGCTGCTGGTCGTAGGGCATGTCGACCGCCTCGTACACATGCATGCCGAGCATACGGTTCGCCGCGTCGGCGATGCTCGTCGCCGTTGAGTAGCCGTGGGACAAGATGACGCAGAGCGTCCGAAGG
The DNA here is from genome assembly GCA_900540855.1 of uncultured Collinsella sp. GTDB lineage: Bacteria > Actinomycetota > Coriobacteriia > Coriobacteriales > Coriobacteriaceae > Collinsella. Next base: position 35,364 of record UQHK01000005.1, read on the forward strand.
GCCTTCGCATCGCGAGACTCCGATGCGACGCACAGCGTCAGAAGCGTCTTCGTGAAGTGATCGAGCGAGATTCCAAGCGCCCCTTCCACGTCTGCGGCGACCTGATCGGAGACACTCGAGGCAAACGGCAATTCGGAGGTCACGGCACCGAGGAGATGGGAGATTTGCTCCGCACAGGCAGACTTTCGCTTAGCCAGGCCGATGCCCGGCCACAACTGCAGGCAAATCTCCTGGGCCAGTAGAAAAGCGACCTTCCTCGAAAGCTCGATGCCATAAGAAGAGCCTGCGTCGGCAAGGACCGCGCCCACGACGCGCTCGAAGGCGCGCGACCTCGAGGAGGTAACGCCGCGGCCGAAGATCAAGTGATCCTCAACGCCGCGCGCAGCGGAGACAGCTTGCGAGACGAGCTCGGAGACAGAAAGCTCCCCGGCGCAGAATCGCTCATCGAGGGAGCACAGGGCATCGAGCGCCTGTTCGACCGGCCCTGTGCTCTCGGCGGCATCCAGAGACGCGTCGATCAGAACGCCATCGTCGGGCTGTTGATCGATCTGCGCGGAGGAGAGGAGCCCACTGGGAAGAAGATACGGGCGAACGACGACGTAGTCGCCCTCGCGATTGAGGAACGCTTTGGCGCAGCAGTTCGTCACGCAGGCGCGCAAGCCGGCGATGTTATCGGAAAAGTCCGCGTTCACGAGGCAACGGTATGCGCCGCGGCTGATCTTCACATCAGAACCGATTCGGCACCCCTCGCTGCGCAGGAAGCTCAAGATGAGATCCTCGCGCTCCTCGGGGGTCCGCTCCTTGAGTGAGGGGACGCGGGCACAGATGGGCATTTTGCTGTAGGCCGAGGAAACCTTCAGGTCATCGGCGGAAAGCGTCGTCGAAAGAACGAGACGAGCGCGCGGCGCATCCTGGGAGGCATCGAGCCCGAGGGCCGTCGCAAGACAGTACTCCATCGCAGAGGGAGAGAGTGCCTCGATGCCGTTGACAAAGACCACACCCCCGCGCGATTTCGCGATCGACTCGTCAAGAAGCCCGTTGAACGAGGCGGCGTCCGGGACCCCGGCGCAGTCGATGCGCACATAGGAGGAGTCGCGGGGCAGCAAGCCCTGGTTCTTGCCATACTCGTACACAAGGCGAGAAAGGAAAGACTTACCGACACCCACGCCGCCGCTCAAGAGGATGGGCAGGCCAAACGGAGGGTACTGAACCGCAGCTTTGCACTGCTCGACAACGGAGCTGAGGCTCATGTCGAAGCCCACGGCACGCGCGAAGTCGCGGTGATCGGCGATTCCCGTCGCCTGGATGAGGTCGGCGAGCGAGGCGTACTCGCTTGCAGAGAGCTTTACCTGAAAATGCTTCTGGAACGCGCGGCGATGAAAATAACGGACGGGCCTGCCCGCCACCTTAACCACAAGACCGGCGCGAACAAGGTCGTTGAGGTACTGGCTCGCCAGGCTCCTGGAGATGATGAGCGTCTCGGCGATGTCGGTGGTGGACAGACGGGCAAGGTCGTCGAGCGAGACGGCAGAGGTGAGGGCCTCGAGATGCTCGAGAATCCTGTCCCTCATGTCGACGGGCTTCTTTGCCAAGCTGTCCTGCGCGGTCTTGTCCATGACTTCTTACCTCCTCGTACAAGGAGTATAAGGGGAGAACAGAGAACGGAAGGGGGCGCGTGGGGGAATCAACAGCCCCGAGGAAAAGTCCACCACTTGAGGGGCAGAAAACAACGGCCATTGAACATTCAGGGCCGATGCTCAACACTTCGGCTCGACACTTCGCTTTGGAAAGGGCCCTGCGCGCCGGGGCCCCAACATAAAGAAGGGCCCCGGCGCGTAGGGCCTATAGCTTAACCATGCGCGCGACGATGCGGGCGCAATCGCAGGCGGCCTTCTTCTCGAAGGTGTTGTAGTCGACGACCTGGCCCTCGGCGCAGTGCTTGTCGCTGATGGCGCGCGCGACGACGAGGGGGCACGCCGTTGAGATAGGCGGCCTGCGCGATGGTGCAGCCCTCCATCTCGCAGCACAGGTCGCCGAAGGTCGCGAGGATGCGCTCCTTCTGTTCCGTGGGCGAGACGAACTGGTCGCCGGAGACGACGCGGCCCTCGAGGACCTTAATGTCGGGGGCGACGGCGGCCGCGGCGGCGCACGCCGCCAGCAAGGGCCGGAACGGATCGCGCAAGATCGAGGCGTCGCCCGGGAGGTCGGACGTTACCGTCAGCCGGCGCCGCGTCTGCTGCATCATGAGGGAGAACGGCCTGGCCGGCGCATACGGCAGGAAGGGGTTCAAGGTGCACCCCGGGGCGGTCAACGAGGCCGACGTGTCGAACGTCGTCGCGCGCGGCTTCGTCGGCAGGGCGCCATGCACCCATATATGCAGCGACTTGGCCTGCGTACGCGTCGGGGCGTCGTGGAACTACGTCTGCCTGCTCGTCGACCTCTGCAACGGGGAGATCGTCGGCCACTCCGAAGGACCGAGGAGGGACGCGCGAGCTCCGAGCCAAGCTCTTGGATTACGTGCACTGGTACAACAACTTCAGGATCCACTCGACGCTGGGCTACATGTCGCCGGTCGAGTTCGGGGAGGCGGGGCCGTCCCTCCCGGAATCGTCCAAATAAGTGTTGCCAATCCAGCCATCATCTCCGCGAAGGCGGACGTCAGGAAAAGCTCGGCTTGAGCTCGGTCGGACGCGGTCTGTGGGGCATCAATCAGGCTCAGGGGGCCTCCTTGTCTACTTCGGTCGCAAGCTGAATGATAGGGACGGCCCCTTCTCTCTTTCCCTTTCGCTTTCGACGCGTCACCCTCTCGGCGGGCTTAAGGCCCGCGCTCGCGGGTGCAGGGGCTACGCCCAAACCCCAAAAAAGTAACGCCGTACTCGAAGCGTTTCCGGACGTCAGCGTAATCTCAAATCCCGTTCGTCAACTCATGGGCAAGCCACCTGAGACTACTCATTTCTCCTACTGGCAATGAAGACCTGCGGCCTGCAGTTTTGCAAACTGCTTGAAAGCCACCTGCGTTGATTCACTTCCTATTGCAGCTGCGGCTTGCACGCGAAAAGGCATTTGCGTTTCAAAACGGGCGTTTTCGGCGCTATCGAGCCTCCAAAGGCATCCCGCCGCGCCCTTTGGGACAAAAACAAAAACTCAAAGCCCTGAGTTCGTAAATAGTTTTTGGAGTTGTCCCGACTTTTGTCCCCGAAGCCGACGAAACGCGACAGGGTGTCACCTGGCGGCACTCGATTCGAGTCGGCACCGAAAACTGGATGCAACCGGAATGACGGGACGGCAAAACCCAAGCCATCGAGCGGGGATACAAAAAGGCCCGGGTGCCGTGGGGCATCCGGGCCTTTGCTAGCAACTTGATGTTGCGGGCAGCTTAGAACTTGTGGCCGCACTTCTTGCAGACGCGCAGCTTGTTCTTGCCGTCCTTCTCGTGACCGACGCGGGTAACCTTACCGCACTCGGGGCAAACGAGATTGACGTTGGAGGCATCGATGGGAGCCTCCTGCGAAACGATGCCGCCCTGCTGGTTGGCAGCATTGGGCTTGACGGCCTTCTTGACGACCGAAACGCCCTCGACAACGACCTTGTTCTCGGCGGGGAGAGCACGCAGGATAACGCCCTGCTTGCCGCGATCCTTACCAGAGAGAACCTGGACCTTATCGCCCTTCTTGATATACATATATCTCCCCTAACTACAGGGTCTCGGGAGCGAGCGAGACGATCTTCATGTACTTCTTGTCACGAAGCTCGCGAGCGACGGGCCCGAAGATACGGGTGCCGACGGGCGAACCATCGTTGTTGATGACAACGCAGGCGTTCTCATCAAAGCGAATGTAGGAGCCATCCTTGCGGCGGATCTCCTTAACGGTGCGAACGACGACGCAACGGACAACGTCCTTCTTCTTGACGTTGGCGCCAGGGGTAGCCTCCTGGACAGCACCGATGAACACATCGCCGATGCCTGCATAACGACGCTTGGAACCGCCAAGCACCTTGATGCAGCGAATCTTGCGAGCGCCGGAGTTGTCGGCGACGTTCAGCATGGTTTGCATCTGAATCATGGTAGATGTTCCTCCGAACTAAGAACCGAAGAGAGGTGCGCAGCCTTTATACGGCCCGTGGTATGCAAGCCAGGCATACGCACATCTTCGGAAACGTACAAGTCGTAAGAGCGACTGCTTATTTAGCGCGCTCGACGACCTCGATGAGGCGCCAACGCTTCATCTTGGACATAGGACGGGTCTCCATAACGCGGACGGTATCGCCCACGCCAGCCGTGCACTCCTCGTCGTGAGCGTGCAGCTTCTTGGAGCTGGTCATCATCTTGCCGTACTTGGCGTGACGCTTGCGCTCGGTGACGGTGACAACGATGGTCTTGGCACCGGAGACGGAGGTAACGACACCCGTACGGACCTTACGCGTGTTACGCGAATCAGTCATGTTCTCTCCTTAGGTCCTACTCGGCGACAGCGGACTTCTCCGCTGCGATCTCGCGGGCGCGCTGCTCCGTGAGGACGCGAGCGATGTCCTTCTTCACGGTGTTGACGCGAGCGGTGTTGTCCAGCTGGCTGGTGGCCATCTGGAAACGAAGGTTAAAGAGCTCGGCGCGCATTTCCTTCAGCTTCTCAACGAGCTGAGCGTCCGAGAGCTCACGAATCTCTGCGGGCTTCATTAGTTCTCCTCCTTGGCGGCGGCGGCGTCCTCAGCAGCCCACTTGGCCTCGAGAGCGGCCTCCTCAGCCATCTCCTTCTCGATGCGCTGCTCAGCGTTCTTGGCAGCAACAATCTTGGTCTTGATGGGGAGCTTGTGCTGCGCAAGACGCAGAGCCTCGCGAGCGACCTCCTCGGGAACACCCTTGACCTCGAACATGATGCGGCCGGGCTTGACGACGGCCACCCACTCCTCGGGGTTACCCTTACCAGAACCCATGCGAGTCTCGGCAGGCTTCTTGGTGATGGGCTTATCGGGGAAGATCGTGATGTAGACACGACCGCCACGCTTCATGTAGCGGGTCATGGCAATACGAGCGGCCTCGATCTGACGGTTGGTGATCCAATGGGCCTCGAGAGCCTGGATACCAAACTCGCCGAAATGCAGCTCGGTATTACCCTTGGCCTGGCCCTTCATGGAGCCACGCTGCACCTTGCGGTGAAGAATACGCTTAGGGGCAAGCACTACTGACCCCTCCTCTCGGAGTTACGACGACGAGGACGGGAAGAGCCCTCGAGTGCAGGGTTGGGAACAGGCTGGCCCGGGAGCTTCTCGCCCAGGTAGATCCAGACCTTCACGCCGCAAGCGCCCATGGTGGTGCTGGCGACAGCCGTGCCGTAATCGATCTTGGCACGGAGGGTGTGCAGAGGCACGCGACCCTCGCGGTACCACTCACGACGGCCCATCTCGGCGCCGCCGAGACGACCGGAGCACTGGATACGGATGCCCTTAGCGCCAGCCTTGCGGGCGGACTGGACAGCCTTGCGCATGGCGCGACGGAAGGCAACGCGGCCCTCGAGCTGCTCGGCGATAGACTGAGCAACGAGGTTGGCGTCGAGCTCGGGGCGCTTGATCTCGACAACGTCGACGGAGAGCTGGCCCTTGGAGACGCCAGCGACCTTCTCGAGCTCGGTGCGGAGGGTATCGATCTCGGCACCCTTCTTACCGATGACAACGCCGGGGCGAGCGGTGAGGATGATGACCTTCACCTTGTCGCCAGCGCGCTCGATCTCGACGCGGGAGACAGCTGCGCGGGAAAGACGCTTCTCGAGGTACTTGCGGATCTCGAGATCGTTACCGAGGGTCTTAGCGTAATCCTTCTCTGCGAACCAACGGGAGCGCCAGTTCTCGGTGATGCCAAGACGGAAGCCGGTGGGGTAGACTTTCTGACCCATACAGCTTTACGCCTCCTTTCGAGGAGCAACGACGACGGTGATGTGGGAAGTACGCTTCAGAATGCGAGAAGCGGAACCCTTGGCGCGGGGACGGATGCGCTTAAGCGTCGGACCCTCGTCAACATAGGCAGCGGCGACAACCAGGTTGTCGGCACGCAGACCGTTGTTGTTCTCGGCGTTCGCAACGGCGGAACGGAGAACCTTCTCGACATCCACGGCGACGGCGCGGTCGCAGAAGTGGAGGATGTCGAAGGCCTGAGCGACAGGCTTGCGGCGGATCAGATCGACCACCAGGCGGGCCTTGCTGGGGGAAACACGCACGTACTTAGCGACGGCGCGAACCTCGGTGGCCTCAGTTTCAATAGACTTAGTTGCCATTTACGGTTAACCCCCTATTTGGCCTTGTGGCCACGGAACGTACGAGTCGGCGCGAACTCGCCGAGCTTGTGACCAACCATGGACTCGGTAACATACACGGGCACATGCTTGCGGCCGTCGTGGACGGCGATGGTGTGACCAACCATCTCGGGGAAGATGGTGGACGCGCGGGACCAGGTCTTCACGACGTCCTTCTTGCCAGCCTCGTTCATCGCGGTGATACGCGAGAGAAGGCGAGTCTCCACGAACGGGCCCTTTTTGAGACTTCTGCTCATAAGTGCTTTCTCCTAAAACTCGGTATCCGAAATTACTTCTTACGGCGACGAATGATGTGCTGGTTCGAGACCTTCTTCTTCTTGCGCGTACGAAGGCCCTTCGTCGGCTTACCCCAGGGGGTAACAGAGGGACGACCAGAGGTGTGGTTCTTGCCCTCGCCACCGCCGTGCGGGTGGTCGACAGGGTTCATGACGGTACCGCGGACGGTCGGGCGCACGTTCATGTGACGCTTACGGCCGGCCTTGCCGATGACGATGTTGGCGTGATCGGCGTTGCCGACCTCACCGACGGTGGCGCGGCAGGTAACGAGGATGCGGCGCATCTCGGAGGAAGGCATACGGACGATAGCGTACTTGCCCTCCTTACCCATCAGCTGGCAGGAGTTACCGGCGGAACGGGCGATAGCGGCGCCCTTGCCCGGCTGGAACTCGACAGCGTGGATGAGCGTACCGACGGGGATGTCGGCGAGGGGCAGAGCGTTGCCCGGCTTGATGTCGGCGTCAGAACCGGACATGATGGTCTGACCGACCTCGAGGCCCTTGGGGGCCAGGATGTAGCGCTTCTCACCGTCAGCGTAGTGCAGCAGAGCGATGCGAGCGGAACGGTTCGGATCGTACTCGATCGTGGCAACCTTGGCGGGCACGCCGTCCTTGTTGCGCTTGAAGTCGATCACGCGGTAACGACGCTTCACGCCGCCGCCCTGGTGGCGGGTGGTGATGCGGCCGTTGTTGTTACGACCGGCCTTCTTGGGCAGGGGCTCGAGAAGAGACTTCTCGGGCTTGGTGCAGGTGATCTCGGAGAAATCGGAGATCGTCTGCCAACGCCTACCAGCGGAGGTCGGCTTAAGGTGCTTTACAGCCATTACAATCCCTTTCAATAGGAATCCGTTAGCCATCGCAGACAGGGATTCGAGGTTCTGCCTCGGGTGCGATGACACCGGACGTATACACGGTTCCGGGCGTGTCCATTTTATACGCCCAAAACCTTGAGCTCTCGCCTCCCCTATTTGGGAGGCATGAGCTCACTCAACAGCAGCGAGTCTTAGGCCTGGTTGCCAAAGACCTCGATGGTGTCGCCCTCGGCCAGCGTGACGATGGCCTTCTTCCAAGAACGGGTCTTGCCGGCGACATAGCGCACGCGCTTGGTCTTGGGCTTGACCGTCAGGGTGTTCACGCGAACGACCTTGACGCCGAAGATCTCCTCGACAGCGTCCTTGATCTGATACTTGTTAGCATCCTTGGCGACCTCGAACGTGTACTTGTTCTGCTCCATGCCGGAGAAGGAACGCTCGGACACGATCGGACGGATGATGATCTCGTGGGCGGTCATTTATGCAAGCACCTCCCCGAAGTGAGCGGCGATGTCGGCGGGCATCAGCACAGCGTTGTTGTTGACGAGATCGTAGGTGTTGGCCTCGTCGGCAGTGATGATGAACGTCTTGGGAATGTTGCGGAATGACAGGTAGGCGTTGACGTCCTCATCGCGAACGATGATGGTCAGACGCTTGCCCTCAAGGCCGAGGGCCTTGAGCATGGCGACGGCAGCCTTGGTGGAAGGCTTCTCGAAGCCGTAGTCGTCGACGAGCACGAGCTCGCCATCGGCCAGCTTGGCGGACAGCGCGGAGCGCATAGCCAGCTTGACCTCCTTGTTGTTCATACGCTTAGCGTAGGAACGGGGCTTGGGGGCGAAGACAACGCCACCGTGACGCCACTGGGCAGCACGGATGGAACCCTGGCGGGCACGGGCGGTGCCCTTCTGACGCCAAGGCTTCTTGCCGCCACCGGAAACCTCAGAGCGACCCTTAGCAGACTGGGTGCCCTGACGCCAAGAGGCCATCTGGCACTTGACGATGTGGTGCATAACGTGGATGTTCGGCTCGATGCCGTACACCTCAGCGGCGAGCTCGGCCTCGGCGACCTTCTTGCCCTCGCTGTTCTTTACTTCAAACTTTGCCATTTAAGTGTTCTCCTTGGTATGACGCTGGGCTAAATGGGCTGGGCCCTTAGGCCATACGGATGGCGACGAGACCATTCTTGGCACCCGGGACAGCGCCCTTGACCAAGATGAGGTTCTGCTCGGCATCGATGCGGACAACGGAAAGGTTCTTGACGGTAACGCGCTCGTTACCCATGTGACCGGCCATCTTGACGCCCTTGAGGACGCGCGCAGGATAGGCGCACTGACCGATAGAACCGGGGTGACGCTGGAAGTGAGAACCATGCGTCATAGGACCGCGGCGCTGACCCCAGCGCTTGATGCGACCCTGGAAGCCCTTACCCTTGGAGGTACCGATGACGTCGACCTTCTCGACATCAGCGAAATCAGCGACGGTGACGACCTCGCCGACCTTGTGCTCCTCGCCGTTCTCGACGCGGACCTCACGAAGGAAACGGACAGGCTCGACGCCAGCCTTGGCGAAGTGACCAGCCATGGGCTTGTTCACGTTCTTGGCCTTGATGTCGCCGAAACCGATCTGGACGGCGTCATAGCCGTCGGTTGCCTGAGTTTTAACCTGCGAGACAGCGCAGGGGCCAGCCTGGATGACCGTGACGGGAACGACGTTGTCGTCCTCGTCCCAAACCTGGGTCATGCCAATCTTGCGGCCGAGAATCATGCTGATCAAGATATGATCCCAACTCTCGCGTGGTCTTGGGACAATGCGTACGCCACCGAGCGTACGCCCCTAGAGGACCACTACTTACACGACGTGCTCCCCAGCCTTGTATTTCGCCCGGACTACCTGACAACCCTATTAAGCAGGCATTTTGTCCAGCCAGAATACTCCCCTGGTTACACACAGCTGTTTAGTATACACGGCTGCGGGCGTATCCATCGAGATTCATATTTCACTCACATTGTTTACGCATGTAAAGTGCGTGGCACGTTCCCAGTGTGCGGCGGAGGGGGCGGGCCTGAGACATATTAAGGTTGCTGCTCTACAGTCCTGCTCACGACGGAGAGCACATTAAGTGCTCTCCTGTTCGTGCGGAACTCGCGACAACCTTAATATGTCTCAGGCCCGCCCCCTCCGCCGCACACTGGGAACGCCACGTTGATGTCTGCTTAACTCTGCTCGTTCAGGCTAATGACTTTGTTGGGGGTCCACAATTTGCTGCAAGGTGAACTTGCATTGGGGCGCATCGTCCTCTTCTCGCGCATCATCAAAATCGAAGATCATGATGGCGCAGTTGGGTAGTTTTGTTGGGAGCTCGAAGCCCTCTGGGGCTGCAGCCTTGATGAATTGGCGGCTGGCACTGCCGTGGCTTACTGCTAGGAGGGTTTCGATGCCCTCGGCGCCCATGAGATTGGCGAGGGTACCTACCATGCGTTCTTGCAGTGCGCGGCTTCCTTCTCCTCCGAAGGGGACCAGGTCCTCGCCCGGGTCCCAGACGTCGGTGGGCAGGGCGTCGTGGGGGCCTTCTTCGAAGGTGCCGTAGCTGCGCTCGATGATGCCTTCGCAGGGCTCGACTGCTGCGTCCGGGCCAAGGAGTTCGGTAGCGACGAGACTTGCCGTGTCCATGGCTCGACCTAAGGGCGAAGAGACCACCTTGTCGGGGACGACGCCGTGAGCTTTGAGCCATGTGGCTGCCATTCCCGCTTGATTGCGGCCCAGGTCGGTCAACGGAGAATCGCAGCGGCCCTGGACCAGCTTTTTGACGTTGAACTCAGTTTGACCGTGGCGGAGTAGATATAGCTTCTTCATGCTCTCCCCTTCTGCATCAGTTGCTTTATCGGCTCGGCCCTACTCGTGGGTATGGCCGACATAGTCTTCGTCGATCGTGATCTTGGCAATCGACTTGGGATATTCGGATTCGACCCTCTGGGCCAACGCGCGTTTGAGCTCATCGGCGTCCATGCCCAAATCCGAGGGGCGTACGCAGTCGAAAATCACATTGGTGTGCGTAGGGCCCGGCACGCAACGCAAGTCGTGAATCGAAAGGCGGCTATCGACCTCCTGGGCCATGGCGTGAATGCGCAAGCGCATGCTCGCCACCTTGGGGTCATCGGTCACGATAGGATCGTAGTGAAGCGTGACGATCATGCCGTCTTCGTTCCTAAATGCCTGCTCAATATTGTCGAGCGTGTCATGGCTTTTCAGCGGGCTGGCCTCGGCTGCCATCTCGGCGTGAGCGCTTGCGAACTTCCTGCCCGGGCCGTAGTCGTGAACCATCAGATCGTGGACGCCCAAAACGCCGGGGTAGCTCATGATCTTGTCTCGAATGTGCTTAACCAGCTTAGGATCGGGCGCCTGGCCCAAAAGCGGGCTCACCGTATCCTGGATGAGTTCAAAGCCGCTCCAGCCAATATAGACGCCAACGGCAAGGCCGACCCATGCATCAAGATTGATGTGCGTCACCTGCGAAACAATTGCGCACGCCAGCACAGCACCCGTGGCTAGGACATCGTTCTTTGAGTCCTGAGCGGTCGCATGCAGCGTCTCGGACTCAATACGATCGCCGAGCTTTTGGTTGAGGGCCGCCATCCACAGCTTAACGACCATCGAAAGCGCAAGGACTGCCACCAGGGCAAGCGAGAACTCGACAGGTTCGGGGTGGATGATGCGCTCCACCGAGGACTTTACCAGTTCGAGGCCAATGAGCAGCACGAGCGCCGCCACGACTAGACCCGAGAGGTACTCGTAGCGACCGTGGCCGTAAGGATGCTCGGGGTCGGCCGGCTTGGTCGCCAGCTTAAAGCCCAGCACGCTCACGATATTCGAGCTGGCATCGGACAGGTTGTTCATGGCATCCGCCACGATCGAAACCGATCCCGACAGCACGCCAATTACGCCCTTCGCAGCACATAGTGCCACATTGGCGAGAATACACACCACGCCCGTCAACGTGCCCACGCGCGCACGGTCGCCCTGCGCACGACGAACGATCCACTCGACCATCTATATCTGCCCCCACGGTACTACCTATATATCTATTGCTCAAACGGATTGTAGTGTAGCCACTTTGTCCTCCAGATACAAAAAGGCCGCAGCCCACACGGACCACGGCCTTGGAATGTGGCAGAGGAATCGTCCTTGTGTCGCACAGGTTTACGCGCTTACTTCGGCCACGCTCTTCGAGGTTTCGGGTGAATCGGCTCCGTCTTCTGCCGCCTGCCCCTTCGCCGGCACCACGCCAAAGCAGTAGCTCAGCGCCGCAGACACCGCAAATGCCACACCGCCGGCAGCGCAGCACCACAGCAGGTTCGAGATGCCACCCGTGGCAAAGCCAATGACCATGAGGACATTCGTCATGCCGATGGTATAGGCCGTAACGTGGCCCACGGCCGCAACGAGGCCTCCGACGGCGCCGCCGATGGCCATGCACGTCAGGCACCTGCCATATTTGAAGCCGCAACCGTACAGCGCCGGCTCGCTTACGCCGCCAAGAACGCCCGAGATTGAATAGCCCAGCATGAGCGCCCTCTCGTCCTTATCCGCAACGCGGAGCGACGCGCCGAAGGGCATGCCCCAGACAGCAAACGTCGCCATCGTCGCGGCGATCAGGATGCACGAATCCGTTCCTACACTCATAAACTGCGCATAGGCGAGCGATAGGACAACGTTGCTGACACCCGCGATCTTTAGGAACTCCCAGCCCGCGGCAAGCCCCATGAGCGTGAGCAGCGACACGATGCCACCGGAATTACCAAGCATAAACATAAGCTGGCCCAGCAGCATGCCCAGATAGCTGCCCGCCGGCGCCGTAATACACAGCGAAACCGGAACCATAACGAGCATGGTTGCAAACGGAACGAACGAAAACGCCACGGCCTGAGGGATAACGCGCCGAAAGAAACACTCCACCCGCCATAGCACGGGCACCGAGATGAGAACCGGAATAACAGTCGTCGTGTAATCGTTGACCGGCGCGGGAAGCAGGCCATACACGGAAGTCATCGATGCCCCCGTCGTCGATGCGACATCGACGAGCTTAAGCAGATCGGGCGCAATCAATACGCCGCCCAGCATCATGCCCAGCTGCTCCGAGCAACCGAGTTGGCGGGCGGCCGCCCAACCAAGATAAATGGGCAAAAAGTAGTAGCCGGCGTTATAGAGCCAACTGTAGAACAGGCGATAGATTTCGGAATCGGCAGACCACAGGCCCAGCATGCCTTCGCCCATAATGACGGCGACGGTGCGGAACAACGCCGCGCAGATAATAAACGGCAGCGCCGACATCATGCTTTTGGACAGATAGTCCACCACGGCCATGGCGTTTGATGAGACCGTCGTTGTAAACGAGGTGTTAGAAACTTGTGACATGGAACGCCTTTCCCAATGTGACATGCAGACTTTTCCTTTGTCACATCGTGCGGTACTGACCGATTGTGCGGTACTTTTCGTAGCGGAGGTTTGTGAGGGTGGCGTCGTCGAGCTGCCCAAGCGTATCGAAGGCATCAAATGCCGAGGACATGACGGCACCGGCGATCTCCTCATGCGACAGGCCCCTATCGTCGACAATGCCGTCGATGATGCCGAGCGCCAACAGATCGGGGGCCGTGAGCTTCAGCGCCTCGGCGGCCTCATCCGCGCGCTCGGTATCCTTCCACAGGATCGACGCACAGGCCTCGGGGCTCACGACCGAATAGGCCGAGCTCGAGAGCATCAGGATGCGGTCGGCCACGGATAGCGCCAGCGCGCCACCAGAGCCGCCCTCGCCTGTCACCACCGAGACAATCGGCGTCTTAAGGCCGCTCATCTCCATGAGATTCTGGGCGATCGCCTCGCCCTGGCCGCGCTCCTCGGCACCGATGCCGCAAAACGCGCCCGAAGTATCGACCAGGCACAGAACCGGTCGACCAAACTTTTCGGCCTGACGCATAAGGCGACGCGCCTTGCGGTAGCCCTCGGGATGCGCCATGCCAAAGTTGCGGCGGATACGCTCTTTGGTCGTGGTGCCGCGCTCGATGGCGATAACCGTCACGGGACGTCCGTCTTTCCAGCCAATGCCACCCACCACGGCGGCGTCGTCACCAAAGTAGCGGTCGCCGTGCAGCTCTACAAATCCGTCGAGACCCAACGAGATCATCTCGCCTGCCGTGGCGCGGTTCGCCGAGCGAGTCTGTTTGACGATTTCGAGCGCGCTTTTTGGTGCGGCCGAGCGCTTAAACAAGTGTCCCAGCTTTTTGCCGCGACGACCCGTATGCACGATCTCATGCGGTGCCCCCAGGCCGGGCGCGTGCCCTTCGTGCAGCGCCAGCAGCTCGCCTACCGTGAGCGCAATCTCACCACGCGGAACAACGGCATCGCAAAAGCCGTGCTCCAGCAAAAACTCGGAGCGCTGGAATCCCTTGGGCAGGCGCTTGTGCATGTTCTGCTCGATCACGCGCGGGCCGGCAAATGCCGTCAGGGCATCGGGCTCGGCCAGGATAATGTCGCCCTCCATGGCAAAACTCGCGGTTACACCTCCGGTCGTGGGGTCGGTGAGCACCGTGATATACAGGCCACCCGCCTCGCTGTGGCGCCTAACCGCCGCAGAAATCTTAGCCATCTGCATAAGCGAGGTCACGCCCTCTTGCATGCGCGCACCGCCCGAAACGGTAAAGCCGACGACTGGCAATCCCAGCTCGGTCGCGCGCTCAAAGACGCGACAGATCTTTTCGCCCACCACGGAACCCATCGAGCCCATCATAAAGTTGGCATCCATTAAGAAGAGCGCGGTATCGCAGCCGCAGATTTTGCCCCTGCCGCACACAACGGCATCGCGCTCGCCCGAACGTTCGCCCGCGCTCTTAAGCTTGTCGGCATAACCGGGAAACGAGAGGAAGTCCTCCGACGCCAGATTGGCATCCCACTCCTCAAAGGTACCTGCGTCGACCGTCATGCGCATACGGTCGCGCCCGCTCACGCGAAAGTGTTTACCGCAACGGGGGCAGACCTCCAGGTTGTCGTGCAGGTGCGCCTCATCGATCACGCGGCGGCACTCCGGACACTTGATAAACACGTGGCGCGCGGGGAACTCGGCGCACGACTCGGTTATCGGCCCCTCGAGGACGTTGACCGTCTTCGATTTTCTATTCATCAGCATAGAGATGCCCCATCAGATCGGTGTGATACATGCCCGACAAGAACTCGTCGTTTGCCAGCACGTCGAGCTGAAGCTCGCTATTCTCGCTCACGCCCTCAATCACGAGCTCGCCCAGAGCCGAGCGCATCTTGCGAATGGCGCCGTCACGCGTGGGCGCGCACACGATGAGCTTGCCGAGCATGGAGTCGTAGTACGGCGGAACTTTCGCACCGGTAAACATGGCGGAATCCCAGCGCACGCGCGGACCACCCGGCACACGCAACGCGGTGACCGTTCCGCATGACGGCAGAAAGCCCGGCGTTTCGGCATTGATGCGGCACTCCATGGCGTGGTTGCGAACCGGCATGTCCTCCTGCTCAAAGGGCAGAGGCTGGCCGGCTGCCACGCGCAGCTGCCACTTGACCAAGTCGGTATCGGTCACAAACTCCGTAACCGGATGCTCCACCTGCAAGCGCGTGTTCATTTCCATGAAGTAGAAACTGCCGTCGTCCGAATACAGGAACTCGATGGTACCGGCTCCTTCGTAGCCGACGGCACGAGCCAGGTCACGCGCTGCTTTGTGCATGCGAGCACGAATGTCGTCGCGTCCGTCGAGGCACGGCGCGGGGCTCTCCTCGATCAGCTTTTGGTTGCGACGCTGAACCGAGCACTCGCGCTCGCCGAGCGAAAACACATGGCCCTGCTTATCGGCCATAATCTGCACCTCAACGTGGTGGGCCGGCGCGACGAACTTCTCCATGTAGCACTCGCCGTCGCCAAAGACGGCCTCGCCCTCGGCACGCGCCTCGATGAACGCCTTTGCCGCATCTTCCACGCGCTCGACCTTGCGAATGCCGCGACCGCCGCCACCTGCACGCGCCTTAATGAGCACGGGGCAGCCAATGCGCTCGGCCTCGGCCGTTGCCTCCTCGGGGCTTTTGAGCAAATCGCAGCCCGGCACGATGGGCACGCCCGCCGCGGCAGCCGTTCGACGTGCGGCGTCCTTGTCGCCCATGCTGTCGATCACCTCGGCCGAGGGACCGACAAACGCCAGGCCATACTTGTCGCAGTCGCGCGCGAAGCTCGCCTTCTCGGAGAAAAAGCCATAGCCGGGATGAATTGCCTTGGCGCCCGACTTTACGGCACAGGTGAGCACGGCATCGTCGTTGAGGTAGCTCTCGGCAAGACGCGGGCCGCCAATGCAATACGCCTCGTCGGCAAGCTGCACGTGTAGCGCGTCCGCATCGGCCGTGGAATAAACGGCGACGGTCTTGATGCCCATATCGCGGCACGCGCGGATAACACGGACCGCGACTTCGCCGCGGTTGGCGATGAGCACTTTGTCGAACATGGAGCCTTCCTTAACTTTCGTGCATGAGTGCAAAAGACATATCGGCGCGGCAGCAAACCTCACCGTTGACGCTCGCAGTACCCGTCGCAAAGCGGAACGGCCCGCGCGCACGCGTGATGGAGCACACTAGATCCACCGTGTCGCCCGGGCGCACCGGACGCTTAAAGCGCACCTTGTCCAGACTCGTGTAGAACGGCGTCGCGCCGCGCGCCTCCTCATCACCCATCAGCAGCACGCAGCAGTTCTGGGCGAGCATCTCGCACTGAATCACGCCGGGAACGACCGGGTTTCCCGGAAAATGTCCCTGCAAAAAGTACTCGTCGCCTGTAATCGTGATCTTGCCGTGGGCCTCGTCGCCCACCAGCTCGGCTTCATCGAGCAAAAGCATCGGCTCGCGATGCGGTAACAGCTTCTTGAGCTCTTCTTTGTTCATGGATATCACCTATCCGATCCTCATGAGGCAGCTGCCAAACTCCACGAGGTCGCCGTCGGCCACGCAGATCTCGAGCACCTCACCGTCTGCCTCGGCCGTCACCTCGTTGAGAACCTTCATGGCCTCGATGATGCAGAGGGTCTCGCCGGCCTTGACCTTGGAGCCCACGCGCACAAACGGCTCGTCGCCCGGCGCAGGGGCAGCATAGAAGACGCCCACCATGGGAGCAGTCACCTCGGTGCCCTTGGGCTCCGGCGCGGCGGCAGGTGTCTGCGTGGCGGGTTCCGGTGCGGCAGGCGCGACTGTGGGAGCTGCAACTTGAGCGGCCACGGCACCCGGCATAGGCACGGGCACGGCAACCGGCTGCGCGGCACTCGCGCGCTCGAGTTCGACCGCGGTGCCATCGGGCTCCTCAACACGTACGCGCGTAAGGCCGCGGTCCTCCATCACATCGGCTATCTCGGCAAGTCTTTTGGAATCCATGCTCTAGCTCCTCGTATATCTACGCAGCGCGATGGCGGCGTTGTGCCCGCCAAAGCCCAGGTTGGTCGAAAGCGCCCAGGTAAGGTCGGCGCGAACCGCTCGATTAGGCGTGTAATCAAGATCGCAGGCGGGATCGGGCGTGTGGTAGTTAATGGTCGGGGGCACCACGCCCTGCTCGAGCGCCATGGCACAGGCCATGACCTCGATGGCACCCGTGGCACCGATCATGTGCCCGGTCATCGACTTGGTCGACGAGACGTGCGCGGCGCGTGCCGCGTCCTCGCCGAGCGCCCGCTTAATGCCTGTCGTCTCGGACGAATCGTTGAGCTTGGTCGAGGTGCCGTGGGCGTTGATGTAGAGACCCTCGGAAGGCTTGACGTCGCCCTCGGCTACCGCCAGCGATATCGCACGGGCAATGCCGGCGGCATCGGGGTCGGGGCTCGTAATGTGATAGGCATCATCGGTGTTGCCGTAGCCCACGACCTCGGCATAAATGTGCGCACCGCGCGCCTGCGCATGCTCCATGCTCTCGAGTACCAGCACGCAGGCTCCCTCACCCATCACAAAGCCATCGCGGTCTGCGTCGAACGGGCGGCAGGCCGTCGCGGGATCGGGGTTGGTGGTCAATGCGCGGCAGGACGTAAAGCCTGCAACAGCATCGGGGATAATGGCCGCCTCGGCACCGCCCGCGAGGATCGCGTCGGCATAGCCGTGCTTGATGGCGCGGAACGCCTCGCCCACCGCATGGGCCGAGGTCGCGCAAGCAGTCACGACTGGCAGGGTCGGTCCCTTTGCCTTGTGGCGGATCGCGATATTGCCCGAAGCCATGTTGGGGATCATCATCGCAATCATATAGGGCGATGCGCGGCGAGGTCCACGATCGGCGATCGTGTGGACGTTGTCGACGAGCGTCTGCATGCCGCCCACGCCCGAGCCCACGTAGACGCCCAGGCGCTCACGATCGATGGCGCCTTCGACATCAAAGCCCGCATCGTGCATGGCCTCGTCCGAAGCCACCAGCGCAAACTGAACGCAGGGGTCCAGATGCTTGGCGTCGCGCTTGCCAAAGTACTCGTTGCCGTCAAAGCCCTTGACTTCGGCCGCCACCTTGACGGTAAACGCATCGGTATCAAAGTGCGTGATCGGGCCGATGCCACAGGTCCCGGCGCACATGGCCGCCCAGGTGGCAAGCGCGGTGTTGCCGAGCGGCGATACGGCACCGATGCCGGTGATTGCAACTCTCTGTTCCATCATGGTCTCCTCATCCAAGCCGTTCTTCGGCCCTGGTTTCTACATCGCCATTCCGCCGTCGACGCGCACGACCTCGCCCGTAATGTAAGCAGCCGCATCGCTCGCTAAAAAGCGCACCACGCCGGCCACTTCCTCGGGACGTGCCATGCGCTTAAGGGGAATCTGTTCCTCGGTTGCCGCACGCACCTTCTCCGAGAGCTTTGCCGTCATATCTGTCTCGACAAACCCGGGAGCGACCGCGTTCGCTCGTACGCCACGAGGCGCAAGCTCGCGCGCCACCGCCTTGGTAAGCCCTATCACGCCCGCCTTGGAAGCAGCGTAGTTGGCTTGCCCGGCATTGCCCATCAGGCCCACGACCGAGCTCATGTTGACGACGCAACCGCCGCGCTGGCGCATAAAGGTCTTGGTGAGCGCGCGCGTCATATTGAATGTTCCCTTGAGATTGACATCGAGCACGCGATCGAATGCGTCATCGCCCATGCGCATGAGCAGGCCATCGCGGGTGATGCCGGCGTTGTTGACGAGCGCCCAAATGGAACCAAAGTCGTTGAGGACCGCTTCCACGCACGCGTTGACAGCAGCGGGATCGGCCACGTCGCATTGATATGCGCGTGCCGTGGCGCCAACCGCCTCACAGGCTTCGCACGTCTTGCGCGCCGCATCGACGCTGCCGGCATAGACGACGGCGATATCAAAGCCGTCCTCCGCCAGACCGACAGCGCAGGCGCGGCCGATACCCCGCGAGCCGCCCGTGACCAGTGCCACGCGACGTGAGTCGTTGCGCTCGAGCGCGCCGTTGTTCAAGTTGCCCATGTCATTCCTTTCGGGTTACAGCCCTGTGGACTATGCGAGCTCGTCGGCAATAGCTGCGACCTGCTCGGCCGTTTCGCACGAATACACGCGAACGTCGCTCAGCGTACGCTTGACCAGGCCCGACAGCGTTTTGCCAGGGCCGACCTCAATAAACGTGTCGATGCCCTGATTCTGCAGAGTATGCAGCGTGTCGACCCAACGAACGGCATGACTCACCTGATTGGCCAAGACATCCGATGCCGCTCGCGGGTCCGCCGGATAGGGCGCCGCCGTCATGTTTGCCATGACCGGAATCAGCAGCGGTGACGGCGCGTGGCCGGCTTGGATATACGTCGCCAGCCCCTCAGTCGCCTCGGCCATATAGGGGCTATGAAATGCGCCCGACACCGCGACTTTCATAGCGCGGCCGCCAGCCTCTTTTACTAGGACGTCGAGCTCCTGCAGCGCCTCGGGCGCTCCGGCAACAACCGTCTGCTGCGGACTGTTGTAGTTGACCGGCCAGCAGTCCTCGCCGGCCTGTTTTGCCAGGTTCTCGACTTGCGCCGCATCGAGCTTGATGACGGCGCGCATGCCGCCCGGATGGCGCTCGGCAGCCGCGGCCATCAGCGCCGCGCGCTCGCACACGAGCTCAAAGCCCGCTCGCGTATCGAACGCCCCCGCAAAGGCGAGCGCGGCGACCTCGCCAAGCGAAAAACCCGCACAGGCGGCAGGTACCACGCCGCGCTCACGCAGGGCGGCAGCCGCTGCCAGATCGTGAACGAACACGCACGGCTGCGTGTTCTCGGTCTGCGAGAGTTCCTCCTTGGAGGCGCTTCGGCACTGCTCACTGGTCCCCGGGCGCACCTCGTCGACAATGGCGAACACCTCGGCGGCCGCCGGCGATGCCTCGATCAGGTCGACGCCCATCGCGGGGTGCTGGGCGCCCTGGCCGGCAAACAGAAACGCTACGCCACCCATGCGCACGCACCCTTCAGGACGTGCTCGGCGCCATCGACTAGGTCGTCAACGATTTCACGTGCACTTTGGCGCTCGTTGACCATGCCGGCAATCTGTCCACACAAAAACGAGCCCTCTTCGTAATTGCCGTCCTTGGCGGCCTTGCGAAGGGCGCCCGTGCCCATGGCCCCGAGCTCCTCGACGCTTACGCCCGCCGCCTCGCTCTTGGCGTAGGCGTTAGTGAAGGGGCTCTTGAGGGCACGCACCGGGCGTCCCGTCGAGCGGCCGGTCGCACGCGTCGAGGTGTCGTTGGCCTTCAGGACCATCTCCTTGTACTGCTCCGATACGGTGCACTCATCTGCGATCAGAAAGCGCGTACCCACCTGCACGCCGGCGGCGCCCAGCATAAAGGCGGCCGCCACGCCGCGGCCATCGGCGATACCGCCAGCCGCAACCACGGGAATATCGACCGCATCGACAACCTGTGGCACCAGTGCCATCGTCGAGGTCTCGCCAATATGGCCGCCTGATTCGGTACCCTCGGCAACCACGGCAGTGGCTCCACGACGCGCCACGAGACGCGCCAGCGCCACCGAGGCAACGACCGGGATGACCTTGATGCCCGCCTCGTTCCACGCCTTCATGTACTTGGTGGGATTGCCGGCACCCGTCACGACGACCGGCACCCGCTCGTCAATCACGACCCGCGCGACCTCGTCGGCAAACGGGCTCATGAGCATGACGTTGACGCCAAAGGGCTTATCCGTCCTGGCGCGCAGCTCATGAATCTGGTCGCGCAGCCAGTTGGCGTCGGCGTTCATGGCCGCGATAATCCCTAAGCCGCCCGCCTCGGACACTGCGGACGCCAGCGAGGCGTCGGCGATCCAGGCCATACCGCCCTGGAACACGGGCTTTTCGATGCCGAGCAGATCGCAGAGAGGAGTCTTGAGCATCTCTACTTCTCCAATGCCGCCTCGACCGTATCGGCGAACTCGCCGACCGTCTTGGGGTTCTCCTCGGTATCGAGCTGGATGCCAAACTCGTCCTCAACGGCGACGAGGATCTCGACGGTGCCCAGACTGTCGAGACCAATCTCCTCGAGCGTGGACTCGGGCTTCATCTCGACGTCGTCAAGACCGGCGGTCTCGCGGATAACATCGCAAACGCGCTCGAAGGTCTTCTGATCTGCCATGGTAGTTCTCCTTTGTTTGTGCCCTAGGGGCGTTTTTATTTCCTATGTGCGACTACTTCCAACGAAGTAGATAGCCACCTATATCCAGACCGGCGCCAAATCCAACGAGGGCGATGGTGTCGCCCGTGTGAAGTGCACCGGCGTTTGCCAGCCGGTCGAGGGCAAGCGGAATGCATGCGCTCGAAATGTTGCCGGTCTCGCGCAGCGTTCGAACCACGCGCTTGTCTGGCACACCGAGGCGCTTGACCGCCTGACTCAGGATTCGTTCGTTAGCCTGATGGAATACAAAATGGTCGATGTCCTCGACCGAAATGCCCGCATCGCTCGCAAGCTTATGGACCGTGTCGCAAATCGCGTTGACGCCGAACTTGAACACGCGGCGGCCATTCATGGACAGCACGCTCTCGCTATCTGCGGAGGCCTTAAACAGCGAGGTGCCGACCAGACCGGGAACGCACAACGTCTCGACGTCGGGCGCCGTCGAAAGCTCAACGGCAAGGGGGCTGTCTCCCCCAGCCTCAATCACCGCGGCGCCTGCCCCATCGCCAAAGAGCACACAGGTGGCGCGGTCGGTCCAGTCGAGCGCGCGCGTCATCTGCTCGGCGGCAACGACAAGCACATGCTTGGCTCGTCCTCGGGCGATATAGCCCTCGGCAACATCGAGCGCAAATACGAAGCCGGCGCAGGCAGCCGAGACATCGAAGGCAGGGCACGTCGCGCCCAGTCGCTCAGCAACGGCACACGCCTCGGCGGGAACAAGGTGGTCACCCGTCGTCGTCGAGCAGACGATCAGATCCAACTGGCTCGCGTCGATTCCGGACACCTGAAGTGCCCGCTCGCTCGCCGCTACGGCAAGGTCGTCAAGTGACTCGGTGGTGCAGACGTGGCGACTCTTAATACCTGTGCGGGTAAAAATCCACTCATCCGAGGTATCGAGGAACTCGGACAGCTCGTCATTGGAAACACTGCGCTTGGGAAGCGCCGAGCCTGTTCCAAGAATCGTGAAACCCATCACTAACCTCCTTTGAGTTGTTGACGCGTTTACATCGACCAAGAGAGGATAGCGCATTTCAGTCGTTGTTAACGTGTTAACATTAAATTGTCCAAATGCGACAAAGGCTTCACATTGTGTCTCTCTCGACACCATTGCGTTATTCACTTATTCATTAAGGAGGTAGCAGCCGTTATGGATGCCAAATTAACGATAGTCGACGTAACCGGATCGACCAACGATGACCTGCTCGAAGCAGGAAAACAGGGAGCGCCGCACGGAACAGGACTTGCCGCCCGGGCTCAGACAGCAGGACGCGGCCGGCGCGGCCACAAGTGGGATTCAACCGCCGGCAACCTATTGCTTTCGATTGTCCTGCGTCCATGCGTTAATCCTGCGAAGTACTCTGGTCTTGCTGCCGTCAGCGGCCTAGCGGTGCTCGAGGCGCTCGAAAAACAGGGTCTTGCAAACGAGATTGGCCTCAAATGGCCCAACGACCTGGTCGCGCGTGGACGCAAACTCGGCGGCATTCTGGTCGAGGCCGCACGCGATAACGAAGGCAAACCTTTCGCCGTCTGTGGCATTGGTGTCAATGTGAACTATGCGCCCCAAGAGGTGCCCGATGGCGGCCTGCCGGCAATCGGTCTCTCGGACCTTAACGAGAACGTTCCAGCTGTCGACATGCTCCTCGATGAGGTCTATCACGCAGTTATAGACGCTATAGATGCCTGGGCAGAACGCCTCAACGCCATGGAAGAAAACACCGGACCGCTCGCGCCCGTCCACGGCGAATATGTCGCTCACCTCAATTGGATTGGAAAGCACGTTATCGCCCGCTCCCCTGCCGGTGACGAGCTGGCGCGAGGCATCTTTAAAACGGTCGATGGCTTTGGTCGTGCGTGCATCGAAACAGAAGACGGCTTGCGATCCTTCCATTTTGAGGAAGCGTCATTGCGCCCCTTGAGTGAGTAGGTCGCCACAGCCAGCCGCTCGGCAGCCTTACCCGGCGATCCAAACCCATCATGCAAAACAAAAGGGCCCCGCTACCGTAACGGCAGCGGGGCCCTTTAAGCTATGAGCGATATCGCTTAGAGCTTGATGTCGATGTCGACGCCAGCGGGGAGGTCGAGACGCATAAGCGAATCAACGGTGCCCGAGGTGGGGTCGAGGATGTCGATGAGGCGCTTGTGGGTGCGCATCTCGAACTGCTCACGGGAGTCCTTGTTCACGTGCGGCGAGCGGATAACCGTGTACAGGTTGCGCTCGGTGGGCAGGGGGACAGGACCGGAAACGCGAGCACCGGTCTTCTGAGCGGTCTCGACGATGAGCTTCGCGGACTGATCGACGACCTCGTGATCATAGCCCTTGAGGCGAATGCGGATCTTCTGGGTAGCCAACTTAAACCTCCAAAGAGTGCGAGAGATGTTCTCGCGGATTACGTAACAGGGAGCTCGAACTTAGGCGTTCTTGCTCATGACCTCGTCCACGATGGACTTGGGCGCGGGCTCATAAGAGTCAAACTGCATCGTGTAGGATGCACGGCCCTGGGTCTGGGAGCGAAGGTCGGTAGCGTAACCGAACATCTCGCCCAGCGGCACCTTGGCACGGATGAGCTTGCTGTTCTTGCGATCCTCCATGCCCTCGATCTTGCCGCGGCGACCGGAGAGGTTGCCCATAACGTCGCCCATGTACTGCTCGGGGGTCTCGACCTCGACAGCCATGATCGGCTCGAGCAGCTGCGGATCGGACTTCTTGAGAGCGTCCTTGATAGCCATGGAACCGGCGATCTTGAAGGCGGCCTCGGAGGAGTCGACCTCGTGGTAAGAACCGTCGAACAGGGTGACCTTAACGTCGAGGACCGGGAAGCCGGCGATAACACCGGTGTTCAGGGCCTCCTGGATGCCCTTGTCGATGGACGGGATGTACTCCTTGGGCACGACGCCGCCGACGATAGCGTTGACGAACTCGTAGCCGAAGCCCTCCTCCATCTTCTCGAGCTTGATGACGGCGTGGCCGTACTGACCGCGACCGCCGGACTGACGGACGAACTTGCCCTCAGCCTTCTCGACGTCGTGACCGGCGGTCTCGCGGTAGGCAACCTGGGGCTTACCGACGTTAGCGTCAACCTTGAACTCGCGGAGCAGACGGTCGACGATGATCTCGAGGTGCAGCTCGCCCATGCCGGCGATGATGGTCTGGCCGGTCTCGTGGTTGGTGGACACCTGGAAGGTCGGGTCCTCCTCGGCGAGCTTGGTCAGAGCCAGGGACATCTTGTCCTGCTCGGCCTTGGTCTTGGGCTCGATGGCAACGTCAATAACGGGCTTAGCGAACTCAATCTTCTCGAGGACGATCTCCTTGCCCTCGGCGCACAGGGTGTCACCGGTGGTGGAGTTCTTGAAGCCGACGCAAGCGACGATGTCGCCGGCGGCAGCGTCGTCACGGTCGATACGCTCGGCGGCGTTCATCTCGAGGATGCGGCCGAGGCGCTCGCGCTGACCGTTGGAAGCGTTGACAACGTAGGAGCCGGACTCGGCGCGGCCGGAGTAAACGCGGACGTAGGTGAGCTTACCGACGAACGGGTCGGTCATGATCTTGAAGACCAGGCCGGAGAAGGGCTCGTCGAAGGAAGGATGACGCTGAATCTCCTCGCCGGTGTCCGGATCGGTACCGGTGACGGCCTCAACGTCGAGCGGGCTGGGCAGGTAGTCGACGACAGCGTCGAGCAGCTCCTGAACGCCCTTGTTCTTGTAGGCGGAACCCACGAAGACGAGGTTGAGCTCGTTGGCCAGAACGCCCTTGCGCAGAGCAGCCTTGAGCTCCTCGACGGTGAAGTCCTCCTCCATGAGGATCTTCTCCATGAGCTCGTCGTCAAAGCTTGCAGCAGCGTCGAGGAGCTCCTCGCGCTTGGTGGCAGCGATGTCGGCAAACTCAGCCGGGATCTCGTCCATCGGCTCGGGGTAGGTCATACCCTTCTCGTCGGCCTTGAAGTCCCATGCAGTCATGGTGACCAGGTCGATGACGCCCCAGAAGTTGTCCTCGGCGCCCATCGGGACCTGAGCGGCCACGGCGTTGGCGTCGAGACGATCCTTCATGGTCTCGATAGCGTTGAAGAAGTCAGCGCCCACGCGGTCATACTTGTTGATGAAGGCGATGCGGGGGACGTTGAAGGTAGAAGCCTGACGCCAAACGGTCTCAGACTGGGGCTGAACGCCGGCAACGGCGTCGAAGACGGCGACAGCGCCATCGAGGACGCGCAGGCAGCGCTCGACCTCGGCGGTGAAGTCAACGTGGCCCGGGGTGTCGATGATCTGGATGCGGTAGTCCTTACCGTCCTTGTTCCAGAAGCACGTGGTAGCAGCGGAGGTAATGGTTACGCCGCGCTCCTGCTCCTGAACCATCCAGTCCATGGTGGCAGCGCCCTCATGGACCTCACCGATCTTGTGGGTCTTACCGGTGTAGTAAAGAATACGCTCGGTCGTGGTGGTCTTACCGGCATCGATGTGAGCCATGATGCCGATGTTACGGGTATCGGAAAGCTTGTACTTAGGCTTAGCCATGTTAGTTCCTTACCTTAACTTACCAACGATAGTGAGAGAACGCGCGGTTGGCCTCGGCCATCTTGAAGACGTCCTCACGCTTCTTGACGGAAGCGCCCAGGCCGTTGGAGGCGTCGAGGATCTCGTTGGCGAGACGCTCGGCCATGGTCTTCTCCTTGCGAGCGCGGGAGAAGTTGACGATCCAGCGGATACCCAGAGCGGTGGAACGACGGGAGTTGACCTCCATCGGGACCTGATAGGTAGCGCCACCGACACGCTTGGGCTTAACCTCGAGCGTGGGCTTGACGTTGTCCATAGCCTTCTTGAAGGTAGCGAGAGCGTCGCCACCCTCAGACTTCTCGGCAACGATCTCGAAAGCGGTGTAAACGATGCGCTCAGCGGTGGCCTTCTTGCCGTCAAGAAGGACCTTGTTGATGAGCTGAGTCACCAGGCGGTTGTTGTAAACGGCGTCAGGCTGAACCTCACGACGATTAGCTGCTGCACGACGCGGCATGTGAAATCTCCTTAAGTGTCTACCGTGCGGCGCTTAGGCGGCACACGGCGAAAGTATCAAAACGTTATCTGGCTTATTTAGCCTTGGGGCGCTTAGCACCGTACTTGGAACGGGCCTGCATACGGTTCTGGACCGGAGCAGCGTCGTAGGCGCCACGGATGACGTGATAACGGACACCAGGGAGGTCACGGACACGACCGCCGCGGACGAGCACGATGGAGTGCTCCTGCAGGTTGTGGCCCTCACCCGGGATGTAAGCAGTAACTTCGATGCCGTTGACAAGGCGAACACGGGCAACCTTACGAAGAGCCGAGTTCGGCTTCTTGGGGCTCGTGGTGAAGACGCGGGTGCACACGCCGCGCTTCTGGGAGTTGTGCTGCAGAGCAGCGTTCTTGGACTTCTTGGGCACGGAACGACGGCCCTGGCGAACCAGCTGGTTAATAGTAGGCAAAGCGTACTCCTTCTCGAATGATTCCAGCTTTCTGTAAAGTGCAACGGCTTGAATCGAGGGGTCAGCATCCCCCTACGAAACACGCAGTTCGATAGGATACGTGGCGTTAGCTGTGCCGTCAACAGACCACGCCGCCGGGCGTATCCCAAAATTGGCACATTTCCGCAAAGCCTACACAAAATGAATCCCCTCCTGTGCGCAAGTGCCCATTCCAGCCGTCCATGTAACACGAAAATGGCCGCTTCCTCTAGCAGGAAGCGGCCTAGACCTTACGAATAGACGATGGTAAAGGGTTCCGACGTTTCGGCGCCCCCTGTTGAAGTGCAGCGTGTGCCCTCAAGCGTTACTGAGACCACTTGGTCGACATCAATCAACTTCGTTGGCACCCAGATGTTCTCTCCGCTATTGCGCGTATAAGAAAAATATAAGTTGAACGCCCCTGCGTCGTCATCTTCGATAATCTGCTCCGATCCATCCTTGTAGGTAACCGTCAACTTCTTCGTGACTGCGTCAATGCCCAGATCATCGATGTGCGTCTGGATGGAAAACGGGCTGATCTCGAGAGGCGAGTCATCGGAGCGGAGTTCCTTAGTATCGACGTACGCTCCAACGCTAAACTCGGGCGTCGATGCCTCGAACGGCTTCGCATCCTCTCCTTCGCCCTCGGTCCACGAGATATTCCAGGTGACCGCATGTTGAAAACCTCGCTCGCGATCCATAGAAGCAAAGTACATCGTGCCATTAATGACAGTATCGCTTGATGTGTCCTTATCAATGGTGCAGCGTGTATCAGCCCATTCCTCGCCGAAGTTCATGCTGGGTGTACCGATGCCTTGTTCTTCTTCACCATAGAGAACAAGTTCGCCTGTCTCTGCTGCCGGCTTGTAGTAGTTAACACCATTTGGATTGGACAGCGTAAACGTCACAGCACCGCAGCCGTTTTGGTCGATAGCCATATCATGAATGTCGAGCGTATAGCCGTTGCCCTCGACGGACAGATTGACCTTCTGTACTGAACCCTCCAAGCTTTGGGGCGCGATACCATCACCAAACTCTCTGGTGTAGGTATATTTAGTCCCCGACGAGCCACCTTGAGTCCAGGTAACGGACTCTCCGTTGCCATGGTTTCCCCAGGCAGAGGCAAAATAACTGGAATTGACAACAGCGTAGGCGACCCCTCCGGTCGCCAGCACTCCGGCAAGACATCCGATTACGGCAACATACAGAGGCTTCGCGTGACCCTTTCGGCGAAGCGGCTCACCAGCAGCGGCATAAAGAACACGGTCAGCAAGATCGCTATCGGCTTGGACGGACTCGAAGGCCTGCTTGATTTGGTTGGATTTCACGGTCGCCCTCCTCTAGGATGAATTTGAGCTTCGATCGACCGCGAGCTAAACGCGTTCGAACGGTCGCGGCTGGCACATGCAGTAACTCGGCAATTTCTGAAGTCGAGAAGCCCAGATAGTAATAGAGCACGATAGGAATACGGAATCGCTCCGGAAGTCGCATAACGTCTGACAGGACCGCCTTGGTCTCCTCCTGCGCCGTCGAAAGCGAATCGGTCAGACTTTCAATATCCTCCACGCGCCTCCACGGCTTTCGAAAGAGAGATTTGCATTCATTGATCGTGACCCGGATGAGCCATCGACGAAGATGCTCCCAGCTTTCAAAATGCGTATCGCTTTTGAGTAACTTTAGAAAGACGTCTTGAGCGACATCGTCGGCGTCAGCGCGATCACGCAGATACGTCAAGGCGATTCGGAACACGACATCTCGGTGATCCTCGACCGCCTGTCTAAAAGCTTGTTCTTCCATAATCACCTCCCGGTGACACTGATGGTTCTTGATGGGGCCCTCACCATAGATACGCTTTGACCAAACGGAATGTTTCAAATTCAAGCAGGAAAAACTACCAAAATAAACCTGTCCTTTTTTGCAAGTGATCAACGGAACGAAACAAGTTGAGCATACGCAAGCGAGCGGCCCCCAGAGCGTACAAGGTGGCATGAAAAAGGCAGGGCATTGACCTTTTGGTCATGCCCTGCCTTTTGAATGACAGATTGTAGCTCTGGGGGCCGCGCAGCGACGGAGGTCGCCGCCGTTCGTTAGAACGGCGGAACTAATTACTCCTCGTCGTTGTCCTTGGCCTCTTCGGCGTCGTCGGTGTCCACGAGCTGGTTGAGCAGCTCGTCGAGGGAAGCCATGTCCTCGTTGATCGCGCCGTTGGCGGGAGCCTTCTTGTCGTCGATCGGGGCGCCCAGGAGCTCCTCGTCGGCGTCGGCGTGATGCGTCGGAGCGGAGGTACCCAGCAGGATATCGTCCGGACCGTCGGGGCTAAAGACCATCTGCAGCAGCTGCGAGAGGTCTTCCTCGTCGGCAACGTCGTCGTTGTTCTCGAGGATGTAGAGCAGATCGTGGGCCTCCAGGCCGTCACGGAGCTCCTCGATCGCCTTGGCGCCGATGCCATCGATGCGCAGCAGATCCTCCTCGGACTTGCCAACCAGGTCGCCGACCGTCTCGATGCCAACCTCGCTGAACTTGTTGGTCCAGCGCTGCGACACGCCCAGATCGTCGAACAGGTACAGACGAGCCTTCTCGGCGGAGATGGTGTGGCCGTTGCGGGTGAACGAACCGTCAGCACCACCGAACTCGTCGTAGCCGGCCCAGTCGAGCTGCTGCGGGAGCTGCTCGTCCAGGTCCTTGAGCTCCACAGGAGCCCACTCGGGCAGCGACTTGGCGTTGGGCGAAGCCGGGCCGTCGATGTCCACGTAGCCGTCGGCCGTGCGATACGTCAGCTTGGCGTTGGCGTACGGCTTGAGGCCGGTACCAGCCGGGATCTTCTTACCGACGATGACGTTGGACTTAAGGTCGAGCAGGTGGTCGACCTTGCCCTCGATGGCAGCCTCGGTAAGGACGCCAGCGGTACGAATGAACGAAGCGCTCGACAGCCAGGAGTCGATGTTGGACGCGACCTTGAGCGTACCCAGGATGACGGGCTCGGCCACAGGAGCCTGACCGCCCAGACGGGCAACGCGCTCGACCTCGTCGGCAAACTCGTAGCGGTCGACGTACTGACCAAGCAGGTACTTGGAGTCGCCGGGGTTGGTGATCTGAACGCGACGCAGCATCTGGCGTGCGAGCACCTCGATGTGCTTGTCGTTCAGGTCGACGCCCTGGCTGGTGTAGACGTCCTTGACGCTCTCGACGAAGGTGTGCATCGTCGACTCGATGTCGGTCAGCTTGCGCAGGTTGCGGAAGTTGACGAAGCCCTTGGTGATCTGGTCGCCAGCGCGAACCTCGCAGCCGTCCTCGATCTCGGGCATGAAGCGCACCGAAGCGGGGACGCGACGCTCGTCGAGGACACGGGTGTGATCCTCGGAGTCGGTGAGCGTCAGCACGTACTCGGACTTCTCGGGCTTAATCGAGAGGTGACCAGAATACGGAGCCAGCTCGGCCTCGCGACCCAGGATCTTCTCGTTGACGTTGCCGACGATATCGAACATACGGCTGACCGTAGGCAGACCCTGCGTAATATCGTCGACGCCAGCGACGCCGCCGGAGTGAATGGTACGCATCGTAAGCTGCGTACCGGGCTCGCCGATGGACTGGGCGGCAATAATGCCGACCGCGGTACCGATGGCGACCGGACGACGGGTGGAAAGATCCCAGCCGTAGCACTTCTGGCACACGCCGTACTTGGAGCGGCAGGTGAGCAGCGCGCGAAGCTTGACCTTCTTAAGGCCGGCATCGACCATCTTCTGGATGTCAGCGACCTTCTCGATGTAGCCGTCCTGCTCAAAGAGCACGGTGCCATCGGGAGCCACGACGTCCTCAATGAAGCAACGGCCGACGAGGTCGGTGTTGAGGTCGGTGGTGCCGGGGATGATGAGGTTGTAGGTGACGCCCTCGTGCGTACCGCAGTCCTCCTCGCGGACGATGACGTCCTGGGCCACGTCGACCAGACGACGGGTCAGGTAACCAGAGTCCGAGGTGTGGGATGCGGTATCGACCAGGCCCTTACGGGCGCCGTAGGTCGAAATGAAGTACTCGAGCGGCAGCAGGCCCTCGCGGAAGTTCGCCTTAATGGGAAGGTCGATCGTCTCGCCGGACATGTCTGCCATCAGGCCACGCATGCCGCCGAGCTGACGCAGCTGGGTCTTAGAACCACGGGCGCCGGAGTCGGCCATCATGTAGAGCGGGTTCTCCTCGTCGAACAAGTCGAGCATGAGCGCTGCGACCTTGTCGGT
This sequence comes from uncultured Collinsella sp., assembly GCA_900540855.1. Taxonomy (GTDB): domain Bacteria; phylum Actinomycetota; class Coriobacteriia; order Coriobacteriales; family Coriobacteriaceae; genus Collinsella. Next base: position 66,110 of record UQHK01000005.1, read on the forward strand.
ACAAGCGGTCCACTCGTTAACGACTTCGATGTGGCGCTCCGTCTCGTTGATGAAGCCCTCCTCGAAGTACTCGTTGATCTGGTCGACGTTAGCCTGGGCGCGGTCGAGCAGCTCCTGCTTCTCGGCAGGGATGAGAGCGTCCCACACCGAGATGGTGAGGCCGGCGCGGGTAGCGTAGTGGAAGCCAGAGTACTTGATGGCGTCGAGGATCGGACCGACCTTGGCCTCGGGGTAACGATCGCAGCAGTCCGCAACCAGCTTGGCCACGTCGCCCTTGACCATCTTGTAGTTCATGAACTCATAGTCTTCGGGCAGGCACTGGCGGTTGAAGATGATGCGGCCGATAGAGGTCTCGAAGCGCGCGGTCTTGTTGCCGGTGACGTCGTAGTCGACGAACTCGTTCTTGCCGTTCTTGACGCGGAAGATACGGGTGCCGTCCTCGTTGATGACATTGGCGTCGGCAGCGGACACGCGGACCTGAATCTTGGCCTGCATGTCGACCTCGGAGCGGCAGTCATAGGCGTGCAGCGCGTCGTCGAAGCTGGCGAACACGTGGTTCTCGCCCGGCAGACCGTCGCGGACCTGGGTCAGGTAGTACACACCGATGATCATGTCCTGCGAGGGGATGTTGACCGGCTTGCCGGATGCCGGCGAGCGCAGGTTGTTCGCAGAGAGCATGAGCACGCGAGCCTCGGCCTGAGCCTGGCTGGACAGCGGCACGTGGACGGACATCTGGTCGCCGTCGAAGTCAGCGTTGAAGGGCGAGCAGACCAGCGGGTGCAGGTGGATTGCCTTGCCCTCGACCAGCACCGGCTCAAAGGCCTGGATGGACAGACGGTGCAGGGTCGGTGCACGGTTGAGCAGCACGACGCGGCCGTCGATGACCTCTTCGAGGATGTCCCACACAAAGGTGGCACCGCGGTCGATAGCGCGCTTGGCGCCCTTGATGTTTTCGACCTTGCCGAGCTCGACCAGGCGCTTCATGACGAAGGGCTTGAAGAGCTCCAGCGCCATGGTCTTGGGCAGACCGCACTGGTGCAGCAGCAGCTTGGGGTCGGTAACGATTACCGAACGGCCGGAGTAGTCGACACGCTTACCCAGCAGGTTCTGACGGAAACGACCCTGCTTGCCCTTGAGGGCCTCGGCGAGCGACTTGAGCGGGCGACCGCCACGGCCAGAGACCGGGCGACCACGACGGCCGTTGTCGAACAGGGCGTCCACGGACTCCTGGAGCATGCGCTTCTCGTTGTTCACGATGATCGCAGGGGCGTCCAGGTCGAGCAGGCGCTTGAGTCGGTTGTTACGGTTGATCACGCGACGATACAGGTCGTTGAGGTCGGACGCGGCGAAGCGGCCGCCGTCGAGCTGGACCATCGGGCGCAGATCGGGCGGAATGACCGGGATAACGTCCAGAATCATGTTCGCGGGGCTGTTGCCACCCTTCAGGAAGGCGTCAACGACCTCGAGGCGTTTAACGGCCTTCTCGCGCTTCTGCTTCTGGGAATCCTCGTCGGCGATGATGGCCTTGAGCTTCTCGGCCTCGGAGGGGAGGTCGATGGCAGCGAGCAGGTCGCGGACGGCCTCAGCACCCATGCCACCCTTGAAGTACATGGAGTAGTAACGGGTCATCTCGCGGAACAGCGGCTCATCGGAGATGAGGTCGCGCTCGGTGAGCTTCATGAAGGCGTTGAAGGCATCCGTGCGGAGCTGCTTCTCATCCTTGCACTCTTCCTCGATGTCGACGATGCCGGAGGCGATCTCCTCGGGGGTCAGCGGCTCCTCGTCGGAGAACTCGTCAAAGTTCTCGGGGTCGCCCTGCTCCTTGAGGGACTCGATCTGGCGGGCGCACTCGGCATCGATCTCTTCCAGATCGGCGGCGAGCTCCTCGCGCAGGTCGTCGGCGTCGGCCTCGCGGGCCTCATAGTCAACCTCGGTGATGATGTAGCTGGCAAAGTACAGAACCTTCTCGAGGTCCTTGGACTTGATGTCGAGCATACGGCTCATCGGGAAGCTCGTGGGGCTCTTGAAGTACCAAATGTGGGACACGGGAGCGGCGAGCTCGATGTGACCCATGCGGTCGCGACGCACCTTGGCCGAGGTGACCTCGACGCCGCAGCGCTCGCAGACGATGCCCTTAAAGCGGATGCCCTTGTACTTGCCGCAGGAGCACTCCCAGTCCTTGGCGGGACCGAAGATCTTCTCGCAGAACAGGCCGTCCTTCTCGGGCTTGAGGGTACGGTAATTGATGGTCTCCGGCTTCTTGACCTCACCGTGCGACCAGGAACGGATCTGGTCGGCGGAGGCAAGGGAGATCTTTACCGAGTCAAAATCAGTAGCTTCGAAATCTGCCACAGTCAACTACTCCTTATCAGTGGTCGTGGCGGCGACAGCCTCGGGTGCCTCGGCGGTCTCGGCATCCTCGGCCTCGACGTCGGTGTCAACGCCGGCGAGCGCAGCCAGGTCGTCGAGAGCAGAGGTCTCCTCGGCGGTCACAGGGGCGGAGGCGTCCTCGTCGGCATCGTGCATGGGCTCGATGTCCAGCGCGAGGGAGCGGATCTCCTTGACGAGAACCTTGAAGGACTCGGGGATACCCGGAACCGGGACGTTCTCGCCCTTGACGATGGACTCGTAGGTCTTGACGCGGCCCACGGTATCGTCGGACTTGACGGTCAGAATCTCCTGCAGGACGTTGGAAGCACCGTATGCGTACAGTGCCCAAACTTCCATCTCGCCGAAGCGCTGGCCGCCGAACTGGGCCTTGCCGCCCAGAGGCTGCTGGGTAACCAGGCTGTAAGGGCCGGTCGAACGGGCGTGGATCTTGTCGTCGACCATGTGGCCGAGCTTGAGGATGTAGGACGTACCCACGGTAATGGGCTCGCGGAACTCCTCGCCGGTGCGGCCGTCGAACAGACGGGTCTTGCCGCGCTCGTCAAGCTGGGTGACGAACTCGGGGCGCATGTGATCGCCAAAGGCAGCGGTGGCCTTGTTGAGCATGTTCTTGTTGGCACGACGGATGACCTCGGCGATCTCGTCCTCCTTGGCGCCGTCGAAGACGGGCGTGGCGGTGAAGAACGGACCGGGGACGTACTTGTCGGAGTCGGCCTGCTCGGTATCCCAACCGCAGGCAGCAGCCCAGCCAAGGTGGCACTCGAGCAGCTGGCCGACGTTCATACGCGAAGGAACGCCCAGCGGGTTGAGGATAACGTCGATCGGGGTACCGTCAGCCATGTAGGGCATGTCCTCGACCGGCAGAACGTTACAGATAACACCCTTGTTGCCGTGGCGGCCGGCGATCTTATCGCCCTGCTGGATCTTACGACGCTGGGCGACGTAGACGCGCACCTGCTCGTTGACGCCGGGGGCCAGGTCGTCGCCGTTCTCGCGGCTAAAGCGGACGACGTCGATGACGCGGCCGTAAGCGCCGTGAGGCATCTTAAGGGAGGTGTCGCGGACGTCGTGGGCCTTGGCACCGAAGATGGCGCGCAGCAGGCGCTCCTCGGCGGTCAGAGCGCTCTCGCCCTTAGGCGTGACCTTACCGACCAGGATGTCGCCAGGGCCGACCTCGGCGCCGATGCGGATGATGCCGTCCTCGTCGAGGTTGGCAAGCATGTCCTCGGAGAGGTTCGGGATCTCGCGGGTAATCTCCTCGGGGCCGAGCTTGGTGTCGCGGGCGTCGATCTCGTGACGGGTGATGTTGATGGTCGTCAGCAGGTCCTCGGCCACCAGGCGCTCGGACACGACGATACCGTCCTCGTAGTTGAAGCCTTCCCACGGCATGTAGGCCACGGTGAGGTTCTGACCCAGTGCGAGCTCGCCATGATCGGTCGAAGGACCGTCAGCCAGGGGCTCGCCCTGCTCAACGGTGTCACCGACGCGTACGAGCGGACGGTGGTTGATGCAGGTGGACTGGTTGGAGCGCTGGTACTTGGCCAGGTGATACTCGTCCATGCCGCCGGCATGCTTGACGATGATCTTGGCAGCGTCGGCAAAGATGACCTCGCCGGCGTTCTTGGCCAGGGTGACCTCACCGGAGTCCAGAGCGGCGCGACGCTCCATGCCGGTACCGACATAGGGAGCGGCGGGGTGAACCAGCGGCACGGCCTGACGCTGCATGTTAGCGCCCATCAGCGTACGCTTGGCGTCGTCGTGCTCGAGGAACGGAATCAGCGTGGCTGCGACGGAGAGCATCTGACGCGGCGAGACGTCCATGTAGTCGACGTCCTCGACAGGCACGTCGGCGGGAGCGCCGAAGGAGCCGTCGAAGTCGCGGGTACGGGCGATCACGGTGTGCGGACGAACGATCTTGCCCTCGGCATCGGTCGTGATGAACTCGTTGGTCTTGGGATCGAGCGGTGTGTTGGCCGGCGCGATGACGTGCTTCTCTTCCTCGTCAGCGGTCATCCAGTCGATCTGGTCGGTGGCAACGCCGTTCTCGACGCGACGGAACGGGGCCTCAATGAAGCCATACTCGTTGACGCGGGCGTAGAGGGCGAGCGAGCCGATCAGGCCGATGTTGGGGCCTTCGGGGGTCTCGATCGGGCACATGCGGCTGTAGTGCGAATTGTGAACGTCGCGGACGGCCGTCGGCACGTTGGTGCGGCGGCTGGAGCCCGACTTGTGGCCGGCAAGACCACCAGGGCCGAGTGCGGACAGACGGCGCTTGTGGGTCAGACCGGTCAGGGGGTTCGCCTGGTCCATGAACTGCGAGAGCTGCGAGGAACCGAAGAACTCCTTGATGGAGGCCACGATCGGGCGGATGTTGATGAGCGACTGCGGGGTGATCTCGTCGATGTCCTGGGAGCTCATGCGCTCACGGACGACGCGCTCCATACGGCTCATGCCGATACGGAACTGGTTGGCGACGAGTTCGCCGACGGTACGGATGCGGCGGTTGCCGAAGTGGTCGATGTCGTCGACCTTGAAGCCCTGCTCGCCGGCAGCGAGGGACAGCAGGTAGCGCAGCGTCGCGACGATATCCTCGTCGGTGAGCACCGTGACCTCTTCCTCGGTGGTGAGGTTGAGCTTCTTGTTGACCTTGTAGCGACCGACGCGGGCCAGATCGTAGCGCTGCGGGTTAAAGAGCAGGCCCTCGAGCAGGCTGCGGGAAGCATCCACGGTGGGAGGCTCGCCCGGGCGCAGACGACGGTAGATCTCGATGAGGGCGTCCTCGCGAGTGAGAGCGGTGTCGCGCTCCAGGGTGCGCTTGATCACATCGGAGTTGCCGAGCAGCTCGATGATATCGTCGTTGGTGACGGCGATGCCAAGGGCGCGCAGGAACATCGTGGCGCTCTGCTTGCGCTTACGATCGATGGAGACCATGAGCTGGTCGCGCTTGTCGACCTCAAACTCAAGCCAGGCACCGCGGGACGGGATGATCTGGGCCTTGTAGATCTGCTTGCCCGAATCCATCTCGGAGCTGTAGTACACGCCCGGGGAGCGGACGAGCTGCGAGACGACGATACGCTCGGTACCGTTGATGATGAAGGTGCCCTGATCAGTCATCATGGGGAAGTCGCCCATGAAGACGAGCTGCTCCTTGATCTCGCCGGTCTCCTTGTTGGTGAGACGGACGTCGGTCAGAAGCGGAGCCTGATAGGTCATATCCTTCTCGCGGCACTCCTCGACGGTGTGCGCGGGGTCGCCGAACTGATGCTCGCCGAAGGTAACCTCGAGAACATGGTTCTGGCTCTGGATGGGGCTGGATTCCTTGAACGCCTCACGAAGGCCCTCGTCCTTAAAACGCTCAAAGGATTCCCTTTGAACAGAGATAAGGTTGGGGAGCTCCATGGCCTCCGGGATTTTCCCGAAGCTGACGCGCTTGCGCTCAGTGGCAGTGTATGCGTAGGTCACCAGGTTTTTCCTCCTTCACGGAAATGCTCGGTGGATTGGCGAGGCATAGCTTCGCCAGTTATCGCAACCTAATAGTTTATCAGGTACCGACCGTTGGGCAAGAAAAGCCTTGACGCGATAGAGTTTTTGGAGTAGCAAAGTTTTTCGACAGAAAACACGCAGGTAGATGTATGTGTATCGAACATCTGTTCATATATTTTCTGTGAACATAGAGCCGGCAATCGCAACTCTTATAAAAAACGGGCGCGAACCGAGGTCCGCACCCGTAAATGTCGATGCCCGAAGGCTTACTTGCGCATCAATCCGCCGCGCTCGTCGATGGCGTCCCAGAAGGCGTCTGCAAAGCGGGGGTCGCTTGCGGCCATGAGGGCGTTGGTGGCCATCCAGCCAGACGGGGTGCCGGTGTCGTAGCCCGAGAGCGGATCGATGACGACAGCATACATGGCCTCACGGTCAAGCGAGCGAGCCATGGCGTCGGTGAGTTGAATCTCGCCGCCCTTGCCGGCCTGCTGATCGGCGAGCAGGTCCATAACCAGCGGGCTCAGCAAGTAACGACCGACGATGTACAGGTTGGACGGAGCCGCCTCGGGAGCAGGCTTCTCGACCAGACCGCCGATGCGCCAGACAGCGCCCGGCTCGGCATCGGCAACGCCCTCGGCGCCCTCGAGCGAACCGACGCGCTCGCCGGCAATAACGCCGTAGCGGCTGACTTCCTCGGGCGAGCAAGCAGCGACGGCGATAACCGAAGCGTCACCGTGCTCCTTGGAAACGGCGAGCATCTTGTCGCAGATGTCGCGGTTAGGCACAACGTAGTCGCCCAGAAGAACCAGGAAGTTCTCCCCTGCCACGGCGTCGGCAGCAGAGCGGATAGCATGGCCGAGGCCCTTGGGCTCGTACTGATAACGGAAGTCGACCGGCATACCACCAGCGTGGGCGACGGCATCGGCATAGGCGTTCTTGCCGCGCTCGCGCAGCAGGTTCTCGAGCGAACGATCGGGCTGGAAGTAGTTCAGTAGCTCGGGCTTACCGGGAGAAGTAACGATGATGGCATCGTCGACCTCCTCGGGGTCGAGCGCCTCCTCAACGACATACTGGATGACCGGCTTGTCGAGAACCGGCAGCATCTCTTTGGGGGTGCACTTGGTGCCAGGCAGAAAACGCGTGCCAAGACCGGCGGCGGGGATGATTGCCTTCATGTTATTCAAGGATCCTTTCGCAGGCGCAAAAGCGCCCCATGCGTGCGGCACACAGCCGCAGACCAAATTGCGATACCCAAGCATCTTACCGCTGGAACTATATGTCACTACAAGGCAGAGACAATTCTTCAGCAGGTCAACGCAAATAATTGCTCGAATGGTGCAATTTTATTGCCCAACGGCAGGGCACCCGATACGACGCAAATCACAGAATATGGCAGTTTGAGCAACCGATGCCGAGGGACCGAAAAACAAAAAAGACGGGACTCGCAATGCGAACCCCGTCTGCAAAGAAATCTAGCGAGAAAGCCTGATTACTTGAGGGTGACAGCAGCGCCAGCAGCCTCGAGCTTCTCCTTGGCAGCCTCGGCGTCCTCCTTCTTGGCACCCTCGAGAACAGCCTTGGGAGCGCCCTCGACGACCTCCTTGGCCTCCTTCAGGCCAAGGTTGGTGAGCTCACGGACGGCCTTGATGACCTGGATCTTGTTGTCGCCGAAGCCCTCGAGCACGACGTCAAACTCGGTCTTCTCCTCGGCCTCAGCAGCGCCAGCAGCGGGAGCGGCGACAACAGCGGCAGGAGCAGCGGCGGAAACGCCGAAGGTGTCCTCGATAGCCTTAACGAGCTCGGAAGCCTCGAGAAGGGTCATTTCCTTAAGAGCATCGATGATCTCATCGGTGGTAAGCTTAGCCATTTCTAAGTCCTTTCGGTTTCCGTGCGGATGCACGGAGATCAGTTAAAACACGGCGCGAATGCGCCAGGGGTGCGGCGTTGCCGCCGCGGGTGAAAACAGCGACTAGGCTGCCTTCTGCTCGGAGACCTGCTGGATCGAACGAGCGAGACCAGAGGAAACGCCGTTGACGCAGACAGCGATGTCGCGAGCGAAACCGGAGATGAGACCGGCGATCTGGCCGAGAAGCTGATCCTTGGTGGGCAGCTCGGCGATAGCCTTAACATCATCAGCGGAAACGGCCTTGCCGTCGGAGATACCGCCCTTGATCTCAAGGACGCCCTTGGACTTAGCAGAGAAGTCCTTAAGGGCCTTAGCGGCCTCGACCGGCTCGGACTCGTAGAACACATAAGCGACGGGGCCGGCGAGGATCTCGTCGAGCTCGGGCTGCTCCTGGTTCTTGAGAGCGATCTTGACCAGGTTGTTCTTGTAGACCTTCATCTCGGCGCCGCACTCGCGAAGCTGATGACGCAGCTCCTGAGCCTGCTTAACCGTCAGACCGTTGTAGTTGACGACGAACAGACCGGCGTTCTCGGCGATACGGGACTCGATCTCTGCAACCTTGTCGATTTTGTACTGCTGGGGCATGAATTACACCTCCTCGAATTCTTTCCGGGCACGGTCCGCCACAAGGACGTGACGGGGGCATGTCCAAAAAGAAAGCCCCCGCGCTGCATGAGCGACGGGGGCGAGAAGACATATCTACTCGACCACCTCGGCTGGCGGGAAGTCCCATTAAGCTCGCGGGCGATGCCCGTTTGCACCGGCTGTCTCTGGCAGCGGATTCGTGCGTGAACCGAAAGTATTATGGCGGGGACCCCGGCGTCGGTCAACGGCAACCCTGGCTGCACACAATTCCACCATCTCGGTCGCGCCGCCAAAGGCCAGGCGCAAGCTTTTCGCTCGGTCAGGTCCTGGGCTCGCACGAAGAGCACATTAAGTGCTCTTCGGCTCGTGCGGAATCTACGAAAAGCTTGCGCCTGGCCTTTGGCGGCGCGACCTGTGGCGACTTTGGGGCAGCCAGGGTTGCCGTTGGCCGGCGCGCCCCGCGCATAACTCTTAGGTCGGTGGGCTGATGGGTTTGGTCCCGTTGGGCTACAGGGTTGAAAGGAAGTTGGACAGGCGGCGGAGGCCTTCGTCCAGGTTTTCGTCGGAGACGCAGTAGCTTAGGCGGATGTGGCCTTCGGTGCCGAAGCAGTCGCCCGGGACTAGGGCTACGTTTGCCTCTTTGATGGCTTTGATGCAGAAGTCTTCGCTTGTTAGGTCGAACTGCTTAATGCTGGGGAAGGCGTAGAAGGCGCCTGCCGGTTCTACTACGTCGAGGCCCATGGCGTCTAAGGCTGCGAGCACGCGTTCGCGGCGGGCTCGGTAGACTTTGAGCATGGGGGTTGGGTCGACGGTCAGGGCTCGGGCTGCGGCGTCCATTTCGAAGGAGACAGCACTCGATACTAAGTATTGGTGAGCCTTTGCGATCTCGGCGATGACGGGGGCTGCGGCTGCGAGCCAGCCCAAGCGCCAGCCGGTCATGGCCCAGGGCTTGGAGAAGCTCTCGATGACCACCGTCTGGTCGCGCAGCTCCGGGTGGCGCTGGGCAAAGCGCTCGTAGCCATCCACATAGACCAGACGGTTGTATACGTCGTCGCAGACTACGTAGATGCCCGCCTGCTCTGCCACGCGCGCCACGGCGTCGAGCGATGCCGTGTCGAGGATGCAACCCGTGGGATTGTTGGGCGAGCAGATGACGATGGCCTTGGTCGCCGGGGTCACACAGGCGCGAAGCGCATCCTCGTCAATCTGGAATTGCGCAGGCTCCGTATCCAAAAAGACAGCCTTGGCGTGATTGGCCACGACGATGCTCTCGTACAGGCCAAAGGCCGGCGTGGGGATGATGACCTCGTCGCCGGGGTTGAGCATAGCCATAAATGTTGCCGACAGTGCCTCGGTCGCGCCGTCGGTCAGGATGACCTCATCGGCGGAAAACGCCAGGCCCGCGTCATCCATATATTTGGACAGTGCATCACGCAGGGCGGGGCGACCGTTGTTGGGCGGATAGTGCGTGTCACCGCGGTCCAGCGCGGCGGTCACCTCGGCGCTAATCACATCGGGCGTGGGAAAATCGGGCTCGCCGAGCGCGAGCGCGATACACCCCGGATGCTGGGCGGCGAGTGCGTTAATCCGACGGATGCCGGAGGGCTTGAGCGTGGCAAGCGAGGTATTCATGGGCAGACGCATGGCATTCCTTTCGTGAGGGTTGCACTAGGATAGCGCGGCGGAGCGCCGTCATACGGTGTAACCTAAACGGAAACCGACCGGAAAGGAGGCGGCATGGAGACGACCGCACGCGGCGATGTACCAAAAACACTGCATAGCATCGCGTTTGTCAGTATTCCCGATAGCGCCGATCTTGAGTTTTTGCTCTGGGACCTTCAGGATGCCATCGCAGCCTATGCGCAGCTTTCCGGCACCGCACTCCCCCATCCAGTCGACTTGAAGGCGAATAGCGCCGATACCGCCGATGGCATCGTGCTCGCCGTTGAGGATATGCCCGATGACGAGGCAATGACAGACATCGAGAAGGCACTCAATCGCTTTGGCGATACGGGGACGCGCGTCTATGTCGTCGTTCAGGCCATCTACGAGCGTACCGAGGGGGCGCGCATGCTCATCGAGCGCCTGCGCCAAGCTTGCGAACTCCGTAGGCTAACGTGGTGCGGCGGCGTTATCGCCTGCACCGGCAGCGGCATCGCAGCGCTTCGCCACTCCCCACGCATGGGACTGCTGCGTCGGCCGTTTTCCGAAGCGATGGATAAGCTGGTGGGTGCCGTGCGCATGGGCTGCTCGGTTGAGCACGCCCAGCTGCTTGGCGGCGGCAATGCCGATGGTGTCGACGTCGACGGCATGGTGCGTGTCGAGCCCGCGCTGCCCGCGCCGATCTGGCGCACCATCATCAAACGCCTCGGCGCCCATGCTCAATCAAATATCTAAATTAGAGAGCAGCCCAGTCAACTGCCTCGCGCCAGCGCTCGACAAGGCGCTCCAGACGCCAAGCCGCATTGGCAGGACTTGTCGAGGGCAGGACGATGGCGGGCAGCCCGGTGCGTTCTTGTAGATAGCGCTTGTAGAGCCGGCCAGCCGTACCACCGTTGCATATCACCTGCTCAATGGGAGCTGCGTCGGTAATGCACTCGATATGTGCCGGCACAACGTTACGAATGCTCGCGTCGCTCGAGCCCTTAATGTCACAGCTCTCGATCACATCCCACAGAGCCACGCCGCCGTTCAGCAGCATGGATCGCTTGGCGGCAATTGAGGCGTCGAGCGTCGCGGGCTCGCTGTCCGCCAAAGGGTCGCCCTCGTTGGGCGGCACAGGCACTCCGAGGCACGCGGCCATCACGCGCCAAAAGCGGTTCTGCGGATTGCCATAGTAGAAGGCATTGGCACGCGAGAGCACCGAGGGAAACGACCCTAGCACCAAAACGCTCGAGCGCTCGTCAAACACGGGTTCAAACCCATGCTCAATATGTTGATAGCCCTCGTCGGACGCAGCCATGGCCTAGGCCCTCAACAGATAGCGCACCTCGTAGGGCGCAAGCTCAAGGGAGCCAGCCAGCTCGACCGTGGGCACGCCATCGGCAAGCAGGTCGACAAAGGACCCGTTGAGCTCGCCGGCGCCAAAGGTGTAAGGCTCGCCCACGGCGTTCACCGCCACGAGCACCGTCGCGCCGTCACAGGCGCGCTCGAACAGCAGCTGCTTGTTCTGGATCACCACGTTGCGATAGGCACCGTAGTTGAGAGCACGGGCCGCCGCGTCGTCGGCCGAGCGCAGATGCGCAAGCTGCGAAATAAACGCCGTCAGCTCGTTAGGCGCGGGCTCGTCGAGTGCGGGTCGCAGCGCCCAGTCGCCATTGGGGCCGCCCTTTTCGCCGGCAATTCCCCACTCGCTGCCATAGTAGACGCACGGAATGCCCGGCATGCCAAAGAGCATGCCATAGGCGGAACGCAGGCAGGACTTGTCGGTGAGAATGCTCGCCAGGCGCGGCACGTCGTGGTTGTCGACAAACGACAGCAGGTGCTTGCCGCGGTAGATGCACCAGGGGTCGCCGCCAAACTGACGGTGCAGCGAGTGCGCGATCTCGAACATGTTGACCGAGTTAAAGCTGGAGTACAGGCCCTTGTAGCACTCGTAGTTGGTGCAGGAATCGAGCATCTCGTCGTTGACGATCTGGTTGTAGTCGCCGTGGAGCGTCTCGCCGATCAGCACAAAGTCGGGCTTGAGCCCACGGGTAAAGGCGTGCAGGCGGCGCATAAAGTCGCGGTCGAGCATATAGGCAACGTCCAGGCGCAGACCGTCGACGCCAAAGACGTCGGCCCAACGGCGCACGGACTCGAGCAGGTAATCGACCACAGCGGGATTTTGCAGGTTGAGCTTCACGAGCTCAAAATGGCCTTCCCAGCCCTCGTACCAAAAGCCATCGCCATAGCAGGAGTCGCCGTCAAAGCTAATGTGGAACCAATCCTTGTAGGGCGAGTTCCACTTGCGCTCCTGCACGTCGCGGAAGGCCCAAAAACCGCGGCCGACGTGGTTAAAGACAGCATCGAGCACCACGCGGATGCCATGGGCGTGCAGTGTCTCGCATACGGCGGCAAAATCGGCATCCCCACCCAGGCGACGGTCGATATGGCGCAGGCTGCGCGTATCGTAGCCATGGCTATCGGACTCGAGCGGAGGGTTGATCAGCACGGCACCGATACCGAGCCCCTGCAGGTAATCGGCCCATTGGGCGATTTTCATGATGGGGGCATCGGGATTGGGCGCGGTACCAGCAGCTTGGGCGAGCTCATCCTCGGCAACGGGCGCGGCGTTTTCGCGCGGAGCTCCGCAAAAGCCCAGCGGATAAATCTGATAGAACGTCGTCTCGTATGCCCACATAGCAACCTCCCGGCAATCTTTCACGCAACGCCATCCATTGTATGCCCGCCGCGCATCCCCTCCCCCAAAATAAGTTGCGGTGAAATAGGGACTGTTGAGACCAATAAACCGGGCAAACAGTCTCTATTCCACCGCAACTGATGAGGGGACGTGATTAGGCGACAGGCTTTGCGCGGTGTATGGCCGGGAATAGCACCGTGATAGCGAGAATGACACCCACGACGGCAATCGCCCCGCCCGCGCAACCGATCCAGGCGATGCCGGGACCCGACACCACGGCGCCGCCGACCGCGGTGCCCGTGCCGATACCGAGGTTAAACAGGCCCGAGAAGATCGACATGGCGACGGCCGACGAATCTGCCGGCGTGTACTTGATGAGCTCGGCCTGGAACGCCACGTTAAAGGCCGTGGAGCAGCAGCCCCATAGCGCGCAAACAGCGAGAACGGCGACGAGCGACGGTGCAACCGGACCCATGAGCAGCAGAGCCACCGGCACGCCGGAGAGCGTGATAGCCAAGAACGGGAAGCGGTGCCCGTCGAACAGACGGCCAAACAGCCAGCTGCCCACCAGACCAGAACAGCCGAACGCCGTCAGCGTCATGGTAATAGCGCTTGCGTCGACGTGCGCGACCTGTGCCAGGAACGGCTCGATATAGCTGTAACCCGCATAATAGCCGGTCGCCATAAAGACCGTGACCGCATAAAGCGCGATGAGGAACGGGTTCTTGAGCAGCTCAGGCAGCTGCTTGAGCGTAAAACGCTCGCCCGCCGGCATAGCCGGGAACACCGCGGCCTGGTAGACGACCGCGACAGCCGAGAGGGCACCGACCACGGCGAATGTCATGCGCCAGCCCACGGCCAGTCCGATGGCGCGACCGATCGGCAGGCCAAAGATCTGCGCGATGGACGAGCCCGTAGCGATCATGCTGATGGCGAGCGCCCCGTGGCGGGCGTCGACCAGGCGCGAGGCCATGATCGAGGCGACCGACCAGAACACGGCATGCGCGCAGGCGACCACCAGACGCGCGCAAACCAAAATGGGATATGTCGGTGCCACAGCGGACAGGAACTGGCCGAGCGAAAACACGGCCAAAACGCCCAGCAGCATCCGCTTGAACTCAAAGCGCGAGGCAAACACCATAAGCGGCAGCGACAGCAGCATGACGCCCCAGGCATAGACCGAGATCATGATGCCTGCCTGGGCCTCGGTGAGCGAGAACGACGCGGCGATATCAGTCAGAAGGCCGATGGGCATGAACTCCGACGTGTTGAATACGAACGCGCAGCAGGCGAGCCCGATAAGCGGGAGCCACTGCTTGAGTGAGATGCCATCTTGTCTTGCCTGAGCCATGTAGAAACCTCTCCGATTGTCTTGAGCGGTGGGCGATTATATAGCAACGGCCCTGCATCCGTCAGTACAGATGCAGGGCCGCAATCAACTCAATACACAGAGGTTGCGCCGTCAATAAATAACTAAGCCAGCCCCAGCAATATGCCCGCCGAATGCACGACAAACGCCACGATCCAGGCGACCGTCACCTGAAACGCGAACACGGCAACGGCATAGCGCGCGCCCAGCTCGCTCTTGACGGCGCCGATGGACGCCACGCAGGGCGGGTACAGCAGCGTAAAGACCAGGAACACGTAGGCAGTAAACGGCGAAAACATGGTCGACAGTGCCGCGGGCGACGTCGCGCCCAAAAGCACCGTGAGGGTCGAGATGACGCTCTCCTTGGCAATAAGTCCCGTGACGAGCGCCGTCGAGGCGCGCCAGTCGCCAAAGCCGAGCGGCGCCAGCAGCGGAGCGATGATGCTACCCAGACCGGCAAGCAAGCTTTGCGACTGATCGGCGACCACATTAAAGCGAATGTCGAACGTCTGAAGGAACCAGATGACCACGGTAGCGGCAAAGATGATGGTGAAGGCCTTGGTGATAAAGTCCTTTGCCTTATCCCATGCCAGCATCACCGTCGTCTTGACGCTTGGCAGGCGATAGTTGGGAAGCTCCATGATAAACGGCACCGGGTCGCCCTTAAATGCCGTGCGGTTGAGCACCAAAGCCGCGATACAGCCAACCGCAATGCCGATCAGATAGAGCGAGACCATGGCGGGAACTGTCGCCTGCGGGAAAAACGCCCCGCACAGCAGACCGTAGACCGGCAACTTGGCCGAACAGCTCATGAACGGCGTGAGCATGACCGTCATCTTGCGGTCGTGCTCGGATGGGAGCGTACGGGTTGACATGATTGCCGGCACGGTGCAGCCAAAACCGACGAGCATGGGCACAAAGCTGCGGCCCGACAGGCCAAAGCGACGCAGCACCTTATCCATGACAAAGGCCACGCGCGCCATGTATCCGGAGTCTTCCAGAATGGAGAGGAACAAGAAGAGCACGACGATAATCGGCAGGAAGGTCAGCACGCTGCCCACGCCCGTAAGCACGCCGTCGACAGCCAGAGAGCGCACCACATCGTTGGTTCCGAACGCCTTGAGGCCCGCATCGGCCGAGGCGATGATGGCCGCGATGCCGTCCTCCATGAGTCCCTGCAGCGCCGCACCGATCACGCCAAACGTCAGCCAAAAGACGAGGCCCATGATCACCAGAAACGCCGGAATGGCTGTGTAACGACCTGTCAGGATGCGGTCAATCTTGACGGAGCGCACGTGCTCGCGGCTTTCGTGCGGCTTGACGACGCAACGCCCGCACACGTCGCCGATAAAGCTAAAACGCATATCGGCCAACGCAGATAGGCGGTCGGTGCCGGCCTCGCCCTCCATCTGGGTAATGATGTGCTCGATAGCGTCGAGCTCATTGCGATCCAGGTGAAGCGCCTCGGTTACCAGCTCATCGCCCTCGACCAGCTTAGTCGCCGCAAAGCGCACCGGGATGTGCGCCGTCACGGCATGGTCCTCGATCAGGTTAGCAATACCGTGGATGCAGCGATGCAGCGCACCGCCGTCCGGACCGTCGGGCGCGCAGAAGTCCAGGCGACCAGGACGCTCGCGGAACCGTGCCACGTGCAGGGCGTGGTCCACCAGCTCGCCGATGCCCTCGTTGCGGGCAGCGCTAATGGGGACAACAGGCACGCCCATCAGGCTCTCGAGCAAGTTGACGTCTACGGCGCCGCCGTTGGCGGTCACCTCGTCCATCATGTTGAGCGCGATGACCATGGGACGGTCAAGCTCCATGAGCTGCAGTGTCAGGTACAGGTTACGCTCAATGTTGGTGGCGTCAATGATGTCGATGATGGCGTCCGGGCGCTCGTCGAGGATGAACTGACGGCTCACGACCTCTTCGCCTGTGTACGGCGACAGGGAGTAAATGCCAGGCAGGTCGGTAACGCTCGCCTCGGGATGGTTACGGATGGTGCCATCTTTGCGGTCGACAGTCACGCCGGGAAAGTTACCGACGTGCTGGTTGGAGCCCGTCAGCTGGTTGAATAACGTGGTCTTGCCGCAGTTTTGGTTGCCAGCGAGGGCAAAGTGCAGCGGCGCGCCCTCGGGCACGGCCGTCTTTGCCGCACGGGGCGAATACGTCCCCTCGCCCAGGGCCGGATGCTCCGTCGTGCCGATTGCGGCGTTAGCGCGCGGACCCGTATCGGTGTCGTGAATACCCACGAGCTCGATGCGAGCGGCATCGTCCTTGCGCAGCGTCAACTCGTAGCCACGCAGGCGAATCTCGAGCGGGTCGCCCATGGGGGCGTACTTCATCATGGTGACTTCGGTGCCCGGCGTCAGGCCCATGTCCAAAATATGCTGACGGAGCGCCTGGTCGTCGGATGTCACCGATGCGACAACGGCGTCCTTTCCAATCTCGAGTGTATCGAGCTTCACGCGCTCATCCTTTCGTTAGACGCGGTTAACCGTTTACCGGGGTTAACCAACTCGTAACGACAAATGATAGCGCTCTGAACTATTTTATAAAGTCAAATACCGATGTTTACCTGCGCAAACTTTATGCGGTGCGCCCCGAAGGCTCTTTACGCATACCGCTCAGCGAGATCGAAACGGAACCCGACCGCGCGGTAGCAGTGAGTCGATCACCCTCGACCGACCCCGTGCATGTAAAGGGCGCCTTGCCCATCAAGACGTGGGAGATAGTACCCAAGAGCTCAAAGAAATCGCCCTCAGCACGGGCACTCGAGAGAGCGATATTGAGACCCCTGACGTTTAGTACTGCCCTGAGCGCGCCGTTCACCCCATGTGAAAACGTCACCTCGCCGCGTCTACTCCCCACCGGCGTCTGGGCCGAAACCACATACGTACCCTCAAGCATGGCTCCTCCTCTAAGCAGACTTTTTGAAACGGGCAAGTAGTCTACTTTTACATATGGCGCTCCAGGAAGCGGAAGGCTAGGCGGATCCAGGGACGGACGGAAACCTGCTTGTCCTCGTTGTCGACCGCGGTGTTGGCGTTGCCGAGCGAAAGGCCGTGGCCGCCCTGGTCAAAGACGTGCATCTCGCATGCGACCCCTTCCTCGGCCATGCGCTGCGCAAACGGATAGACCTGCGCAATCGGCGCCGTCTTGTCGTCCGAAACGCCCCACACAAAGGTCGGGGGCATCTGGCGCGAAACGTGCGTGGTAGGGCAAATGTCGGCCAGGTGCTCATCGGTCGCCTCGCCGCCCGTCACCATCGACAGATAGTCGTTGAGCAAATCGCGCCCCGTCTTGCCA
Source organism: uncultured Collinsella sp. (assembly GCA_900540855.1). Lineage (GTDB taxonomy): Bacteria > Actinomycetota > Coriobacteriia > Coriobacteriales > Coriobacteriaceae > Collinsella. Next base: position 83,489 of record UQHK01000005.1, read on the forward strand.
CCCGTCTTGGGCACGCGCAGGTCGATGCGCGGGTCGCGCGTCTGCATATCGCGCACATAGGCAAGGTCGAGCAACGGATAGCCCAGCACCACGGCGTCGGGACGAATATCCTCCGGACGAGCCCCGGCAAGGCCCGCGAAAGGTCCGGTCTTCCACTGCGTTGCCAACGAGGCGCAGATCATGCCGCCCGCCGAGAAACCCACGATGCACACGCGCTTGGGATCGACATGCCACTCGTCGGCGTTGGCGCGCACGGTAGCGACCATCTTGGCGAGGTCCGCCTGCGGGTGCGGAAAGCTCACGTCGCCCGTGGCGCTCGTCACATAGTTGAGCACAAAGGCCTGGTAGCCGCGGTCCAAAAACGCAAACGCCACCGGGTCCTGCTCGTGCGGAGCGATATGCGTAAACCCGCCTCCGCCGCAGATGATCACCGCGGGGCGGCGGCCATTGGGCTTGTCGGGCAGCGGCTCGGCACCCAGATACGTAAACGTCGCCGGATAATCCTCGGTCGGCTCCTCGCCCCACAGCGCATGGTTCTCAATAATCATAGGTGCTCCCTCCGTGCGATTCGTGCGCACTATTTTTCCGCTCTCAAGCGTACCCCAGTTGGGCCCAGGGCGCAGAAACACTCCCGCAATAAGTTCACCTTCAACTGATATATCACATAATCCCAGCTCAGCGCTATCGTTTCACAGCGTAAAATAGGAGCGCTGACCGTGCCGGGAAACACATACGAAACGTTTCCGGCTACATTACACGCGTGCGATATGCGCGCTTGATACGTTGGAGGCAACTATGGGTCTGCTCGATTCGCTTAAGTCCACCTTCACCTCGACGGGCGAGGCGTCCGTTCCGCCCGCAGCAAGCTTCGCCACCCGCGAAGGCGTCATCTATGCCCCCGTCAACGGCGTGCTCGTCAACCTGGACGAGGTCCCCGACGAGACCATCGCCTCGGGTATGCTCGGTCAGGGCTACGGCATCGAGCCCATCACTGGCACCATCTATGCGCCCGCCAACGGTCGCATCGGCGCCACCACCGTCACCAACCACTCCATCGGCATGATCACCGAGGACGGTCTTCGCGTGTTCATCCATGTCGGCCTGGGCACCGTGGAAATGAATGGCAAGGGTTTTGCCCGCTTTGTTGAGATGGGCGATGAGGTCAAGGCCGGCCAGCCGCTCATCAGCTTCGACCGCGACGCCATTAAGGCCGCCGGCCACGAGGACATCGTGACCGTCATCGTCTCCGAGCTCGACCGCCTCAAGAGCATCGACCATGTCGGCGAGTCCGGTACGCTTATCGGCGGCAACCCGCTCGTCAAGCTGGGCGACCCGCTGCTGGTAGCCAAGACCAAGTAGCCAGGTCCCGCGCTACACAGCCAAAAGACACCACGAAAAGCGCCCGCGACCATTTGGCCGTGGGCGCTTTTCGTTTGAAAACCATCCCGTCAATGCCTTGTCTGTATAGCCCAAATGAGCCGAGCTGCTAGAATATCGAACTGTATGGATAACTATCATTCAACCGTTATGGGAGGATACGTGAACCGCACCAAAATCGCGCAGCTCTATACGCACGCCGAGTCGCTCGGTGGCCAGACCGTCACCGTTGCCGGCTGGGTCAAGTCCGTCCGCGACATGAAGAACTTTGGCTTTGTTACGCTCAACGACGGCAGCTGCTTCCGCGACCTGCAGGTCGTCATGAACCGCGAGGCGCTCGACAACTACGACGAGATCGCCCATCAGAACGTCTCGGCCGCACTCATTTGCACCGGCACCGTCAAGCTGACGCCCGATGCGCCCCAGCCTTTCGAGCTTTCTGCCACTTCCATCGAGGTCGAGGGCGTCAGCGCCCCGGATTACCCGCTGCAGAAGAAGCGCGCGACCGTCGAGTTCCTGCGCACCCAGCAGCACCTGCGCCCGCGCACCAACCTGTTCCGCGCCGTATTCCGCATCCGCTCTGTCGCGGCTGCAGCCATCCACCGCTTCTTCCAGGAGCAGGGCTTTGTCTACGTCAACACCCCCATCATCACCACGAGTGACTGCGAGGGCGCCGGCGAGATGTTCCGCGTGACCACGCTCGACCCCAAAAATCCGCCCCTCACCGAGTCCGGCGAGGTCGACTGGAGCCAGGACTTCTTTGGCAAGCATGCGAGCCTCACCGTGTCCGGCCAGCTCAATGCCGAGAACTTTGCCATGGCCTTTGGCGACGTGTATACCTTTGGCCCCACCTTCCGCGCCGAAAACTCCAACACCACGCGCCACGCCGCCGAGTTTTGGATGATCGAGCCCGAGATGGCCTTTGCCGATCTGAACGACTACATGGATAACGCCGAGGCCATGCTCAAGTACGTCCTCAAGGACGTTATGGCCACCTGCCCCGACGAGCTCAACATGCTCAACAAGTTTGTGGACAAGGGCCTGCTCGAGCGCCTGGACCACGTGGCAAACTCAGACTTTGCCCGCGTTACCTACACCGAGGCCGTCGAGATCCTGGAGCAGGCCGTCGCCGCCGGTCACAAGTTTGACTATCCCGTGAGCTGGGGCATCGACCTGCAGACCGAGCATGAGCGCTTCCTGACCGAGGAGCACTTTAAGCGCCCGACCTTCGTAACCGACTACCCGGCCGAGATCAAGGCCTTCTATATGCGCATGAACGACGACGGCAAGACCGTCGCCGCCGCCGACTGCTTGGTGCCGGGCATCGGCGAGATCATCGGTGGCTCCCAGCGCGAGGAGCGCCTGGACCTGCTCGAGGCCCGCATCAAGGACCTGGGCATGAATCCCGAGCAGTACAAGTACTATCTGGACCTGCGCCGCTATGGTTCCTGCAAGCACGCCGGCTACGGCTTGGGCTTCGAGCGCCTGGTCATGTACCTGACCGGCGTGGGCAACATCCGCGACGTCCTGCCGCACCCGCGCACCGTGGGCAACGCCGACTTCTAATCGTCGGACGCTAGCTCGCGTCGCCACACGCCAACGCTCATCGCACAAGCGTCTCTCGACATCGGTCGAGAGACGCTTTTTTCAACGGTATCCGTCAAGCTTTTGGCAAGGTTTTGGTCAGTTAGGCAGGGTTGTTGAAAACTCGACCCGCCGTTTGCCGACGACTACCGACCGCCCAGAGCGCCCTGCGCCCCTGGGAAAACCCCGCGTCCTAGGCTCCATACCGTCGCCACCCAAAACGGAAAGGACGTGGGCACCATGACCGAAGCCGCTGTTGAAACCTACGAGACCACGACGAGGGGCGCCGCCTCGATGGCAGCCTATCGCGCCGTTCGTATCTTGCAACTATTAAGCGAAAACACTGGCGAGGACAAGGCCATGCTTTCCGATGAGTTGATCCGGCGCCTCGCCCATCCCGACGACCCCGCCCGCATGCCCATCTCGGCGGCGCGGCGCAGCATCTACACCGCCATCTCCGCACTTCGCCATGCCGGATATGAAATTGAATACAAACGCGGCGTGGGGTATCGGCTCTTGACCCGTCCGCTCACCGACGAAGAGATCATCCGGCTCCACGGCATGGTCATGCGCAACCGTTCTACGCCCATCGCCATCCGAAAAAGCATGGCGCAGCACTTAGTCGCCATGGCGAGTGCCGACGTTCGCGGCTACCTCGATGCACCCGAGCCCGCTCCAAGCGCGGGCAGCAAATCCACCAAGGCCCCGCGCACGCCCGTCAAGCGCATCGACACCTGCGAGCTCATCGAGCAGGCCATCGACCACGGAACCACGGTAAGTTTTGATATTTCGAGCGTCACGGCACGCGGCGAAACCGAAGTAGCACGGATGACGCTCCGCCCCTTTGCCATCAAGCAACGAGACGGCATCTCGTATTTGCTGGGAACGGTCTATGACACCCGAGGCGCCGATGACACGCTGCGTACCGTAGAGATTGGCCGCATGAGAAACGTCACCACGCGTCTCCTCGACGGCAAGAAGCTCTTCGCCGCCCTGGACGAGGACGACACCTCGTCAGCCGCATAGGACCCTTCGCCGCCCATTCGACTACCCGTACCGCCCATCCGATTCTGTATTAAAAAACCCGCCAGGTTATTGTAAAAATGGACATCCGCGCTACTATAGTTCCACTTGTACTTTGTTTGAGTGCAGTGTTTCCAGCCATTTCTATACTGGGGGTAACGATATGAAGGACATCACCATCAGCCGCAGGAGCCTTCTGGTCTCCGCCGGTCTGCTCGCACTGGCCCCGCTTGCCGGATGCGGCGGCAACTCTGGTTCCGGCTCCGCAGCCGCCGGTTCCGACTACACCATCGGCGTTCTGCAGCTCACCGAGCACTCCGCACTCGACGCCGCCAATGACGGCTTTGTCAAGGCCATCAAGAAGAGCGGCCTTAAGGTCAAGATCGATCAGAAGAACGCCCAGAACGACCAGTCCACGTGTAAGTCCATCGCCGACAAGTTTGTGGGCGACAACGTCGACCTGATCTACGCCATCGCCACGCCTGCCGCGCAGGCCGCCGCCGGCGCCACGGCCGATATCCCCATCGTGGGCTGCGCCATCACCGACTACGCCGCCTCCGGCCTGGTCCAGGACAACGACAAGCCCGGCACCAACGTCACCGGTGCCTCCGACCTCACCCCGGTCGCCGAGCAGCTCGAGATGATGCAGAAGGTCCTGCCCGACGTAAAGAAGGTCGGTCTGCTCTACTGCACCGCCGAGTCCAACTCCGACGTCCAAATCAAGGCCGCCAAGAAGGAACTCGGCAAGCTGGGCCTGGAGTACACCGACTTCACCGTCTCGAGCTCCAACGAGATCCAGTCCGTCGTCGAGTCCGCCGTGGGCAAGGTCGACGCGCTCTACTCCCCCACCGACAACACCATCGCCGCGGGCGCTTCGCAGGTGGGCCAGATCTGCAAGGAAAACAAGCTTCCCTACGTGACTGGCGAGGAGGGCATGTGCATGGCCGGTGGCCTGTTCACCCTCTCCATCAACTACGAGGATCTGGGCTACGCCGCGGGCGAGATGGCCGTCAAGATCCTGAAGGGCGAGGCCAAGGCCGAGGATATGCCGATCAAGCACCTCTCGAGCAAGGACCTGGTCGTCGTCAAGAACGACGAGATGGCCGAGGCACTGGGCATCGACCTTTCCGCTCTGGACGAGTAGCGCCCATGTGCGGCAACGCGGTTAGGGCCCGTGCTTGCGCCATAGCTGCGTTATTCAATATCTGAGCCATTGGGGCGGACGCCAAAGACCGGCGTTCGCCCTGCTTGTTCCAGATAAAACAAATGTCTGTCCGTCGCTCTCTTATACATTGTTACCGCTATTATGGAACATCACGTGTCCACCCTATCCTAGGAGGTATGAAGCATGCTCATTGCATTGCAGGGCGCCGTTTCGCAGGGCGTCCTCTGGGGCATTATGGTGCTTGGTGTGTTTATCACGTTCCGCCTGCTCGACATCCCCGATATGACCTGCGACGGCAGCTTTGCCCTCGGTGGCTGTGTCTGCGCCGTACTCATCGTCAACAATAACGTCGACCCGCTGCTCGCCGTGCTTGCCGGCATGTGCGCCGGTGCCATCGCCGGTGCCGTCACGGGCATTTTGACCACCGTCTTTGAGATCCCCGCAATCCTTGCCGGAATCCTAACGCAGATCAGCCTGTGGTCCATCAACCTGCGCATCATGGGCAAGTCCAACACGCCCATCCTCGCCAAGGGCACCATCTTCTCGTCCGTCAGCAACATGACCGGCCTGCCGCAGTCCACCGTTGCCATTATCTTGGGCATCTTGCTCGCCGTGGCTATCGTTGCCATCCTGTATTGGTTCTTTGGCACCGAGATCGGCTCGGCACTGCGCGCTACCGGCAACAACGAGTACATGATCCGCGCCCTGGGCGTCAACACCAATTCCACCAAGATGATCGCCCTCGTGCTCTCCAACGCCCTCATCGGCCTCTCTGGCGCGCTTATCTGCCAGAGCCAAAAGTATGCCGACATTGGCATGGGTACCGGCGCCATCGTTATCGGTCTTGCCGCTATTGTTATCGGCGAGGTGCTCGGCCGCCTGCTGCCCGGCGGTCTCACGCAGTTTAGCGTCCGTCTTGCCTCCGCCGTCTTTGGCTCCGTGGTGTACTTCCTCATCCGCGCCATCGTGCTGCAGTTGGGCATGGACGCCAACGACATGAAGCTGCTCTCCGCAGTGATCGTCGCCGTGGCCCTGTGCGTGCCCGTGGTTTGGGAGCGTTATAAGCTCCGCAGCTCCTACACGAAGGGGGATGAGGCAGATGCTTAAGCTCTCGCACGTCAAGAAGACCTTTAACAAGGGCACCGTCACCGAGAAGCGCGCGCTTACCGGCGTCGACCTTACCCTCAATGATGGCGACTTTGTAACCGTGATCGGCGGCAACGGCGCCGGCAAGTCCACGCTGCTCAATATGATCGCCGGCGTGTATCCGCTCGATTCGGGTGTCATTGAGCTCGACGGCACCGACATCTCGCGCCTGAGCGAGTCGCAGCGCGCAAAGTACCTGGGCCGCGTGTTCCAGGACCCCATGCGCGGCACCGCAGCCGACATGCAGATCGCCGAGAACCTGGCCCTCGCCAAGCGCCGTGGCCAACGTCGCGGTCTTTCGTGGGGCGTCACCAAGGCCGAGAAGGACGAGTACGTTGAGTTGCTCAAGCGCCTGGACCTTGGTCTGGACACGCGCCTCAACGCCAAGGTCGGCCTGCTCTCGGGCGGGCAGCGCCAGGCACTCACCCTGCTGATGGCCACACTCACCAAGCCGCGCCTGCTGCTGCTCGACGAGCACACCGCGGCCCTCGACCCCAAGACGGCCTCTAAGGTGCTCAATCTGACCGAGGAGATTGTCGACGAGAACCACCTGACCACGCTCATGGTCACGCACAACATGAATGACGCCATCCGTCTGGGCAACCGCCTGATCATGATGCACGAGGGCCATGTGATCTACGACGTGGCCGGCGACGAGAAGAAGTCGCTCACCGTGGCCGACCTGCTGCAGAAGTTCGAGGAGGTCTCGGGCGGCGAGCTCGCCAACGACCGCATGCTGCTGAGCTAAACCTACCAAAAAGGGACAGGTTTATTTTGGCAGGTTTTATCTGCGCAAACGTCAAAACCGCCGCAAAGGAACAGATACCTTTGCGACGGTTTTCGCATATCATGTCGATAATCCAGCGTCAGCAGGAACCACTGGTTAAGAACTAAGGAAACTGCCATGAGAAGACTCCTTCCCCGTCTTGCTTGACCGCCGCACTCCTTGCCGGCGTGCTCGCCGGCGGCCCAGCTTACGCCACCGCGGCCACCCCATCTCAAGTTATCGGCCCGTCCGATGTGATCGGACGGGCTTTTTGGTGGGTATCATGGTTGAATGATCATTAGGAGGTTTTCCCTACATGGAATTGTTTGAACCGATTCTTCATTTCTTTGAGCAGCGCTGGGTCCACAACATCATCTGGGCCGTCATCTTGGTAATAGTCACCGCCATCGCCGCCAAGGTGGCATCCAAGACCCTGCGCCACCTACTCAACCGAGACGACAACCCGCTTCCCGCATCGAGCATCTTCATCAACATCGCGCGTGCCGTCATTTGGATGATCGGCGGCAGCTTTATCCTCGACAACTGCTTTGGCATTAATGCAAACGCCCTCGTCGCCGCTCTTGGCGTCGGCGGCATCGCCATCTCGCTCGGCTTTCAGGACACGCTGTCGAACCTTATCGGCGGTATGCAGGTGACCTTCATGGGCATCATCAAGCCCGGCGACAATATCGAGGTCGGCGGCGTGTCGGGCGTGGTCCAAGACATCACCTGGCGCCACACGACCATCGAGGATGCCTGCGGGCAGACCATCATTGTGCCCAACTCCAACATCTCCAAGAACACGCTCGTGCACCTCATGCCCTTTGGGCGCGTTGCCGTGCCCGTTGCCGTAAAGGACACGTCCAAGTGGGCCTCGTTGGACGCGCTGGCAGATGAGCTTACCGACGCCACCAAGGCCGCGGTGCTTCCCATCTCTGGCTTTGACAAGGAGCCGTACGTGCTCTTTAGCGAGATCGGCGACTTTGGCGTCAAGGGCAAAATCATCTTTATCGTCAGCGACGACAGCACCACTTTCACGGCAGCCGACGCTTGCATCCGCGCCATCGCCCCCATCATCGCCTAAAACCACCGCAAAGGGGACAGGCACCATTGTGGTGGTTTCGCATCGTGGTACCATGGTTCATATCGTTGTTTAAACGACTAAGGGAGTAGACACCATGGAAGAGGCCTATCGTCAAGCACGCAAGCGCGGCGAGCAGGGACGCCGTCGCGCCATCAGCCAAAGCGAGCACCCGTACCTTACGGACCTCGATAGCCTCGTTGCCCAGCTCCCCTTAGGTCAGCGAGAGAGCGTCGGCCTAAGGGACATTCCGCTCGAAATGGTCGTCGGCACGGTTACCAAGGGCCGTCAGTCTGCCTTTTCGTGCAACTTTATGCCCCTGTTGCCATTTAGCACCGAGTTCGCCCGCAAGTGGTCCAACCTCTATGACATCCAGGTGACCGAGGGCTATCGCGACCCCATCATCGTCACCGAGTTCATGCATCGGTTCTACGTCCAGGAGGGCAACAAGCGCGTCAGCGTCCTCAAATTCCTGGACGCCCCGACGGTTTCGGCCAAGGTCACCCGCCTCTACCCCGGCACATGGGATTCCGTCGAAAGTCGCCTGTACGGCGAGTTCTGCGCGTTTTGGCGCGTCTGCCCCCTATACGAGATCGAGTTCTCGCGCGAGGGAAGCTATGAGACGCTCGCCAAGATGCTCGGCCAGGACCTTGTCGAAAAGTGGCCACAGAAAAAGGTCGACTACCTGCGCCACACCTTCCTACTTTTTAAACGCGCCTACCTGCGCGCCGGCGGCGACCATCTGGACATTACGCCCGCCGACGCCATGCTCGTCTACCTCAATGTGTACAACCAAGACCGTCTACTGGATACGCCGACGGACATCGTCGTAAACCGCCTGTGCAAGATTTGGCGCGAGCTGGTCATTGCCGGCAAAAATGACGAGGACAAGGTCGATCTTGTCGAAGCGCCGAGCGTCGATGAGGAAGAGGCGCCCGCCAAGTCCACCTCCGGCGTGCTCAACTTCTTTATGGGCAAGACCGTCTACTCGGCGGCCAACCCCCTACGCATCGCCTTTATCCATGAGTTCCCCTGTTCGACGTCGAGCTGGGACAGCCTGCACGATCAAGGGCGCCAGTATCTCGATGAGCACTTTGGCGGTATCGTGCGCACCGAGGCGTTTGAGGACCGCCACGATCCGGACGTGTTCTACGCCGCCGTGGAAACGGCTGTCAAACACGGAGACAACGTCATCTTCTCGACCTCGCATCGCCTGATGGAATACACGCTCAGGGCGGCCGTTGAGTATCCCCAGGTTCGGTTCCTCAACTGCTCCATCGGCCTTCCCCACCAAAGCGTGCGCTCGTATTTTGGAAAGATGTACGAGGCAAAGTTTCTGCTGGGCGCCCTTGCGGCCAGCATGGCGGACAACCATCGCATTGGCTACCACGCGTCGGTCTTTGCGTCGGGCGCGCTTAGCGAGATCAACGCCTTTGCCATCGGCGCCTCGCTGCTCGACCCCCGCGCGCAAATTATCCTGACCTGGGGCGATGTGCCCGCCGGAGGCCTTTCCGAGGCCATGTGCCGCGAGGGCGTGAGCGTCATGACCGGTGTCGACATGTCCAAGTCGCTGGAGGACCCCACGGCCTACGGACTTCACCGCCTGGTCGATGGCAAGGTCGTCGGCATCGCCATGCCGGTATGGAACTGGGGCCGTTACTACGAGCTTATCGTGCGAAGCCTGCTGCATGGCACCTGGGATGAGACCAGCGACGACAACCAAGTGCGCGCCGTCAACTACTGGTACGGAATGAGTTCCGGCGTTATCGACATCCGTTACGCTCCGGGCCTACCCTACCAGACGCGCAAACTCGTGCAGTTGCTCCGCAACGGCATTGTCGAGGGCTCCATCAACCCCTTTGGCGGCGAGCTCCACAGCCAGAACGGCGTGGTACAGATCGAAGGCTTCCCTCCGCTGCCGAGCACGCAGATTGTCGAGATGAATTGGCTGGCGGACAACGTGGTGGGCACCATTCCGCAGCTCGACGATGAGCCGAAAGTCCCTGCCCTATGAAAATCCTTGCCATAGCCGATACCGAAGAACGATGCCTTTGGGAGTGCTTTCGCAAGGAACGCTTTGAGGGTGTCGACCTGATTTTGTCCGCCGGCGATCTGGACCCGGACTATCTTGAGTTTTTGGTTACGGTCATCAACAAACCGCTCATCTACGTGCGCGGCAATCACGATGACCGCTACGCACGTCATGCACCGGGCGGATGTATCTGCGTGGAAGACAGCGTGTACACGTACCGAGGGATTCGCATTGCGGGCCTTGGCGGGTCCATGCGTTATCGCGACGGCGCCAACATGTACACCGAACGCGAGATGTCCAAGCGCATGCGTAAGCTGTCGCGTAAGGTTAGGATGGTCGGCGGGTGCGACATTCTGCTTACCCATGCACCCGCCGCCGGTATGGGTGATCTGGACGATCTGCCGCATCGAGGGTTTGAGTGCTTTAACACGGCGCTTGAGTCCTGGGGGGCCGACTACATGGTGCATGGGCATGTACACCAAAGCTACGGTTACGATTTTCAGCGCGAGCGGCAGCATGTGTGTGGAACGACGATCATCAACGCCTGCGGCTATACGCAGTTTGAGCTCGACCAGACGCGCTACCCCATCCGTGGCTGGCAGGCAGCCTGGCTCAATTCGCAAACCATGCGCCGCGAGCTCAAACGCCACGAAGCAATCGAGTCTTCAACCGCCAGAACCCCCTGGTAACTGCCAACAACCACCACGAAGGGGATAGGCACCTTTATGGTGGTTTTGCTGACTCGTCCGACCTGTCCATCACGGTGCTTGTGTAATTAACGAGAACACTCATTGTTTTGTAAGGACGGCGCTCACGTGCCGTCTTTTTTTGTCAACTTATGCAGTCTCGACCGTGTTGTATGTAGAGGGACCTCGCGAGACGCCTTCCCTATATCCACCACGACCAATTGGAGGTGACACTATGCCTGCACGCCGTAACCGCAATAGCACGCTCCGATGCGATGCCGATCAGATCGAGCGGGAAGCAAAGCGCTTGGTCGACACGTATTCCGACCTCATCCTTCGATTGTGCTATTCGGCCCTTGGATCCGCTGACGACGCTCAAGACATCTGCCAGGACACGCTGATCAAGATTCTCCAACGCACTCAACCGTTCGACTCGCTCGAACACGAACGTGCTTGGGTGATCCGAGTCGCACTGAACGCATGTCGCGATATCGGCCGTACGCACGCGAATCACCCGGTTGTCGACCTCGATTCGCTCCCCGATTTCTGCGCACCCGTAACACATACCGAGCAAGATTTCGCGCAACGCGACTGCGCCATTCTTTCCGCTGTCACGGCCCTGCCTCAAGCACAGCGCATCGCCATCTTTTTGCACTACTACGCAGGCATGAGCATCAGGGAAATCGCAGACGCCGTTCACGCGACGCCAGCTGCAACCGCCCAGCACCTTAGCCGCGGACGTGCGTCACTTCGGCTTTCCTTGAAAGGAGACCACAATGACTACGAATTCGAATGACTATCGCCACGCCCTGGAGCACATTTCGTTTACCGATAATGCGAAGCAGCACATGGCAAACTCGATTGCTCAGTCCGTCGCCTCGAGCGATGCGGCGACCGCTCAAAGCAACTTTAATGGCACGCGACGCAAGCCGCGCATCGCCCGCCATCCCGTAAGAACAGTCGCTCGCATTGCCGCTGTAACGGCAGTCCTCGCTATCGTCATTGGAGGCGCTGGCACGGCTATGGCAACAGGCGTCCTGCCGCTTCCTTCTGACATGCTTTCCGACATCTTTGACGGACCTGCTTCTCAAACCGAGATCATCGACCGTATTGGCCGGCCCGTCGGTGCTAGCTGCTCCAACAACGGAGTCACCGTGACCGCCGACGCCATCATGGGCGACAAGGATATGGTTACCATCGCCTATACGCTTACGTTCGACGATCCCGCTGCCCTGAAAAAGCTTTCCGAGCCGGGCGAGAACGGAACTATCGCCGGAAGTGTCGATGGAAACGTATACGTTGATGGCGAGCATGGCGGCCAAGGCCAATCATGGCTCATTGACAAGAACCCCAATGACTCCAGCATTCAATACTTTGCACAGTTCAGCGTTGAATCACCCGGCCTTATGGGCAGGACCGTCCGCACGCATATCAACTCTCTCGTTGTGCCACGTGCTGGCAAAGAGCTTCCCGAGTATAAGAAAATACTTACGGGCCCATGGGATCTTAAGTTCCAGCTGAATTACGAAGATACATCCGTTACGATTCCCGCGCCCAAATCGGTCAACTTTAACGGCACCAAGGCGACGATTCAAGAGGCCACCGTATCCTGCGTTGGCGTTTCAGTGCGCTACAACATAGATCGTTCCATCGAACACGACAACAACAGCGGCAAGATGTCTCAAAACATGGAGGAGTCTATGGATGCCGTTGGCAACATACCCCTCATCGTGACGTTCAAAGACGGTCATGTTGAGGACGCAACCAGCCACAGCGGCTATTTCGCAAATAAACTGGATAACGGCACCACTGATGTCCACAAGACCTGGCCGTTCTCGCAAGTTTGTGACACAGACAAGATTGCAAGCGTACAAATTGGCGATACGGTCATTCCCATGAATTCGTAACGCTACGCGGCTCGTATATGCACCCGGTTCCGCACTTCGCGTCTAAAGATGCGCTGTCATCGAGCAGCGTGAGCGCAAGGCCGCCCGTATGGTCGGCTGGGAACACCTCGTTGCGCTAAAAACCACCACGAAGGGGACCGGCACCTTTGTGGTGGTTTTGCTGACTCGTCCGACCTGTCCCAACGGTTTGTCTCAATCTGTAACAGGTAGGGCCCAAATAATCGGTTAGCTGTTACAGATCGAGACAGACCACGGATGCTCGGCCGAAAATCTCAATCTGTAACAGGTAGGAACGATTTTGCCCCTTAGATGTTACAGATTGAGATATTTGACAGCTTGAATCGGCATCGCCTACAGCGCGGCGACGACCTTGTCGCCCATCGTCGTGGTGCCGAGGATCTTATCTGCCGGGGTGTTGACATCGGCGATGTCACGGGTGCGCCAGCCCTCGTCGAGCACGCGCGCCACGGCGCTCTCGATCCACGCGGCTTGCTCGCCCATGTCGAGCGCGTAGGTCAGCAGCATCGCCACCGACAAGATTTGAGCCAGCGGATTGGCCACGCCGAGCCCCGCGATGTCAGGAGCGCTGCCAGCGCTCGGCCCAAACAGCGATACGCCATCATCCAGCGAGGCAGAGGCAAGCATACCGAGCGATCCGGTAATCTGAGCCGCCTCATCGGACAGGATGTCGCCGAACATGTTCTCCGTCACCACGACGTCAAAGTCTGCCGGTCGACTGATGAGCTGCATGGCGGCGTTGTCGACGAGCAGGTCCTCAAGCTCCACGTCGGAGTACTCCTCGTCTTGCACGCGATGCACGATCTCGCGCCACATGCGGCTCGTCTCCAGCACGTTGCGCTTATCAACGCTCGTCACCTTGCCGCGACGTTTGCGCGCCGCCTCAAATGCCTGGCGCGCAATGCGCTCAATCTCGTACTCGCGATACTCCATCACGTCGACCGCACGCTGACCGGCCGCACCCGCAGCGCCCGCGCAGGTCACGGATGCGGGCGCCAAAGTCCCACGGCATGTTGTAGCCCATCGTATCGGGGATGTTCACGACCGTGGCACCGGCCTTTACGGCCGCCTCGATAATGCGCACCAGAAACTCCTGATCGGAGCGGCCGGCATCCTCGGCATAAAACTCAACATCGTCAACGAACTTGCGAGCATGTTTGACGGCATGGATCGCTCACTCAATTGCCCTTTCCTCAGTCATATGGAGCTTGTCGCGCAGGTGACTGGTGCTCACACCCAGCCCTGTATGGATACGGGGCCTCTGGGCCGTTTTGAGCGCCTCTGCAGCCACTTCGATATCCCTGTCGACAGCGCGCGTCAGGCCGCATACCGTGCATCGGTCGCCCGCAATCTTGCCAATCTCCTGTACGGAGCGAAAGCCACCAGGACTCGAGATGGGAAAGCCTGCCTCGATAACGTCCGCGTTCATGCGCACCAGCTGGCGGGCGATGAAGAGCTTTTCCTCGGTATTCATGCTGGCGCCCGGCGACTGCTCACCGTCGCACAGGGTGGCGTCAAAGATTGTGATTTTGCGGCTTATATGTTCCTCCTGATTGACCGTTTTATGACAGATGGCTTTCAGGAGAGAGAGAAGGCCTAGAGATAGAAAAATACCCGTGTCGCTCATCACGCCTGAAAGCGGCAGACGATAGCGCACCCGGGTACAACAAATCGTTATAGCGAGATTACAACCCTAGCGCGCTATCCAATCTAGTAGCGCTAGGCCTAGGAGCTGTTGCGTGTTCTTAAACATGTTGGGCTCCCTTCGGCCTCGGGTAGTACTACATCGCGCTAAAGTACAACACAAGTAAAACCACCACAAGGGTGCCTGTCCCCTTCGTGGTGGTTTCGTTGACTCAAAAGCAAGAGACCCGGTCCTGCACGAGGCAGAACCGGGTCTCTTTAGCAATGCTTGCTTTGCTCAGGCAGTAACTGTTAGTTACTCAGCCAGGAAGTCGCGCTGGATAGCGGGATCGACCTTGACGCCAGGGCCCATGGTGGAAGACACGGAGATGGACTTGACGTACTTGCCCTTAGCAGAAGAGGGCTTGACGCGCAGGATCTCGGTGTACAGGGCAGCGTAGTTCTCGACGAGCTGCTGCTCAGAGAAGGACTTCTTGCCCAGGGGCACGTGGCAGATGCCGTAGCGGTCAGCGCGATACTCAACGCGGCCGGCCTTGAGCTCGGAGACCATCTTGGCGACGTCCATGGTCACGGTGCCGAGCTTGGGGTTCGGCATAAGGCCACGGGGACCAAGGATCTTACCGATGCGGCCAACCTTGGCCATCATGTTCGGCGTAGCGATAGCGGCGTCGAAGTTGATCTCGCCCTTCTGGATCTGGGCGACGAGCTCGTCGGAACCGATGATGTCGGCGCCGGCGGCCTCGGCCTCGCGGGCCTTCTCGCCCTCGGCGAAGACGGCAACACGAACGGTCTTGCCGGTGCCGTGGGGCAGGGAGATGGAACCACGGATGTTCTGGTCAGCCTTACGAGTATCGATGCCCAGACGGAAGTGGGCCTCGACGGTCTCGTCGAACTTGGCGGTGTCGAGCTCCTTGATGAGCTTGGCAGCCTGAAGGGGGGTGTAGAACGTGGCGCGGTCGATCTTCTCGGCAGCGGCGTTATAGCTCTTACCATGCTTAGCCATGTGCATTACCTCCTGTGGTTAAACGGGCGTGAGCCCTCCCACATCGTATCGTGTGCCCTATTGCACACATATAACGGTCGCCCCGGTCGGAGCACCCGTCATTACCTAAAGAAATCGCTACTCAGCGATGGTGACGCCCATGGAACGGGCGGTACCGGCGATGATCTTCTTGGCGGCGTCAATGTCGTTGGCATTGAGGTCCGGCATCTTGATCTCGGCGATCTTGGTGAGCTGCTCCTGGGAGAGCTGACCAACCTTGTCGGCCTGAGGCTTAGCGGAACCAGACTTGAGGTTCAGCTCCTTCTTGATGAGGTGAGCCGCCGGCGGGGTCTTGGTGATGAAGGAGAAGGACTTGTCCTCGTAGACAGAAATCTCAACGGGGATGATGTCGCCCTTCTTGTCCTGCGTCTCGGCGTTAAAGGCCTGGCAGAACTGCATGATGTTCACGCCAGCAGCGCCCAGGGCGGGGCCGACGGGAGGAGCGGGGTTAGCTGCACCAGCAGGAATCTGGAGCTTAATGACGTTGGCAACCTTCTTCTCAGCCATGGTCATTCCTTTCGAATCACGAGTGTGAAGTACTTGCTATATCGTAAGCACGCACGTGTTAGAAGCACTCCTGAGATGAGCAGTCACAGAAGAAGCACGCTCGCGCGAACGTACGAAAACTTAAGCGATGACAGCGACCTGGTTAAAGTCGAGCTCGACCGGCGTCTCGCGGCCAAAGATCATCAGCGTGACCTTGAGCTTGCCAGCCTCGGTGTTAACCTCGGAGACCTTGCCATCAAAGTCGGTAAGCGGGCCATCGGTGACGCGGACGGACGTGCCGACCTGAATATCAACCGAGGTGCGCTTGGGCGAATCGCCCTTACCGGGACGACGAGTCATCTTGTTGTACTCGTCGCGGGAAAGCGGAGCGGGCTTGCCGTTGCCGCCCAGGAAACCGGTGACGCCAGGCGTGTTACGAACGCACGTCCAAGCATCGTCATCCATCTCCATGCGGACCAGGACATAACCCGGGAAGATCTTGGAATCCTTGGTCTCACGCTTGCCACCCTCTTTAATCTCGGTGACGCGCTCCATAGGAATCTCGATATCAAAGATACGGTCCTGCATGCCCATAGTCTCGATGCGATGCTCGAGATCGGACTTAACGCGGTTCTCGTATCCAGAGTAAGTGTGAACGACGTACCAACGCTTAGACATGGTTTAGCCCCTCAATCCAGAGAACAGAGCAAGAGCCTCGCCAAAGCCAGCATCGAGCAGAGCGATGACGACGCCGACGACGATCAGAGAAGCGCAAACGACGACCGAGTAGTTCACGAGCTCCTTCTTATCGGGCCACGTGACACGCTTCATCTCGGACTTCACCGAAGCGAAATACTTCTTGGTGCGGGCGAAGAAACCAGGCTTCTCGTTCTTCTTAGACTTCGCAGCCTTCTCGCTCTTCTTGGCAACGGCCTTCTTGGCCTCAACCTTGGAGTTGGCGGCAGCGTTGTTGGCAGGCGCCTGCTGCTGTGCCTTCTTCTTGTTCTTCTTGTTGGCCATTTGGGTTACCTCCGCGCAATGCGCTTATACATGAGTAAACCGTAAGCCCCCAAGTGGGAGCTTACGGAATAATGACTGGCACGCCAGGAAGGACTCGAACCCTCAACACTCGGTTTTGGAGACCGATGCTCTACCAATTGAACTACTGGCGTATATGACTAGAGACTAGCGAGTCTCTTTGTGCAGCGTGTGGTGACGGCACCAGGGGCAATACTTCTTGATCTCCATACGATCAGGCATGGTCGACTTGTTCTTGGTGGTCGTATAGTTGCGGCGCTTGCACTCAGTGCACGCAAGAGTAACTAGAGTACGCATGTATCCTGAACCTTTCATTTCCGCCCCGTACGGGCACGAGTTGTTACTTTATCAGCTCCACGTAAGTGCTGTCAATGAAAACCTCGAGTCAATTGGTTCTCGGTGGATCCATTCATATTTGGAACACATCAATGAAGCCATCGAGATCTAATCGACGGTGCATCCAGGACCATTATCGATCCTCTCGACACCAGCAACGGCTCAATATCCATTGCAGAAAAGAACCCGGCACCCAAATAAGTGCCGGGTTCTCTAAGTCAGCTATATCAAAGAGCTAATTTACTCAATGATCGTGGAGACGATGCCCGAACCGACGGTGTGGCCACCCTCGCGGATAGCGAAGCGCAGGCCCTCCTCCATGGCGATCGGGTGGATGAGGTCGCCCTCGATGGTGATGTGGTCACCAGGCATAGCCATCTCGGTGCCCTCGGGGAGCTTGACCGTACCGGTAACGTCGGTGGTACGGAAGTAGAACTGAGGACGATAACCATCGAAGAACGGGGTGTGACGGCCGCCCTCCTCCTTGGTCAGAACGTAGATCTCACCGGTGAACTTGGTGTGCGGGGTAACCGAACCGGGCTTGCAGAGAACCTGGCCGCGCTCGATATCCTCACGCTTGATGCCGCGGAGCAGCAGACCGACGTTGTCGCCAGCCTCGCAGAAGTCCATGGACTTACGGAACATCTCGATACCGGTAACAACGGTGTTCTGGGTATCCTTAATGCCGACGATCTCGACGGGCTCGTTGAGCTTGAGCTCACCGCGCTCGACACGGCCGGTAGCAACGGTACCACGGCCGGAGATGGTCATAACGTCCTCAACGGCCATCAGGAACGGGAGGTCGTTGTTGCGAGCAGGCGTCGGGATGTACTCGTCGACGGCGTTCATGAGCTCGCGGATAGCGTCCATCCACTTGGCGTCGCCCTCGAGAGCGCCCAGAGCGGAACCACGGATGACGGGGATGTCGTCGCCGGGGAAATCGTACTCGGAGAGGAGCTCACGGGTCTCCATCTCGACGAGGTCGATGAGCTCGTCATCGTCGACCATGTCGCACTTGTTCAGGAAGACGACGATGTAGGGAACGCCGACCTGACGGGCGAGCAGGATGTGCTCGCGGGTCTGAGCCATGGGGCCGTCGGTAGCGGCGATGACCAGGATAGCGCCGTCCATCTGAGCAGCACCGGAGATCATGTTCTTGACGTAGTCAGCGTGGCCCGGGCAGTCAACGTGAGCGTAGTGACGGGAAGCGGTCTCGTACTCGACGTGGGAGACGGAGATCGTAATGCCGCGCTCGCGCTCCTCGGGAGCCTTGTCGATGTTCTCGAACGCAGTGAAGTCAGCCTTGCAGCCCTCGGTCTCGGAGAGAACCTTGGTGATGGCAGCGGTCAGCGTGGTCTTGCCGTGGTCGACGTGACCAATGGTGCCGATGTTAACATGCGGCTTAGTGCGCTCAAACTTCTCTTTGGCCATAAAGCCCTCCTCTAAACAGGTCGTCCCCGGACGGGACTTTGCCTTTATACCATAGTGGCCTCTCAACATACTATTGAGAAGCCACCGTGTTACCTATGGTAGCGGTGACTGGATTCGAACCAGTGACGCCACGGGTATGAACCGTGTGCTCTAACCAACTGAGCTACACCGCCGGATGGAGCCTGCAACCAGACTTGAACTGGTGACCTCTTCGTTACCAACGAAGTGCTCTACCGACTGAGCTATACAGGCACTTGACGGGTGGGAGCTATAGGATTCGAACCTATGTAGGCAGAGCCAACGGGTTTACAGCCCGTCCCCATTAACCACTCGGGCAAACTCCCAATCGTTCAAGTATCCGCAGGTTCTTTGGTCTTTTGGACCGCCGCCCCCGCGAACGAAGAAGATAATACGATGCAACCTTGGGGGCTGTCAACGAAAACCTCTAGATACACGGTCCCGGGCGTATCTATATACCTTTGACCTGCGGTTTTGTTGAGTTTAGATATGATGGACAGTGGATTTGGCCGCGCTGGTGACATTTCCCGAGGGAACACTTTGGCACGGTGGAGTGAGCCTGCAGAACATCCCTTCGATAACAACTCATTTGTACCTATATATAGGTTGAGATCGGGCTTCCTTGGCAAATTCGAGCGTGGATATTCTCCCGTTTGAAATCGAGCGTGGACAATCTCCCACTTTTGGCGTGCCACTGGGCCCAAAGTGGAAGATTATCCACGCTCATTCTCCAGGCGGAAGATTTTCCACTCTCGTGTGTCCGAAAATCCTCGCTCGATGCCGATGACTAACCTCGCCCCAGTTTCAGTCTCGATCTGTAACAGTAAGAGGGTTATTCCTCCCCTATCTGTTACAGATCAAGATGTTTCCCTGGCGGCCTGTCTGTTTATCTAAATCTATAACAGCAAGAACGGCTTTCAGCCTCTTCGTGTTACAGATCGAGATGTTATCGACCATCCCTTGGCATTGTCTCGATCTGTAACTATAAGGAGGGTTTTCAGCCTCTTCGTGTTACAGATCGAGACAAACCTGAAGCTTGGTTGGCGCCAAACACGCCGACTTATCGACATAAATAGAAACGGGCCCTGTCCCTCAGGGGGACAGAGCCCGAAACTTTCATGGAGCCAGTGACAGGAATCGAACCTGCAACCCACTGATTACAAATCAGTTGCGCTACCGTTGCGCCACACTGGCACACTTGGCGCTTTCGCGCGAAGCCAATTAAGAATAAAGGAATTGCTGACAAGGCGCAACAGACCCTTTGACCGACCACATCTCAAAACTATTCGTCAGAACGAATAGTTTTATCCGTTCGCCAAAACAAAAAACTATTCGTTTTGGCGACGGCAACCCACAGTCCATTGATTACAAATCAACGGGCCGGCCAATTGGAAAACGGGTCTCTATGGATAATCCCCTACCGTCCGCGCAGGGCCTTGAGCTTGGCCAGGGCATCGGGACTCAGGCGGCTGCCCAGAGTCATCTTGATCTGCGGAGCTTCCTCTGCCTCGTGAACGTCGTTGTCGATCTGTTTGATCTCGTCCACCAGCATACGGCTCGAGATGCGCGTGACGCCCTTGCCCATGACGACGGCCTGTATTGTGCCGTCACTCGATACCACGGAGCACGCGCGGCCTTCCTCACGCGCCTCGATGCAGAGCTTCTGCACCACGGTATCGGCAGAGACGCCCGTCGGCGAGAACTCGATGCGCACGCCGCGGGCCGGTAGGTTGGGGCGCTCGTTGGAGATGTTGCCCGCGCCGTCGAACACGATCACGGCCTCGTAACGGCCCTGGGCAAACGCCGCGACATCGTTGATAAGCGCAGTACGAGCCATATCGTGGACGTCGCTGGAATATGGATCGTCGGAATGGTCGTAGACGAGCTTTTCGTAGCGCGGCGTGCAGTGAATCACGTTGTAGCCGTCGACCACCAGCAGCTCGGGCTTATTGGAGTGCACCGTCGAGACCGGGTCGGCGATGGCCTGCGCAAACGCATTGCCGCCCACGCCATAGGTCGCGGCCGAAACAATCGGCTTGGCCGAGCCCTCGCCAAAGCGCTTGGCCTTGGACTTGGCGCGGTTCTTCTTGGACATGCGCTACTCCTCCCCCATGAGCTCGCCGGCATTGCGGCGCAGCCACTCAAAGCACAGCGCGGTGGTCGCCTGGGCCACGTTGAGACTCTCGGTCATGCCGCGCTGGGGAAGCTTGGTCAAAAAGTCACATTTCTCGAGCACCAGACGCGAGATGCCGTCGCCCTCGGAGCCCATGACGAGCGCCACGCGGCCCTCGAAGGGAGCATCCCAGCAGCTGCCCTCGGCATGCTCGGAAGCGCCACCCACCCAAAAGCCGGCGGCCTTGAGGTCATCGAGCGCACGGGCGATATTGGGCACCTGCGCGATAGGCAGATGCATGACGGCGCCGGCGGAGGTCTTGTAGCTGCCCACGGTCACGCCGGCGGCACGCTTGTTGGCGATGATGACGCCCGCTGCGCCCACAACCTCGGCAGAGCGCACGATGGCGCCAAAGTTACCGTCGTCGGTCACATGGTCGAGCACCACGACAAGCGCCGGACCCTCGCCTGCGCGGTCGAGGATGTCGGCGACATCGGCGTAAGGGAAGTTGCCCACCTCGAGCGCAATGCCCTGGTGAGCGCCATGGCTCGACAGCGCATCGAGCTGCGCGCGCGGCACATACTTAATGCGGACGCCCGTGGCGTTGAGGTCATCGACCAGGCGCGACAGAGCGGCATCGCGCTCCCCGCCCTCGGCGATGAGCGCGCACTTGATGGGAAAACCGGTGCGCAGCGCCTCGGCGGCAGCACGACGACCTTCGATAAACTCGCCCTTGGGAACCTGGATAGCGTCGCGGTTGCGATCGCGCTGCGGACGTGCGGCCTGGGCTTGGGAGCGCTCGCGCTGGCCCTTGGGAGCGGCAGCGCGGTCGTTGCGGCGAATCGGACGCGAGCCAGAAGCAGTCTGCTTGCCGCCGCGAGGCGCACGCTTGCGATTGTCGGCCATAAAACGGCCTCCTTTAAAAAATTTTCAAACAGGACAAAAGAAGCGACCGCTTAAGACGAATAGCTCAAGCGGTCGGTACGGGTTTTCCAAGTGCCCGAGATTGCCGTGAAAGAGGAGCGACGCGTACTTGAGTACGCGAGCGACGGTTTGAACGGCAAGGTCGGGTGCTTGGGAAACCCGCGGGGATTAGAGAGATTTGATACGGGTGCCGGCGGCGGTATCCTCAATGGTGAGGCCCAGGTCCTTGAGCTGGTCGCGGATGGCGTCGGCCAGATCCCAGTTCTTGGCAGCGCGGGCCTCGGCGCGGGCCTCGAGAATCTTGGCAGCGGCCTCGTCCACGTCGTCGCCCGTGTAGGCGACCAGGCCGGCGGCAACACCCAGCAGACCCAGCGGCAGCTCGACCTTGGGCTCGGGGAGCTCAACGCCAAACGTATCGAGCAGCTCGACCAGCGTATCGGCGGCGGCAAGCGCGGCGGCCTTGTCGGCAGCGTCGCCCGCCTGCTCCAGGTACTGGTTGCACTCGGTCACAAAGCCAAAGACGGCACCCATGGCACCGGCGGTGTTAAAGTCGTCGTCCATGCACTCCTTAAAGGTGGCACGGGTCTCGGCGGCCTTGGCGGCAAACGCCTCGGATGCTGTCTCATCGGCATCGGCCGTCGCATGGTTCGCGGCCCAGCGCAGGTTCTCGACCGTACCGGCGATACGCGTGAGCGAGTTCTCGGCACCCTCCAAGCGCTCCCAAGAAAAGTCGAGCGGCGAGCGATAGCTCGTCTGCAGCATCAGCAGGCGCAGGGCGGCAGCGGAATGCTGCTCGAGGACCTCGGCCAGCGTAAAGAAGTTGCCGAGCGACTTGGACATTTTCTCGCCGTCTACCAGCAGCATGCCCGTGTGCATCCAGGTGTTGGAGAAGCCCTGGTGCCAGGCGCAGGTAGCCTGGGCGCACTCGTTCTCGTGATGCGGGAAGGCAAGGTCGGAGCCGCCGCCATGAATGTCAATTGGGGTGCCCAGGTAGCGGTGCACCATGGCGGCGCACTCGGTGTGCCAACCGGGACGGCCCTCGCCCCAGGGGCTCGGCCAGCTGGGCTCGCCGGGCTTTGCGGCCTTCCACAGGGCAAAGTCGAGCGGGTCGTTCTTGTCCTCGTTCTCCTCGATACGTGCACCAACCATAAGGTCATCGATGTTGCGGCCCGAGACCTGGCCATAGTTGGGATCGCTGCGCACGGCAAAGTACACGTCGCCGTTATCGGCGGCGTAAGCGTGGCCCTGCTCGATGAGCGTCTTGATCATGGCGATCATGGGGCCGATCTCCTTGGTGGCGCGGGGGCGCACATCGGGATCGAGCACGTTGGCGGCGCGCATGACGCCGATGAACTTATCCGAGAACTCCGTCGCGACCTCGGCAGCCGTACGGCCCTGCTCGTTGGCGCGCTTGATGATCTTGTCGTCGACATCGGTGAGGTTCTGGGCGAACGTGACCTCGTAGCCGCTCGCGATGAGCCAGCGACGAATCACGTCAAAACTGATGAACGTGCGGGCATTGCCGATGTGTATGTTGTCGTAGACCGTGGGGCCGCACACGTACATGCGGACCTTGCCGGACTCGATGGGCTGGAACTCTTCCTTTTTATGGGTAGCGCTGTTGTAGATACGCATTCGTTACTCCTTAACGGTTTTCTGTAGCAGGCAGACGGCCCAGGCGCCAATTCCCTCGCCCTGGCCTTCCCAACCGAGCTTTTCGGTCGTGGTGGCGGCGACGCCCACGTTTTCGACGTCGACACCCAGGGCATGGGCAAGGTTGGCGCGCATGGCATCGCGGTGCGGAGTGATCTTGGGTTGCTGGCAGGCAATGGTGCAATCGGCATCGACAAACTCAAAGCCAAGCTCGCGCGCATAGTCCATCACGCGAGCGAGCAGCACCATCGAATCGGCACCCTCGTAGGCGGGATCGGTGTCGGGGAATAGCTTGCCGATATCTCCCCCGCGGCAGGCACCCAGAATGGCGTCGGCCAAGGCGTGCGCGAGCACATCGGCATCCGAGTGGCCCAGCAGGCCGCGCTCGTAGGGAATGTCAACCCCGCCGATGATACATCGACGCCCCTCCACCAAACGGTGGACGTCGTAGCCGTGGCCAATGCGCAGGTTACTGAACATGGGGAAGGTCCTCTCCCTCGGCCATGCGACCGAGCAGAATCGCGGTTACGGGACGCAGGTCCTCGGGCACCGTCACCTTAAGGTTATCGCGCGGGCTCTGGACACAGCGGACGCGCCCGCCCATGCGCTCGACCAGCGATGAATCGTCGGTGCCGATAAAGCCCTCGGCGATAGCAGCGGCGTGAGCGCGCTTCATGGCGTCGACGCTAAAGATCTGCGGCGTCTGCGCGGCCCAATAGAGCTCGCGCGGCGGCGTCTCGACGATGTTGTCGCCATCGACGATCTTGAGCGTGTCGATGGCAGGCTGGCCGCACACGACGCCGTCGAGGGCACGGTCGCTCACGAGCACGTCGATAGCGTGATCGATGGCCTCGGTCGTAATGAGCGGACGAGCGCCATCGTGAATGGCGACGTATTCAAAGCCCGCCGGAGCCGCATGCACGCCGGCACGGGTGGAATCCTGGCGGGTCTCGCCGGCATCGGCAAAGCTGATGGGCGTGTCATAGTCAAACGGGTCGATGGCCAGGCGGCGCATCTCGGCACGGCGCTCGGAAGGACACACCACCACGATGTGGCCGACCTTATTGCTACGGTCAAATGCGCGGATAGACCAGCTCATGAGCGGACGGCCCGCCACGTTAACGAGCTGCTTGCCGCCGGGATTTCCAAAGCGCTGGCCACTGCCGCCGGCAACGACCACGGCGCATACGGGCGCCATTATGCGTTCCCCTGTTTGGTGCCCTTCATGCGGTACAGCGAGTCCGCAAGAATGGCAGGGTTGTTGACGCCAAAGTCGCCCAGGCGCTCCGGGTCCTCGCTGATGTCGTCCATGAGCTCCTGCAGCGAGCCGTACTCGTCGACGATCTTCTCGGCCACGCCGTCGCGCACGACGGACACGCGCGAAAGCGTACGCAGGCCCAGCGGTGTCATGACGGAATCCTCGTCCAGGTCGTCATAGCCCAGAACTGCCGCCACATGCTGCGGGTCGGATAGGTCCTTGGGCGTCATACGGCTCAGGTTGGCGCGGATCTTCTCGGCGTTTGCCTCGGAAGAATCGCTCGCGTAGTCGCGGATCATCAGGTCGTATTCGGTATCCATGCTGGAGCCGGCGAGCTGTTCGAGCTGCATCTGCACGAGCTTGCCCTGGTTGCCCAGCTTGACAATGCAATCCTTAAGCTCGGTCTTTGCCTGTTGCATGATCTCGAAGCTCGAGAAAATACCGGTAATGTCGGCGAGCGTAACGTAGTCGTCGAGCTCGAGGGCCGTCAGACGCAGCAGGGAGCGGTCGAGCGACTGACGGGTGGTCTGAAGCGTGGCGACGAGCTGGTTGACCGAGCTCATGATGGTGGTGACAGGCTGGATCTCGTAGCTCTTACCGTGGACGTACACGTTGACGACGGCACGACGAGCCGAAACCGAGATCACGATGGCGTCGGTGAGCACCGACATGCGAGCGGCAGTACGGTGACGCATGCCCGTCTCACTCGTGGCGAGCGAGGGATCGGGATTGAGGTGGAAGTTGGCGCGCAGAATCTGGGTGAGGTCGCCGTCGATAACGATGGCGCCGTCCATCTTGGAGAGCTCGAACAGGCGGTTCGAGGTGAACGAAATGTTGAGCGGAAAGCCGTCGTTACCGGCAGCGAGCACGTTTTCGGTGTCGCCGACGCAGATAAGGGCGCCCAGGTGACCGGCGATGATCATGTCGAGGGCGGTGCGGATCGGCTGACCAGGTGCCGTCAGGCGGATGGCCTGTTCCATACGCTTTTGCAGCTCGTTCTTATCCAAGGCATCGCTCCCATCGTATACGCTCCATAAACGCTAAATAGTTTCTCACGGTTTGTCCCTGCGGCGCTTGCGAAATCCGATGCTTACAGAATGAGCGAACACAGCTTAGGTAGCTCATTTGGGACGGGGCTCCTTTGACTGCTCATGTGGTAGCATCGGGTCTCATATAAAATGAGGGAGTAGTCGCGTAATCGGGCTCGCCCGCAGAGAGGGAGCCAGGCTATGGGACTCGCAGAGCTCGTGTTGCTCGCCGTTGGCCTTTCGATGGACGCATTTGCCGTATCCATCTGCAAGGGTCTCGGCATGAAAAAGATCAACCTTAAGGTCGCCGTGGTGCTCGGCCTGTTCTTTGGCGGTTTTCAGGCCGGCATGCCCGTAATCGGATGGGCGCTTGGCAGTCAATTTATGGGCATCATCGGCCCCATCGACCACTGGATCGCCTTTATCCTGCTCGCCTTCATTGGCGGCAAAATGCTGTGGGAGGCATTTACCGAGGACGAGGATGAAGGCGACGGCAAGGATGCCGAGAAGATTGACCTGGGCGAGTACCTGATCCTCGCCATCGCCACCTCAATCGACGCCCTAGCCGTGGGCATCTCATTTGCCGCGCTCTCGGTCGACATCGTGCCCGCCGTGTCGCTCATCGGCGTCACAACGTTTATCTTCTCCATCGCCGGCGTGGCAATCGGCCACACCTTTGGCGCGCGCTACGAAAAACCCGCCACCATCGTGGGTGGCGTCGTGCTCATCCTCATCGGCCTCAAGATCTTGCTTGAGCACCTGGGAATCTTCGTGCTGTAGTGCCAAACACAATCGCTCAAAACTCAACGCCAGCACACGGCCTCATGCAGAGTTTTGCATGAGGCCTTTTCATGCAGACTTTTGCATGTCATACTGATATGCAAAAGTCTGCACGTTAGGAGATCGCCGTGGACACCTTTCCCATCACCACACCGCGCCAAGCTGGCATCTACGTGCGCCAGGCACGCGAGGCTCAGGGTCTCACCCGTGCCGCCCTCGCCAAAAAGGCCGGTGTTTCGGAGCGCCTGCTCGCATCGCTCGAGCTGGGCGACGCCACGGGTATTCGGCTCGACAAGTTGCTGACTGTCTTTAACGCACTCGGCATAGGCCTCTTTGCGCAAAGCGATAACGACTCCATCGCATCGCCCTCCGAACATCCAACGACGATAGCGGACCTCCCTATCGCGAACTCGAATGCCCTGCCAAAGCCAAGCGTAGGCAGACGACCCGCTCGACAAGGAGCGCCATCTTCCTATGGTGCCTTGCTGGCCCAAATCGCAGCCGAGCAAGGCCTTACCGACACTTCAGACCTCTCCTTTGGCTGTAAGGTTGTGAAATAAATGGCAGAAATGGAGCTTGCGACCCTCATTTGTGGCGAAATCGCAGGCACTCTCCGGCAAGACGAGCATGGACTCTGCAGCTTTGTATACGCCCCAACCTATCGCGGGGCACCGCTATCGCTAACAATGCCGCTTTCCAATCGCACGTATGGCCATAACATCGTCCGCCCGTTCCTATTTGGCCTTTTGCCCGACAGTCAAGAGCAGCGTCGCGCCATTGCCACCGAGCATGATGTTGCATCTAACAACCCCGTCGCCCTCTTGTGCCATATCGGTCTTGACTGCGCGGGGGCCGTTCAGTTTTGTCGAGCCGATCAATTAGACGCCGTCCGTGGCAGGGTCTCCGCATACCGCCCGCTTACCAATTCTCAAATCGCTCACAAGCTTAAAGCAATTCGCGATGACGAAAGAGAGACATGGATGGGCTCCAACGAAAGCTGGTCCCTGGGCGGCAACCAAGGCAAATTTGCACTAGCTTGGCATGATGGCCAATGGTGCGAATGTCTAGGGTCATCCCCCACTACCCATATCTTCAAAAATGGCGTCGTTGGGTTCAAACATCAGGCCTTAAACGAATTCGTCTGCATGAAAACGGCTCGGCGTGTTGGCATTCCAACTGCCAACGTCTCCTATTGCACATTTGAAGACGAAGCCGCACTCGTCGTTGAACGGTACGACAGAATGGTCAATAGCAGCGGAAATATCGAAAGGCTGCATCAGGAGGACTTTTGCCAGGCGCTCGGTGTATTGCCAAGCCAGAAATACACCGACGACGGAGGACCAACCACACGAGACATCCAAGAACGACTGATTAACACAGTCCCCCACCACATGAATCTTGTGCTTTTTACCTATATGTTGTTCTATAACGCCATTATCGGAGCGCCTGACGCACACGCTAAAAACTACTCGCTCATCCTAGGTAAAGGCACAAACGCAGCGCTCGCACCCATGTACGATGTCGCATCGGGCTTGGCGTACGAGCGTATGCGCCGCCGGGCGCGCCTTGCCATGAGCGTTGGCGGCGAAAATCGAGTGGGGCGCATCGGTCCAGGCGCTATCCGCCGATACCACGGTATGGGCGACCCCGCGCTGGAGGCGGCGCTCACCGATGCCGGGCTATCCGAGAAGTTTTGCTTTGCGACTATGATGGACCTCGCCTACGAGGTACCCATTTGCATGGAAGAGGTCATGGACGAATACGCCGACCTGCCCGGCATGGCGGACCTGCGCGAGCATATGCTCGGCCCCGTCCGCGAAAACTGCCAGCGCACCCTCGACCTCATCAGGGCGGATATGGGCTAGACGCCAATCAATTTCCCATTTCTTAAAAGAAGAGAGGGGACACCTGTCGCAAAAGACCGGGTCCCCCTCTCGTAATGTCATTTGCAATCCGCTAGCACGTGGCTCGGACTGCTGCTAGCGCAACCTTTACGCGGCGAGGCGCTTGAGCACGTCGATGAGCAGCTCGTAGAAGCGCTCGGCAGAAGCGAGCTCCATGCTCTCGTCCGGGGTGTGGACATCGGAGAGCGTCGGGCCCACGGCGATGGCGTCCAGGCCGTGCAGGGCCTCGGCAAACAGGCCGCACTCAAGGCCGGCGTGAATGGACTCGATGCGCAACTCGGAGCCAAAGAGCTCGCGATAGCTCTCGACAAAGACGTCGCGGACCGGCGAATGCTCGGCATAGCTCCAGCCGGGATACTCGAACTCAAACTTGGCGTCGAAGCCCAAGACATCGGCCAGCGTCTGCAGGCGGTCCTTGAACTCGTTCTGCAGCGAGGTGATCGAGGAGCGCGGGGACAGCATGATCTTGACCTGGTCGTCGGAAGTGGCGACCACGCCGATGTTGGAGGAAACCTCGACGGAGCCGTCGGTGGCGACGTTGCGGCGAATCACGCCGTTAGGGGCAAGACGCAGGCCGCGGATGAGGGCAAGCGCGGACTTCTGGTCCATGGCCTCGACCTCAGCGTTATCGGCAATCTCGACGGTGCAGGTAAAGCCGGGGTCGAAGACCTCGAGCTCGGCAGTGACGTCGGCGATGATGTCCTTTGCGATCTGGGCCGCGGCCTCGGCGGCAGCGTGGTCGGCGTAGACCAGAACAGCCTTGCACTCACGGTTGATGGCGTTGTCCTTAGTGCCGCCGTTAAAGCTGACGATGGCGGGCTCGCCGGCGACCATCAGGCGGTCGATGATGCGGGCCATGATGAGGTTGCCGTTGCCGCGCTCCAGGTTGATATCGTTGCCGGAATGACCACCCAGTAGGCCGGAGATGTCGAGCGTGAGGGTGCTACCGGTCTTGTGCTCGCGCACGATGGGGCAGGTGTAGGTAACGACGACGCCGCCGGCGCAGCTGACAGTGGCAACGCCCTCTTCCTCGGAGTCAAGGTTAATCATGGTGCGGGCGCTAATCTGGGACTTGTCGAGCGTCTCGGCGCCGACCAGGCCAGTCTCCTCGTCGGTGGTGAATACGCACTCGAGGGCCGGATGGGCAATCGAATCGTCGTTGAGCACGGTAAGCATAAGCGCGACGGCGATACCGTTGTCGGCGCCCAGAGTGGTGCCGTTAGCGGTGAGGACGCCGTCCTTGACGACCAGGTCGATACCGTCGGTCGTAAAGTCGTGCTCAACGGAGCCCAACTTGTCGCACACCATATCGATGTGGCCCTGCAGCATCACGGTCGGGGCATTCTCGGCACCGGCAGATGCGGGCTTGCGAATGATGACGTTGTAGACCTCGTCCTGATACACATCGAGGCCGCGCTCCTTGGCAAACGCAACCAGGAAATCGCTGATGCCCTTCTCGTTGCCAGACCCGCGGGGGATCGCGCTGACCTCCTCAAAGAAATGGAACAGCTGGGCGGGCTCGTAGCCGGTAATCTTGTAATCCATGGTGCCTCCTTGGCGCAACTGGTTAGACAATAAGATATGCGACTTGTATATTCCCAGACTTTGCGTGCATAAACCAGTCGAAAACGCCGAGCGCCCTTGCATCATCGGCTAACGGTGAGGAAACGCCACTTTATCAAGGTAAAGCAAGCTAGACGGGCCGTGCAGAGGGAACGTTGGACCCCCCAACCAACCTCAACGCCTGTTGAACATTAATGCATACACCATTGGTATGTTTAATAAGATTCTTGTCCTCCGTCACGACGTAATCGGCATCAATGCGATTGGCGACGCCCAGCATCAGGTCGTCCTCAAAGTCATTGTGGTGGTACTTGAACACAAAGGAGTCGAAGACCTCGTCTGCACCGACCGGGGCGATGAGGGCTAGCTCGCGCATCTGTCGAACGCATGCCCAGGCCGTTTCGTCTGCCGCCGCAATGGCGTTATCGCTCAGTGAGCCAGTCTTTCTTCGACACTCCTGCTTGATTGCCGCCGAGACAAGATATGAAACGTCTTTGACCGAAAGCGACGAGGCAAACAGGGCAATCCGCTCCGAGGCGTCGGCAATCTCGATCAGATGGACGACATTTGCCGTACGGTCGGACCTGCCAGAAAAATAATCCATCCATACGTTGGTATCGATTAACAGCTTGAGGACGCCTTCTGTGCTCATAGTTCCACCCACTCGGGATAGCGCTCCGCCATGGCCTCCTCATAGAGGTCGTCATAGTCTCCCGAGAACTCAGGGATGGGGATGCCGTATTTGAGGCACGAATCGCGAACGATATGGCTGCCTTGCGCGGCCCTTGACTCCATGCGCCGGGGCTCCACTCCGTCAGAAACCGGAGCCGCCGCGTCTCCCTTCGAGGGCATGCGTCCGTTAACGACCAGATACTCCCAAAGTGTCCGAACGGCTTGTGACGGCGTCATGCCAATATGGGTCAGGACGGCGTCTCCTGCCTCTTTGAGCTGACGATCTATACGCACGTTCATCTGAACCGGCCGTGAGTCTAGTATCGACATAGACATGTTGACTCCTTTTGCTATACGCTTTCCTTAATTAAGTATAGCTATTTGTCAGACAGACAGACGCCTCAGTACTGAAGCGTTCGTTTGACCGGGTTTGCCGTTGTGGGATTAGTCAATAAAAGAAGCTGATACATGTTTGAGATAACTGCCCACATCAGCTGCAATTCGCTATCCACAGGCAATGAGTCCCGCAACGAAGCGCCATGCACAAGCTTTTACAGTTCAATCACTTCGTCGCAAGCCTCAAGCAACTCGGGATCATGCGAGACAACAACCACTATATGATCTTCTTTCTTCTGTTGCAGAATATCAATGAACGCTGACCTACTCGCTCCGTCAAGAGCCGACGTCGGTTCATCGAATAACATGACGGGCGAGTCCTTGAGCAATACACGAATAATCGCAATCTTCTGCTTCTCACCACCCGATATATTATGGTTTTGCTCGTCCAGCACCCCATCAAGACCATTGGGAAGTGTTGAGACCAGTTTGGTCAGACCAAACTGGTCTACAAGTCGCCCGACTTCAAGAATTGGACAATTATCGCCCGCGAGTAGCGTCAGATTCTCTCTGAGTGTTCCGTTAACGACATCGGGTTCTTGCTCGGCAATACCAACGACATGCGAGCGTAGATTTATAGAATCAATCTGGCTCAAATCAACCTCGTCATAAGCAATAGTCCCAACGCAATCATCGGGATATAGACCAGCTATGCCATCGAGAAGTGTGCTTTTCCCGCTTCCGTTTGCGCCCGACACGCCGTATAAGACTCCTCGATTAAGCGAGATGAGCTCTGGATAATCTATGATTCGATCGGTATCAGGACGACAAATCGACAGGCCCTTGCACACAAGTGAAACAGGAGAACCAATGCGGACAGAACCGTTCGCCTCTTCATCCATTGCCCAAAGGTGCTTAAGGCGTTGGGCGCTCACCTTGCTCGCCTGGTAGCTTTTGCCCCAAGAAAGCAAGTTCACCAGAGCAGAATTGGCGCTCGAATAATAGCTCAATGCCGTCAGCAGAAAACCAACCGGCATTTTACCTGCGACAATCTCACAGCCTCCAATCGCGAGCAAACAGAACTGCGCAAAGGAAAAAATCAACTGATTCGCAAGTTCGAACCGTGATCCGGCTTTTTGATTAGCCAATATAGCTGGATAAAGACCATCGAAAGCCTTCTGCAGCCTCAAGGAATAGAAATCAAATAATGAATGGCGACGAAGAAAGGAGACGCTCTCCAGCTGGCTCTGGAGAGTCCCATAGAAAGCAGCGGTCTTTTCTTGAAACTCAAAGCCTCGATTGAACAGCAGCCCGCTAAACAATCGATAAACTACTGCCCCCGTAACGATGCAGGCTAGACAGGCAATCGCCATCGCAATGTTTATATTCATCAACATAATCAAGGAACAGATAATCGTTGCAACACCGCCAATGATATTTGACGCCGATGTTATTCCGAATATTATGAGGTCGTTTGAATCGTGATTGATTTGCTGATTATAATAGCCCGCATCAAATCCGATGAAAAACTTCCGGGGCAAACGCTTGACGTGTTCAAGTGTGTCAGCGTTAAGTTGATATCCCGCATGCGCTTGAAGGTCGACATAGATTAGGGAAGTCCAATAGGCCAACACCGACCCCACAATGGCGACCACGCCAATCGCGAAAATACATAAGACTAGCGTCCGCAAACTAATACCGAGGACATTTTTTGCCGCCAGCACATTTACAGTCAGTCCCAACAGATATGGTTCAGCAAGGCTGCACAGCTGAGACAAGACATCGAGAAGCAGATAGACATAAAGCCTTGGCTTATGGAGGAGATATATCTTCCAAAATCTAAACATCGTGATTTGCCTCATGCGAATACTGATAATTACAAGCCAACCGCATTCTCTGCCTGGCATTGAATTTAACGCTCGCGCATTTTCTCTGGCCCTCCATCGCGGCGTGGGGACATCCGCCCATACAAGCCGGAAACATTACACACTCGCCACATACTGGGTCGTTTGGTAAATACTCCATCCATTTCAAATAGTTCGAATTAGCTTTCACACCTTCTCGAACATTTCCAACGGCGCACTCGCCCTTGCCAACCTCATCCCAACATTTAAAAAGACTACCAAGCGGATCGATGACAAACGAATTAAGGGAAACCGCACAGCAGACACTTGGTTCATACGGCGTAAACGGAACAACGTTGAATCCGCGCTCGCTAGCTTTATCCATAAAGAACGTTTCAACTTGAGAGAATCCACGCTGAGAAAAACAATGAATGTCATTTGAGCAAGTATCGTTAACATTGTCGACCGCAGCAAGATAAATCGCGACTTTACCGCGAAGCCCTTTAGCGTCAAGCTCGTCAATCAACGCATCGACCTCTTTGCTATTGGACTCATCGACATTCACGCGAATGGTAATCTGAAGAACATCGGCACATGAGATGATATT
This sequence comes from uncultured Collinsella sp., assembly GCA_900540855.1. Classification (GTDB taxonomy): domain Bacteria; phylum Actinomycetota; class Coriobacteriia; order Coriobacteriales; family Coriobacteriaceae; genus Collinsella. The sequence goes on from UQHK01000005.1 coordinate 116,951, forward strand.
GTCGATAATGGCATCATATGTCGGACGACCGTCGGCCGGGACCCTCCGCGAATCATGATCCCTCTTTGAGCCATCAATAGTGATTTGAACCGAACCGATCTGACAATCAGCAAGCTTCTGAGCAATTTCTCGCGTCAGGAGATATCCGTTCGTTACCATTCCGGCAGAATAAGTAGCGCCTGGCCTAATCGCCCCTCTCAGTTCTTTTGTCAGTCGCTCGATCATGTCCACACAGAGCAGGGGCTCGCCTCCATACCAGTCAACGTGAAGATCGTTGATCCCGGGATAGCCGGAACGCACGAATTCTGCGATATCCATCATTGTCTCTTCTGACATAGTGGGGTGCGAGCAGCCTTTTTCATAGCAGTAGGGACACCTAAAATTGCATGCCAGCGTTGGAGCAATCGTCAGTCCTAAATAGTCATTTGCAAACCTTGCCGACAAGCTCTCAAGCATCAACATTCGCCGCTCGTCAACATCGTCATCTACCAACATGCCACCCATCTTAAGGGCCTCTTCGAAATCACCATCCAAGGCGACGACACCCTTGCGATATAAATTCAGCTCATTCGTGTGCGCAGCGTCAAGGTCGAGAACGCCACCAGACTGGGTATTGTAGATAGTGATACCGTTCACATCATTCTCTTCAATAACGTTAAATTCAGACTCTTTCATTTATATGCTCCGTTTTCTGATAGCACCCTTGATAGCCCAACAAAGTCCGAGGATGACAATGGGAACGACTGTTGCCAGCGCTACAAACAGCAACGTCCCCGGCACGATGAATTGAATTGGTCGCGGAGACGCAAGGGTCGCCAGCCATGTCAAGTGCAGTGGCATATTTGGATTTCCGTACCCCAAATAGAGCAGCAGGATGATGAACGATAGAACAAACGCGCCATTTCCAAAGAGCGAGATGGCCAGGACGAGCAGCAGGCATAACGTTGTGCAAATCAAGGCAGCAAGAGACAGTCGAAGAAGAAACTCTCCGATCATATCCATCGTCATTCCTATGCCACTCGCGCTTTGGACCGCACCAACGAGTATCGAAAAGAGAACAAAACCACCGACAAGCGTGACAATCGAGACAAGAGTCCTTGCAACCAACAACTGTACTGTTTTCATTCCCCTTGCATAGGAAACAAGCCATTGAGATCCCGTTATCGGAGTTCGAAACGCATAGCCGATGACGAGAACAGCAACAATAGGAAAGAACAGAGAATGGGCAAGCGGTGCCACAGCGGAAAGGTAGCGAGCTCCATCTTTAACGAGGTCTCCCGGAATTCCCACAAAACCATATTGTGGGTTTGGAAAGAAGCCCATAACACCGTCGCCAAGCCAATCGCTCGTTCCGTAGGCTCTCCATGGTTCATAAGACACAGAATAAAGCAATGCGAGCACGAAACCTGCCGCAATCAGCAGAAGAGGCGCTTTGCTCTTCATAACTCGATAGGCTTCAGCCTTAATCATATCTTCGCAGCGCATTTCTACCCCCTCCTCGCTTTGATTCCCATGACCCCGAGCTGCAACGAAACAACGGTGCAAATAACAGAGAAAAGAATGATCTGATTAATGGCTAGGCCTTGAAAGCACAGATTTCCAAGATGGCGTAAGTATGGTCCGACTGAGAGCCACCAGGGAATTTGCGTCGATGCGTGATTGGAAAAGACCACCAGCGTATATTCATCGGAGGCGAGCAGCGTCCCGACCAACACCAACATAATGCTAAGCGGTGCATTTCTAAGTAAATAGAAAACTGCCATCGACTGAGCTACTAATGCAGCCAAAATAGCATCAATCAAAAGCAACACGGGCAGGTATCTATCAAGAAACACCCGCCCATCCACATAGCAGCCAAGCGGAGATTTGAAGAGAGTGAATCCCGAAAACAGGTTGAACGCTGTTGAAGTTGCAATCGTCAGAACAAGCCACTTTGCGACAACGGCCTTTGCTACACCCGTCCCTTTTGCATACGTCACTTCAGAAGACATGCTTTGATAATCCATGGCGCAGGAAATAACAATGCATCCGGCTAGAACGAAAAACCACTCGTAGGTCATGAATAGTGCCGTCCGAACCGCCGAACCAGCTGGGTCAGTCTTGTCGAGGATGTTTGCAAAGAAACCAATCTGTTTGCCGACTCCCCCTAAATCAGATGTTCCATAAGTCCCATACATATTTGGATTACAGACATCTTTAACAATCCAAATTCCCCAGATCAACAACACGAAAAAGGCTGGATTTCTGAGCAACCGACGAGCTTCGCATCTAATCAGTCGCAGAAGTTGCATTATCTGCCTCCCCGATCAAATCCAAAAACCGCTTTTCCAGACTTCGGTCTTTGTAGGAGTTTTCTTCCTTAACGAGAAGTCTGCCTTGATGGAGAAAAGCAAAAGATGTCGCAACTTTCTCCAATTCATCTAGGTTATGGCTTGAAATGAGCACCGTTTTATCCCGTTTGTCCTTCAACGACAGCAGGAGATCACGCACCTCAATCACACCCACTGGATCGAGCCCGTTTATGGGTTCATCCATGATGAGTAGTTGCGGGTTGCCCAGAAGAGCCGTTCCGATATCCAGGCGACGCTTCATGCCGAGCGAGTATTGTTTTACCGATGCATCCGCCGCATTTTCTAGGCCAACGGCAGCGAGCACTCGATTAACTTCACTTTTCGGCAGCCCCCACTCGATACAGCGTGAGATCAAGTTTTCTCGACCGGTTAAGTTCAAGAATGCCCCACAGCCGTCGGGGACGAATCCGATATTTCTGCGTGCTCTTGCCAGACCTGTTCTCCCAGACTCGCCGAAAAAACTGATTGAGCCTTTCGTTGCTTTAAGCAAGCCAAGAAGAATATCAATCAACGTACTCTTCCCCGCGCCGTTCTCTCCAACGAGAGCGCACACTTCGCCCTCATCTATATCAAATGAAACATCAGACAACGCCCAGTTTTTGCCGTAGCGCTTTGATAGATCCTTGATTGAAATCGCATTACCCATGTCTCATGAACCTCATTAAAAAAGGCAGCGCGGTCGACGGATGGCAGTTATCGACCACGCTGCTTACCCTCTGCTGTCTTAACCAGCATTAACGTTCGCGTTGCTAGAAATGAACATATACGCCAAAACAGCTACAGCGCGAACACGGGTGGTAATTGCGGCAGCCACCACCGCCACCCTGCACGTTGCTACACGGATCGATTACCCAGTTCATAATTACCTCCTTTCGATTTATCGTCTGTTTTAATACTCCGTTATCGTATATCGATAACCTTATGATTTCAAGAACTATTTTCAAATGAATTAAGGCTCCTACCGATCGTTTGCGGTAGGGGCCTTGCATGCATACGTGCTTGTCTTCTTATTCTGTTTTGTTATTCCTTAGAAAGATCTACTACGTAAACCTCTGTGGGCAATATCTCGGAAGGGTCGGGATTGCGTCTTTGCAAAATCTTATTCCGCGCGCGCGCGATGGTAAGTTCCTCAAGTTCTATTTCACTCACGCGACGGATCAAATCTCCCGGCTGACAATCCAACTCAACACAGATATCGAGCAATGTCTTCAAGCGTATGGCCTTAATTTTTGCATTACGGATTTTAGAAATGTTAGCTGGCGTATGCCCAGTCGCTCTTATTAAATCGGCATTTGTTTTCCCGGTCTTGAGCAAAAGTGTCTCAACCTCAATAATGAGATAATCCATGGTCAATCACCTAGACCAAATCATCGGACTGGGACTGCAAAAGCGCCCCATAGCGCCAGAAGATCGACAAAGCGAAAGCAACCATCATTGCAATGATGGATCCCACATCCAACGTGATGCCTGAGTCACCAATCTGAAGGAGAGCGGAATTCATACGACAGCTCAACATACAATTGCCCATCATTATTTTTAAAGGCTATGTCACAACAAACAGTTGATAAATAGCCATTTTTATAGGGGAGTATCAGA
>UQHK01000006.1 GCA_900540855.1 uncultured Collinsella sp.
AGGCCCTCGCGGCCTAGTCGCTATTTAGGGCGTCCAAGATTTGGGACGCAGTTCAGTAGCGGCAGAGCTTTTGGAAGGGGACTTGGTTGTGAGAGCTCGTTAGGCGAGCTTAGCCTCGAGTGCGGCGATGCGCTTATAGGCATCGATGGTAAAGCGAGTCTGCTTCTCCAGGATCATGGTGGTCATGAGAGTATCCTGAGCATGAGCCATGATGAAGGTCATCTCCATCTCGCCGCCGCCGGCCTCCTGCGAAAGCAGCTTGGTCTGCGTGTCGTGGGCGCCGATAAGTGCATCGCTGGCATCCTTGTGCAGCTGCTCGGCCTTCTCAAAATCACCCTCGCGAGCAGCATCGAGCGCTGCAAGCAGATCAGTCTGGGCATCGCCCGCGTATGCGACAATCTCGAATCCAACCATCGAGATTTCTTCTTTGGTTGCCATATTGCGTTCCTTTCACATATGAACCAACGGAGAGCATCGCGTCCGGGCATACGCGCTGCGCTGTGTATGGAGGGACATTAACATTCAAACAAAAAAGAACAGCGCAAAACGTAATTTCGAGCTATGAACGGTTGCTTTTCACCCGTGAACGGTTTTTAAACCAATCTGAACATTCTCGAACACAATTAGCGGCAACCCAAACAGGTCCGCACCCTAGCGTACATCGCGCACCGTATCGCCCTCGACGAGCACACCCGGAAACAGCATGTGCTCCACACCGGGTGCAGCGCCCTCGGCGCCGGCAATCTTGTCGACCGCCCACATGCCGACGCGCTTGTTGTCAAAGCGCACCGTAGTCAGGCGACGATCGGGCACGATATCGCCCAAACTATCGTCAACACCCACCACGCTTACGTCCTGGGGCACGTGCTTCCCGCGCGACTCGAGCCCGCGAATGCAGCCGTAGGCCATGGCATCGTTGGAAGCATAAATGGCTGTGCAGTTCGGATCGTCCGCAAGCACCTGGCCGGCGGCATATCCGCTCTGTGCCGTCCAATCCCCACGGACGAGTCGCGGCGGCTCAATACCATGCGCGCGCAATGTCTCGCGCCAGCCCTCCTCGCGACGCATGCCCGAAAGCGAGCGCTCGGGGCACGAGATAAAGTGCACGGTCTTGTGCCCCTGCTCCAGCAAGTACTCGACCACCTGGCGCGAGCAATCGAACTGGTCGTTATCGACTGTTGAACAGAGCGGGTGCTCCAGCATGGTAACGAGCACCGTCTGCATACCGGGCAGCGGCTCGAAGGTGCCAAAGTCCGCCGGCATGCGATTCATGATCACAACCATGCCATCCACCGGCAGCGCGCTCATGCGCGACGATGCGCTCTCGAGGGTATACGGATGCCCGTCTACTTTAGTGAGGGTGATGGCATAGCCATGTTTGTCGGCCGCGACGGCAAAGCCCTCCATACGGTCGAGGTTGCCGGTGCCGGTAATGTTGAACATGGCGACGCCGACGGTCTTAAACTTGCCGCGGCGCAGCGATCGACCGGCAAAATTGGGGCGATACCCCAGCTCGCGCATGGCGGCGCGCACGCGCTCCTTGGTCTCGGGGCGCACGCTGGGCGAATCGTGCACCGTACGCGAGACTGTCTGCTCCGAGACGCCCGCGAGACGCGCCACGTCCTTAACGGAAACCGATTTTTTAACAGCGGCCATAGGTCGATCTTTCTATGTCAACGATGCCATTGAAGACATCCTGCGCAGTCATTTTGAACACCTTTAAGTATATCCAACGCCTCCCCAACGATACGCTTACCACCCAAAACCTACCGTTCACCGACAATTCTGTTTCCCCGAACGGCTTTTGTCGCTCAAATGTTAACGTTGCCATTGTGCAAACACAGAGCCACCGGGCGGCTCAAACGTTTACGCGCAAGGAATCGACGGTCCGCAGGCACAGGGGCCACCGGTTCGCGTCTTTTTTTGTGTCGCAAAATGGCAACGTCAACATTTTGGCAACCAAACGTCAAAAGCTACCATCGTTGCTAAGCCACCGACTCTTAGGAGCTTTGCATGGAGCAACTCATCGCCACCATCGAAAAGGGCCAACCCTTTTTCAACGCGATCGCCCGCAACAAGTACCTCAAGGCGATCCGCGACGGCTTTATCTCCGTCATCCCCATCATCATCTTCTCGTCCATCTTCTGCCTGGTAGCCTCGGTCCCCAACATCTGGGGTTTCTACTGGCCCGATGACATCAACAACGCCCTATGGAAGTGCTACAACTACTCCATGGGCATCCTGGCTATCGCCTGCGCCGCCACCACGGCCAAGCACTTCGCCGACGCTCAGAACCGCGACCTGCCCAAGAACAACCAGATCAACTTCATCTCGTGCATGTGCGCGGCCATCATCGGCTTCTTGCTCCTTTCGAGCGACACCATCGCCACGGACGCTGCCAGCGGCTTCAACACCACCTACCTTGGTTCCAAAGGCCTGCTGACTGCCTTCATCGCTGCGTTTGTGACCGGCATCATCTACAAGTTCTTTATTAAGCGCAACATCACCGTCAAGATGCCCGAGCAGGTTCCGCCCAACATCTCGCAGACCTTTAAGGACATCATCCCCTTCTCCGTCTGCATCACCGTCTTTTGGGTCTTTGACATCGTCTTCCGCGCTGCTTTTGGCTTCTGCTTTGCCCAGGGCGTCATCCAGGTGTTCCAGCCCCTGTTCACCGCTGCCGACGGCTACATCGGCCTCGCTGTGATCTACGGCGCCATGAGCCTCTTCTGGTTCGTCGGCGTCCACGGCCCCTCGATCGTCGAGCCCGCCATCGCCGCCGCCCTCGTTGCCAACATGACCGACAACCTAGCTGCATATCAGGCTGGCGCGCACGCCTCCGCTGTCCTGACGCAGGGCGCTCAGTACTTCGTCGTCTGCATGGGCGGCACCGGTGCCACGCTCGTCCTGGTCTTTATGTTCTGCTTCCTGGCCAAGTCCCAGGAGATGCGCGCCGTCGGTAAGGCCGCCATCGTCCCCGTGTGCTTTGCCGTCAACGAGCCGCTGCTGTTCGCCGCACCCATCGTGCTCAACCCCGTCTTCTTTGTCCCGTTTGTCTTTGCCCCGATCGCCAACATCTGGATCCTCAAGGTCTTTATCGACTTCTTGGGCATGAACGGCTTTATGTACACCCTGCCCTGGACCGTCCCCGGCCCCATCGGCACCATCATGGGTCTGGGCTTCCAACCGCTCGCCTTTGTGATGCTCGCCATCATCCTGGTCGTCGACTTTGCCCTGTACTACCCGTTCTTCCGTGCCTATGACGCCCAGAAGTGCGCCGAGGAGGCCGAGATCTCCCAGGAGGAGCTCGCCGCCAAGAACGCCGAGAAGGCCGCCAAGCTCAACGATGCCTTCCAGGGCAAGGCTGACGCCAAGAGCGTTGCCGCCGGCGCTGCTGCCGAGGCCGTGAAGGTCGACTCCCCTGCCACTTCTGCAGCACCCGCTGCCGAGGCAACGACCGCCAGCGACCTCAACGGCAAGCGCGTGCTCGTGCTCTGCCAGGGCGGCGGAACCTCGGGTCTGCTCGCCAACGCGCTGGCCAAGGCTGCCAAGGAGCGCGGCATTAACCTCGAAACCGCTGCCGAGGCCTATGGCAACCACGTCGACATGCTCCCCGACTTTGACCTAGTCGTCCTGGCCCCGCAGGCCGCAAGCTACCTGGCCGACCTGCAGAAAGACTGCGAACGCGTGGGCAACAAGTGCGTCGCCTGCCGCGGTAAGCAGTACATCGAGCTCTCCCAGAACGGCGACAAGTCTCTCGCCTTCGTCTCCGAGCAGCTTTCGAAGTAAGTAACGCCTAGGGCCAGCCGACCATCCAAGACCGGCTGGCCCTTCGATTTAGACGATTGGATCATCATGTCCGTTAACCCTGCTAGCGTCACCAACCCGCCTGCGCAGTTTCCCGAGGACTTTGTCTTTGGCGGCGCCACTGCTGCCTACCAGGTAGAGGGCGAGACCCGCACTCACGGTAAGGGCAAGGTTGCCTGGGACGACTTTCTGGAAGCCCAAGGCCGTTTCTCCCCCGATCCCGCTTCGGACTTCTACAACCAGTACCCCGTCGACCTGGAGCTGTGCGAGGAGTTTGGCATCAACGGCATTCGCCTCTCCATTGCCTGGAGCCGCATCTTCCCCAACGGCACCGGCGAAATCAACCCCGAGGGCGTCCAGTTCTACCACGATCTCTTCGCCGAGTGCCACAAGCACCACGTTGAGCCGTTTGTCACGCTGCATCACTTCGATACGCCGCTTCCCCTCTTTGAGAAGGGTGACTTCCTCAACCGCGAGACCATCGACGCCTTTGTGGACTTTGCCACCTTCTGCTTTAAGGAGTACGCCGACCAGGTAACCTATTGGTTCACTTTTAACGAGATCTGGGCGGACGCCTCCAACACCTACATCGAGGGCACCTTCCCCGGTGGCGTCAAAGCTCATCTGGCCGAGGCCTTCCAGTGCGAGCACAACATGATGCTCGCCCACGCCAAGGCTGTGCTGGCCTTCCACAACGGCGGTTTTAAGGGCAAGGTCGGCGTCATTCAATCGCTGGAGTTTAAGTATCCGCTCAACGAGAACGACCCCGCCGACATCAAGGCCGCCAACAACGAGCACGTGCTGCAGAACCAGTTTTTGCTCGACGCCACCTTCCGCGGCGACTATGCCCCCGACACCCTCGAGTGCGCCAACCGCCTGGCCGCCATCTCGGGCGGCACCATCCAGATCCTGGACGAGGATCTGGAAATCATGCGCGAGGCTGCGCTCTACAACGATTACCTGGGTGTCAACAACTACCAGTGCCGCTTCCTCAAGGCTTACGACGGCGAGAACGACCTGCACCACAACGGTACGGGCGAGAAGGGCACCGGCCGCTGGCGCGTCAAGGGCATTGGCGAGCACGTGAACAAGCCCGGCATCCCCACCACCGACTGGGACTGGATCATCTATCCCGAGGGTCTGTTCGACCTGCTCGTCTACATTAAGCAGCGCTACCCCAACTACAAGCAGATCTTCATCACCGAAAACGGCATGGGCTACAAGGACCCCTACAAGGACGGTTTTGTGGACGACCAGCCGCGCATCGACTACATCGAGCAGCACTTGCGTTGGCTGCTCAAGGCCATGGAGGCGGGCGTCAACGTGGGCGGCTACTTCCTGTGGAGCCTGCAGGACCAGTTCTCCTGGACCAACGGCTACAACAAGCGCTACGGCTTCTTCTACGTGGACTTTGAGACCCAGAAGCGCACGCCCAAGGCAAGCGCCTACTGGTACAAGCACGTGGCGCAGACCCGTCGTCTGGACTAGTGGCTTGCGACGAGCAGAATTGCCCCACTCACATAACTTGTCCCCATTTCTCAGCCGGGGGCGGCACGTCACACGGCGCGCCGCCCCCGGCCTTTTTGTTTTTGAGCGGGTCGGGGTCCGTTTGTCTCAATCTGTAACATCTAGCCGAGTTTTTCGGTCCCACCTGTTACAGATCGAGATGAACGGGGTGGGCCGGGCCGAATTGTCTCGATCTGTAACACTAAACCCGGTTTTGGGCGTCTACCTGTTACAGATTGAGACAAACGTACCGGCCAATCCTCTCAATCTCAATCTATAACAGTTAGCCGGTTATTTCGCCCCCACCTGTTACAGATCGAGATGAATAGATTAGACCTAGCCGAAAAATCTCAACCTGTAACACGTAGCCGAGTTTTTCAGTCCTAGCTGTTACAGATCGAGACAAACAGGCCGAGCAAGCTACACCCGTAGGTCTTTCACGCTGGAGCATTCGACCAGCACGCCCGAAACAAGCGTACGGCTTCTGGAGCTCGGGGCTTCTAGGCACGCAACGACCTCGTCGGGCGCACGGACACCCAGTCCGCGGTGACGGAACTTCACCGACATATCCCGAAAACTCGATCCCCGGCTTAGCTTGCGCGCATTATCACAATAAACCCCCAACGATACACGGTCCTGCGGTTCAATGAGCCACAGGACCGCATGCCGTCGATCAGATAAAGATCGTCATATACAGAGGTAGATATATCCTATGCCCTTCAGCCCTGAGCTGTTTTGGGTGAAGAACTATCTCTTCTCCGACTCGTCGTTCGAATCGTCTGCCGAAATCGTCAAGCGAGATTGTTGAATACGATTTGGAAGATTTAACTTCAACAGGAGTGACCCGCGGTTTTCCAGCCGCGTCTTCAAAGCCGCGCGAAACAAGAAAATCAATTTCACGCGTTCTGGGCCGACTCCCCTCTGTTTTGGAAGGCTCCTGCCAGCTGTAATAAAAAAGCGAATGCCCCAGACTCTTAAGCTGCTGCGCCACGATGTTCTCGATTAGCATTCCTTTATTAATTGAAATTCTTCCAAATTGAATGTCTCTATGAACATCCATAAGGTCCGGACCATCATCAAACGCCAAGCTCACGAGCAATCCCGTGTCCGCCATATAGCATTTAAGCGAAGACGCGTCCTCGTGCAAGCGGTAACCCACGCTCGGATCGCTGCATAAATAGCAACGGTTAATCAGTCGCGCATCCTCAAGCCAAATTAACGCCGACTCATATGTCTCAAAACGGGACCCCTTCTCCAAGCTGTCAAATTTGAACCGTTTATTTGCCGCAGATAATTGACCCGGAATATCGTCATAAACCGCCCGCGCACGTCTAGCGTCCGAACCTCCAAACTTGGCAATGTCCTCCCTGTACAGTGCGATAATCTGCCGTTTAACCCTGTCGCATCCTCTAAAATCATTCTCTGCCACAAAGGAATCGACCGACTGAGGCATACCGCCGACAAGCATATACTCATCAAACAATCTCATACACGTCGCATGAACACCGTCCGGAAGCGCGTTCCGAGATTCGCTCGCTTTACGGATCTCTTCCGCATAAAGATTTTTTCCGGTCGCCCAAAGATACTCCTCAAAATCGAGGGGCTCGAGAGGGATTCTTTCTTCCTCTGACGGTATGACAATGCTATCGACATTCTTTTTGATGGAGACAAGAGAGCCTGTCTCGATGTAATCAAATCTGCCGTCTTCTACAAGATGCTTTATGTATTCGCGCGCGATGGGAAACCGCTGCACTTCATCAAAAATGACCAGCGACTCTCTCGGTTCGAGGGCCTTACCATACTGCAGCTGAAGCATGCGTAAAAAAAGATCGACATCTTCACGATGGTTCAGAAATATATCGAGCGTGGCTTTGCTAGCAGCCGAAAAGTCAATGTACAGATAATCCTTGTATTCATTTTGCGCGAAGCACTTGACGAGCGTCGTTTTGCCAACGCGTCTTGCACCCTCAATAAGCACCGCAGTGCGCCCTTGCGAGCGTTCTTTCCACTCCTGCAGACGATCATATGCCTTCCGTTTAAACATTATCTCACCTCAGCATAATTTACGTGCTAGTTTACAAAAATACCGACCTTCAGATATATCTAATAATACAAAAATACCGAGCTTTAAATGAGCTTATAGCTACAAAAATACCGACCATTGCAATGGTTGAGACATACAGTAATACCGAGCTTTACGCATAACGGATGCTATGCCTCACCATCTCGATCTGTAACATCTAACCCGGTTTTCTACTCCCAACTGTTACAGATTGAGACAATTCGACGGTACCGATTATTTGATACGGCGTGGTACAATTGTGTCCCAACGCAAAGGAGGTACCCATGTCAGTTTGTGTGCCCGTCCGAGACATGAAGGACACTGCCACATTCACCGCACTTGTTGAGTCTGAGCGCGACGTCACCGTAACTAAGAACGGCTACGAGGCCATGCACTGCATCAGCAGCGACCAGTATCGCCTCATGCAAGAAGAAATCGCCAAGGCAAAACTGTTGTCTCGTATGATGTTGGCAGAAGACGAAATATCGCAAGGCGACTACAGCGACTATGACACCTTCGTGACCTCGATACGAGACAAATATGGCCTATAACGTCGTAATACTCAAAAGCGCGCGATATGAGTACGAGAGTATCGTCGGATACCTTGCCCAAATCCTCAAGAATCCGCGCGCAGCGGGCAATTTTGTCGCTGAGTTTGAATATCAGCTTGATTTGCTTCGCGAGCAGCCGCTCCTACGACCTCTCTCACACATGCAAGAGCTGGCGGCACGTAATTACCGATCGTTTCCCGTCAACAACTACGTGTGTCTATACAAGTTTGAGCACGAAACAATCTATATTGCCCACGTCTTTCACCAGTCACAGGACTACGCCCGCTTGGTCTAAGATATCTCCCGCAGTACGAACTAGCAGATGACCTGCGTGTGCTCCTCGATGGCGGCGCGATCTCCATCAGCAATACCCGGTTCGCACACCACGGCGTCTAAACTGTCCAGGCGACAGAAGGTATAGAAATCGCGCTTGCCGATCTTGCTGGAGTCGGCGATCAGATAGCGCGAGTCTGCCTTGCTAAAGGCGAGCTGCTGGATACGGCCCTCGTCCATGTTGGACGTAGACACGTCACCGTCCAAGATGCCGTTGGCGCCGATAAACGCCGCATCGATGCCCAGCGCGCGCAGGGTATCCTCGGCCGTTGGTCCCACAAAAGCGGCGGTGCGGCGACGGTACATACCGCCCACGAGGCACAGCTCGCAGTCTTCGCGCGCCTCGAGCAGGTTAAACACCGAAAGCGAATTGGTCACAATGCGCAGGCGAAACGTCGGCAGCATCGAGGCCATCTGCTCAACCGTGGTGCCCGTGCCCAAAAAGATGGTCGAGCCCTCCTCGATAAGCTCCAAAGCACGGCGCGCAATCTGCAGCTTTTCCTCGGCATGCTTAGTGCGCTTTTCGCTGTGCGAATACTCATGGCGCAACATAGCGTGCGGACGGCCCTGTGCACTGCGGGCTCCGCCGTGCACGCGCTCAATCTCGCCTAGGCTCGCAAGTTCTTCGAGGTCGCGGCGAATCGTCATGTCCGAAACGCCCAACGCATCCGAAATCTCTTTGACCGAGACCGTGCCCTGCTCCTCGAGCAGCTGACGAACCTTATCCTGTCGCTCTGCCTTAATCACGATGAATCCTCGCCGTTCTTTGCGCGCATATCATTCAAACAGTAACGAACAAATTGTATCAGACTCGTACGCGTCAAAAATGAACGCCCGCACAGCTCCAATCATCACTTTTTTGAGAAAAATACCCCCAGCTTTAGTGGGGTGTAGTGATAATCTCGCCTGTTCGCGCTACAGTTTGTCCGAAATATCTCGATGTTAGGAACCAAATGATCACTTCCGAGCTTTTCGGCACCGCGCCGTGCGGTACCCCCGTTCATCGTTACACCCTCAACGGGCCCGAGATCTGCGTTCGCATTATGGACTATGGCGCCACGGTGCTTGGTATCGATGTGCCCGACATTCCCGGCAACGTGCGAGATGTGGTGCTGGGCTTCGATAAGCTCGAGGATTACTTTGACAACCCCGCCTGCTTTGGTGCGACCATCGGCCCCGTGGCAAACCGCACCGCGGGCGCCACGATCGCCATCGACGGCACAGACTGGCATATGCCCGCCAACGAGGGCGCCAACAACCTGCACAGCGATCTTGAGCACGGCCTGCACAAGCGCGTGTGGGACGTTGAACTCGACGAGGTCCACAACGCCGTGCGCATGACCACCTCGCTTAAGGATGGCGAGCTGGGCCTGCCCGGCAACCGCACCTTTACGGCCGTGTTTACCGTGACGCGCACCGGACGTTTCCGTATCGAGTATGGCTGCGAGAGCGACCGCGCCACTTATGTGTCCATGACCAACCACACGTACTTTAACCTTGCCGGTCATAACGCTGGCATGGACTGTGAGCACTTCTTTGTTGCAAACGCCGCCCACTACCTGCCCATTAACGAGCAGAACATCCCCACCGGAGAAATTGCCCCGGTCGAAGGAACACCGTTTGACTTTCGTGAGCTGCGCCCCGTCGCTCCCGGCATGGAAGCCGACGACCCGCAGATTAAGCAGGCACGCGGCTACGACCACTGCCTGTGCATCGATGGCTATCAGTACAGCCGTAATCTGCGCCGCGCGATGCACGTCGAGGAGATGTGGACCGGCCGCGAGCTTGACTACTACACCACCGCCCCGGGCGTGCAGCTCTACACCGGCAACTGGCTGGGCGACGAGCATGCCAAGGACGACGCCAACTATGGTTGGGGCGCCGGCTTTGCCCTCGAGGCAGAAATGTACCCCGACACGCCGCACCAGCCGCTGTTCCCGCAGGGCATTGTGGGCCCAGGTCACCCCTACAGCAATGTGATCGAATACCACTTTATGAGGCATTAAGCCCATAACGCAACATATCGCACAGCAGCGCCCGCCGGCACCTCCGCCGACGGGCGCTTTTTCATTCTTTTGGCTTATTATTGCTGCTACTGAATTGATGGCATAACAAAACTATGCCGGTTTACTACGATAAACCCGCGATATCCGACCACACGCTGGTTTTTAGGAAATGAACACCCCGTCTACCTGCGGTTTTATTTTTCGCATATTCGGCGTGCTCGGCGATTGACAATTCACCATAGTAAACCGGCATAGTTTTGGCAGGCGGCGCAACACAGGCCCTCTATTTGGGCTAAATGATCCGTTTTTCCTCCGCCCCCAGGGGATCACGTGAGCAGGTTCTCGAGGGGATCGGGATTGGAGCTGGGGAGGTAGCGGATTTCTAGCTCTATGCCGAGCTCTTGCAGCTCTTTGAAGGCGGCGACATCTGCGTCGTCTACGGCAACTGCGGGCGTTACGGGGTGCTTGCCCTCCCCTGTCCGCATGTGACCTATGCTGATCTTGGTAATGGGCACACCGCCCTTAACCAGCGCGAGTGCATCGGCGGGTGAGGCCACCATAATCAGGATCCATTGGCGCGGCGTTGCAGAATGCATGACCTCGATGGCCTTTTGCACCGAGAAAAACCGTGTCCACACGCCTTCTGGCACCGCGACCCTCATAGGCGCCCACTTGCGCGAATCCGCCGCAATCTCGTCGTTAACGATTAAGACAAGGTTGGAACCCACGGCTTCGTTCCACAGCTCAACGTCTTGCCCGTAAATGAAACGGTCATCGATACGCGTAAGAAGAATCTTGGGTTGAGCCATGGCTGCCCCATTCTGTTTGAGACCCATACGAGCGGGACGTCGACCACCAACTCAACAGCAGGTCAAGTAACAAATGGGCACTGCAGACATCACGCCTCTAATATTAGTGCATTTAAAGTGAGAAAAGCCGTCAGAACACTTGCGCGGATGTGTGATGTCCCGTATCATAGACAGCCGTTGACGCCTCAGTTGCGTCATCATATGGCCGCCAGCGTAGCTCAGTTGGTAGAGCACCGCTCTCGTAAAGCGGGGGTCACCGGTTCGAGCCCGGTCGCTGGCTCCATTACACAAGATAGCCGCTTTCGGGCGGCTTTTTTGTTGCCGATTTTGAGTGCGTGCGCGCCAATCCAAACATCGCCACGTCAACGGCGGCCCACTCGGTGGACTTCGGGTTTAATGCTTAGGGGCGGGGATTTACCAAAGTGAAATCTTAATGAAAAGAAACCCAGCTGCAACAATTGCCATGGTGAGGGCTCAAATTGGCCATATAGATCTAAAATAGTCACAATATACAAATGTCGAGAGATATTGGCGATATAGATGAAAAGAACTAAGGGTTTTCTTTTGTTGGTAATGATGCTGCTCGGACTGTTCTGCCTGAGTGGCCCTTCTTGGGCCGAGGCTGCCTGTCCTGAAGGTGAGCCTCAGCAGTCTTATACGGGCAGCCTGCTGATAACTGCTAAGGAGGGCGATGCCGACTCTCAGTCTGGGGTAAATCCCCTTGCCACTTTTGAGGGGGACGGCGGAACGGTCAAGCTTGACCATATTGGTAGCGGGATTTTGAGGTGGCAAGTTCTTCCGGACAAAATTGCGAACGATCCCTTCTCTTTTGCTGGAACGATATATCTATACAAGGTTGTGAGCGGAAAACAAAAATACGTCGATTGCTATCCGACAAACGGGTCTGGAATTGCATTCACCGGCATTTCGGGGCAGATTGATACACATGTACGAAAGGGAACCTATGTGGTGCGTTGGGTTGGAGCTGCTGCAGGCCCGATATGGATTGCGGTCTTGCGCCCCGATGTCCAAATAGGTTTCTCTCTCTAGACGGGAAGTTGCTCATGGACGCCATATATGACGGAGATGACTGGGTCGATCATTATACTTGGCGCCTGGTCGGCTCGAACGACAATGGGGATGTGGTGTTTGATGGACTATGTCCAAAGCATCTCCATCCTTTTGTCTCGTCGTTAATTGAGAGTTCCGCTCGTGTTGCCCCCTACAGCTCGGCATCGCTTCATGATACGGACGTTTTGAAGACCATAAGGGAATCAATTGACGAGGGAACGATGAGCGGCCCGCTGTTTTCTCGGCTTGTGGGGCTAGATGAGATTGGCTCGAAACGACTGCTTGCGGGCGAAAAAGTGGAACTCACTTATCGGTCGATGATTTCAATCCTGCGGCTAGCCGATGTTCTTCGCAAATAAATGAGGCTTCCCTATTCAAAAAACCGAAAACCCCGCCAAACGTGATTTCCCTAGGGAAAAAACGCTTGGCGGGGTCCTGGCGTGTTTTCCCTAAGGGGATCACGCCATCAGACGAGCAGCTCAGCCGAGCAGTTCGCTACTCCTCCCAGTAAGCATCTGCAAGCAGCTTAAAGCAAATCTTCTTGACCGGCTGTGCGCCATCGCCCGGGAACTCGAGCGTGGGCATGTGAGGCTCGCCGGCAACGAACAGTGCAAACTTATCGTCGGCAAGATCGCCGGCGATCGAAGCGTCGGAATCGACCAGATCGTAGTCGTCCTTCTCGTCAAACTCCTGAACCAGCGTCAGGCTGCCCGTGGCGACCTTAAAGGCCTCGCGACCCTCGACGTCGATCTGCAGGTCGTGATAGCGCTGATGCGTCTCATAGTGAGCCTCGGCCTCGGGACGCGTCGTGGGAGACATGACGTTCGCAAAGACCTTCTCACCCAAAATCGGATGGCTGCCGACCTCGAGCTGTGCCGGGTCGTTCTCCTCGAGCCAGTCGATCAGCACGTCGAGGCCCTTGAGCATTCCGCGGTACTCCTCGATATCGCCCAATGCACCGTAAATCATCTAAATCCCCTCTCGGATCGCTTCTTTGGCGGCTAATCGGCAAACGCGTTACCGATGCTGTTGCCACCCACATACGCCTCGACCAGGGTAAGGTCGGGATTGAACACGACAAACTCGGCGTCGCGCCCCAGCATAATGCTACCGCACTTGTCGTCGACATGAGCTAGCAAGCAATGCCGGGGCCGACGCCCAGGCTTTTACAGCTCGGTCACGACAACGCCGTTGTAGACCTCGTCCCAACGGTCCATGACCAGATGGCCGGTCATGGGATCCATGGCATTGAGCTTGCCGCAGGTGTTGGCGGTACGCAGCACCGTCTCGTCATCCGCGCCAGCAGCAATCGCATGCGCGAAGCCGGCAATGGTCGAATCGCCAGAGCCCGTAGCGTTAACGGCGGGGATATCGGGGGTCTTGGCGCGGAATGCACGGCCATTATGGAAGCCCACGGAGCCGGCAGCGCCCATGGACACGACGACCCAGGGGATATCGGAGAAGCGGGCATCAGAGGCGAGCGCGGCGCGGAGCTCGTCCACATCGTCGGTGGTAAAGCTCGTGCCCAGAAGGCCGTTAATCTCGGTCAGGTTAGGCTTGACCAGCTCGGGCTTAATTTCGGACTTAAGGGCGGCCTCGAGCGAAGCACCCGAGGTATCGAGCAGCACCTTGGCGCCGGCGTTCTCGGCAATACCCGTGATCTTGGCGTAGTAGCCCGCCTCGACACCACGGGGCAGCGAACCCGAGATGGTAACGACAGCGGCCTTGCTCGCAAGCTCGGCGAACTTGGCGGTAAAGGCATCGAGCTCCTCGGGGGCAATCGTCGGGCCGCTCTCGAGTAGCTCGGTCTGGTTGCCGGCGTGGAGGATGTTAAGGCAAATGCGAGTCTCGCCCTTGATGGGTACAAAATCATTCTTAATGCCGTTGGCATCCATGAGCTCGGCCATGTAGGCGCCCATGTGGCCGCCGAGTAGACCGGTTGCCACAACGTCGTCGCCCAGCTGACCCAGTACACGGGCCACGTTGAGACCCTTGCCGCCGGCGGTCTTTTCGGGCGTCACACGGTTAACGTCGTCGATAATGAGCTCATCGAGCTGATAGCGTGTATCGACGGACGGGTTCATCGTAACGGTGAGGATCATTTTTAGCTCCTTATCTCGCAGGCTCCTTGTGCCTCGCGATACGAGTCGACAAAACGGAATTACAGAATCTCAATCGTGAACGAGCGAACGACGGTCTCCTTGGGCTTGGCGACAAGGCAGCCACGCTTATGCTCAAGCACGTCGTCCTCATCGGAGCAGGTCGAAAGGCCGCCCCAAGGCTCAACTGCCACAAAATCACCCTCGGGCTTGCTCCACACAATGAGATATGGGAAGCCCTCAAAGCTCAGGCGGACGCCCTTGTCCTCGCCCTTTTTGGAAAGCGTGACCTGGCGGCTCTCGAGCACGTCAAAGATGGTCTCCGCAAAATCGAAGAGCTCGTGCGACAGGGGCAGCGTCTTTCCCACCATGGGGTTCTTGGAGCGCTTGTCCACGTCAATCAAGCCAGTCGAAGCGACAGCGGTGCAAAGCTCTGCAGCCTCTTCTTTCTCAAAGCGCAACTCGTAGTCCGTATAGGCCTCGCCCTCATCGAGCGGGCACCTAAAGCCGGGATGCCCACCGATAAAGAACGGCATATCCTCGGTGCCCTCGTTGGTAACCTCATAGGAGACACGCACGGCGGCGTCCTCGAGCGTATAGCGGGCGACGAGCCTAAACGGATACGGATAATCGCTCAGCAGCGCGGCGTTATCCTCCGAAGCCAGGCACATAGCCAACTCGTTCTCGCCTTGGCTCAGCAGCTTCCACTCCTGCTTGCGCGCAAAGCCGTGGCGAGCGAGCTTTACATGATGCCCGGCAAACGTCATGGCGCTGTTGTCGCGCAAGCCTCCGCAAATCGGGAAGCAAATCGGCGCCTGGCCGGACCACACGGTGGGATCACCCTGCCACAAGTACTCGCGACCTCCGGCCTCAATCGAGGTAAACGAGCCACCAGCCGTGGAAACCTTAATAGAAATCGAATCGTTGGAGAGAGCGTATTCCATTACCCATCCTTTCGAACAACTGCTTTATTTCACGCAAGCGCCCGTTTCAATCCTAACCATAGAACAAACCCGCACGCTCATCGATGCGTCCGGTATCCCGGCCATGTAACGGGGTACCATACAGACATTGATGCAATTACAGCTGAAAGGCCTTCTTATGCGAACCATCATTCTTTATGCCTCACGCCACCACGGCAATACGAAAAAGCTCGTGGACGCCATCGTCGAGGCGCACCCCGAAATCGATACCCTCGATGTGAAAACGCTCGGCAAAAACGAGTATCCCAACCTGCACGAATACCATCTGATTGGTGTCGCCACGGGCATCTATTACTCCGAGATCGACAAGGACATGGCACGCGTGCTCACTAACGTGTTGCAGCCGCAGGACAAGGTGTTTGGCCTTATGACCTACGGTGGCAAAAACAAGTGGTACGGCAAGGATATCGATGGCATCTGCCGCATGAGGCAGGCCATCTTTATGGGTGTCTACGGCTGCCCCGGCTTTGATACGTGGGGGCCGTTCAAACTCACCGGCGGTGTCCAAAAGGGGCACCCGACCGCTGAGGAAATTAAGGGTGCCGTCGACTTCTTCGACAAGATCGAAGACGAGTATGGAGACATCATCGTCGAAGAGTACGCCAAGCGCGAGAAGCGCCTAGCATACGAGAAGGAGCATCCTGCAGGAGGCCTGGTGGCCGGCGTTAAGCGTACGGCAAAGAAGATCGCTAGCAAGCTGTAACTGTAAAGGTGCTTTTGAGCGTTTAACCCGTACGGCGGGTCCGAGCAGATTCGGGCCCGCCGTCTTTTTCTTTCGTTACTCGGTAAAGGCGTTGCCGACGCTCTGGCCGCCAACATACGTCTCGACGAGGGTGAGCTCATGGTCGAACACGACAAAGTCGGCGTCACGACCCGGCATGATACTGCCGCACTTATCCTCGATGCGCGCGGAGCGTGCCGGCACCTCGGTTGCCATGCGAATGGCGATATCGGCGCTGGCGATGCCCCAGTCGACGATATTCTTGACACCCTGGGCAAGCGTGAGCACCGAGCCGGCAATGCTCTTGCCGTCGGCGAGCCAGCACAGGTTGTCCTTCATGATGACGTCCATGCCACCACTGGTGTAGCTGCCCTCGGGCATGCCGCCGCAACCCAGGCAGTCGGTGATGAGCACCGTGTGCTGCCAGCCCTTTGCCTGCAGCAGCGCCTTGATGGCGGCAGGGTTTACGTGCTTGCCGTCACAGATGATCTCGGCGTAGGTCTCGGGCGTGGACATGGCAGCGCCCACGACACCGGGCTCACGGTGATGCAGCCCGCGCTGGCCGTTATAGGTATGCGTAAAGCAGCTGGCACCGGCATTGATGGCGGCGATGCACTCATCGTAGGTGGCGTCGGAGTGACCGATGCTGGTCACCACACCCTTGGCGTTCAGAGCAGCCGCATAAGCAGCGGCACCGTCGCGCTCGGCCGCCATGGCGCTCTTAACGATGCGACCGCCCGCAGCCTCCTGCCACTGATCGAAGACCTCCTCGGAGGGATCGATAAGATAAGCGGGGTTCTGCGCGCCCACGTGCTTCATGGTAAAGAAGGGGCCCTCCAGGTAGATGCCCTGAATGCGAGCACCGCAGAAGTCGGGGCCGCGACCCTCGTCCGCCTGAGCGATGGCGGCGCAGGCGTCCTTGATCTGCTCGACACCATCGGTGAACGTCGTGGGCAGCCAGCTGGTGGTACCGCGACGGGCAAGCTCGGTCGAGCTGATATCGATGCCTTCGGGATCGTTATCGGTAGTTGAGTGGTTGTAGAAGCCATGGATGTGAGTATCGACCATACCCGGTGCGATCCACGATCCCGTGTAGTCCTTAATCTCGCAAGAGGGCTCGTCGGCCTGCCAGGCGCCAAAGACGCCATCCTCGACCATAAGATAGCCGCCCAGTTGCGGGCCTGCCGGCAAGAAGAACTTGTCAGCCTTAATTGCGTACGTGCTCATATGCACTCCTTGCTTCTAAAGCAGTTGACTGTGGTGATGCTTATACCCGGTCCATGTAAAAACAAAAAGCGCCCGCCCGCCGTTATGAGCGGACGGGCGCCCTTACAGGGGGACGCGATTAAGCGGTGAAGGGGTGAATCGTCACGCCCTTGACCACGCGGTTGACCGTGCCGGTGGGGCTCGGCGTATCGGGCGTGTTGCCCACGCGCACGGAGTTGAGCAGGCTGATAGCCTGGGCAAACATCACGAACGGCAGGGCAAGGTAGCCCTCGGGAAGCGCCTCGTAGCCCTTAAAGGTAAAGGACTCGCCCTCGTAGACGGTAGCGCCATCCTGCTGAACGGCAACGGTGTGCTGAGCGATCTTGTCGCCACCGATCTCGTTGAGGATGTCGATGTCGTACTGACGGGTGTAGGCGTCGTTGTTGACGAACACGAAGACGAGCGTCTTATCGTCGACGAAGGACTTAGGTCCGTGACGATAGCCCATGGAGGTGTCGTAGGAAGTAGCGACCAGACCGTGAGCAAGCTCGAGAATCTTAAGCTGGCTCTCCTGAGCAAGGCCGCCAAAGGAGCCGGAGCCCAGGTAGGTCACGCGATTGAAGTCGCCAGCGAGGTAATCGGCAACCTCGGACTCGCGAGCGATAACCTCCTCGCCCATCTTGGCGATGGTCTCGACCCACTCGGCCTTCTGCTCGTCAGAGGCAGTGTCGAAAATAAGGGTGGAGAGCAGGGTCATGCAGGTGTAGGAACCGGTCATGGCGAAGCCCTTGTCGTTGGCGCGCGGGATGAGCAGCGTCAGCGCATTGGGATCATCGGCGGACTCGACGGCAAGCTTGCCCTCGGGAGCGCAGGTGATGTTGAGGAACTTGACGTTGTGGACGAGCTCCTTGGCGACGGCAACGGCGGCAAGGCTCTCGGGGCTGTTGCCAGAGCGGGCAAAGGAAACCACGAGCGTGGGATCCTCGGCGCGCAGGAAGTCGCGCGGAGCGCTCACGATGTCGGTCGTGGCGATGGGCTTAAAGTCGTAGAGATCAGTGTTGCCAGCGTGACGCAGGTACGGGGCGCAGGTATCGCCAACGTAGTCGGACGTACCGGCACCGGTGAAGACAACGGACAGACGGCCCTCGCCCATAGCGCGAGCCTCGGCCAGGAAGGCCTCGATGGCCTCCTTGTTCTCGCGATAGATGTTGAGCGTATCACGCCAAAGCTCGGGCTGCTGAGCAATCTCGGCCGTGGTGATCTGGGCGCCGAGCTCGGTGAGCTCATCGACACTCTTCTCGAACATTTCTAATACCTCTCTCTAGAAGTAATCCTCTGACGTGCAATTATACACTTCGGTTGGTTATCTGGTAGTAACCAGTTAAATGCAAAGAATCACCATATGGAAACGATGCGGACACTAGTTGCTACGCTGGTGGTAAACCTTGTATTTAAACTGATCGGCACGAGCAACCGAGAGTGTATACTCCACAACCTCGTTTGACTCGTTATACGTAGTCCTGACCAAATCGAGCACAGGCGAGCCCTCGACAATTCCCAAAAGGTGGGCGTCGGTGGGACGGGCTATGCTCGCATAGAACTCCTCTTCAGCCACGCGTATCTTTTGCTGAAAGTCTTGCTCAATCACATCGTAAAGCGGCTTGCGCTCCAGCAGCGGTCGCTTTAGGGACAGAAATTGACGAACCGGTAGATAGCTGCGTTCGACCATCATGGGCATGTTGTCGGCAGAACGAAGGCGCTTAAGCTTAAAAATGCGATCACCGATACGCAATCCCATATGCTCGGCCAGATTCTTGTCGGCCTCCATCTCGCAAAAATCGAGAATCGTGGTCTCGGGGTCGCGACCCATCGCGCGCATCTGCTCGGTAAAGCTGTAGGACTGCATAAGATTGGTTGCCTTTGCCGAACGGTCGGTCACAAAGGTACCGCGACCGTGCTGCCGAACCACCAGTCCTAAACGCTCCAGTTCCTGCAGAGCCAGGCGTACCGTAGTGCGCGAGAGACCATAGCGCTCCGAAAGTTCGCGCTCGGAAGGAATCATGTCACCGGCGCGATATTCATGGTCAATCTTTTCGGTCAGAATATCGACCAGCTGATCGTACAGCGGTTGCTTGCGCGCTCCGATCGCCATCCTATCCTCCCTTTTGCTCGAATTCGGCTAACTACCTAGGGTGTTAAGCATTATCAGTCCGCAACACCCGAATCATCAAGAAAACAAAAGCCGCGCGCTCTTTCGAGCACGCGGCTTTTAACATACACATGGCTTAAGGGGTCGGGGTGTGAGCCGCGTAGGGACACACCCCTCAAGCTAGAGCCTTACCAGATGCTCGGCCAGAGACCAAGCGGGCCAGCGCCCAGGATGCCCAGGACGAAGAGCAGCAGAATGCCCTTGGTCGGGGTCCAGCTGTGCTTAGCGAACATGTAGTAAAGCAGCAGCGTAAGCATAAGCGGGACGAGCTTCGGGACGATGGTGTTGAGGGTGTCGGCAACGGAGAAGTTGACCGGATCCTCGGTGACGGTGCCGTAGGTAACGGACTCCATGCCGTTGCCCAGATCGGTGACGCCGCACTCGACAGCGTTGCCGTCGGCATCGGAAGCGGTGAGGGCGTTGCCGTCCTCATCGGTCATGGCGATGGTACCGGCCTCAGCGGTCTCGGTATCGATGCCCTCCATACCGGTGAAGTTCTCGGCCTCCTTCTCGGAGACGATCACGGTAGTAGCGGAGAGGCCACGGGTGGTGCCGTTGGGGATCTGGAGGTTGATCTGGGTGCCACCCATGGTGACGACCAGGCAACCGACGACGAAGACGCCCATGATGGAAGCGGCACGCGTGAAGGCCTGCATGTTGGCAGTCAGAGCGTCAATAGCGCTGGTGCCAAGCTTGTAGGACCAGTTCATGAGCCAGAAGCGCAGAGCGAACTGGACGACGTTGAAGATCACCAGGAAGATGATCGGCGCAGCGGCGTTGCCGTTGATGGCCATGTTGGAGGTGATGCCGGCCGTGATAGGCACGAGCGTCAGCCAGAACAGGGCGTCACCGATACCACCGAGCGGGCCCATTGCGGCGACGCGGACGGCGCGGATCGTGGGGATGTCAACCTTGTTCTGCTCGAGCGAAAGCACGATACCCATAACAAAGGTGACGAGGAACGGGTGGGTGTTGAAGAACTCCAGGTTGTGGCTCATGGAAGCCGCGAGGTCGTTCTTGTTGGTGTGGATCTTCTCCAGACCGGGGATGATGGAGTAAAGCCAGCCAGCGGCCTGCATGCGCTCGTAGTTGAACGATGCCTGCAGGAAGCAGGAGCGCCAAGCCATCTTGTTGAGGGTCTTCTGGTCGAGCTGCGGAGCAGGAGTGAGATCCTCGTAGTGCTCCGGGATCACATACTCATTAGATGCCATCTTCGAAGTCACCTCCGTCAGAAACAGCTGCACCCTTCAGCTCGGTCTGCTGCTGGAAGTCCCAGAAAGCGATGCCGAAGCCGATGAGAGCGAGGATGAGCAGGGCAGGGGTTGCCAGAGAATCGTTGGCAACGGTGATGAGCGCGAGGCCAAAGCCCATGAGGAAGAAGCCCCACATATCGCGGTTCATCATAACCTTGAGCAGGACGGCGAAGCCGACGAAGCGCATCATGCCGCCTGCAGCGGACAGACCGGTCTGCAGCCAAGTCGGGATGGCGGAAGCGATGGTCTGACCGATGGTAGCGCCAGCGATGAAGAACAGGGTGACGACGACAGCGAAGATCAGGCCGAGCAGAGCCATGGCGAAGTAGTTCAGGCGCTCGATGCCCTTGGTGTCAGCGTTATGAGCCATGTTGTCCGCGGAGGACATGAGGGGCGACATAAGCGTGAAGACCAGGGTAACGCCGAGCTGACCAAGCAGAGCGAACGGAATGGCAAGGCCGACTGCCGCGTTGGGCTCGAGGCCCGTAGCGATAGCGAGAATGGCTGCCATGATGCCGCCGATGACGGCGTTAGGCGGCTGAGCGCCTCCGATCGGCATGTTGCCGATCGTCATGAGCTGATAAGTACCACCCACGAGAAGACCGGTGTTGAGGTCGCCAAGGATAAGACCGATGACGGCGCCGGTGACGATGGGCTGATAGAGAGACTCGAGGAAGTTGAACTGGTCGATTGCCGCGACGAACGTGACGATGAAGACCAGAGCGACCTGGATGATCGAGTATTCCATCTTGCTCCTCCTTTCAAAATGTATGTACGCACTTTGGATTTCACGTACAGAATGTCAGGGTTTCATTCCTGACAGCGTGGATCATGAGGATTACGAGAAGAGCTTGCTCGTGTCCTCAACAGGCGTGCTCGGAACGCGCCTGATCTCCAACTCCACCCCCAATTCCTGCAGCTCTTTAAACGCAGCGACATCCTCGTCGTTAACTGCGACGGAGGTGGCGACTTGGCGCTTTCCTTCCGACATGTGCATGTTGCCGATGTTTACCTTCTTTATAGGCACACCGCCCTTGACGAGCGTAAGCACGTCTTCCGGTGTTTCGGCCACGATGAAGATCTTCTGGCGCGGGCTCGCCTTGCCAATGACGTCGATGGTCTTCTGCAGGGAGAAGAAACGCGTAGCGACGCCGGCGGGAGCGGCCATCTTCATGAGGTTCTGGCGCATGGTGTTGGTCGACACATCGTCGTTGGCGACGAGGATGAGGTTGGAGCCCAGGGTGGAGTTCCACTGGGTAGCGACCTGACCATGGACCAGTCGGTTATCGATGCGGGTAAGAAGAATGTTGGGTTCTGCCATGTTGATCAGCTTCCTTTCGTTATTTGCTGACGACAGTTACTTGATCTCCTGAATCGCGTAACGCGAAACATCTACGACGGCACCGGATCGGACTTTGATCTGGACCTTTTCGCCTTCGATGCCCTTGACGGTTCCGTAGATACCGCCGGCGAAAAGAACCTCCTGACCCGGCTTGAGCTCGGTGTGCAGCTCCTTGAAGTACTTCTGCTTCTTCTTCATGTTGATTTGCGACCAGATGGTGTAAATCAAGCCCATGATGACAAGCAGGCCCAAAAGAGCGACCGAGGAACTCAGAACACTGGCTCCGAAATCGGCCATTAGATGCCGTCCTCGTCGCCGAAGATATCCTCTTCCTCGGCACCAGCGACGGAAGCGACCGTCTGGGCGGTGATGCCCGTCTGGCCAACGGTCACGGCCTGCTCGCCAAGCTCGGCGAGCGTGGCGTTGCCGCGGAGGAACAGAAGCTCAATAACCATGGGAAGGTTAGTTCCAGTCAGAATCTCGACGTTGTCGACATCCTGGGCAATCATCATTGCCTGGTTGAACGGGGTACCACCAAGCAGGTCGGTAAAGACGAGCACGCCATCGCACTCCTCGCGCATGGCGGTAATAGCGGCGCGGAGATCCTCACCGTAGGAAGCAGCCTGGTCGCCCTCAAAAGGAACGACGGTAAAAGCGGGCTGGTCGCCAGCGACCATAGCGATAGCGCTTGCGAGGCCGGGTGCGAACTGTCCATGACCGGTAAGAATAAAGCCAACCATTCAAATTTCCCTTCCGAAGGTGTGTACGATCTGAGTCCGATGATGTTCGGAAGCCAACGGGCAATCGCCCTTAAAGCTTCTTGAAAAGCGTTCTTTGAGAACCAGTGGTCTCTCAACTGGTAGTAACCACGTGACGTGTTGTTGTCACTATATCACCACAGAAGAGGTTGCTTTCGTTGATTCAAACAGTAAAACGTTTTTGCACCGTTCACGGTAAAAAATCGACCGTTTACCGCTCGTTAACACTTCTACCTGCGGTTTTGAAACCGTATCGAAATACTTTGACGAAAGATCGGAACCTTTTCTGTGTCTAAACAACGCAGGGTGGCTAAAAATGGCGTGTAGAAAAATTGCAGGTCATTATGAAGATTTGTGAATTGGTCTTTTTGACTTAATACCAGTAAGAACCAGTTTCGATATTATCGGTGAACGGTAGTTTTCGACCGTTCACCGGTTATTTGCAATCGTTTACGGCCGTTTTCCCGGATGAATTGAGGATACCCGATGAAGCACTTGCACGGGCGCAAGACCTATCCTAGTGGTTTCGGTAACAAAATGCCCGCTAGAACGTTGTCGTTCTAGCGGGCTTAATCAGGTAGATCGGTTAGCGCGCAGTAGTGCAGACAGATCTTACGCAAACAGGCCGTAGATGCTGATGTTGGCCTTGGCATAGAGGCCGTTAGCATACTCGGTCCACTTGGAGCTAGCGCTTGAGGCCTGCGAGGAATACTGCTGGTAGGCGGTGTAATAGGCGGTCATGGCCTGCTTATAGGTAGCGCTATCGGCCGTAAAGGCATCGTCAGCGAAGGCCTTGGCATAGGTGCTATCGGCGTCCTTCCAGGTGCCCTTCTCGCTATCCCACTCGTCGCCGGCAAGGTTAATGATGTAGTCGGCGTAGTCCTTGCTCGCGGTCTCCTCGTTGCCGTCAGCAGGCTCGGTCGGGGCGGTTGGCATGCTTGCGGAGCTATCGCCGACCTTCTTCTTGTAGAGCTTCTGCAGCGTCGCGGACTGGCGGACGATCTGCTTGGCCTGGTCCTTGGACACGCCGTACTGTTTTGCCATGGTCTTGTAGTCGGAGGTGCCGATGGAATCCTCGGCGTACTTCTTCATCTCCTTAGAAGAGACGGTGATGCCCTCGTCCTCGGCAGCGTCGAGCAGGATCTTGTTGCGCACGTAGGACAGGATGACGTCGGCAGAAGGAGCGGTGTAGTTGCCATCGCTATCCTTGACGGTGTCAAGGCTGTACTGGCTCTCGATGGCCTCGCGCGCAGTGATGTCGCTCTTCTTGCCGTTGTAGCTATAGCTTGCCACGGTCGAATCGAGCTGGTCCTCGGTGAGGGTCGCCGAGCCGACACCCTTGCCGCCAAAGCCGCCATTGCCAATAAAGAAGCCGACCACCGCAGCAATCACGATGGCGACCACAAAGGCGGCAATCATCGTCTTCTTATGCTTGGATGCATGGTCGTCCGTATCGGAGTCGTCCTCGTCCTGCTCCTCGGGCATCAGATTCTCGTCAGCGGCGTCCGCGGCGATCTTTGCCTCCAGGCGAGCGTCCTCTTCCTCGGCGGTCGTGCCGGCAGCAATGTGCTCGGCAGACGTACCAGCGACCAGATCGATCTTCTCGTCCTCGTCACCATGGGGGCCTTCGCCGCGCTCGATGATCTGGATGCCGTCGATCTCGTCCTTTTCGTCCTTCTTTTGAATCAAACCCATATCGGTTACTCCTTGTTAGGAAACATAGTCCCCAATAGAATACGCCCGACGGAGCGCCGGGCGTATTGATTCTTAGGTTATACGCAAACACTTAAGTACTATTTAGGCGTTTGCAGCCTGCATGCCTTAGGCCAGGTGCGCGATAACGGCATCGGCGAAGGCCTGCGTGCCCACGGCGCCCTCAACGGAGCCGGTCTGGGCACGACGCACGTCACCGGTAACCTGTTCGCCCTCGTCGAGCGTGGCAGAGACGGCGGCGCGAATGCGGTTAGCCGCGTCGTTCTCACCCAGGTGATCGAGCATCATCGCAGCAGAGAGAATCTCGGCCGTGGGGTTGGCGATATCCTGCCCCGCGATATCAGGCGCAGAGCCGTGCGTCGCCTCAAAGATGGCGCAGTCGGCACCGATGTTGGAGCCGGGGGCCATCCCTAAGCCGCCCACCAGGCCGGCGCACAGGTCGCTCACGATGTCGCCGTACAGGTTGGGCAGCACCAGGACATCGAAGTCGTTGGGGTTCTGAACCAGGCCCATGCAGGTAGCGTCGACGATCTTGTCGTTGAACTCGATGTCGGGATAGTTGGCAGCCACCTCGCGCGCCACGCGCAGGAACAGGCCGTCGGTCGCCTTCATGATGTTGGCCTTGTGCACGGCCGTCACCTTTTTGCGGCCGCAGCGGCGGGCATACTCAAAGGCATACTCCACAATGCGGCGGCTCTTGGCGATGGAGATGGGCTTGATTGAGATGGCGGAATCAGCGGCGAAGGTCTTCTGGCCCGAGCGCTCGACGAGCTGCGAGAGTTCCTCGACCTCGGCAGCGCCCTCATCGAACTCGATACCGGCGTAGAGGTCCTCGGTGTTCTCGCGCACGATGACCAGGTCGACGTCGCGGAAACGCGAGCCGTCGCCCGGCTGCGACAGACAAGGACGCACGCAGGCATACAGGTCAAAGTGCTTGCGCAGGGCCACGTTAACGCTGCGGAAGCCCGTGCCGACCGGCGTAGTGATGGGGCCTTTGATGGCAACCTTGGTCTCGGCAACCGCGTCGAGCACGTGCTGGGGCAGCGGCGTGCCAAACTCGTCCATGACGCCGACGCCGGCCTCCTGGACATTCCAGTTGATCTGGACGCCGGTGGCCTCGACCACGCGGCGCATGGCCTGCGTAATCTCGGGACCGATACCGTCACCGGGAATCAGGACTACATCGTGCGCCATAATCTGTTACTCCTCGTCTTCGGCGTCGTCAGATTTTTTAACGCTAGCACGCTTCTTCTTTTTGGAGAGATCCAGGCCAAAACGTTTAACAAGCATTTCGCAAATCTCGCTCGAGCGAGCCTTGAGATAGCTGCCCTTGCCGTTCTCGGCATCGAACTTAAGACGCAGCGCAAGCTTCTCTGCGACCTCGGCGTCGATCTCGCCCTGGCCAAACTCGTACAGGCAACCGAGCATGTCGCGATACTCAAGGTCGCCGTGGTAGCACTGAATGGCCTCGTCCAGGATGGGCCAAGCCTCGCGCGAACGCTCAACGCTCGTGGCGCCCCACACGCACAGCAGGCGGAAGGCGGCATAGCGCAGCGTGGAGGAAATCTCGTCGAACAGCGCGGTCTCGGCGCCCTCAAAGGCATCGCCCAGCTGCTCGGGGCAGGTGGTGGCGAGCGCCGTCAGGGCATCGAGGGCCTCCCAGCGGGTCTGTGCCTCGGGGCGGTCGAGCGCCTCGATCAACGCGGGCACGCAGGGCACGACGCGCTGCGGATCGCGCTCGGCAAGCAGGTGCAGCACGCGGGCGGCAAACTGGCGGATGCGGCGCGTGGGGCAGCCGAGCTCCTGGACCAGTCGATCGACGGCGTTCTCGTTCTCCTCTGCCAGCTGGAGCTGTGCCAGCTCCTCGTCGGTGAGCTGTTCGTCTTTGTTTTCTGCCATAGTTACCTCTTCTTTTTATTTCTTGGCGTGCTTGCCAGCACCCTTGCTGTCATCGGTGACCGAGATGAGCTGTCGGTCGGCCGCGCCATTGCGACGTGCACGGCGGCGTTCCTCGGCATCGCCCGCGTCGGCGGCGGCTCGATGAGCCTTGTTGACGTTAAAGACCTCGTCGTGCTTGCGCCACGGACCGACGGACTCGCCAAAGCTCATCTTAAGGCCGGCGATAAAGCCACCGAGCCAGCCGATCGGCGCAAACTGCACCAGCGGGAACAGCGAGAACACCCAGGTCAGCAGGACGACTGCCGCCGCTCCTGCAAAGTTGGCAATCCAGTAGTCGCGCTTGGTGATGACACGCTTTTCGCAGGCCCACTGGCCGCACAAAAAGCCGATGTAAATCGCAAAGAGAAAGAGCACCAGCGCAAGCACCACGAACGTCCAGCTCATGGGCGCTACTCCCCGTGATGGTGGCCGCAGCAGCACTCGTGGCCGTCGTCATGGCCGTGGCCGCCGCAGCACTCGTGGTCCTCGCCGTGGTGATGGCCACAACCGCACTCATGGTCCTCGCCGTGCTCGCCGCAACCGCAACCTTCCTCGTGAGCGCCATGCTCCTCGGGACGATACTGCGACCAGTCCAGACCGGCGGCGATGGCATCGGCCTCCTCCTTATAGAGGACCGTGATGGCCTGGGTGCCCAGCTTGGCGCCACCGATAGCGTCGAGCATGTCGTAGAGCGTAAAGGCCACGTCGGCGCCGGGCAGCGCGAGCTCGCGGTCATCGGCGTAAGCAAGGGCCAGGCGCAGGTCCTTAATGAAGTGCTCGACCATAAAGCCGGGCTTGTAGTCGCCGTCGAGCGCCTTGGGAGCCAGGCTCTCCATGGCGCCGGACTTGCCGGTACCGCCCAAGATCATCTGGCGGGTCTTCTCCAGGTCAAGGCCGCTCAGCTCGGCAAATGCCATGGCGTCTGCCATACCGACCATGCAGGCGCCCAGCGACACCTGGTTGGCGAGCTTGGCAGCCTGGCCTTTGCCGGCGCCGTCGAAGCAGCAGATATTTGCCGCAAAGGTGGCAAGGACGTCGCGGACTGGGGCGATATCGTTCTCGGTGGCGCCCACGATAGCCGTGAGCGTGCCGGCGATAGCACCAGACTCGCCGCCGGTGACGGGGCAGTCAAACGCCATGCGACCAGAAACCTGGGCGGCCTCGGCAATGTCACGGGCGAGCTCGGGCGAGCTCGTGGTGAGGTCGATCAAGACCGCGCCCGGCTTGGTGCACGCGAGCAGGCCGTCGCCCGCCAGGTAGAGCTCCTCGACCTCGGAGGGATAGCCCACCATGGTAAAGACGACATCGGCGTTAGCCACGGCATCGGCCGGCGTATCGGCCCAAACGGCACCGCGCTCGATGAGCGCCGCAGCCTTGGACTTGGTGCGGTTGTTGACCGTGACGGGATAGCCGGCATCCAGGATGTGGCCGGCGATGGGGGCACCCATGATTCCGGTGCCGATAAATGCGACGGAGAGCTTGTTTGCCATGAAACCTTTCCTTTTGGGTTGGGTGTTGTTACCAGGTTGAATACTCAGCGCCAGCGCTTGAGCCGCGGGGGCGCCTGTGGTCGTAGCGTCTGTCTACTCACCGCGCACACGGCGCGCGATGCGGTCGGAAAGCGAGGCTTTCTCGGCGCGGTTCTTGCCCCAAAACGCAAGTGCCACCATGCCGGGCCCCACGTGCGAGCCGATGGTAGGACCGACGGAGCTACGGATAATCGTGACGTCGGCGCAGCCCTCCTCCTTGCGAACGGCGGCCTCGAGCCAGTCACCATCCTTCTCGGCATCGGCAGTCATAATGGCGATGGGCATGGTGCGATCAGGCACATAGTTCTCGCGGAACGACTTGAGAATGGACTTGAGTGCCTTCTTGCGACCGCGGTTGACGCCAATCAGCGACAGCGAGCCGGCCAGGTCGTAGGACAGCTCGGGTTTGACGTCGAGCTTTGCCGTGAGCTGTGCCGCCGCGGGCGGAATGCGGCCGCCGGCAGCCAGCGCGTCAAAGCTCTCGAGCGTAAAGTAGCCGTGCACGTAGGTCTTGGCCTCGTTTGCCCAGTCGACCAGCTGCTTGGCGGTCAGTCCCGCCGAGCGCTGGCGCACGGCCTCGAGCGCCAAGAGCTCGCCGGTCGCACAGGGCAGGGCGTTGTCGACCACGTAGAGCTCAAAGTCGGGATACTCGGCGCGCACGGCGTCCGCCGCCTGGCACGCGGAGTTGTAGCTCGACGACAGCGCCGAGGTAAAGCACAGGTAAACCGTGGGCGTGCCCTCTTTGGCGCACTCGGTGAAGAACTCGATATAGCGACCGAGCGACACGGCGGAGGTAGACACGCGAGCGCCGGCGCGCATGCGGTCGTAGAACTCCTTAGGGCTCATGCTCGACCAGATATCGTCCGTGCGCTCCTCGCCATCGATGATAAAGGGGAAGCCCAAGATATCGACATCGAGGTTCGCGGCAACCTCGGGGCTAAAGTCGCAGCAGGTATCGACGACGATGCGGCAGCGGTCAGAATGGCCGGTAGATGCAGCCTTGTCCATCAAAGCGACTCCTTACGTAAAAAAGGCGGCCATCCGCATGGGATGACCGCCGGCCGTTAACTCATGCAAGTTAACGTATTTTACTCGTCAAGTGTTTCGATGCGGGGCTTGATGATGCCATATCCACCATTCTTACGGTGATACACCACATTGATGAGGCCAGTCGTCGCGTTCTCGAACACGTAGAAGTCGTGGCCGAGCAGATCGGTCTGCACCAGCGCCTGCTCCTCAGTCATCGGGGTGACATCGATGACCTTCTCGCGGACGAGCAGGTCGTCCTCCTCCTCGGGCAGCAGCAGGTCGGCCAGATCCTCGACGCGCTCGACCGGTGCGACATCCGCTGCGCTGGCACCGCCCTGGCGGTTGTCCACGACCTTGGTCTTGAACTTGCGCAGCTGGCGGGTGACCTTATCGGCGGAGAGGTCGATGGCAGCGTACATATCTGCACCGTGCTCGGCAACGCGAATCACCGAACCGCGGGCACGAACCGTAACCTCGACGATTGCCGGGTTGGGGTTCGAGGGGTTCTTCTCATAGCGAAGCACGACGTCGACTGTCATGGGCTCGATATCGAAAACCTTGAGCGCCTCGCCGATCTTCTCGTCCACATGCGCACGCAGAGCATCGGTTACCGTCGTCTTGCGTCCAGAAACCTTGATATCCATACGTGGCTCCAATCTGCCTCGGGGACTTACTGTACTGGCTATGTACCCATTGCCGTGCATTTAATCACGCGGATTCCTAAAGACCCGAATAACGATTGCTTGATACCGCATACCGAAGTCTCGCACTTTTCCGTGGCAAAGTGCGCTATGGGAGGGCGTCGGCGACTTTGTATTTGGTCCCGAAAATTGGCTTTGACCTGCTGGTTTTATAGGGATAAAAAAGCCGGGCTCCCCTATTGGGGAAGCCCGGCAGTGCGTGTTGAAACCGTGAAGAGGCGTCCTTTCCAACGTATAGGAGACACCACCCCTAGCAATAACTAGCTATTGAGTTTGTTAATGTCGTCGTCGGTGATGGTGCCTTCTTGGCTGGACGATTTGTCCTCGGAGGATGCGGTCTCATTGTTGGAATCGGAGGACTCGCTGCCGGAGGACGTGGTCTCACTGGACTCAGAGTCGCCCGGCTGCACGTTAGCGCCCGAAACCGTCTTAGTGGTGAGGTCGTAGGGAATCTGGCCGTACCAGACGCAGTGAACCGCCTCGAGCGTGCCGTCGACCGTGATGTCGTCGAGGGCATCACTCACGGCACGGCACAGTTCGTCATTGGACGAGAGGCCCGCAACACCAAGCGTCAAGGGCGCCTCGAGCGCACCGACATAGGAGACCCCGCTCATCAGGCGTGCAAGATAGCCGCCGGCTGTGGAGTCGCAGATCACATAGTCGACCTCGCCGGACTCGAGCGCCTCAAAGCACTCGTTGATGTTGGAGTAGGTCTTTTGGTTGGCGGTGATGCTCTGCTTAGCAAGCGCCTCCTGCGAGGCCGAGGACATCTGGACACCCAGAGTAGACGTGTTAAGGGTATCGGTGGAAACGTTTAGCGACCCACCATCGCTGGTTCTACCGAACACGGAAGCGGCATCGTACAGGCAGGTGCCGAGCGAGCTAACGTCCCCGTCCGTGGAGTTGATCTCGCCGATAAAGATATCAGCCTTTTTGTCGCCGAGCGCGGAACCTGCCGAGGACGACTCGACAAAGGCGACCTTAAGGCCCATGCGGCTTGCGAGGGCGCGGGCGGCGTCGACCGCATACCCCGTGAGCTCGCCGTCGGTGCCCTGCATGGCCTGCGGCGCATCGGAAGTATCGAGGGCGACCGTCAGGGTACCGGGGGTGACCAGGGCATCATCCGACACCGTGGGCGTGACGGTCTCGTACTCGATCCGGTCGATCGTGGGAGTCGTGAACGTAGACAGCGGGTTGAACGCGCATCCGCTCAGGCCCAAAACGGCGATGACCGCTGCGGTCCCAGCACCTAACCGAGCCGCGTGCATCAAGCTGCCCCTCACCATGTCCACTACCCTGCCTTCTGTGTCGTATACGATCCGTGCGTTGCGCGGAATATCAGGTTGTTCCCACCAGCTGACCTGGTATTTGACCCCACACTTGCGCACCGGGGCGTTTGCTCGGGAGGCCGCAGCCACCTTCACGACTGGCCCGCTCGCCCGCGAGGCGGTATTGCCCCAAAGAAAGTAGAACGGACGGTGCGGCTTACATCTAGGACGCGCCATGATTGCGCCGCGCGCACGCGGTCGCTTACGTGGATCCCTTTGACCGCGTCTGTCTTGGACTAGGACGGGCATTTCGTCCGTCCGCAACCACAGCCTGGTAGGAACGTAGCGCATTATAGCTAAGTTCAAGCTAAAGTTTAAGGTTAGGGGCGTCATTCGCATCGCGAGTACAGATTTCGCAGGTCGGAGTGGGCTATTCGTGCCTCTGTGAAGCCCGGAGCTCCCCTATGGGGAGCTCCGGGGCACCCTTCCTAGGGTGCCGTGGCCAAAAAATGGCAAATATGAGTACTGTCACCAATTTAGTAACAGGCAATTTTGGCCTCTCGGACAGATTTTGCGCTCAGTGTCGCCAACCTGATGCTTAGTTATTCTACATTTGTTTATTATCTTCTTACTTTATGACGCCTCCGAGCCCTAAATTCCTTGATTTTGCTGTTATTGATTTAGTGACAGTACTCATATTTGCCATATTTTGGCCAGGGCATATGATTAACCCCCTATTTTCGACGTGAATTAGACCGGCTTAAGCCCAAAACACGCCCGCAGCGTGTTAAGCAACGCCTCTTGCTTCTTCCTGCGGGCATCGACACGATTCCGGTACCGCTTTCGCATACGCTGGTGCATGCGCCATGCGAGCGCTTCCATCGCTTCCATGTCACAGAGCATTTCGTTATTGACCGTCGCGACCTCGATTCCCATAGTAATCAAGCCCGTGTTGCGCTTTTCATCATGGATACGTCCCCTCCGAGAGGAATGGCCCAGCTCACCGTTGTATTCCAGGTCAAACCGGGCTGCCTCTTGATACGCATCGCAAACTGCATGGGGCATCCCCGAGATTGCCTGCGCACGGTCATCAAACTCGATCTTGTAGTCGGTCTTAAAAGGTCCGCAGGCAAACCCGCCATAGGAAAACGGAAGCGAAAACAGGGCGAGCATGATGCACTCCATGGGCGAGAGCAGGTTTTCTGACAGGTAGGGACACAGACGCAGCAGCTGTTTGGCCACATTCCCCTTGCATGCCGCAAGGTAATCTGCCAGGCGATCGGGCGTCAGCGCCGGCTCGACTTCAAAGTAGCCCACGTCTGCTGGCTGGTCCTTGTCCTTTGCAAGTTTATTCGTAACAGGCGAGGTGTAGGGAGGCAGATACTTCCCGCGGTCGCTCAGTGAAATCTTAGAGCACAGCTCCTGGGCCAGGGCAAATGCCTGGATACAGCCAAGTTCGCGCGCAACGGCAAGGCAGAGGGCCTCGGGAGACAAGCTGTACACCCCCGGTTCCACCTCTAGAATCGAGCCGGCGGGCAACCCGGAACACACGGACCAGCCTACGCTAGGCATGCGGCGGCGCTGCGCCGCAGATCCCACCAGCAAGCACAGATCTTCTTGCACCTCGCCACTTTTGGCTCCAATTCGCACCAAGTCAGGAAGATAGATATCCTCGGTCGAGGGCGACGACGTGCGCAGCACACGGCGCTCATCATCGGGATTAAGGTCCTTCCAGCTGATATAGCCCATCTGCCGGCGCTCGGCGCGCATCATGCGCAGCGCTGAAGCGCCTGTTAGGATTACGGAAGCCGCTAGCTGTTCGCCTGTCGGCTCGTTGCGCCGCTCAATCTTCACTGCCACAAAACCACCCCTACCAAACACGTGCGATAGCAAGGCCATCGACTGCCGCAGCGCCGGCGCGCTTGAGCTCCGCCGAGGCTGCTGCCATGGTCGCGCCCGTGGTGATAACGTCATCGATAAGCAGCAGGCGGCGGCCGTGCACGTCCTCAACCGTCTCGTACATGCCTTGGGCACGCTCGCGGCGCTCCTCACGACCGAGTTCGCGCTGGTCGCCATGCCCGTACTTGACGAGAGCATCGAGCAGGGGAACACCCGACAGCTCGCAAAATGGGCGCGCAATAGCCTCCATATGATCAAAGCCACGCCGCCGAAACGCTGCCGCCGTCGCGGGCACAAACACCACCGCATCCGCACCGGACAGCACACCTCCTAAGCGTTCGGGCGCTACGACCTGGGCATGCAGGGCAGTGTCGTAGAGCAGCTCCGCCAGATACGGCGCCAGGCGTCGCTCGCCCGCGTCCTTGTACGCTTTAATGATGCGCGGCAGCGGATGCGCATAGACGGAGCACGCCAGGCAGCGGTCGAGCGCCTCCGCCATTGCCGAGGACGTGCCCTCGACCGAACACTCAGTGCACAGCAAATCCCCAAACGGGGCGCCGCATCGGGTACAGCTATGACGTGGGTCGATGAGCGTGAGCGCGGCCAGGCAGTCTTGGCAAATAAGCGCACCGGCGCGCTCGCAGCCGGCACATCGTGTTGGCGACAATGCCTCGAGTGCCTCGCGTGCCGCCCGCTCGGCAAACGGCAGCAATTCGTCCGCAAACGGTAGGGCGCCGGCACCCTGCAGACGGCTCAATTTGTTCAGATGGCTCTTCAAGACACAACCCTCCCTACGTTCGGTCGCAGGGAGGGTTGTTGATTCAGCGCTATGGTACCCCGACGCGATTGGGGTAAGGCGGGTTAAATCCGCTCGCGGGCGTTATTCGCCGGCGGGCGGTTGTGGTGCGGCCGAAGACGGGGTCGAGCCCTCGCCACCATCCTGGCGCGGCTTGCGGGAACGGCGACGGCGACGGCGCTTTTGACCCTGGTCGGCCGAGCCCTCGCCACCGCGATCCTCGCGCGGCTCGCGCTCGTCGCGAGCGGCGCCACGCGAAGCCTTGGCAGCAGCTCCCCCGCCATCTCCGGGACGACGGCGCGTGACCTTGACCTCGCCATCCGAGACCTGATCGGCCACGGAGGGCACTGAAGGCTTCTGCTGTGCGCCCGAGGAATGGCGACGGCGCGGACGCGGCGCGCGCTCCTCCTCGCCACGTGACTTGCCGCCCTTGTCGACAGGCGCATCGGAGGCCGAGGGACCCTTGGAAGCGGCACCAGCCTCGCGAGCAGCTGCGGCGCGGAAGGCGTCCTCGCGCTCCTCGCTCGACAGATGACGGCGACGACGGCGTGTGGGATTCATGCCACCGCCGCGATTCTGCTGCTGGGGCTGTTGAACCTCGCGCTCGCGAGCGCCGTTCTTGCCGGCGGCTGCGGCCTCGCCGGCATCGGCAGAGCCCGCACGCTTGCGGCGGCGACGGCCGCCAGCGGCCTCCTCGGCCTCGGGTGCCTCGGCCTTACCACGGCCCTTTCCGCGGCCACGGCCCTCGCCCTGGCCCTGACCGGCGCGAGCATCGGAATCGGCATCGCGACGACGGCGCTTGGGCATCGACGTGCCAGCAAGACGGTCGGCGCTCGACAGGCCATCGCCCACGTCGACGCCGTTCTCGCGGTCGAGCTCCATGAGCGCCAGGCGCATCTCGGGCGACTCGATGCGCTCGAGCACATCGCGCGTCACGCAGTCGGGGCGGCAATTGCAGCCCTGCTCGGTAGCCTTCTTCTTGCAGCCCTCCGAGCAGGTCATATCGGCCAGGTTGACCTTAAAGACCTTGCCGTTCTCCAGGCGCAGCACCAGCTGCTCGCGCGGCGTGTCATATTCCTGAATACGCGCCTTGCCGAGCGGCGTATCGATGAGCGTCTTCTTTTTGGGCGCGCGGCTCTTAAAGTCCTTGTAGGCCTCGAACTCGTAGCGCAGGCAGCACATCAGGCGGCCACACACGCCGCTGATCTTGGAGGAATTGAGCGGCAGGTCCTGCTCTTTTGCCATGCGGATCGAGACGGGCTCAAACTGTCCGCCAAAGCGCGTGCAGCAGAGCTCCTGTCCGCACTGGGCATAGCCGCCCACCAGGCGGGTCTCGTCGCGCACGCCGATCTGGCGCATGTCGACGCGAATGTGCAGCGTCGAGGACAGGTCCTTGACGAGCTGGCGAAAATCGACGCGCTCCTCGGCCGCAAAGTAGAACACGGCCTTCTCGCCGCCAAACAGGTACTCGACGCCCACCGGCTTCATCTCGAGGTCGAGCTCTTTGACCAGACGGCGGAAATCGACCATCGCCTCGTCGCCCTGGATGGCCAAATCGTCGGCAAGCTGCAGGTCGATGTCGCTCGCCACGCGCAGCACGGGCTTGAGCGGCTGACCGATCTCGTCTTGCGGCACCTCGAAGGGATCGGCCGTGACCAAGCCGATCTCGGTTCCGCGCTCGGTGGAGCAAATGGCATAATCGGCCTCGAGGATATCCAGGTCCTGCGGGTCAAACCACAGGTCGCGCGAGGCGTAGGTAAACTTAACGGGTACGACTAACGGCATTTCAGTGCCTTCCTGATATCGAACAGCATGACCTCGATGGCCAGCTGGGGAGTAACGTTTCTGGCGATGTTGCGCTCGGCGGTCGCGACCGCCTCGAGCGCCTGGGTGGCACCCGCAACATTCGTCGCAGCGGCAAGCCGACCGAT
Source organism: uncultured Collinsella sp. (assembly GCA_900540855.1). GTDB lineage: Bacteria > Actinomycetota > Coriobacteriia > Coriobacteriales > Coriobacteriaceae > Collinsella. The sequence goes on from UQHK01000006.1 coordinate 35,521, forward strand.
CGTGTCACGCACGTCTTCGTTCACCACGTCGGCCGCCTCGTCCTGAAGTGTCAGCAGCACGTCGCGCATGAGCGTCCGCGCGCTCGCCAGCGCTTCCATGATACCCGAACGCTCGCGCGCGTTGAGTTCGCGCTTGTTGCGGTCCTCAAGCTGCTTCAATGCTCCACGCGACAGGTAGTCGGCATTTTGCTCGAGTACCTTTTCCTGCGTGGACTTAACCTCGGCGAGCGGCGCCTTGACGGCGACGATGAGCGACTTGGCGCGACTGAGCACGTCGGCCTCGTCGGCGGCAATGAGTGAGTCGATGGCACGGACCATCTGACGGCGGGCGTCCTGGCGCTCGGCGCTCTTAAGAAACTCGATGCCGCGTGTGGGGCTTCCCGCCACGGCGACCGCCATGCGGCAACGCGCAGGGTCCTGACCGGTGGCGCGGCTCACGGCCTGCGCGGCGACGGCGGGCGACACCAGCCGAAACGGCACGCACTGGCAGCGGCTCACGATTGTGGGCAGCATCACGTCTGCCGAGGTGCCCAGCAAGATGAACATAACGCCCTCGGGCGGCTCCTCGAGTGTCTTGAGCAGTGCGTTGGCGGTGTTGGCGCGCAGTTGCTCGGCACGGTCGATGATGTAGACCTTGGCCTTGGCGCGAATGGGTGCCAGCGGCACGTCATCGAGCAGCTCGCGGGTCTGGGCAATAAGGTAGCCCGTGGCGCTCTCGGGCGTGTAATAGTGCACGTCGGGATGCGTATGCCGAGAGACGCGCACGCAACTGTCGCATGCGCCGCAGCCGTCCTGCTCGCACAGGAAGGCTTGGGCGAGCGCCCACGCGGCATCGAGCTTGCCCGCGCCGGGGGCGCCCAAAAACAGGTAGGCGTGCGATGCACGGCCGCTGGCGACGGCATTGGTCAAAAAGTCGCGCACGCGCTCTTGGGTGTCGAGCTTGGCCAGCAGGCTTGCCTGAGCGGGGGCCATGTTACTCGGCCTCCTTGGCAAGCGCGGCGGCGACAGCATCCTGGGGGATATCGAGACCGTACGCGCGAACCTGCTCGACCGTCTTCTCGAAAACTTCCTCGACGGTCGTAGTGGCGTCGATGAGCTTTACGCGGTTTGGCTCCTCGGCAGCAATGGCACAAAATCCCTGGTACACACGCTCCTGGAATGCCATGCCCTTAGCCTCCATGCGATCTGCCGCGCCACGGGCTGCCATGCGTAGCGCCGCCTGCTCGGGCGTGATGTGATAGACGAGTGTGAGCGCCGGGTGCGTTCCCGCGACGGCCAGGTTGTTGGCGTCGCGCACCATCTGGCGGTCGAGGCCATCGGCAAACGCCTGGTAGCAGGTCGTGGAATCGTAGAAGCGATCGCACAGGACCACCTTGCCGGCCGCAAGGGCGGGGGCTATGACCTCGTGCACCAGCTGGGCACGCGCAGCCTCGTAGAGCAGCAACTCGCAGGTGTCGCCCATCGCCATATTGGCGGGGTCGAGCAGCAGGGCGCGGATCTTTTCGCTGATGGCGGTGCCGCCCGGTTCGCGCAGGCTCACAACCTGGTGGCCAGCGAGCTCGAGCGCGCGGGCAAGCAGGCGCGCCTGCGTGGACTTGCCGGCACCGTCGACGCCCTCGAGCGTGATAAAGCTATGTTGAGCAGGCTCAAAAGCCATGGGCGCAGCCCCTTCCTACAAGGCGCGAAAATGCAAGTTATAGCAACCAAGCCATGATACCCCAGTGCTCGGCGCGTCCCCAATGGCTAAAGGTGCCTTTCCAAAGTTGCGGTGAAATAGGGACTGATTGAAGCTCTGAGACCGCAAAACAGTCCCTATTTCACCGCAACTTATGATGGGGAATTTTGAGCGGTGGGTATAATCGTCGTATTGCATTGAAATGTGGCGAAAGGAGTGGCAATGTCTCGGTATTGCGCCTCGTGCGGCAAACTTCTTGCAGATGATGCCAAGTTCTGCACCTCGTGCGGTGCACCCGTTGAGCAAACAACCGCGAGCGATAGCCAGCCCGCTTTTGAGCAGACCGGTTCCCTCGATACGCCGCAAGCCAAGGCGGACGACCCCCTCGCCTATCGCCCCGACCCCGCCGCAGGCCCCGCGACCGTCGAGACCACGCAGCGCATACCCGTCGCGAGCGGCTCGTCCCAACAGCAGCCGGCTCCCGCATACGCGCCCGCTTCGCCACAGACCCCCGCTCCCAAAAAGAGCGGCACCGGGCCGCTTATCGCTGTTATCGTTGTGCTGGTGGCGATCATCATCGCCCTGGTCATCTTCTTTGCGATCAGACCGTTCGACAACGCCGTCACGCAGACGACTGCCGAGGTAGCTAAGCTGCACCATGACGTCGACGACGATGACCTAAAGCCTCTCGGCGATCCCAACAGCCTGTACGACGATGATGACGATGACGACGAGGATGGCGGCGAAGCAACGCTCTCCGAACAGAACCTCTACCGCCGACTGAGCGAATACTACGACTTGCTCGAAGACCTCGACAACTACGTCCGTGGCGACGCGCAGAACTTCAACGGCAGCTATCTGGAAGAAGATCGCACCACCCGTCAAAATCTCGCCGACGTCGCCGAGCGCACGGAAGACACCATCGAGCAGTACTACGATATCGTCGAGGACCTGGACGTCCCGACGAGCTCCAAGAACTACAGCTCCTGGAAGGACATCGTGGCGCTGTACGACGACCTGGATCACCGCATCGACGCAATCTGTGATGCCTGGGAGATCAGCCTGAAATACGCCAAGCCTGCGGACCACAAGAATGAGATCGTGGCACCGCTGTCACGCGACAACGTGGCGGGCACCAATGACAATAAGTACCGCCTAGACTTTGAGGAGCGCTATCCCGGCGCCAAACCCGTCGAAGTGAACTAGCGCTTTGTCGTTCCCGAGCCGGCAGTTAGGGACGTTCCTAAACTGCCGGCAGAAAAGGAACGTCCCTAACTGCCGGTCAAAAAACGAGCGAGGATCGCGGGATCCTCGCTCATTTTTGTTTTGGTCAATGTTTCGGCTGCGCTGTTACTTGTCGGCGGCTGCTTTCTTGGCAGTCGACTTCTTCGCGGTCGTCTTCTTGGCGGCAGTGGCTTTCTTAGCCGTCGTCTTCTTGGCCGTGCTCGCCTTGGTCGCAGTCTTGCGGCCGCGGGCGGGCTTCTTCTCCTTGGTCGGGCAGTCCATGTTGACGCAGATACGCCACGGGCCGCGCGCCGTGTTGACCACCACGATGGGAGCACCGCACTCGGGGCAGGTCTCACCCGTCGCCTCGAGCTTACCGCGCGCCGGCAGAGGATAGCTCACGCCGCAGTCATCGTAGTTGGTGCAGCGGATAAAGCGCTTGCCGCTCTTCTCGCTCTTGTGCGCGATCAGGTCGCCATGGCGTCCGGCCTCGGCGCACACCTTGCACTCGCCCACCTTAAGGTCAGGCTCGTAGTTGGTGGGGCACGTGGGGTTCACGCAAATCTCGAAGGCCTTCTGGCGGAACGGCTGGCACTTAATGCGCGGCGCGCCGCACTCGGGGCACACGGCCGCCTCGCCCTCGAGCGGGCTTACCTTGACGCCGCTCGGCACCGGATAGGTCACATCGCAGTCGGGCCAACCCATGCAGCCGATAAAGCTGCCACGGGTCTTGGCGCTCGTCTTCATAACCAGGTCCTTGCCGCACTTGGGGCAAGCGCCCACGCGCGCATCGGCCGTGACGGCGTCGCTGATGGCGTCGCCCAGCTCCTGCGTGTGCTTGAGCAGCTCGTCGAGCACGCCGGCCAGCAGCGCGCGCGAGTGCGTCACGACATGCTCTTCGGTATCCTCGCCGCGCTCGACGCGGGTCATATCGCCATCAAGCTCGCTGGTCATATCGGGGCTCGTGATGCGCGGGGCAAATTGCGTCAGCGCGTCGATGATGGCGATGCCCAGCTGGCTCGGCTCAACGGGATCATTTTTGAGATAGCGCACGGCATACAGGCGCTCGATGATGCTCGCACGCGTGGACTTGGTGCCCAGGCCGCGCTTTTCCATCTCCTGCACGAGCTTGCCCTGGCTGTAGCGCGCGGGCGGCTCGGTCTGCTTGGCCTCGAGCTTAATGTCGAACACGTCGACCGTGTCGCCCTGCTCCAGCGGCGGCATCTGCTCGTCGCGCTTGAGTCCGTACGGATACGCCTCGCGGAAACCCGGGGTCACGAGCACGTCGCCCGAAGCCACGAACGGCTCACCGTTCACGTCAAGCTCGAGCTTGGTGTTCTCGATAGTCGCGGGGCCCATAAGCGTCGCTAGGAAGCGGCGGGCGATGAGGTCGTAGAGCTTGCGCTGGCCACCGTCGAGCGTGGACGGATCACCCTCGCCCGTGGGATAGATAGGCGGGTGGTCGGTGGTCTCGACTTTACCACGCGTGGGCTTCATGGGGCCAGCGAGTACCTTTTTGCACACGGGCGCCAGCGCCGGATTGATCTTTGCCAGGTCGCTCACCACGGCGCCCAGATCGAGCGTCGCGGGGTACACGGTGTTGTCGACACGCGGGTAGCTGATGAGACCCGCCATGTAGAGAGACTCGGCGATGCGCATGGTACGCGCAGGCGAGATGCCCTCGGCTGCGGCGGCAGCCTGCAGCGAGGTGGTCGCAAACGGCGTGGGCGGCTGCTGCTTGCGAGAGCGCTTGGTCACCGCGGCGACGGTTGCCGTCGCGACGCCGTCGACGTGACCATACGCCGTCTCAGCAGCATCTTTGTCGGTAAAACGCGCCGTCTTGTGCGCGATCTTAAAGCGGTCGTCCTCGGCAGCACCCTGAGCGGCACCCATGCCGCGAATCTGCCAATAGTCCTCGGGCACAAACGCCATGCGCTCGCGCTCGCGCTCGACCACCAGGGCGAGTGTCGGCGTCTGCACGCGGCCGGCAGAGCGCACGTTACCAAAGCCGCCAAACTTGGCGAGCGTCAGATAGCGCGTGAGTACCGCGCCCCAAATGAGGTCGATGTGCTGGCGACTCTCGCCGGCGTCGGCCAGATTCTGGTCGAGCGAGACGAGATTATCGAAGGCCTGCGTGATCTCGGCCTTGGTAAACGAAGAATACTGGGCGCGGGCAACCGGCAAGTCGGGCGCCACCTCACGCACCTTGTTGAGAGCGTCCGAACCGATCAGCTCGCCCTCGCGATCGAAGTCCGTGGCGATGATGACGCTGTCGGACTTCTTGGCCAGGTTCTTGAGCGAGCGAATGAGCTCCTTCTCGGCCGGCAGCTTAATGACGGGCGCCCAGGTGAGATAGGGCAGGCTCTCGAGCTTCCAGCCCTTGATGGAGATACCGTCGGCAAGAAACGGCTTGCGCTTGGTGTCGTAGGGCGGACGAGCCAGGCCATCGGGCATGTCGGCCGGCAGCATCTCGCCGTCCTCAGTAACCGAATACCAGCCCAGCTTTTTATCGAACAGCACGCTGTCGCAAAAATCGGGCGCAAGGATGTGACCGGCAAGACCGATCGTCACGCACTCCTCGCCCTTCCACTCAAAACGGTAGATGGCGGTGTTGTACACCTTGTCCTTTTTGGGTTTGCCCGTGGATAGACGCTCGGCGATCTGACGCGCGGCGTCGTTTTTCTCGGCGATGATGAGCTTCAAAAGAGGCTCCTATCTCGTGTCTCTGCGGCTACGCCCGCCCGTATGGCGGCCGATTTACGCCCTTGCTTGCTCGATCTGCCCGATGAGCCAATCGCACCAGGCATCCATGCCCTCGCCCTTGCGCGCGCTCACGGCAAACCGCGGCGCCTGCGGATTGAGGTCATCGAGTGTCTTAGTATACCTATCCATGTCAAAATCGAAAGCCGGGGCCACGTCGACCTTATTGAGCAGCTGCGCGCCGGCGTGCTGGAAGATGCCCGGGTACTTGATGGGCTTGTCGTCGCCCTCGGGCACCGAGAGGATCATGATGGACAGGTTCTCGCCCAGGTCAAAGTCGACCGGGCAGACTAGGTTGCCCACATTTTCGATAAAGATGACGTCGATGTTCTCCAGACCGACGGCCTGGTCGAACGCGTCAACGGCCTCCATGATCATGTTGCCCTCGAGGTGGCACAGGCCGCCCGTGTTGATCTGGATGGCGGGCATGCCGGCTTCCTTCATGGTGATGGCGTCAACGTCCGAGGCGATATCGCCCTCGATGACGGCACAGCGCAGGCCGGCTTTGTCACGCAGGCGCTCGTTGGTGCCCAGGATCGTGGTGGTCTTGCCCGAACCGGGGCTCGACAGCACATTGATCACATAGGTGCCTACCTCATTAAATCGCTGACGCAGCTGATCTGCCAGGCGCTCGTTGCGCGACAGGATCGGCGACGCGATATCAATCGTTTTCTCAGCCATACTCAGCGCTCCTTACTTTTGCCCCTTTTTACCCCATCGCCAGATGGCTAGCGGGCTAATCGTCGGGGGTTTCGATTTCGATACTTGCGATGTCGAGCTCGCGGCCGTGCAGCAGGCGCACGTTGGCGCCGCCGCATTGGGGGCAGCGGCAATGGAAGCGGTCGTGGTCAAAGACCTCGCCGCAGTCCAGGCATTCACTTTGCGGATGGATCTCCTCCACCGCGAGCTCGCAGCCGCACGTGAGCAGATCCTCGTCGCGAAACGTCTCCCACGCAAAGTCGAGCGCCTCGCGCACAACCTCGGTCATATCCCCGATACGCAGCGTCACCAAAACGGCGCGCGAGGCCCCCGCCCCACGCGCCGCGCGAATCACTGTATCGAGTATGCCGTTGACAATGCCAACCTCGTGCATACCGTTTTACTCCTCGTCGTCCTCATCGTCCGAGAACAGGTCCAGACGGCTCACAAACAAGCCCTCCTTGCCCTCGCGCGCGGTAATGACCACGCGGGCGATGGCGAGCGAAATCTCGTAGAGCGAGAGCAGGGCGCCATACATGAGGCCCAGCGTAACGGGCGAGCCGTCGGGCGTAATCACAGCCGAGCCCACAAGCAGGCCAACGTATACATAACGCCAGGCACTGCGGAAAGCAGCGTAGGACACGATGTGGAAGACGGACAGGTAGAAGATGATGAGCGGCAGCTCAAACGCCACACCAAAGCCGATCATAAAGAGCAGCTCCATGTTGACGTAGTTCTCCAGATCGGGCAGCGCCGTGGCAACGGCCGAAGTCTCGCCGATGAGCCACTCAAAGCCCGCAGGGATGATGATGAAGTAGCAGAAGATGGCGCCCAGGAAGAACAGTACCGTCGAGGCGAGCACCGTGGGTACGACCCACTTGCGCTCGTTGGGACGCAGTGCCGGCAGGAAAAATGCCAGAATCTGCCAGATGATCATGGGCGTGCACATGACCACGGCCATCTTGATGGCCAGCGAGAAGCGCAGTCCAAAGCCGCCGAGCGTGGTGGTGATGTAGAACTTACCGTCCGGCACAAAGGAGCGGATGGGGTCTTCCAGGATGTCGAGCACCACGGGCGTGGCGAAATACAGCACGATGGCGGCGGCAAACACCGACACGACCACGATGGTCAGGCGGCGACGGAGCTCGCCCAGGTGATCGAAGAGCGGCATGCGCGCAGGTCCGATCGGCATTACTCATCGCCTCCCTTCGGGGCATCGGCGGCAACGGTGTCGTCCTCGGCCTCGAGCTCGCGGGCGAGCTGGTCGACAACGGCCTTGCGCTTGCGGGGACGACGGGCGTAGAGGTCGGCCGTTGTGGGCTCTGCCGGCTCGGGCTCCGGCTCTGCAGCAGGTTCGGACTCGGCGGCATCAGCAGCAACGGCAGGCTCTGCACCCTCGGCCTCCTCGGCAATACCTTCGCCCTCGGTAGCGCCCTCGTTTGCGGCCTTCTCGGCAGCAAGACGGGCGCGACGCTCGGCAAAGGTCTCCTTCTTGACGGGCGCTGCTGTCTCGGCGGCATCCTCGTCCGCATCGGAATCGTCGTCGGTCGCAGCAGCCTTCTTGGGCTTGACCGGGGCCGACGCGGCCTCACTCACCGGATCGATAATCTCGGACTGAACAACGGCCGTCATCTTTTCCTGCGTCTCGCGGAACTGACGGATGGCACGGCCGATCGTGCGGCCCATCTGTGGGAGCTTATCCGGGCCAAACAGCAAAAAGCCGAAGACCACGATGATCGCGAGCTCACCCTCTCCAATACCAAACACACATACCTCCAAGGCTCGATGTGAGTCGAGCCCGCACCGCGCCATTCGGCCGGAACTCGTCTATTCATTCGGTCAAGTATAGCGCCCGGACGCCAAAACGTCCGAGCGCATCACAAACATATGCCAAACGGCACGCCCTTTTGGGGGCCAAGATTATGCAGCGGTGATCGAAATCTCCTGGTCGACACCCAACAGCTGGACCACGCGCATCACCGGGGGCTGCACATTGGTGCAGCTAAAGCGCTTGCCGTGGTCGACCGCGTGGTGCGCGGCGCCCACGAGCACGCCAATGCCCGTCGAATCGATGTAGCTCACCTGGGCAAAATCGAGCTCAACGGCCTCGGTGGGCTGCTCGAGCGCCAGGTCGATGGCATTGCGCAGGCTATCGGCGTTAGAGATATCGATCTCGCCGGTCACCTTAATGGTGTAGAGCTCTGGCGTGGGGTTGGTGGAAATACCCAAATCCATGTATACGCTCCTTTACGTATCGAAAGTGCGGATAGTACGGGAAGCCGCGCGTTAGGCGCGCTCGGCACGCGCAAGCTCGGCAGCGACGAGCTTAACGGCCAGCACCAGCACATCGAGCGCGGCCTCCAGGTCCTCGACCGTGGGATAGCTCGGCGCGATGCGGATGTTGGTGTCGCGCGGGTCCTTGCCATAGGGCCAGGTAGCACCGGCCGGCGTGAGCTTGACGCCCAGGTCGGCACAAAGCGCGGCGACCTTTTGAGCCGAGCCCTCGGGACCATCGAAGCTTACAAAGTAGCCGCCGCGAGGATGCGTCCAGGTAGCGCAGCCCGTCTCGCCCAGGCCCTCGGTGAGCTTGCGCTCAACGGCCTCAAAGCGCGGGCGCAAGAACTCGGCATGCTTTTTCATGTGCTCCTTGACCGCCTCGATGGTGGGAAGGAAACGCACGTGGCGCAGTTGGTTGAGCTTATCGGCGCTGATGAGGCCGGCCTTCAGGCGCTTGGAGAACTCCGCGATAACCGCGGGGCTCGCACCGATAAAGCCGATACCGGCACCCGGGAAAGTGATCTTGGACGTCGAGGCGAATGCCACCACGCGGTCCTCGGTGCCCGCCGTGCGGGCAAGATCGAAGATGTTGGCGAGCTCGTCGGTCTCATCGTACAGGTCGTGCACGCAGTAGGCGTTGTCCCAGAAGATGCGGAAATCGGGCGCGGCCGTGGGCATCTCGACCAGGCGGCGCACAGTGTCCTCGCTAAAGGTGATGCCCGTGGGGTTGGAATACTTGGGCACGCACCAGATGCCCTTGATGGAATCGTCGGCGGCAACCAGGCGCTCAACCTCGTCCATGTCGGGGCCGTTGTCGGTCATCGCGACGGGGACGTTCTCGATGCCCAAGTCGGCGGTGATGCCAAAGTGGCGATCGTAGCCGGGAACGGGGCACAGGAACTTGACCTTCTTGCCGTCGTGCGCGGCCTCGTAGGCGTCCCAGGGCTCGCTGCCGCACGAGCCACAGCGCCAGAACATGCCGGCGATGTCATGCTCAATCAAAAGGCTCGATGAGCCCAGTACGAGCGTCTGCTCGGCGGGGCAGCCCAGGAACTCCCCCGCTAGCTTGCGTGCCGAGGGAATGCCCTCAAAGCAGCCGTAGTTGGAGCAGTCGACGTTGCCGTCATGCAGATCGGCATCGGCATTGAGGATATCGAGCATGGGTCGAGAGATGTCAACCTGGGAGGGCGACGGCTTGCCGCGGGCCATGTCGAGCGCCAGGCCCTTGGCCTTGACCTCGGCGACCTCGGCTTTGAGCGCCTCGATGGCGGCATCGAGTTCGGTGGTTTCCATCTTCTGGTAGATCGTCTGCATGGGGTGCGACCTTTCGCGAAGCGGTACGTTGCAGTTCGTCTAAGTATAGACCGCCATCGTCGCAACGTTATGAAGCCGTGATAGATTAAGTTCATCGCAATCAATTACGAATCGCCGCGCATGCCGGCGTGGGGCGCCCAAGGAGGCACTATGGAGTACGGATCGTTTCAGGCCGAGGAATTCGGCGACTTGCAGCGCCTGGTCGACGGACTGTTTTACGACCGCCACGCCATCGACCGCCTGGATCTGATCGTACAGGCCGAAATCTTGGACCTGGCGCCCGACCTCATGGAGATCGTGAACCTTTTGCCGCCCGGCTACTACGACCGCCAGTCACTTTGCGACCAGCTCAACTCCGCCTTGGCCGCCCACGGCTGGGGCGCCGTCTACGGAACGGTGGAATAAGCCTCGAGGCCGGCAATTTGGCCCGCTTCCCGACCTTGGCGAGGCTTGTTTTAGGGCTTGTGGCCAAAAAAGGGCAAATATGAGTACTGTTACCTTTTTAGTAGCAGCGATTTTTGGTCGAAATCGGCAAAACTCGACTTGAAACTTCCTAATCACCGTCAGCTAGCGCCAAATTGGAATTCGATGGTCACTCATTAACGTACAGTTCTTATAACTTTGTTCATTATTTTCCGCACCTAAAATGATACGCCGTTTGTGACAGTACTCACAAACGGCGTTTTTTGACCACTGGCGTGTCTGGCAGGCGGCAAGCACCGCCAGAATCCGCATTTTGGACGCGCCCGAATCGGTTCTGGAGCCGGTTTTCGCGCTCTTACTCGTCTTTGGGCGAGGGATGCTTGCAGACCACGCTCATGTAGATCATGCCGAGCACGGCTGCGGTGACCGAACCGGCGAGAATAGCGGCCTTGGCTGCAAGAACCTCAAACTGGGCCGTCGGGAAGGCAAGGCCGCTGATGAGAATCGACATGGTAAAGCCAATGCCGCCCAGAATGCCCACGCCGGCAATCATGTGCCAGTTAACGTTGCGCGGCAGCTCGGAGATCTTGAGCTTAACCAGGGCAAACGTCATGCCAAAGATGCCAATCGGCTTGCCCAGCAGCATGCCAAAATACACGCCGAGCGTCACCGGGTCGGTCAGCAGCGTGCCCATATCCACGCCCACCAGGCGAACCTGCGCGTTGACAAATGCAAAGATCGGCAGGATCACAAAGTTGACCGGCGTGGAGATCAGGCGCTCCATGCGAATGAGCGGCGGGGTCACGCGGTGCATGACGCGCTCGACTCTGGTGGTCGAGACGGTAAAGTCGTGCTGACCCAGGATGTGTGCCTCGTCGTCGTAGCGGTCGTCGAGCAACGGCAGGCACTCGCCCAGCCAATCGGTAAGGCTATCGAGCTTAACACCGCACTTGGCCGGGATGGTGAAGGCCAGGATGACACCGGCGAGCGTGGCGTGCACGCCGCTCTTAAACATGCAGAACCACAGCAGCAGACCCAGCACCGAATACGGGGCAAGGCGGTAATGCTGCGTCTTGTTGAGCCACACAAGCGCGCAGGTCACAACTGCAGCGGCGCCCAGCCAAAACGGGCTGGGGCTCTGGCCGTAGAAGATGGCGATGGCAGCGATGGAGATCAGGTCGTCGGCAATGGCAAGCGTCGAGAAGAACACGCGCACGCCGTTGGGCACGCGGTTGCCCAAAAGCGACAGCACGCCCAGCGCAAAGGCGATATCGGTTGCCATGGGAATGGCCCAACCGTTGCGCGCGCCGGCGTGGTTAAAGATCAGGTAGATGCAGGCGGGAACGACGACGCCGCCCACGGCTGCCAGCATGGGAAGCATGGCCTGGCGCGGGTTTTTGAGCTCGCCGACCGTCATCTCATACTTGAGCTCGATGCCCACCAGCAAAAAGAAAATCGCCATGAGGAAGTCGTTGACAAAGACCTCGACGGTGAGGCCGGCCGTAAGGCTACCAAGACCCACATACAGTGGAGTCTCCAAAAAGTGATGAATGGCCTCGTAGGCATCGGTGTTGGCACAGATGACCGCGGCGATGGCTGCGATCACCATGACGGCGGCGGAGATTGTGCCGTTCTCGGCGATGCGCTCCCAAATGTCGTGACGTTCAAAGCGCTTGCGCTCACGAACATTGAACAGCTGCTCAGTTGCTGCCATGGGCGGCTCCTTTCACGGGAAAGCTCCCGTCTTAAAAAAGCACGGCCCGCCCAAGTGGCGGCGCCGCGCTCTAACGTATTACGCTTGCATCTAGCCTACCCTGCGCGACAAGCGCGCAAGCGCGGCCGAAAAGCGGAACCACAGGTTGAACATTATTTGCTCAACGGCACAGGCACGCCTGTCCAAGAGACGACGCGGCGACGTGCACAAAAAAACGACCGGAGCGCGGGGCGTCCGCGATCCGGTCGGGGCGTTTGGTCAACTAAACCTAGCAGGCGGCCATGATGGGGGCAGCGACCTGCTTCTTACGGGAGAGGACGCCCGGCATCCAGACGCCGTCGTGCTCGTCGGCAATGCCCAGGCCCTTCTGAGCAGCCTCGGTCTCGCCCTCGAGCAGGACCTGCGAGCCCTCCTCCATGATGTCGGTGATGCACAGGACAATGCCGTCGGCGCCCTTCTCGGCGGCGTAGGCGCGCATGGCCTCGCGGATCTCGTCAATCATGCCAAGCGCACGGCTCTTGTCGACAGTCTCGTACTGGCCGATGAGCAGCTTCTTGCCAGCGGGCTCGAACATCTTGATGTCGTTGCCGACCATCTCGGCTGCAGTGAAGGAGCCGGACGGGCGGGTGAGGAAGACCTCCATGCCAAACTTGACCGGGTCGACGCTCACCTGCTCGCCGAGCTTGGCGGCGACGGCGCGGTCGACATCGGTGGTGGTGGGGCTCTTGAGCATGAGCGTATCGGTCATCATGGCCGAGAGCAGCAGCTTGGCCTGAACGTCGGAAAGCTCAACGCCGAGCACGCCGGCGAGCTTGGTGACGATGGTGCAGCTGGAGCCCCAGGGCAGGCAGATGTAGTGCAGCGGACCGGCAGTCTCGAAGTCGCCGATGCGGTGATGGTCGACAACGCCAAAGACCGTGGCGTCCTTAAGGCCGGCGACGGACTGGGCGGACTCGTTGTGGTCGGTGAGGACGACGAGCTGACCGGCCTCGACGGACTCGATCACGCGGGGCTCGGCAATGCCGGCGTCGGCGAGCAGCTTGGCGGACTCGGCCGGAAGCTGGCCCAGCGCGCAGGCCTCGTAGGTGTTGCCGGCATACTCAACCTGGTTGAGCAGCTGGGACAGGACGACGGCGCTCATGATGGCGTCGTTATCGGGGTTCTGGTGACCAAAGACAAGAACGTTTGCCATGGATATCCTCCACTTGATATGTGTACTTGGACGTAGCTATGGTAGCACGCTGACGCCGAACCCTATGAGATGGAAGGGCCGCAGCACAAATTGGGGCAGGCGCTGAGGCAAAGTCTGTCCCCTCTGCACCATGTGGCGCAAACTAACCTGCCCCCTTGCGCCAGCTATTTGCCGGCGGCGCGCAGGGCTACGTAAGCGGCACCGATGATGCCGGCGTCGTTGCCGAGCGAAGCGACCTTAATGGGCGTCTCGCGCGAGGCGGAGAGCGCGTACTGCTTAAAGTGCTCGCGGACCTTGTCGAGGTAGACATCGGCCGAAGCGGAAGCACCGCCGCCGATCAGGAACATCTCGGGATCGACCACGTTGGCAATAAGCGCCAGGGCGCGGCCGAGATAGTCGGCCATGGTATCGGCAGCTGCCAGCGCGAGCTTGTCACCCTCGCGGCAGGCCTGGAACACGTCCTTGGAATCAGAAGGCCCGGTGAGCTCGATGGGCTCGACGCCCGCCTTCTTGCACTCGGCAAGGTAGTTACTCACCACGCCGGTGGCGCTGGAATACTGCTCCAGATGGCCATGGCCGCCACAGCCGCAGGTGCGCTCCTCAGCCGGGTTCAGGCACATGTGGCCAATCTCGCCGCCGGCACCCACAACGCCCGACACCACGTCGCCGTTGACGATAACGCCGCCACCCACGCCGGTACCGATGGTGACCATCACCACGTTCTGTACGCCCTTGGCAGAGCCGAGCCAGGCCTCGCCCATGGCAGCGGCGTTGGCATCGTTCTCGTACTTAACAACCGCGTCGGGGCAGTGCTCTTGAATGGCGACTCTTAGCTCAGGCAGGTTAATAGCAATGTTGGCCTTAACCTTGGCATCGCCCGAAGCCGGGATGGGGCACGGAACGGCCAGACCAATGCCCGCCACAAAGGCGCGCGGAATCTGTGCCTTGGCGATCACCTGATCGATAGCCTCGGTCACCGCGGCAAAGCCCGCGGCGTCAACGATAGGAGGCGTGGGCACGCTGGCCTTGGCAAGCAGGTTGCCGTCCTCGTCGAACAGGCCTTCCTTAACCGAAGTGCCGCCAACGTCGATGCCGATGTAGTACTGCTTAGGTTCCATGGGAGCCCACCTTTCTCGTTTAAACATTGCCTGTATGGTACCGCTCCCCAGGCAAAAACCTGTCAAAAAGGGACAGGTTTGTTTTGGCAGGTTTTATCTGGGAAAACGCAAGGCATGAGATTCGGTTCGCTGGGCGGCAATACGGCCCAACCCCATCTTCGAGCCGATCAATTTGCTCAATACCACATTATTAGAGTGCATATTAATTTGAAGCGCTCTAGTTGTAAAAGAGAAGCGTTTTTCAATTATCTCTTTCTCGAACTTTTCAAAAACACAATAGGGATGCTTAGGTGTTGACTATACTTTCTTTTATACTCAATCAAGCTGGAAAGGAGGTTCCATGATTCCCAAATATGAGGCGATAGCTGCAGATATCGCCCGAAGCATCGAGGACGGCGCTCTAAAGCCGGGCGACAAGCTACCCACCGTCGTTGAGTTCTGTGAGCTCTATAGCGTTTCCAAAATCACCGTCAAACGAGCTATCGAGCAGATCACCGAGGAAGGCCTTATTACCAGCCGGCGCGGATCGGGCACCTACGTTAAGGACACGGCGGGGCTTCCCGGCCAGGCGTTTTTCCAGGGCAAGAACGATCGCTCCCAGGGCTTTTCGTATGAGCACCGCGGGGAGAAGGTGACCTCGGTGGTCTACGATTTCTCGATTGTCAATCCGCCAGCAGACGTCGCTGCCCAGCTGGGAATTGCCGAGGACGACTTTGCCTATCACATCGTGCGCGTGCGCCAGGTCGACGAGAAGCCCATCGTTATCGAGTACACCTACATGCCCCTCGAGCTGATTCCGGGCCTTAAAAAGAAAGACCTGTATGGATCGGTCTACAGCTTCATCCGCAAGCAATGCGGGCTGAAGATTTCGAGCTTCCACCGCACCATTCGCGCCGTAGCGGCAACCGAGGAAGAGGCTGAGCGCCTGGACACCAAACCCGGCTCTCCCCTGCTCGAGCTCAACCAGATTGGCTTTTTGGATAGCGGCACCGCCTTTGAGCATTCGATCTCGCGCAACGTTGGTGACCGCTTTGAGCTGCACAACGTAACGTTGGCATAGGTTTTTGTAGTCATGCGGGCGCTCGTTACGGCTCGTTTAGAGTGGGCGGCCGCGCAACACCATGGGGGTATGAACATGTCCGATTTGATTAAACTGACGCCGATCTTTCACGAGAAGATCTGGGGCGGCCGCCAGCTCGAAACCGTATTTGGTTATGACATTCCCGAGGGTCCCATCGGTGAGTGCTGGGCCATCTCGGCACACCCCAACGGCGACTGCCAGATCGCTGAGGGCCCGTACGCCGGTCACACGCTGTCATGGCTGTGGGCCGAGCACCGCGAGCTCTTTGGCAACTGCGAGGGCAAGGAGTTCCCGCTGCTCATTAAGATTCTGGACGCCAAGGACGACCTTTCGATCCAGATCCATCCCAACGACGAGTACGCCGCCGAGCACGAGAACGGCAGCCTGGGCAAAACCGAGTGCTGGTATGTGCTGGACTGCGAGCCCGGCGCCACAATCATCGTCGGCCAGCGCGCCAAGGACCGCGCCGAGGCTGCACAGATGATCGAAGACGGCCGCTGGGACGACATGCTCAACGTGCTGCCGATCCACAAGGGCGACTTTTTCCAGATTGATTCCGGTACCGTCCACGCCATCAAGACCGGCACGCTCATTTTGGAGACGCAGCAGTCGAGCGACGTGACGTATCGCCTGTACGACTACGACCGTCCCGGCACCGACGGCAAACTGCGTCCCCTGCACATTGAGCAGAGTCTCGACTGCATCGACTTTGATTCTCAGGCCCCGACCGACGGCACCGTGACCGCGCCCGAAGTCGACGGCGTGACCGAACTCGAGTCCAACCCCTGCTACACCGTCGATCGCGTGCGCGTCAACGGCAGCAAGACCCTCGACCAGCACTGGCCCTTCATGTGTCTGTCGGTCATCGACGGCGAAGGCACCGTCTGCGGCGACCCCGTCCACAAGGGAAGTCACCTGCTAGCCCCGAGCACCGTCAGCTCCATCGACCTCGAAGGCAAGATGGAACTGATCGTCTCGCACCTGTAGATCGCACCAACAACCCAAACGCAACAAGGGGCTCTCCCGTCCATGTACGGGAGAGCCCCTAATCGTTTCTATATATCAGCCCACCCGGCTCTCCAGACCAAAAAGCGACCGAGCAGAGCGACGCTCGCAAGCAACGTTATCTAAGGACCTGGGCGGGCGTATAGGGCAACATCGATCGCGAGTTCCGCACGAGCCGGAGAGCACTTAATGTGCTCTCCGTGCGAGTCAGGACTGTCCGAGCAGGCGATGTTGTCCATGGCGCCTGTCCGGGGTCGGCGGGATCACGACAGCTTGACGATCGGTGCAAAACCTTTCATCAGCTTTTTGGTCTGGCCGGTCTTTTCGAATTGAACCTCGATCATGTCTCCGGCGACCGAGATCACGGTACCGGTGCCAAAGGTCTTGTGGCTCACGGTATCGCCCGCGGCAAAGTCCTGCGACGCGCTGGCGCGATCGACCTTGCGCTCCACCGTCGGCGACACCTTGGACGACGGCTTTTTAGCTCGCAGCGCGCCCGAACCAAAGGTCGAGGCAACACGGCCGGCGTCGGGCGAAACCCCGCGATGGCGCTCAGTGCCATAGGTGCTGCCACCAAAGAAATCGTCGAAGCTCGATCCGCCGCGCGAACCGGAACCGCCGGTCGAGCGCGTATGCGAACCGAACACCTTGCCGCCATACATATCCGAGCCCATGCCCGAGCCAAAGGTGCCGTGACGGTCGCCGCGCTTCTCCCAGCCCGTGCCCTCAAAACCGGCAGAACCGATACCGCTAAACTCGATATCCTCAAACGGAATCTCGTTGAGGAAGCGAGAGCGCGGGTTGGCAGAGGTCGAGCCGTAGGTGCGACGCGTGGCCGCATAGGTCAGGAACAGGCGCTTACGGGCACGCGTGATGGCAACGTAGGCCAGGCGACGCTCCTCCTCGAGCTTGCCCGGGTCATCGCTGCCGCCAAAGTCGTGCACGTGCGGGAAGATACCCTCCTCCATGCCGGCCACGAACACCGCCGGGAACTCCAGGCCCTTGGCGGAGTGGATGGTCATCATGGTAATGGCATGCGTCTCGCCGGCCAGGGAATCCAAGTCGGAGCGCAGGGCCAGCCACTCCATGAGTGCCGGCAGTGCCTTACAGGTGAGCGGACCGTAGGTGCGCTCGATCTCGTCGGCATGCACGGCGCCCGCCGGTAGCTCTGTTGGCACGGCATACGCGTTGCCCGCGATGGCGGCGGCCAGGGCATCCTGCGGCGAGAGCGCCGGGGCGGCTAGGCTATCGAGCGGATTGGAGCCCGCGGCGTCACGAGCGCCGACAAGTGCCTCAAACGAGGATGCCGGAGCGGACGACCCCGGCTCGGACGCGGGCGCACTCACCACGACGGACTCGGACTCGGCGACGGACGGCACGTCGGCAACACCGGCCGCGCGCAGCTCTTCTAGACTCTCGAGCGTACCCTCGATATCCTCGTGCGTCTCCTCAAATTCGGCGGCGACGCCCAGGAATTCCTGGATGTTCTCGGCGCGGCTCTCGGACTCCATGGTGCCCTCGGCGCGAAACGCCTGCAGCAGGCCCGTCTTGTCGACAATCATCTCGACGACGTCCTTGAGCTCGCCGTCCATGCGGCGGCCCTCGCGCACCAGCGCCACAAAACTCGACAGGCCGTTGCGCACCTTCGCGCTAAACATGCCCGTCTCGGCTGTTGCGATCTCGCAGGCCTGGAAGAACGAGCAACGATTGTCGCGCGCCAGCTGCTCAATCTTTTGGATCGAAGTGGAGCCGATGCCGCGGCGCGGCGTGTTGATGACGCGCTTGACGCTCATCTCGTCGGCCGGGTTCACGATCATCTTGAGGTAGGCCATGACATCGCGGATCTCGGCGCGGTCGAAGAATCGCGTGCCGCCGACGATCTTGTAGGGCACGCCCGCGCGCAGGAACATATCTTCGAGGGTACGCGACTGGGCGTTGGTGCGGTAGAACACGGCGATATCGTCGTAGCTCGTACCCTTGGCATGCAGCTTCTCGATCTCGCCGGCAATCCAGCGACCCTCGTCGCGCTCGTCGCTTGCCTGGAAAGCCTGAATCTTCTCGCCATCGCCCTCGGCCGTAAACAGGCGCTTGTCCTTGCGCTGCGAGTTGTGGCGCACCACGGCATTGGCGGCGCTCAGGATGTGACCCGTGGAACGATAGTTCTGCTCCAGCTTGACGGTCTTGCAGTTTTTAAAGTCCTTCTCAAAGTCCAGGATGTTGGTGATGTCGGCGCCACGCCAGCTGTAAATGGACTGGTCATCGTCGCCCACGACCATGAGATTTTGGTACTTGGCGGCCAGCAGGTTGGCGATCTCGTACTGGACGTGGTTGGTGTCCTGATACTCGTCGACGCTAATGTAGCGGAAGCGCTCTTGGTACTTGTCGAGCACCTCGGGGCGGGTGCGCAGTAGCTCGAGCGTGCGCACGAGCAGGTCGTCGAAGTCCATCGCGTTGGCGGCGCGCAGGCGGCGCTCCAGCTCCAGGTAGACCTGCGCGGCCTTTTTGTCGTTGGGGCTATCGGCGCTCTTGAGCATGTCCTCGGGGCCGATCATGGCGTTTTTGGCCGAGCTGATTTTGCTGCGGATCATGTTGATGGGGAACTGCTTTTGCTCAATGCCGAGCGCCTGCATAATGTCACGCACCATGCGCTTTGAGTCATCGTCGTCATAGATGGTGAACTGACCGGTGTAGCCCAGCAGGTCGGCGTCCTCGCGCAGCATGCGCACGCACATGGCGTGGAAGGTGCACACCCACATGCCGCGGGTGCCACTGGGGATGAGTGCCGCCAGACGCTCGCGCATCTCTGCCGCAGCCTTGTTGGTAAACGTAATGGCAAGAACCTGCCAAGGCTTAACACCCAGGTCGCCGAGCATATGTGCGATACGGAAGGTCAAGACGCGGGTCTTGCCCGAGCCGGCGCCGGCGAGCACCAGCAACGGGCCCTCGGTGGACAGGACCGCCTCGCGCTGGGCGGGATTAAGGCTGTCGATGTCGACGAGCGGCTTGGCGGGCTTGGGCGCCGGCGCGGGAGCGTCGTAGATGTCGAGCGGAACGAGCTCGGGCTCCGGCGCAGCGGGGGCGGTGTATGCATCGAGTGGCACGGGTTCCGGCGCGGGCGGCACGGGCGCGGCAGTGTTCTTTTCCCAGGGCAGGGGCTGGGTCATGGGCGACTCCTCATCTGACGGACGGCGCGCCTGCGGGCAGCGCCATAGTTTGAGCCGTACCAGTATACCGAGCCGCGCGGACACCGACGCAAATCACACCACGACTCCGTGCGCCACCATCGGACCCACCCCATCGCCCAAAAAAGAGGGCAGCATAGACCTTTTGGTCATGCCACCCTCTTTGAATGACAAGCTGTCGCTCTGGCCGCCGCGCAGCGTCGACTAAGTTAGAGGCCGAGCATGGGCTCCAGAACGAAGAAGTATGCGAGCACTACGATGCCCAGGATGATGCGGTAAACACCGAAGCACTTAAAGTCGTGACGGCGGACGAAGCCCATGAGCCACTTGATGGCGATGAGCGAAACCACAAAGGCAACAACGCAGCCCACGCCCAAGATGGCGATCTCGTTGGTGCCGAACGTGCCGCCCTTGATGAAGTACTTGACCAGCTTGAGCGCACTCGCGCCAAACATGACAGGGATGGCCAGGAAGAACGTGAACTTAGACGCCACCGAGCGCGTGCAGCCCAAAAGCAGGCCGCCGATGATGGTAGAACCGGAGCGAGACGTACCAGGCACCAGCGAAAGCACCTGGAAGCAGCCGATACCCAGCGCAGTCTTCCAGCTGAGGTCCTCGAGCGTGGCGATGGAACCAAAGTCCAGATTCTCGTCATCGTCCTCATCCTCAGCGGTAGCCGTGGGGGGCGCCGCAAAGTGCGCACCGGCGGGACGTCCACCCGACACCACAGCACGCGAACCAAACGAACCGGCAACGGCCATTTCCTCGCGCTTGCTCGCGCGCCAGTTCTCGATCACGATAAACAGCACGCCGTACACAATGAGCGCCAGCGCCACGACGGGAGCGTTGTAGAAATGCTCCTCCATCCAGTCGTTGAGCGGCAGGCCGATCGCCGCCGCAGGAATGCAACCGAGCACAATCTTGCCCCACAGCACCCAGGTGTCGCGACGGCCCTCCTTGCCCTTGCTGGGCGAGAACGGGTTGAGCTCGTGGAAAAACAGCACGCAGACGGCCAGAATGGCGCCGAGCTGAATCACGACCAGGAACATATTCCAGAACGTCTCGCTCACGTTCATCTTGACGAACTCGTCCACCAAGATCATGTGGCCCGTCGACGAAACGGGCAGCCATTCGGTGATGCCCTCGACCAGGCCCATGAAGGCAGATTTTAGAAGCTCGATAATATCCAAAGGGACCCCCTCGTTAGACACCCGCCGGTAGATGTTCTGCGGACGATGCGGGCGATGTCCCATTATCAACCGTTGGCGGTGCGACCGCGCCTACCCTTACCAAAAAACTCGCCCGTTCACAGAATTGCGAGCAGTTAAACCGAAATCCTTGGGTATAACTGCAACAAGATAAAGTGTCCGGCGGTCAACGCACCCGCGCCCGCCCGACGCACGAGCCCCGCGCCCGTGCGATAGACCAAGGAGGAAACCATGAACGAGGGTTACACCAAGGTATTTGTTTCACTCGACGGTACTGAGCAGCAGGATTTTGTGCTCGCACGCGCCATCAAGGTCGCCGCGAACAACGGCGCCAAGCTGATTATCGGCCACGTTATCGATTCCACGGCGCTCGAGAGCGCCGGCTCCTATCCGGTCGATTTGGTCAACGGTCTGGAGGAGGCCTTTAAGAACTCCATCGAAAAGCAGCTCGAAGAGGCCAAGGCCAATCCCGATATTCCCGAGGTCGAGGTTATGATACGTGCCGGTCGTATTCGCGAGACGCTCAAAGACGAGATGCTCGACGTGGTCAAGCCCGACCTGGTGCTCTGCGGCGCTCGCGGCCTGTCCTCGATCAAGTATGCGCTTCTGGGTTCGATTTCGACGTTCCTGCTGCGCAATACGGACTGCGACATCTTGGTCGTAAAGTAGCGTTGCTCCCACCGGCCGCGGGGCCTGCGGGGTTTCCATGGGCACGTCCTCGCCGCGTTGCGGCTGCGGGATGTGCCCTTAGGAAACCCCTCCCGGCCCCGCGGCCTTTGCAGCCTCACTTCAACGAGTTGTCTGATAGAAAAATGGCGTGCCGCCCCGTTTGGGGCGGCACGTTTTGTTTGGACGGGCGTTTGCCGTGTGCGTTACTCAAAGTATTGAAACTTGTTCGTTGAAAAAGCGAATGTTACGACGAAGCCTTCGCCGGGCTCCGATGCTGCGGTGACGTCGATGCCCATCTTGGAGCACAGGCGCGCCACCAGGTAGAGGCCGATGCCCGTTGCGTGCTTGGTGGTGCGGCCGTTGTCGCCGGTAAAGCCCTTCTCGAACACGCGCGGCAGGTCTGCCGCACACACGCCGCAGCCGTTGTCCGCAACGGTGAGCTCGATGCGCTCGCTCGCCAGGCCCTCGTCCAGTAACGCGCCCGAAAACACGATCTTCGCGCCGTCCTCGCGCGCATATTTAATGCTGTTCTGAATGAGCTGGCCCAGGATAAACTCGAGCCATTTTTCGTCGGTAAAGACCTCGAAGTCGAGGTTCTCGCACACCGGAGCCACGTGCGCCGCAATGAGCTCGCGCGCGTTGGCCTTAATCGCACCCGTCACCAAGGTCTTAAGGTCCCAGCGGCGAATCAGGTAGTCGCGCTCCACGACTTCCGAGCGCGCGTAGTACAGCGCCTGGTCGATATAGCGTTCCACGCGAGCCAACTCGCGACCCAGGTCATCGACACGTGTTGGGTCATCTGCGCCGCCGTCGAGGTTTTCCAGAATCAGGTGAGCCGCCGCCAGGGGCAGCTTGGCCTCGTGGACCCAGCTCTCGATATAGTCGCGATAGTCTTCGGTCTGACGCCGGCCCTCGGCAACCTCGTCGCAGGCGGCTTTGCCCACCCGGCACAGGACCTCGTACTCGAGCTCGCCCTCGGCATAGGTTGGGCATTGCACCATCTCCTGCACCCATGCGGGACTCTCGAGCTCCTCTGCCGCGCGCTCCAACTGACGCAGAAAACGGCGACGGCGAGCGTACTCGATCACGATGCCGAGCATACCGAAGATAAAGGACACGCCAACCGCCACGACCACGATAGAAACGGGTGCGCCGGCGACCGTCAGCACAAAGCAGCTCAGCAGCACGCCGCACGTCCACACGGCGACGGG
This sequence comes from uncultured Collinsella sp., assembly GCA_900540855.1. GTDB lineage: Bacteria > Actinomycetota > Coriobacteriia > Coriobacteriales > Coriobacteriaceae > Collinsella. The sequence goes on from UQHK01000006.1 coordinate 58,273, forward strand.
AAGCAGTGCATCTTTAAAGAACTTGCCAAACGACATAGCCGGCCCCTAGACCGAATAGCCTTGGCCGCGATGCGTCGTCAAATACCCCTTGATGCCGATTTTTTCGAGCGTGGTGCGCAGGCGGTTGATGTTGACGGTGAGCGTATTGTCGTCCACGAAGGCGTCGGAGTCCCACAGGTCCTGCATGATGGCCGAGCGCGAGACGATCTTGCCCGCGCGGCTCAGGAGCAGCGAGAGAATGCGCAGCTCATTTTTGGTGAGCTCGGTGCTGTCGCCGGTCGCCGTGTTGGTGACCATAGAGCGGGCGAGGTCGAGCTCCAGCCCCTTGTGGACGAGCGTGCTGCGCTCGCCTGACGCCGCGGTGCGACGCAGCAGTGCGTTGATGCGCGCCACGAGCACGCGCGCGCTATAGGGCTTGGGAACAAAGTCGTCCGCGCCGAGCGTCATGGCCATGACCTCGTCGATCTCGGTCGTGCGCGAGGTGAGGACGATGATGGGGACCTCGGATTCGCGGCGAACCTCGTGGCAGATATGCTGGCCGTCCTTGACGGGAAGCGTGAGGTCGAGCAGCACCAGGTCGGGCGCGGCGGCGAGAATATCGCGCGAGACATGCTCGAACGATTCGCAGGCCTCGATTTCAAACCCGGCGCGGGCAAGGATGTCGATAAGCTCACGACGAATGGGCTCGTCGTCCTCAACGATATAGATCAGCGCCATGGATTCCGCTCCCCTCTTGGTTGTCTTGCCACCATTATGGCTGCGAAACTGCAGGTGCGCGCCACGCACGTCGCCAAGGTGACAGAACTGTTCGCGAGCGGGGGCGTTTTGTCCGCCTCGCACTCGCAGCGGTGGCGGGAACCAAAATGATTCTTTAATCCCCGTCCCAGAATAATCATTTAGCGGCGGGCGCGAAGCTTTTCGTAGCCGTCGGCAAAGAAGGCGACCGTCGCGGCATCAGACTCGGCGGCGTCGGCGTCGGTGGCAGGCACCACGCCGTGCTCGTCGCTTACCAGGAACAAGGCGCCCTTGAGCTGTGCGGGAATGTCTACGCGCGTGACCGGGATGCCCTTGGTCTGGGCCAGCTGCTCTATGAGCGTCGCCGTGCCACACAGGCACTCGTCCGCCGGCGCCACAAAGGCCAGCTCGCCGTTGTTGACGGCAGCGAGCAGCTCGGGCGCCACGCCGGTTTCGTCGGCCTCGGAGCGGGCCTCGGCGGAGCGGGCACGCAGCGCCTTGGCCGAAGTATCGGCCAGCGGCTCGTACTCACCCACCGTCATGGCGGCATTGCCGTTAACGTCGATCACCAGCATGAGCACGCCGTCGTGCGCGGTGTAATCGCCCTCGGCAAGCGACCACTCAACGTGCTGCTTGGCCCAGCTGAGCATGTTATGGGTAAGCGGCTCGCCCTGCACCAAGCGCTCGGACAGCGCGCGAATGTGACGGTTGAGCATGGGCACCTTTTTGTTGGACATGCGCCAACGGCAGATAAGCGCGGGCTTGTCGAGCGTAAACTTCTCGACCGCCTCCTGATTGGCGCAAAAGTCCTCGTACGCACGCTGGTCCTCGGCATTGCCAAACAGCTCGGCATCATCAATCTGGGGCATGGTCATACCTTTCGTGTTAGTCATTCCGTCCTCTTATACCAAAAAGACGGCCCTCCAAACGGAGCGGCCGTCTTTTGCAGAGATTATTTTGTCCCGGGGCGAAACTTAGTGCCTAAAGTGGCGGGCGCCCGTAAACACCATAGCAATATTGTGCTCGTTGCAGGCCTGGATGCTCTCGTCGTCGCGCTTGGAGCCACCGGGCTGGATGATGCAGGTCACGCCGTGTGCGGCAAGCACGTCGACGTTGTCGCGGAACGGGAAGAACGCGTCACTTGCGCAGGCAAAGCCGCCCTTCTCCACGCCTTCGCGCTCGCAAAAGTCCTCGGCGCGTTCGCAGGCAAGCAGTGCGGAGTCAACGCGGTTGGGCTGACCCGGGCCCATGCCAATGCCGGCCTTGCCCTTGGAGACCAGAATGGCGTTGGACTTAACGCCCTTGCAGACCTTCCAGGCAAACTCGAGCTCGGCCATCTCAGCGTCGGTGGGCTTGCGGTCGGTGGGGAACGTAAAGGTCGCGGGATCCTCGGTCACGTGGTCGACCTCCTGCACCAGCATGCCGCCGTCGATGGAGCGCAGCTCCACCTGGGCACCGTGGTCCACGCCGCCGGTAGCCAGCACGCGCAGGTTGGGGCGCTTGGCCATGCGCTCGAGCGCCTCATCGGTGTAGCTCGGGGCGATGATGACCTCGACGAACTGCTTGTTCTGGTCGGCGAAGTGCTCAACCAGCTCAAAGGGAACCTCGCGGTTGCAGGCGATGATGCCGCCGAAGGCGCTCTTGGGATCGCAGGCGAAAGCGCGGTCGTAGGCGGCCGTGATATCCTCGGCAACGGCGGAACCGCAGGGGTTCTGATGCTTGAGGATCACGCAGGCCGGCTCGTCGAACTCGCGGACCAGGTTCCAGGCGGCATCGGCGTCCAGATAGTTGTTGTAGCTGAGCGGCTTGCCCTGGATCTGCTCGGAGCCCACAAGCGGGAACTGAGAGCTCGCGGTGTTCTCGCAGCCCTCGGCAAAGCGGTAGACCGTAGCCTTTTGCTGAGGATTCTCACCATAGCGCAGGTCGTCGACCTTCTCCAGCGAAATCTCGAGCTTGGCAGAGGTGTCCGCCACGTCGCTTGCCTGGGCGGCAAGCCAACGGGAGATAGCCGTGTCGTAGGCGGCGGTGGTCTGGTAGACCTTCACCTGCAGGCGACGACGGGTGGAAAGCGTGGCGCAGCCACCGGTCTCGCGCATCTCGGCCAGGACGGCATCATAGTCGGCCGGGTCGGAGATGACGGTAACGCTCGCGGCGTTCTTGGCGGCAGAGCGCAACATGGAGGGACCACCGATGTCGATGTGCTCGATGGCATCCGCAAAGGTAACCTCGGGGTTGGCGACGGTCTTCTCGAACTCGTACAGGTTGACGACGACCAGGTCGATTAGCTTAATGCCGTGCTGAGCGGCCTCCTGCATGTGCTGCTCGGAATCGCGACGGGCAAGCAGCGCGCCGTGAACCTTGGGATGCAGCGTCTTGACGCGGCCGTCCATCATCTCGGGATAGCCCGTGAACTCCTCGATGGGGGTTACGGGAACGCCCGCGTCCTCGATGGCACGAGCCGTGCCGCCCGTAGAGATGATCTCGACGCCAAAGTCGTCAACCAGCGTCCGTGCGAAATCGACGACGCCCGTCTTATCGGTAACCGAGATCAACGCGCGTGCGATCTTCACATCAGATCCCATGCAGTCCTCCTGTCTGGTACGCCGCCGTGCTCTGTGAGTCGGTGATACGTCGATCTGCAGCGCTCGCGCAGCGGCATTGAAAATACTGATTCAATGTAGCGCATCGAGCGCATCGATGCACCCCGCAACGAGCGCATGTGCAGAAAAAGTTTGCGAGCGGAGGGGATGGGCACGGCACCGGGCACGGTGAGTTCATGGAACACAGGGGCACCATAATTAGATGCCAATAGCGTGGTAGAACTGTGCTCGATATGCATCCGCAAAAGAAAGAGGCACCATGGTCTCGCGGGTTCTCTACCGACCGTTTGATACCGAAGACTTCGACGCCATCGCGCTGATTCTGCAGCAGCTTTGGCATAACAATTCGGATAACGATGAGTACAACCGCCTTGAGGCCGCGTGCGACCTCGCCTATTGCCTTTCGTCATCGACGTTTTCGCAGGTTGCCGTAATCGACGGTCAGGCGCGTGGCATTTCGCTCGCGCGTGCGGGACAAAGCTGTGGCGCCGCCGTCAAGGAACATTGGATGGATACCGAACGCGCGCTGCTATCGCAGATGCGTGAACTGGAGCCTGATGCCTGCGCCGAGTATCTCTCGTTTGTGCGTGCAACCATCCGAACCAACAACCGCCTGCTCGAGAGCAGCCCGTTGCCGCACGACAACGAAGTCACGCTGCTCGCCGTCGATCCCGATGTCCACGGCCTGGGCGTTGGCTCGGTTTTGCTCGATGCCGCGGTCTCGTACCTGTCCTCGCGCGGGGCGACAAGGGCGCACCTGTACACCGACTCCAACTGCTCGTGGAAGTTCTACGAGTTGCACGGCTTTAAGCGCACGGCCACGCACCGCGCCAACCGCGAAGAGCGCCGTCACGACATGCCGCGCGAAAGCTTCCTCTACGAACTCGACCTAACAGCCTAGCCCAGGCAGCCACACCTAGTCATTTAAGTCTGTCCCCAATGAGTGGCCTAGGGGGTTTGTAGATAGCCCTGGTCAAAAAACATCAAATATGAGTACTGTTACCTTTTTAGTAGCAGCGATTTGGGACATTTTTGATGCTTGTAGGCATGACGACCAGCTGCATGAGCTGACGTAGCTCCCCAAATGTTCAATGAAATGGGCTCCTAACGAGAAGTACTCTCATTAGGAGCCCATTATTATGTGCAAACATATGTGACCAGCGCAGCAACAGTACTCATATTTGGCATTTTTTGTCCACTGCCCCTTGCGCGAAGGTCCTCAGCGGAAAGTTTGGCCCGTTTCGATGCACAAAAATGGGATGAATCTTCCCTGGCAACCGCCCAGAAAGATCCACCCCAAAGCAAGCGCTCACTAGAACGTTCCGCCGCCGCCTCCGCCGGCGCCGCCACCACCGCCGCCAGAGAAGCCGCCGCCGCTGCCGCCGCTCGAGCTGTCGGAGCTCGAAGCCAGCTCGCGGATGGTCTCGTGGTACACATCGTTGAACGAATCGAGTGGGGACTCGTTGCCGTAGTGATGGTAATACCACCAGTAGCAGGGGTAGTTGTCGTAGAAATCGTCGCTGTTGCGCAGGTCCGCAGGCACGGCTTCGGCCAGCTGTCGCAGCACTTCTTTCGAAACGCCCAGGGCAACGCCCATCACCAGCAGCTTGTTCCACAAGATCAGGTCGCTGGGGACGGCCTCCTTCAGACGCGTAAAGTCCTCGAGCCAATGCTTGAGCGCCTTGCAGCGAGCCGCCACCTCGGCGCCCTCCGGCGTGTAACGGCGGAAAGTGCAGCTCAGGGCAAAGCCCACGATCGTGACGGGGATCGAGATCATAGCGGCACCGACATTGGCATCCGCAAAGTCGGTATAGATCAGAGAGCCCAGAATGTCAAAGACGATGATGATACCGAGAACCAGGCCGGCCACCATCGCGATGGTGCCATCCGATGCGATAAGCTCGCGCGCCTCCAGCTTGCCCTTAACCGTGCTCTGATAGTCCTCGAGCTTGTCGCCAACAGATGTGGTGCGCTCGCTAGCGTACTCCTCCAGCTCGCTAAACGTGCGCGAACGGACTCCGTCCTTATCGGGCTTAACGCCGGCGAAGAAGACCTTGAGCACATCGCGATCGATGCCGTCCTTCTTGGCAGCCTTCCAGGCCTCGTCGGTCACTGTGATGCGATACGTCTGCTCCTCTTTTTCGCGACGGAGCAGACCCTTCTTCTTGGTCTCGGTCGCTTCTTCCAGCTTGATCACGCGGTCGTCGGTGAGCTTCATAAGCGTGGCGATATATGCCTGATCGGGCACGTCGTTCCAGCTCATGAGAGCTGCAAGCACCGCGGGATGGTCGGCCGAGGGCACATCGCGGAAGTACTCGTCCTGGAAGAGCGGCTTGGGCTTGGGCCTGCGCAGCTTAAGCATCACGATCACACCGGTATAGGCAACCGCCACGACAACACACACCACGGCAATCGCGCTGGCAACCGCACGCGCGTGCTCACGGCGGGCGTTAGCTTCGTCGGCCCATTCCTTCTCTTCGCTCAGGATCGTTGACATGCGCTCTTCGCCCGAGGCGGCAAGCTGCGGCACCCAGTCGCTGGGGAAGGCGATGCGTGCCTCGGCGAATTCGCCCTGATGCACGCAGGGAATGGTATAGGTGACCATGGGCTCGTCCTCATCGAGCGACACGTCGCCCGTCAGCGGACCGTGGCCCCATGCGCGGAAGTTATCGCCCTTGACGGCAGCCGTCCCGGCAGCGGCATTTGCGAAATACACTTCCATCTCGACGTCATCGGAATCCGCCGACCAGCCGTCACCCACAAATTTCCAGTAAAGCTCGGCGGTATCGGCCCAGTTCATAACCGCACCGGTCATGGAATAACTCACGTAGTAGATTGCGCTGTCGCCGCTCTCGTGGGGGCTGAACACCTTAATCTTTACGCCGTCGTCGGACTGTTCCACCGTGTAAACGCCGTCGTCGCCTTTGTTTGCGCTGTCGACCTTGTTAAACGCAGTGTCGTCTTCCTCGACGCTTAGCACATTGACGACCACCGAGCCGCCTTGCTGGTTAGAGCCTGTATTGATATCCCAATACACGCCGTTGATGTCGTCGTCGAAATCGAACTGGCGTCCCTCGACAACGGTCAGCGAGCCATCGGCCTCAACCGTGGCGCCGATGTAGGTTTGGCTCATGGAGTAGCCGTCGGCGTGCGCGGCGGCAGGCAGCAGCAACAACGCAAGCGCGACGAGTGCGCAGACGGAAGCGAATCGCGCAAACAGGCGGCGCTGCCGACAGGGCTGGGCAACGGGGGCGTTCATAGGCACATCCTTTGTCTGTGGTACCAGTAGCGTCATTGTCCCACGTTTGCGGGCTCATGTGACGAACATCTAGGCCAGCGGAGTATCAAACGGGACGAAAGTCACGTCCACGGCCGGCACTTGGGGACGTTCCTTATCTGCCGGCAGTCTGGGACACTCCTTGCCATGGCCCGCGCCAGCAGCAGACACCACTTCACAGCTCCGTCACAGGTGTAGCGGCTTTGTGTTGCCGCTAAAACGCTGATTGAGCCTGCGGGCGAAGGGCATAAAGCAGTTGAGCGAAAACGGTTTGCCCCTTTCCCGTTCGCTCGAGGATCATGTCCCCCTTTTCCGCGGAAACCCCGGCAGTTGCGAAGAGCTGCCGGGGTTTCTGTCGTCTTAGGTGCCGAGTTGATGGACAGGTATCAAAGCACCGAGTCTGCGACCCGCCATACGCAATGAGGGGCCTCGACAACTTGCGGACCACAGTGACGCCTCCCCATCGCGCCCCGCGCTATACTCGTCCGCATGGATATCAAAGCACGCAACATAGCAACGCCCGCCGTGGCCACGTCGACGGCGACTCCCTCTCCCACCCCCGTCGTGGGCCGCTTTGCCCCGTCGCCCTCGGGCCGCATGCACCTGGGCAACGTGTTCAGCTGCCTGTGCGCGTGGCTTTCGGCCCGCAGCCAGGGCGGCAGTATCGTGTTGCGCATCGAGGACCTGGACGATCGCTGCAAGCGTCCCGAACTTGCGGCCCAGCTGATCGACGACCTGGCCTGGCTGGGTCTCGAGTGGGACGAAGGCCCCTACTACCAGCACGATCGCCTGGATCTGTACGAAGCCGCCTTGCGCCAATTGCAAGACGCCGGCCTCACCTACCCTTGCTTTTGCACGCGCGCCGAGCTCCACGCCGCGAGCGCACCGCACGCCAGCGACGGCACGCCCATCTATCGCGGCGCCTGCCGTGCTCTTTCGGCCGAAGAGGTTGCCCGCCGCAGCACCCTGCGCGCCCCGGCCACGCGCCTGCGCGTACCCACGGTCGATGACCTCGCCGACGATGTGGTCGAGTTCGTAGACCGCACGTACGGCGCCCAATGCGAGGCGCTCGCCACCGAGTGCGGCGACTTTTTGGTGCGCCGCAGCGACGGCGTATTTGCCTATCAGCTGGCCGTAGTGGTCGACGACGCCGCCATGGGCGTCACCGAGGTCGTGCGCGGATGCGACCTGCTGGGCTCCACGCCCCGCCAGATCTACCTGCAGCATCTGCTGGGACTTGCCACGCCGCACTACGCGCACATTCCGCTGCTCATGTCGGCGGACGGCCGCCGCCTTTCCAAGCGCGACCGCGATCTGGACCTGGGCGAGTTGCGCACCCGCTTTGCCACGCCCGAAGCACTGCTGGGCTGGCTCGCCGGGCAAACGGGCATCGCGCCAGACACCACGCCGTGCTCCGCCGAGCAGCTGGTCGAGCACTTTAGCTGGGATGTTATCCGCGCGCACCGAGAGAACATCGCTGTAACGGCCGAGTAGCTAAATACGCCCCACCCCTACGCAACATCCCAAGGCTGGAGTTCGTCGCCCAGGCGAACGATGCAGTCGTAGAGCACGGTATGGCGCTCGGTCGGGTTGGCATCCCGATGAAAATGCCCGTAGTACCAGCGCTTGTAGTCCAAGCGGTCTTCCAACTCGTCAAAAAATGCCGTAAGTCGATCGACGGCGGGGCAATTCCAGCCGGGCGCCGGATAGAGCGTGGGCGAAAGCATGCGCGTAGAGCAGGTGTGGGTGACCACGTAGTCGACCTTCCAGGCCACGCTGTCGAGCTTCGTCCGTGCCTCCTCAAAGTTGCGCTCGTCCGGCAACTCCTGCGGCCACCAGCTGGAATAGGGAATGCGGTATTCCTTGTCCACGCTCGTGGCGCCGCCCATGGTAAAGACCATTGAGCCGTCGAGGCCAAAAACCTCGCCGCGCGTCAGGCGCCGTATGGGCGAGGTGTCCGACAGGCGCTGCGTCAGGCCGCCATGCCACAACTCCATGGGACGCTCCGCCCAGTGGTCGAAACGTTCGTGGTTGCCGTCGACGAACAGCACGGTATAGGGGCGCGACTCCAGCCAAGCGATGTCGGCACATTCCTCGGCAGAGAAATCCCAGGGAAAGCCAAAGTCGCCCGCGATAATCAGATAGTCGTCGCTCGTCAGGCTATCCCCAAAGTCCCAATCGCGCAGCTTTTGCATGTCAGCGCCGCCATGGACGTCGCCCGTCACATAGACCGTCATCGGATCACCGCTTCCCTGTAAGTCGCTAGTCCACATTCTGCACGATCACTAAGCCAACCGTTCCAGCCCTTCCATCCCTTAGGGCTTACCCCTCGTTCTTCCATCCAAACGGGTCGAGCACCCAAAAGATCAAATCGAGCACGCCGCCGGTCATCATAGCGGCGGCAAGGGCGATGATAACGTGCAGGGAACTGGCACTTCGGAGCACGTCGAATGGCCCCAAAACAGCCAGCAGCGCGACCGCTGCGCCGGCTACGCACAGCGCAAGGCACGGTCCCGCGTCCTTGACGCACTTCTTTGCGAGATGCTTGGTGTTATCACTCATCGATATCGAACTCCTTAGAGGACCGTTGTTTGGGTACATGCCGCCGCGGCAGAGCAGGGCGGCAGGGTAAGTGTCACATGTCGTGCGGACATGCTTGAGTTACCCTACAAGTTAATGGATTTGATAGAATGTAGGGTAACTACTCGGAAAGGAGGCTCCATGTCCGTCTTAGAAGATGTCCTAGAAGAGGAATATGCACGCTCGAGCCGCCTCTTGGGCCTCATGGAGCAGGAAATCAGTCTCCTTCCAAAGGGCAGCATCCGCATGCGAAACATAAAGGGCCACGAATACTGCTATCTCAACTATCGAGTCGGCGACAAGGTCAAAAGTGACCATGTACCCGCTACAAAGGTTGATGAGCTGCAAGCCAAAATCGAACGTCGAAGGGCTCTTGCGGCCGCCATTAGAGAGCAGAAGCGATCTCAAAAGCTAATCATACGTGCGTTGGGAAGGGTGCCGAATGCTGACTGAGCAGCAGAGGTTTTCCTCTAAAACAATTTGAAAACCTTGCCGCATACATGCTGTTCGCATCCGCTGAGTCCGAGCCGCTGCCCAAGTCACCATGTGCCCGACACACAAATAGTTACACGCGGAACTATTCCAAAACTGAAAGAACCACTGCAGTTAGTACCCAATAACCATAATGCCTTTTAACGGAACAGGCATGCGCCCGCTTGCATACAATGTTTTGAAAAAAGTTACGACCTTTTCGTAGTCTCTGCTTGAGTTGTCACCACTCTTGTACACATTACGAACGACTACACAAAGATATGCTGCATCCTGTATCATGCACGCTTCAAAAAAATCCTTCAGAAACTGGTTGTTCGCGACAGCGCGCCCGGCCTCAATCTCCACTATCGTGTTAGTGTCCCTATGGACGGCATCGACCTCAAAAGCTTTATCAATTAAGCCTTTCTCCCCATACAACACTGGCATCGATAGTTTCTCGTTTTTCTTTTTCCCACCTCAACATTGAAACCAAATTGCTCCAAATCGAACGCCAAAATTCGGAGCGCGCTATCGCTGTGCTCGCTGTTTTTATCAGAACGAATCTGCTCAATATTTTTATTTACAGCTTTTACAACGTCCATTAACGGCTGCGGCGGACGACCGTTTAATGGGAAGTAAATCCAGTTGCACTCCATTGATAGTCCTTTCTCTATATTCATTCAGCCACTGCAGCTATTTTAAATTAATGTTATAAAACACCGACGACTAACGATGCCATAAACAGTCAATCGGTCAACCTTTTAGCAGCTAGCGAACCATGCAAGCAAACAGAAACCTTAATCAACATGACGGATTGGTGCTTTCGGTCATTAGCAAACAGAATCACTTGCCCATGGAGCCATTTACCCTTGGCCTTTCAATTAGGACTGGCGTCAAATGCCGCATGCCTAAGTAATATTAAGGTCCTTCCATGGCTGCCGTGTGTGAAACTCATACTTTTGCAACGCGATTTTAATCCATATGATCCGTTCGCCTTGCTTATCCCATTTCTGACGCCGGCTTGATACCGGCACCCCATCTCCCGCTATCGAGGTCTAATACTTTTCCCACTGCCACCCAAAAACTCATCCAACATTAATCTTGGCTCAAGAATCGCTTAATCTATAACCTGCACTATAGAGTTCGACCAAGGGCGGGGCGGCGCAACGCAGACCGCCGAACGCAACGCTCGCGCCCGAGCAAATTGCCCGGCGTCGCGCCCATCGAACGAAAGGACGGGTCATGGACGACCTCGAAAAAGTTGAAACCATCCGCACCAAGTGCAGCGTGAGCTACACCGATGCCAAGGCCGCGCTCGACGCTGCCGACGGCAACGTTTTGGATGCCATCATTTGGCTCGAGTCGCAGGGCGAGACCCAGACTACGTCGGCGCACGCCGCCACCGAGTCCGCGCCGGTCGACGAGCCCTCGGCCGAAATGGTCGCCGCGCAGGCCGCCTACGAGAAGTCGAGCGAAAAGACCGACTTCTCCAAGAAGATGGACAGCGTGTGGGAGTACCTCAAAAAGCTCTTCCGCCTGAGTTTGGACACCAAGTTTATCGCCACGCGCCGCGATGCGATCGTCCTCAACATCCCCATCCTGATTCCCATCATCGCCCTGTTTGCCTGGGGCGCCACGATCTGGCTAATGCTGATTGGCTTGTTCTTTGGCATGCGCTACCGCATCGACAGCGACGGCGACGTGCCCGGCAGCATCAACAACCTGATGGACAGCGCTGCCAATGCCGCGGACGACATCAAGCAAAATCTGAACGACGACAAGTAATCGCAGACGGGGGCACGCATGGCACGGATCCTGATCGTAGAGGACGAGGAGAAAATCGCCCGCTTTGTGACGCTCGAACTGGAGCACGAGGGCTACCAGGTGGAGCACGCCGCCGATGGCCGCACCGCCGTTGACCTGGCGCTGGAGCGCGACTACGATCTGATTCTGCTCGACGTGCTGCTGCCGCAGCTCAACGGTATGGAGGTGCTGCGGCGCGTGCGCAAGCACAAGGATGTGCCGGTGATCATGGTCACCGCGCGCGATGCCGTGATGGACAAGGTGGCCGGGCTCGATGCCGGCGCCGACGATTACCTAACCAAGCCGTTTGCAATTGAGGAGCTGTTCGCGCGGATCCGCGTGGCGCTGAAGCGCGCGGAGGCCGTGCGGGCGGCTTCGGGCGCGGCTGGCGTCGGCGCCGGGGCGGGCTTGGCGGGCGACGCAGCCGGGAGCGCCGCCGCGACGCCCCCGGCCAGCGATACGGCCCAGACCCCTGCCTCGCCCACCACGCTCACCGTGGGCTCGGTCGCACTCGATCCCGACCGCCGCGAAGTCATCGTCGGCGGCTCGCCCATCGTGCTCACAGCCCGAGAGTTCGACGTCCTCGCCCTGCTTATGGCGCATGCCGAAACCGTGCTCACGCGCGAGCGCATCGCGCACGAGGCACTGGGCTACGAATACGTGGGTGACACCAACAACGTCGACGTGCACATCGCGCACCTGCGCGCCAAGATCGAGGACGCCGGCGGTGTTCGCATCATCCAGACCGTGCGCGGGGTGGGCTATGTCTGCCGCGCGTAACGCCGAGGCCAAGCGCGTCACCTCCATCGCCCGCGCCATCAACTGGAGCTACATGTGGCGCCGCCTGGTGAGCTATGTCTGGCTCGATCTGTGGCTGTTGGTTATTGCGGTGGCGATCCTCGTCTATGGATACAACCAGACGCTGCCCAACGGCGCGTTTACCGCAGGATGGATCCCCAGCGCCACCGTTCGCAGCATGTCGCTGACGCCCGCGCGCGGCTGGGACCTGACAACGCTCACCTATACCGTCGAGCTTGCGCGTACCACCAAGACTTTCCCCCTCGCGCAGGACCTCGTCACGCTATGGCCTCTCTACCTTGTAGTTGTGGGTTGGCAGGTCATCAGCGTGCTCAACATGCTCGGCGGCGCCCGCCGCGTGCGCCGCACCATGGCGCCGCTCAACGATCTGGCCCTGCGCGTGGACGAACTCGGCCGCATGCAGCTCTCCGGCGGCAAGATGGAAACGCTCGAGCAGGCCATCGAGCGCGCAAGCGTCGACTCGCCGAGCGTCACCACCGGCGACGCCGACCTGGCAAGCATCGAGGTCGCGCTCAACCGCCTGCTGCGTCAGATGCAAGAGGCAAAGCTGCAGCAGATGCGCTTTGTCAACGATGCAAGCCACGAGCTGCGCACACCCATCGCGGTGATTCAGGGCTACGTAAACATGCTCGACCGCTGGGGGAAAGACGACCCAGACGTGCTAGCAGAGTCCATCGCCTCGCTCAAAGCCGAAAGCGAGCATATGCAGGAGCTCGTTGAGCAGCTGCTATTTTTGGCGCGCGGCGATGCCGGTCGCACCGTGCTACGGCGCGCAAATACCAACCTGGCTGCACTGGTCGGCGAGGTTTGCGAAGAATCTCAGATGATCGATGCCGGGCACACATATCGGCTGGCGTATGATGCCGCACTTACCAGCGACCCGCGCTGCAACGCATCGGTTGACGTGGCACTCGTGAAGCAGGCGCTGCGCGTGATCGTGCAAAACGCCGCCAAGTATTCGGACGCGGGCACAACCGTCACGTTTGCCATAACGCCGGATGCGGGCGCGGGCACGATCGACATAAGCGTTGAGGACGAGGGGATCGGCATGAACCAGGAATCCGCAGCTCACGCGTTCGAGCGGTTCTACCGTGCCGACAACGCACGCAATGCCGGCGCGCAGGGCTCGGGTCTGGGGCTTGCCATTGCCAAGTGGATCGTCGATAGCCATGGTGGTGTCATTGGCGTGACCTCAGTCGAGGGCGTCGGCAGCCGCTTTACGATTCGCCTGCCGCGGTAGGGGCGTCTCTCACGAATCGAAGGTGAATGCTTTTCCGCGAAGTGAACGACCCATTTTGGACCCCCGAAGCATCCACACTTTTTGACGCCAAAACTGCAGGAAAAACTTTACGAAACCGCAGGAAACGGTGCCTCCAAAGTGTCGATGCTCCAGAGGTCCGATTTCACTCGTTCACTTCATGGGAAACCATTCACCTTCGTTTTACGGCAGCCCGTCAGTCACCCTCTCGGCATTAAAAATGGGGTAAGGCCACGTAGCCTTACCCCATTTTTCGTTAGCTATGGCAGCTTGTGCGCTACTCGCGGCACAGGTGCACGGCGAAACCGGCAAACTCGCGCTTAAAGTACACGAGCTTGGTGCCGCCGTCGGGCAGCAGCACGCGCGACTCCTCGTTGACCTCGAGCCCGCGCTCGGCAAACCACTTCTCGGCCGCATCGATGTCGTTGACAGCAAAGCCAATGTGGCCCTTGGCGCCACGACCGTTCTGCTTCATGATCTCGACCAGCGAATCGTTAAAGTACGAAACCGGGGTCTCGATAACGGGCAGGCCCATCATCGTCGAGAACAGCTCCGCGATCTCCAGGGCGTCTGCCGGGTCAGTGGCGTTAATGCCCACATGGGCAACGCGCATGCCAAAGAGCTCTACCGGGTTGGCGTTCTGCTCACTCATACAGTCAGCGCCTACTGAGCCATAACGTCGAGAACGGCCTTCTCGGCAGCGACGCGGTTCATGCCGGTCATGAAGGGCACGCCGCTCACGTACGGGCAGGTGAGGCCCTCGGGGGCAACGGTGGTGGCGATCAGCAGGTCGGCGCCCTCGTCGCAAGCGTCCTTGGCCTCAGAGATGGCGCACTGCACGATCTCATACTTGCCGGCATAACCGTTGGCGTCGAGCATGGTAGCGACCTTCTGGGCAACGAGCGTGGAAGTAGCAGCGCCAGCACCGCAAGCCAAAACGATCTTCTTCATAGGTAATGTCTCCCTTCATGGTTTACTTTAGGTAAGTGTACCGCAGCGAGCGATGGCACTCGGCCTCGATGAGCTTTTATGCCAGTTTGCTTGCGCGCTGCGTATAATACATCCAGTACGTGTTGTCATACCGCTCGCTTTATGAGCGACTAAGGACCCTAATATGCCCGATTCCCGCACACTCTGGACCGCCGTCGTTATCATCTGTATCGCCGTGTCGGTGTTCTTTAGCATCAAAAAACGCACCACGTTTAAGCGCCTGCAGCAGCTTATGGCTGCCAAGCAGTGGGACGAGTTCGATCGTTTGCTCGACGGCAAACTCACCAGCATGCTGTACCCGCGCTACAACCGCGACTACCTGCGTCTGAACTCCTATCTGCTGCGCGAGGACCACGAGCGCGCCAGCGAGATGTTCGACCTGCTGCTGGGACTCAACCTCCCCAAGATGCAGCGCGTCGACCTGGTCATTAAGGCCTTTAACTACTATGTTGGCCAGGAGGACCGCAAAAAGTCCAAAGAGCTGTTGCGCGAGATCAAGGGCTTTGAGGGCGGTCAAGCCGAGGCGGTTGCACACGAGTGTCAGCTGATGTACGACACGATGATCCTCAAGCGCCACAACGACATTCCCGAGTTGGAGCGCATGCTCGAGGATGTCGGCGACGACCCGGTCAAGCGCTGCCGCCTGGAGTACCTGCTGGCCCTGCAGTACAAGAACAAGGGCGACGAAGCCAAGTTCCAGGAGTTCCTGGAGAAGTCGGGGCAGCACTCGATGGCCGTCAACGCGTAACGGACGGCTTGTGCTAGACTTCTAGTCTCACGGGGGCGTGGCGGAATTGGCATACGCAGGAGACTTAAAATCTCTCGCCGCAAGGATTGTGGGTTCGAGTCCCACCGCCCCTACCATTTGGCTTTTACGGGCCCGTGCCCCATGGGGATGCGGGCTTGTTTCTTTTGGACGCCGGTGGGGCTCGAACCCGCGAGGGGGCGAGCGTCAAGCGGACGCGCAGCGTCCGTAGCGAGCCGGCGAGGGCGCCGACAGGCGGCCGAAGCCGGTGCGCATTTGCGCAGCAAATGCGCAGACGTCCCACCGCCCCTACCACGTATTGTCTACGAGCCCGTGTCCCCAAGGGATGCGGGCTCGTTTCTTTTAGGTGCCGTCAACTGCAGAGCAGCTCATTTGGGACAGAGCTTTTTTGACTACTTTTAAAGGGTGCTCAGGCTCGGGGTCCAGGCGATGGTGGGGGTCGCGCCGTCGAGAACCTCGTTGATGGTGGCGGCCATGCCGGCGAGGAGGCTGTTCTCACTTACGGTGAGCGTCTTGTAGCCGCCGGCTCGCATGAGCTCGCGGATCACCACGGCACCAGCCAAGATCACGCCCGCACGTTTGGGCTGTACACCCGGTAGCGCGGCGATGCCTTCCGCGTCCAATACAGACATGCGCTCGATAGCGGCCGAGACCTGCTCCAGCGACAGCTCGCGTAGGTGTACAAAGCTCGAATCGTACGGTTCCAGCTCGTGGATCAGCGCCACGAGCGTGGTGACGGTGCCACCCACCGCGACCAGGCGCTCGGCACGCTCAAAGTCGCTGGGCAGGCCTTCAAAATAGGTGGCGAACTGCTCGCCTGCCCACGCGGCAGCGGCAGCAAGCTCGCCGCTTGCGGGTGGCAGCGCCGAGAAAAATCGTTCCGTCACGCGGCGGCAGCCAATGTCCAGCGAGCGCGTTCCCTCCAGCGCAAAGACGCCGCGCTCCGGTGCATAGACGCCCGTCGCGAGCTCCGTGGATCCGCCGCCCGAATCGGCAACGATGATGCGCTCGCCAGCAAAGTCGTGCGCCACGCCAAAAAACGTCAGGCGCGCCTCGACCTCGCCCGGAATCACCTGCGGCTCGAGCTCCATCTCGCGCAGACCGTCCAGCAGCAGCGAGGCATTGGACGCATCGCGCGCGGCGCTCGTGCACGTGGTGCAGATGCACGCGGCCCCAAAGGCACGGGCCTCGTCCACAAACATGCGGCATGCGGCGAGCACGCGCTCAACGGCCGCCTCGCAAAAGCGCCCCGTCGCATCCACGCCCTCGCCCAAGTCGGTAATCTCGGTATGCTTGGACGATTCCACGATCGCCCCGCCCTCGACCTGGGCCAGCACCAGTCGCGACGACACCGTTCCCAGGTCAATCGCCGCCACCTTATATCGTTTGCAATTCGTCATTGCAGGCTCCCCTCCGGGCGCTATTTGCCGTTGGACACGACCGTCTGGCCCTCGACGCCGTTAAATCCAAACAGCATATCGAGCGTCTGGATATACCAAGGCGCGTCCTTGCCGACCTCTTCGATCTCTTTGGCGACTTCGCTGGCCTTCTTGGCGTTCGAGGACTTTTTGCTCGACGACGAGTCCGAATCGTCGTCCAGGCCCAGCACGTCAATCTTGGTCTCGCCGGGCATCACCAGGCCAAGGTCCTCGGTCGCCGCGTCCTTAATGCCCTCCTCCGAGAGCAGTTTGTCGACGCTTTTCTGCAGCTCGTCGTTGTACTGCTGGCGAATCTCGACCTGCTTGGCCAAGATATCGCTCGAGCGTTTGGCAACGTAGAGATCGCGCACGGGAAAGTACAAACTCACGAGCACCAGGACGACGACAATGCCAATAAACAGCCCGCGCTGGGGTCCATGGGTAAAGTCATAGATCGCCTTGACCACCGCGTTGTCGTTGGCGTAGTGCATGAAGTCCGAACCCGAAAGACGACTCGAGGGCCTGGTCGATTTTTCGTGTGTTTGAGCCGAGGAACGCTGAGCATGCGTCGGGCGCGCCGAACGTGGCGGGCGGTCCGTCGGCGTATTCATTTGAGCACGGGGGTGTGGGGCGCTTGCCGGACGCTGTGCGCGGCGATCGGTACCGGCACAGTCGGACCCGCCGAGCTGCACGGTACCTGCACGACGAGACGACGGCTCGCGCGAACCGGCGGAATAATACCTGTTGTCGTAA
The DNA here is from genome assembly GCA_900540855.1 of uncultured Collinsella sp. GTDB lineage: Bacteria > Actinomycetota > Coriobacteriia > Coriobacteriales > Coriobacteriaceae > Collinsella. The sequence continues at coordinate 75,743 of UQHK01000006.1, forward strand.
ATCTGATCCATGTGCGCCTTGTGCGGTTGAGGTTTGTTTGCGCTAAGTTCTTTAGTTATAGCACGAGTGCGTGCACCGCCTCCGGCGGCCCTTGCTCGACATAAAAAAGGCGCTGAGCCATATGGCCCAGCGCCCAATGGTGCTCAACAGTGCCCGGCGGGAGCGAGGCGAATCCGAGTCAGCCCCGCCCCCGCACACGCCGCTTGCCTAGCGAATGTTGTAGAACGCGGCCTTGCCGGCGTAGCGCGCGCTGCCCTCGAGCTCGTCCTCGATGCGGATGAGCTGGTTGTACTTGGCAATACGGTCGCTGCGGCACGGGGCGCCCGACTTGATCTGGCCGGCGTTGACGCCCACAACGAGGTCGGCGATCGTGGAATCCTCGGTCTCGCCGGAACGATGGCTCACGATGCAAGCGTAGCCGGCCTCCTTGGCGGTCTCGATGGCCTCGAGCGACTCGGTGAGCGTGCCGATCTGGTTGACCTTGACCAGGATCGCGTTGGCGGCGCCCAGCTCGATGCCCTTCTTGAGGCGCTCGGTGTTGGTGACGAACAGGTCGTCGCCCACCAGCTGCACCTTGTTGCCAATGCGGCGGGTCAGCTCGACCCAGCCGTCCCAGTCCTCCTCGGCCATGCCGTCCTCGATGGAGATGATGGGATAGGTGTCGACGAGCTTCTCCCAGTAATCGACCATCTGGGCACTCGTGTACTCCACGCCCTCGCCCTTGAGTTCGTACATGCCGGTCTCGGCGTTGTAGAACTCGGTCGAAGCCGGGTCCATGGCGTACATGAAGTCGACGCCGGGCTTAAAGCCGGCCTTCTCGACGGCCTTGGTAATGTACTCAAACGGCTCGGCATTGGTCTTGAGGTTGGGCGCAAAGCCGCCCTCGTCGCCCACGCCGCCGCCCAGGCCGGCCTCGTGCAGCACGCCCTTGAGGGTGTGGTAGACCTCGGCGCACCAACGCAGGCCCTCGGCAAAGCTCGGGGCGCCCACCGGCATGATCATGAACTCCTGGAAGTCGACGTTATTGTCGGCATGCACGCCGCCGTTGAGGATGTTCATCATGGGCGTGGGCAGCAGATGGGCGTTGACGCCGCCCAGGTACTGGTACAGCGAAAGACCCGCCGACTCGGCAGCGGCGCGGGCGACGGCCAGCGACACGCCCAGGATGGCGTTGGCACCGAGCTTGGTCTTGTTGGGGGTACCGTCCGCGGCAATCAGCGCGGCATCGACGGCGCGCTGGTCGAAGGCGTCGAGGCCCACGACGGCGTTAGCGCACTCGTTATTGACGTGCTCGACGGCCTGCGAAACGCCCTTGCCCAGGTAGCGGCCCTTGTCGCCATCGCGCAGCTCGCATGCCTCAAAGGCGCCGGTCGAAGCGCCCGAAGGCACCATCGCGCGGCCGAAGCTGCCGTCCTCGAGCACGACCTCGACCTCGACGGTGGGGTTGCCGCGGCTGTCGAGTACCTCGCGACCGTAGACATCCAAAATATCGCTCATGTTGTCTCCCTCTCACTTGGAAACGGGTTGAATGCTTGGCGACACGGCTTGCACGCTACAGTGGCGCGCAGGTTCATAAGTTAGCCTTATCGCACTTTTTGCATTATGCCCTAAGTTAGCCAAGGGATACAATCTTTTTGAAAAATAATGGGGGCGATGAGAAAGTCCGTCCCGTCGCCCCCGCAGTCTTACTCCTCTGCCTTTGCGGCATCCCAGAGGTCATTGAGGCCGTGGGTCGAAAGCTCGGCCAGATCCACGTGGGCGTCGGCCGCCATCTGCTCCATCGCGGCCCAGCGGCGGCGGAACTTTGCCGTGCTGGCACGCAGGGCGCTCTCGGCGTCGATTCCCTCCTTGCGCGCAACGTTGACCAGGGCAAAGAGCAGGTCGCCAAACTCCATCTCGCGCTCGGGCGAGCCGGGAGCCTCGGCCTCAAACTCGGCACGCTCCTCAGCGACCTCGTCCCACACGTCCTGGACCGTCTCCCACTCAAAGCCCACGGCAGCCGCCTTGCGCGACACCTTCTGAGCCTGCATCAGCGCCGGCAGGTGCGTGGGCACACCGTCGAGCAGACCCTCGGGTGCGGCCCCGCCTGCCGCCACGGCCTGGTCTTTGGCGGCCTTCTCGGCAAGCTTGACCTCGTCCCAAATCTTGAGCACCTCGTCGGAGTTGTCGGCATCCGCATCGCCAAACACGTGCGGGTGACGACGGATGAGCTTGGCGTCGATATCGCGCGCCACATCGGCCAGCGAAAACTCGCCGGCATCCGCCGCAATCTGCGCATGCAGTACGACCTGCATGAGCACGTCGCCCAACTCCTCGCGCAGGTGTGCCGCGTCGTCGGCCTCGATGCAGTCGAGCGCCTCGTAGGCTTCCTCGATCATGTTCTTGCCAATGCTGCGGTGCGTCTGCTCGCGGTCCCACGGGCAGCCGTCGGGCTGACGCAGGCGCCAGATGGTCTGCACCAGATGCTGCAGCTCGGCCGACGCGTCTACCAGCGTGGACAGGTCGCGCGAACCCTCGGCATTTTGCTGAGCCATATGCTCGGCCATGGTTAGTCCTCCCCCATGATCACATGGCGGAACGCGCCGCCCTCGTAGACGCCGTAGCTATGTGTGCCGTCCTTGGGGATGCTCACGCTGCCGGGATTGAAGAGCCACAGACCCGGGTGCGCGGCGCTTTCCTCGTTAACCTTGATGTGCGTATGGCCGTAGACGAGCGCGGAGCCCTCGGGCAGCGCGGGCGCGTGGTCAACGCTGTTATGCATGCCGGCGCCAAAGACGTGGCCGTGCGTCAGGAACAGTTCACGTCCGGTCTCGTCGAATAGTGTGGCGTAGTCAGCCATGACGGGGAAGTCGAGGACCATCTGGTCGACCTCGGCGTCGCAGTTGCCGCGCACCGCGATGATGCGGTCGGCCAGGGCGTTGAGCAGCGGAATCACGCGTTTGGGGGCGTAGTCGCGCGGCAGGTCGTTACGCGGGCCGTGGTAGAGCAGGTCGCCCAGCAGCACAATGCGGTCGGGCTGTTCGGATTCGATGGCAGTGCAGAGGCGCTCGGCCCAGTATGCCGAGCCATGGATGTCGGAAGCGATGAGGTATTTCATGGGGAGTCCTTTCGGTGGGGTTAATTGGATTGGCGCGGCGCGTCACTCGCCCGCATCACTCAAATCGCAACGCCGCGGCTTGGGCCGCTTGCATCACGCGTTGGAGCGGCACGTTGTGCTCGCGGGCAAGGCGAGCACAGTCCTCGTACTCGGGAGCCGCACGTTCACTGCCATCGGGCAGGGTCGCCACCTTAACGGATACCTCGCCCCAAGGCGTTGTCACCTGCTCGAATCGGCGCGGCAGGCAAACGCGTTCCATCACCTGGCGACGAATGGCGTTGGTCGTGGTCTCCAAAAAGATAATCGTCTGCAGGCGCTCGATATCCTCGTGTGAGCAGATCACCTGCAACTGCCAGCCGGGGCGGCCTTTTTTGCAGTAGAGGGGCAGCCAGTGCACCTCGCGGGCGCCGGCCTCGCGCAGGCGGTCAGCGGCATAGGCGAGTACCTCGGGCGACGCATCATCGATGTCGCACTCCAGCTTGACGATGGTTTCGGGCGCATCGGTCTCGCGGGACAGCGGAGATGTACTTCCACGTTGCATACGGTCCGGATCCTTTCCGCACGGGCTCGTTTTATTCACCCAAACGCTAGCACATCGAACGTGGCACAGGCGTGACTTTCGTCCGTCGTCGCCCTTGCCCCTATCCAAACATGTACGTCAGCCTCCAAACATGTCATTTTTTGTCGGTTTTGGAGGCTGACGTACACGTTTTGGAGCGGGCCGCACACGATCAAAATTGCGCCCGCATTCCGTCCACCACAAAGTTCGCCGCACTCAACAATTTTGAACTTTCTACGCAGTTCATCGGCTAAAAATTACCCTCGGCATACTTACCCGCTGCACGATGTTACTCTAGTTGCATTTGGCTAACTAAGCGGCTGCCGAGGACCCAGCCCGGCACCGTTACGGCATAGGAGGTTTCATGTTCGAGAAGCGGCTCTTCTCCCTGGTTCCGCAGGCAACGCCCTACATTGTGGCGAGCGTCCTGTTTAAATGGATCGCGCTGATGGCAAACATCACGGTGATGTGGATCCTCGCGCGCATTCTGGGCGGCATCGTTGCCGGCGGACTGCCGGCTGCACTCGCCGTCGACGCGCTCGCGCAGGCAACTCCGCCGCTCGCCGGCGCCATCATCGTGCGCGCCGCCGCCATCTATCTGGCGCAGCGTTCCGGTGACAAGGCCGCCTTCAAAGCCGTCCGCCGCGTGCGCTCGCTCGTCTACGACAAGCTCACCGCACTCGGCCCCTCCTACACCGAGACCGTCCCCACCGCCGAGGCCGTCCAGACCAGCGTCGAGGGCGCCACGCAACTCCAGGTGTACTTTGGCGGCTACCTGCCGCAGCTCTTCTTTGCGGGCTTGGCACCCATCACGCTGTTTGTACTGCTCGTGGGCCAGGCGGGTCTTCCCGCCGCGCTGCTGCTCGCCTGCGTTCCGGTCATCCCCGTCTCCATCATGATGGTCATGCGCAACGCCAAAAAGATCGGTGCCGAGTACTGGGGCAGCTATGTCGATCTGGGCGGCATGTTCCTGGAGGCCGTGCAGGGTCTCACCACCCTTAAGGTCTACCAGGCCGATCGCAGCTGGCACGAGCGCATCAACGCCGAGTCCGAGCGTTTCCGCACAGCGACCATGCGCCTGCTGGTGATGCAGCTGCGCTCCATTTGCGTTATGGACCTGGTCGTCTATATGGGCGCCGCGCTCGGCATTATCGTAGCCACGCTGCAGCTCGCCACGGGCAAGATTGGCTTTGAGGCTGCCTTCCTCATCGTCTTTCTGTCGCAGGAGTTCTTTTTGCCTATGCGCCGCCTGGGATCGCTGTTCCACACGGCCATGAACGGCATGGCCGCCTCGCGCCGCATGTTTGGCATTTTGGATACGCCCGAGCCCGAGCGCGGCGATGTTGAGCTTGACGGTCGCGGCGATATCGAGCTCGCGGGCGTGAGCTATGCATACGGCGACCGCACGGTGCTAGACAGCGCCAGCGCGACCATTGCGCACGGCTCGCTCGTGGCACTCGTGGGCGAAAGCGGCGGCGGCAAGTCCACGCTCGCGGGGATTATCTCGGGCCGCAAGGGTGCCTACCGCGGCAGCGTGCGCATTGGCGGCGTTGAACTGCGCGATGCCACGGCCACCTCACTCATGCGTGCCGTCACCCTGGTGCCCACCAACGGCTACCTGTTTGCCGGCACCCTGCGCGACAACCTGCTGCTCGCCCAGCCCAACGCCACCGACGCCGAGCTTTTGCGCGCGCTCGGCCGCACGCGCGTGGCGGCCTTTGTGCAGGCCAACGGCGGGCTCGACATGGTGATTAACGAGGGCGGCACCAACCTTTCGGGTGGCCAGCGCCAGCGCGTGTGCATGGCACGCGCCCTGCTGCACGACTCGCCGATCTATGTGTTTGACGAGGCTACGAGCAATGTGGACGCTGCGAGCGAAGCCGCGATCGGCGAGGTCATCGCATCGCTTGCCGGCGAGCACACTGTAATTGTGGTGGCACACCGCCTGTCGACGATCGTGGACGCCGACCAGATTCTGGTGCTGGAACGCGGTCGCATTGCCGAGCGCGGGACTCACGGCGAGCTCTTGGCAACCGCGGGCGCCTATGCGCGCATGTGGAACAGCCAGGAGCAGCTCTCGGCATATGCGTATGCGGAGGGTGATGCCGAGGATGCCGGCGCGGTTGAGGCTGTTGACGGCAGCACCGCCCGTACCGATGGCCTCAACGGTGCCGGCTCGTCTTCCGCTGCCGCGGTGCCTGACTCCGGCCGCGCCCGTCGCTCGGCGCCGTCCATCATGTGGCGCATGATGGGGCTCGTCCGACCGCTTGCCGGCTGGCTTGTGCTAGCCGTCGCGCTGGGCAGCATTGGCATGCTCACCGCCGCGTTCGTGCCGGCCTTTGGCGCCCTTGGCCTTATGGCCGCGCTGGGCCGCAACGCCTTGGGGCTTGGTCTTATCGTCACATGCGCGGCCTGTGCCGCCTGCGGCATCGCGCGCGGGCCGCTCCACTACGGCGAGCAGCTCTGCAACCATTACATCGCATTCCGTCTGCTCGCACACATTCGCGACCTGGTGTTTGGCGCCCTGCGCCAGCTCGCCCCCGCCAAGCTCGAGGGCCGCGGCAAGGGCGAGCTCGTGAGCCTGGTCACCTCGGATATCGAGCTGCTCGAGGTCTTCTACGCGCACACCATCTCGCCCATTGCCATAGCTCTGGTCTGCACCGTTGTGTTTGAGGGCTTTTTGCTGGCTGTGAGCCCCGAGCTCGCGGGCATCGCGCTCGTGGCCTACGCGGTCCTGGGCGTGCTGCTGCCCCTGACCTCGGCCAAGGCATGCGGCACCACCGGCCGCCAGAGCCGCGAGGGCGCCGGTAAGCTGGGCGCCTTTGTACTCGACAGTCTGCGCGGCGCGGGCGAGACCATCCAGTTTGCCGGTGGCACCGATCGCAGCCGTGCCCTGGGCAAGCTGACCGAGCAAGTCGGCGCCGTGGACGCGCGCCTCAAGCGCCGCCAGGCGGTCAGCGAGGCCGTAGCCGATGCGCTTATTCTTGTGGCTAATCTGGTGATGCTCGGGCGTGCGCTGCAGCTGGTGGCTGCGGGAACGATTGACTTTGCCGCAGCGTTTGTCGCCGTCTTTACCTTTGTGTCGTCGTTTGGCTCGGTGATGGCCGTGAGCCGCCTGGGCGCCTCACTGCAGGAGACGCTCGCCTCGGGCGCACGCGTGCTCGATTTGCTCGACGAGCAGCCCCAGTGCGCCGAGGTCGCCGATGGACAGAACGTTGAGTTTGCCGGCGCCGCAGCCGAGCATGTGAGCTTTAGCTATGTGGGCGGCGTGGACGCGGGCGGTGCGGGCGCCACAGAGCAGGTCGCGAACGACACCGCTGCGAGTCTCATCCTCGACGACGTGACCTGCACCTTTGCGCCCGGTACCATGACCTGCATCATGGGGCGCTCGGGTTCGGGCAAGTCGACGCTGCTTAAGCTGCTCATGCGCTTTTGGGACCCCGCAGCCGGCACCATCACGGTGAGCGGCGTCGATGCCCGCCACATCAACACGGCGAGCCTGCGCAGCCACGAGGCCTATATGACCCAGGACACGCATCTGTTCTGCGGCACCGTACGCGAGAACCTGCTGGTCGCGCACGCCAACGCCACCGATGCCGAGCTGCTCGACGCTTGCCGCTCCGCCTCACTCACCACGCTCATCGACCGTCTGCCGCAGGGACTCGACACGCCCGTTGCCGAGCTGGGCGACTCGCTTTCGGGCGGCGAGCGCCAGCGCATCGGCCTTGCGCGCATCTTCCTCAACGACGCACCCTTCATCTTGCTCGACGAACCCACCAGCGCGCTCGATGCTCTCAACGAGGCGTCCGTGATGCAGGCAATCGACGAGCTCAAGCGCCGCGGCAAGACCATTGTGCTCGTGAGCCACCGTGCCAGCACCTGCGCGTTTGCCGATTTCTCGCTTTCGGTCGAGCATGGGAGGCTGAGCTAATGGCGCGCCCAGTCGACACACCGGAGCTAGCACGCAAACGTGAGCGTGAGGCCCAAATGGTGTCGCAGATGATTGCGCCGTGGTGTCGTGGGCATCATGGCGGCGGGCATGTGGTCGAACAGGCTGGCGACGATGAGTCCGTGCGCGTGAAACTCGGCCTTCGAACCATTACGCTCTGCCCCGAATGCGCCGAGCTGCAGAAATACGCCATCGCGCGCATTGAGCACTGCCCGCACATGGGCACCAAGACATTTTGCTCGGCATGTCCTTCGCATTGTTACCGGCCTGCCATGCGCGAGAAGATCCGCGAGGTTATGCGTTGGTCGGGACCGCGTATGATCCGCTATCGCCCCATCACCGCCGTGAGACACGCGATGGTAACAGTGCAGGCCAAACGCGCGGCGGCACGAAGCAAGTAGTCGCCGGCGCCGGCACGCGCTGCCTGCCCTTTCCAGTCGGTTTCGACTTGCAGCGTTCCCGCCGCGCCGAGGCTGCGCCATTACAATGGAACGGATTCGCCAAATGCAAAGGAGCCGCCATGTCCGCTTGCCCGCTGGTCGATTGTCACACCCACACCTCGTTTTCGGACGGCCATGCCTCGTTTGATGACAACGTCCGTGCCGCTGCTGCGGCAGGCTGCCGCGTCATGGTCTCGACCGACCACCTCGCCCTGCCTGCCAGTATGGATGCTAACTGCGAGGTGCAGGTCGTCGAGGGCGACTTGCCGGCACATCGTCTGGCCTTTGAGGACGCCCGCAGGCTTGCCGCGCAAATCGCGCCGGAGCTCGAGCTTATCTATGGCTTTGAATGCGATTGGTACGAGGGCTGCGAACCCTTGGTTGAGCGCTGGTCCCGGGGCGCCGTGGTGCGCTTGGGCAGCGTGCATTGGATTGGCGACCCGGGCGATATCATGGCCGGCGCTGCGGGCACGGCGGGAACGGAGAGCGTCACTCGTCCCGATACGCCCGATTCGCTTTGTGGCTGGATCGACGACGATACCAACCTGCATGTTTGGGAAAACTTAGGCGTACGCGGCGTATGGGAACACTACGTCGACGACTGGTGCCGTGCTTGCGAAAGCTCGCTTAACTTTGACGTGATGGCCCACCCCGACCTGGTCATGCGTTTTTCGAAGGAGGGCTTTGCGCCCGATTTTGACCCGGCGCCGTTTTGGGGGCAGATGGCCGAGTGCGCGCACGATACGGGTCGCCGTGTCGAAGTCTCGACCGCCGCGCCGCGTAAGGGCCTCGACGACTATTACCCCTCGACGGGGCTGTTGCGCTGCTTCGCCCACACCGAGGTGCCAATCACTTTTGGCTCGGACGCGCACCGCGCCTGCGACATCTGCTGGAACATTCGCGAGGCTCAGGCCCACGCCTACGACTGCGGTTATCGAACCTTCGACATCCCCCACGCCACCGGCGAATGGGAGTCCGTGCCCCTCGCCTAACTACTCATTGGGGACAGACTTAAATGACTAGTGGCGGCGGGCGTTGAGTTCGCCGGCCAGCTCGTCGAGGTTAATGCCGTAGCGCTCGAGCGTCACGAGCAAGTGGTAGATCAGGTCGCCGGCCTCGTAGCGAATGTGATCGTGGTCGTTATCCTTGCAGGCCATGATCACCTCGCTCGCCTCCTCGGCAAGCTTCTTGAGCAGCTCGTCCTCGACGTCGGTCAGCAGACGGGCGGTGTAGCTCTCCTGTGGCGACGCATCGCGACGACCGTGAATCACCTCGGCCAGGCCCGTCAGCGTCTCGCCGATATTTCCCGGCTGCACGTTAGCTGTTCTGACTCCCATGGTTATTTCCTCTCGTTACTGCAACGTAAAGTAGGTACCGGTCTCATCGAACCGAGGCTTTGCGCCCTTTTTCTCAAAGAACTCGACGATGACGGCATGGGCCTCATCGAGCCTTTCCTTCTCGGCCTCGAGCCAAAGCGACTGTGCCCCGCAGGCATCGGTCAGGTGCACGCGGCATGGCACGCCCGCGCGGAGGAGCTCGGCGTTGCAGTCAGCGACTTCGAACGGCGTCACGACCTTCATCGTGTCCCCCCCCTTACGTGCTTAAAGAAGCAGGTATGGTTGCCGGTGTGGCAGGCCGGGCCCGGAGAGTCGACCTTGACCAGTAGCGTATCGCTATCGCAGTCGGCCCAGAGTTCCTTGACCTCCTGCATGTTGCCGCTCGTCGCGCCCTTGTTCCAGAGCTCCTGGCGGCTGCGACTCCAAAACCACGTGGTCCCGGTCTTGAGCGTCAGCCCCACCGACTCCTCGTTCATCCAAGCAACCATAAGCACCTCGCCGGTGTCATGCTGCTGAACCACACAAGGAATCAATCCTTTGGCGTCGTATTTAAGATCAGCAGCTTCTACTACCTCAGTCATCATTTCTCCCAAGTAATAACAGTAAGCCCCGCAGGTCGGCGAGGGTTGCCCAGGTGCCCGAGATTCCGAGCGACAAGCCCGACGACGCGTACTTTGGTACGCGAGGAGGGTTGGAGCCGGAAGGTCGGGTGCCTGGGCAAGCCGCAGCGCTAGAAATCCAATCTCATGGGAATACCTTGAGATGCCATGTATTCCTTCACCTGGCGAATGCTGAAGGTTCCAAAGTGAAAGACGCTGGCCGCCAGCACGGCGTCGGCTTCGCCCTCGATCACGCCCTCGGCAAAATGCTCGAGCGTGCCCACGCCACCGCTCGCGATGACGGGGATCGGCACCGTACGTGCCACGGCGCGGGTGAGTGCCAGGTCAAAGCCGGCCTTGGTGCCGTCGCGGTCCATGCTGGTCAGCAAGACCTCGCCGGCGCCGCGGCGAGCCGCCTCCTCGGCCCACGCCACCGCGTCGATACCCGTGGCATTGCGGCCTCCCGCGGTAAAGACCTCCCACTTGTCGGCATCCGGCTGCCCAGGCAGGCCGACGCGCTTGGCATCGATCGCCACGACCACGGCCTGGCTGCCAAACGCCGCGGCAGCTTGGCTGATCAGCGATGGGTCGCGCACAGCCGCCGAGTTGAGCGACACCTTGTCGGCACCGGCTGCAACCATGGTGCGCATGCCCGCCAGGTCGCGAAAGCCGCCGCCAACGGTATAGGGAATGGCGAGCTCCTCGGCCGCGTGCGCTGCCATCTCGATAGTCGTCGCGCGGTTGTCACTCGTGGCGGTAATATCCAGAAAGACAACCTCGTCCGCACCCTCACGGTCGTAGGCGCGCGCCAGCTCCACCGGATCGCCCGCATCGCGCAAGCTCACAAAGTTGACGCCCTTGACCACGCGGCCGTCCTTGACGTCCAAGCAGGGAATCACGCGCTTGGTAAGCATGGGCTATTCCTCCCCTCGGGCGGCGGCGAGCGCCTGGGCCAACGTAAAGTTGCCCTCGTAGAGTGCGCGACCGGTAATGGCGCCTTCAATCGCGCCCCCACCCACCGCGGCCAGTGCGCGGATGTCGTCGAGCGTCGAGATGCCACCCGAAGCCACGACGGGAAAGCCCGCGACCTCGGCCACATGGCGATACGCCGCCACATCGATGCCCGTCTGCATGCCGTCGCGCGCGATATCGGTATAGACCAGGTGCTTAAAGCCCAGCTCGGTGAGCTGCGCCACGGCATCGTCGAGCGCCACGCCCGCGCCGTCGCGCCAACCGTTCACCTTGACCTGGCCGTTACGGGCGGCAATATCTGCCACCAGCAGCTCGCCAAAGCCTTGGGCCGCCACCTCGGCAAAACCCGGCTCAGTCACCAGCACGGTGCCCAGCGCAATGCGACGCGCGCCGTAGCCGGCCAGCTCGTCGATGCGCGCGAGCGAGCGAACGCCGCCGCCCACGTCCACGGACAGGCCGTCGACGCCGCAGATAGCCTTAATCGCCGCCGAGTTGGCAGCGCACGCATCCTCGTCCTCGCCAAAGGCAGCGGACAGGTCGACGACATGCACCCAGTTCGCGCCCTGCTCGGCAAACGAGCGGGCGACGGCGCCGGGGTCGTCGGAATATACCTTGCAGCGGCTGCGGTCGCCGCGCTCCAGGCGCACAACCTTGCCGCCGATCAAATCGATTGCAGGAAACAGGATCATCGGCCAACCTCCTCGACGATGTTGACGAAGTTCTTAAGGATGCGCTGACCAAGCGCGGAGGATTTCTCGGGATGAAACTGGCAACCCCACACGTTGCCATGACGCGCGATGCACGGGAAGCTCCGCGTGTAGTGCGTGCGCGCCAAAACATCAGCGGCATCGGCGTCGTCGGCCACCGCGTAGCTGTGGGTGAAGTACATGTTGGCACCCTCGGCAAATCCGACAAGCAGCGGATCGGCCGAACCGGCGGGCGTCATGTGCACCTGGTCCCAGCCCACGTGCGGCACCTTCAGGCGGCTCGACTCCAAGCGCGTGCACGAGCCGCGCATGATGCCCAGGCCATCGACCCAGGGACCGTCAGCCTGCTCGGGGGTGCCGCCATCCGCGGCCACGCCCTCGTCCGCAGGCACGCCCTCGTTGCCGCGCTCAAAAAAGAGCTGAAGACCCAGGCAGATGCCGAGCAGCGGAGTTCCGGCGACAACGGCACCGAGCACCGCGTCCGCCTCGCCGCTCTGGCGCATAAAGGCGATCGCGTCATAGAACGCGCCCACGCCCGGGATGACCAGGCCGTCGGCGTTGTAGATCTGCTCCGGATCGTCCGACGTGCAGGCGGCGGCACCGGCGCGCGCAAGCCCGCGCACGACGCTCGACAAATTGCCCTTGTGGTAGTCGACCACCACGATCTTCGGTTCGCCCACGCGACCCCTCCACTTCTCATCATCCAAAACCACCACAAAGAGGACAGGCATCTTCGTGGTGGTTTTACCCTTGTGACGGTTACAGCGAGCCCTTAGTGCTGGGGATACCCTGCACGCGGGGATCGAGTTCGCAGGCGCGGCGCATCGTGCGGCCCACGGCCTTAAAGGCGGCCTCGATAATGTGGTGCGAATTGCCGCCCGCCAGCTCGCGCACGTGCAGCGTGAGCTTGGCATCGCGCGCAAAGGCATAGAAGAACTCGACGGCCAGCTCGGTATCAAAGCTGCCCACGCGCTCAGTCGGCACGGGCAGCTCGCAATAGGCCTGCCCGCGACCCGAGATATCCACGGCGGCCATCACGAGTGTCTCGTCCATGGCGATCGCCGCGTCGGCAAAGCGCGTAATACCCGCCTTGTCGCCCAGCGCCTGGCAAAACGCCTCGCCCAGCACAATGCCCGTGTCCTCAACGGTGTGGTGCGCGTCGACCTCGACGTCGCCCACCGCATGCACCGTCAGATCGAACAGGCCATGGCGGCCAAAAGCGTTGAGCATGTGGTCGAAAAACGGCACTCCGGTCGAGATATCGCACACGCCAGATCCGTCCAGGTCGAGCTTTACGACAATGTCGGTCTCGCCCGTCTTGCGGGTTACCTCGGCATAGCGGTCCATCTACATCTCCTCCTTCACCAGCGCGGCAAACGCGGCCAGCACCTCGTCGTTTTCTTGCGGGGTACCCACGGTAATGCGCAGGCAGTCCGCGAGCCCCGGCGCGTAGCTAAAGTCGCGCACCAAAATTGAATACTCGTCGCGCAGACGCTCGCGCACGCGCGTGGCATGCGGCGTGCGCACGAGCACAAAGTTCGCCGCGCTCGGCCATACCTCCACGGGCAGGCCCTCGGCAGCCATTGCGCGCAGGGCGCACAGCTCGCGCTCGCGCTCGGATGCGACCTGTGCCACCACGGGCGCGTACGCATCGCGGGCACGCACGCAGGCAAGCGCCGCCGCCTGGCTCAGCACATTGACCGAATAGATCTGGCGAATCGCCGCGAACACGTCGATGACTTCGGGTGCCGCGATCACGTAACCCAGACGCGTACCGGCAGCGCCAAACGCCTTGGACAACGTATGCAGAATCACCAGGTTGGGATGCTCGGCGATAAGCCCCTGCGCCGTGGTGGCCGCGCCAAACGAATCGTCGGCAAACTCAACGTAGGCCTCGTCGACCATGACCATGCCGGGGCACGCATCGCACAGCGCCGCGACAAAGTCGAGCGGTGCCACGTCGCCCGTGGGGTTATTGGGCGAGGTCACGATGGCCAGGTTGCACTCGGGTGCCGCCGCAAGCACGGCTGCCTGGTCGAGCTCAAAGGTCGCCGGGTCGCGCCACACATCGCGCACCTCGGTCTGGCACAGAGACGCAAAGAAGGCATACTCGCTAAAGCACGGCGGGCAGTTGAGCAGGGTCCTCCCCGCGCCACCAAACGCCAGCAGATAGTTATAGAGCAGCTCGTCGCCGCCGTTTCCCACGCAGACATTCTCGCGCGCCACGCCATGCCAGGCAGCAAGCTCGTCGCGCAGGTCGTTCGACATGGGATCGGGATAGCGGTTGAGCGGCGTGGCAGCCAGGGCCGCATCAACCGCCTCGCGCACGCCGGCGGGCACGGGATAGGTGTTCTCGTTGGCCGAAAGATTGATGCGCGTGGGCGTAAAGTTAGGATCGTAGGGCTCAATACCGGTCAGGTAAGGCTGGACAAGCTCCTTCATGCGGGGCGTCAGCTCGGCCATATTAGGCCTCCCCGCCGGTCGCACCGGCGCCATCCGCGCCTGCAGCCGCCAGGTCCACGCCCTCGGCAACCGTCGCCACGGCGTCGCCCGGCCAGGCGACCTTGGTCAGGTCGGCCGCAGCCAGCGACTCGGCACTCACGGCATCCTCGCCCTGCTCCAGCACACGACGACGCAGTGCGGCCGAAAGCGCGTGCGCCCACAGGCCCTCGGCCTCGGCCAGACGCTGCGTAGCGGGAGCGTCGGAGAGCAGGCCCTCGGGCGTATAGCATATAACGCTCGAGCGCTTAACGAACTCTTCGACCGAAAGCGGGTTGGAGAACATGGCCGTGCCGCCGGTCGGCAACGTGTGGTTGGGACCGGCAACGTAATCGCCGAGCGGCTCGGAGCTCCAAGCGCCCACAAAGATGGCGCCGGCGTTGCGAATGCCGCCGAGCAGGCCCATCGCATCCTTGCAGTGCAGCTCAAGGTGCTCGGGCGCCACGGTGTTCACGGCCTCGACGGCGGCCGCCATGTCGGCGGCCACCACGATGGCGCCTTCGTTGTCGAGCGAGGCACGCGTGATCTCGGCACGCGGGGACTGTGCCACCAGGATGCCGATACCTGCCTCAACCTCACGCGCAAACTGCTCGTCGCAGGTCACCAGATAGCAGGCCGCCAGCGGATCATGCTCGGCCTGGGCCATCAGGTCGGCCGCGACCACCATGGGCTTGGCCGTGGCGTCGGCCAGCACGCAGACCTCGGAGGGACCGGCGACCATATCGATACCCACATCACCCGAGACAATCTGCTTGGCAGCGGCGACAAAGGCGTTACCCGGGCCGGTAATCTTGTCGACACGCGGAATGGTCTCGGTACCGTACGCCAGCGCGGCCACGGCCTGGGCGCCGCCCACCATATAGATTTCGTCCACGCCGCCGAGCTTGGCCGCCGCGAGCGTATAGGGGCTAATCAGACCATCTTTTTGCGGCGGGGTCACCATGACCACGCGCTCAACGCCGGCGACCTTGGCGGGAATGGCGTTCATAAGCACGGTGGAAGGGTACTGCGCGCGACCGCCCGGTACATAGATGCCGGCCGCCGCGAGCGGGGTCACCTTAACGCCGAGCATCGTGCCGTCCGGGCGCGTGGTAAACCAGCTCTGCTCGACCTCGCGCTGGTGGAACTCGCGAATCTGGCGTGCAGCCTTTTCGAGCGCCGCGACGAAAGCGGGATCGAGGCCTTCGAGCGCGGCATCGATCTGCTCTTGCGGCAGACGGAAGCTCTGCAGCTCAACGCCGTCAAAACGCTGACAGTAATCGCGCACCGCGGCATCGCCGTTGGCGCGCACGTTGGCCACGATATCGCGGGCGGCGTCGACGATGTTTTGCGGCAGCACGCCCTTGCGGTTGAGCTGGTTGGTAACGAGGCGCTCACCGGGAGCAAGCTTGATAGTCTTCATATCGGTATCCCCTATCGGTCGAGGTTGTGTTCGAAAAACGAGAGGCCGGGCGGCGGCGTCAGTCGGCCCGCCGCCCGGACGTTGGGGCGCCCGTGCGTGCTCGCGCTATTGTGCCGAGCCCGCAACGGGCTCAAAATGCTTGTCCTTCACGGCTGCCGCCAAGCGATCTGCCAGATTGCGTACGCGCGGATCCAGACGTGCGGCGCCCGGATTGACAAAGAAGCGGGCCGTGCAGTCCATGATGCGCCCGGTAATGACCAGGTCGTTATCGCGCAGCGTAGCGCCCGTGGCAGTAATATCCACGATACGATCGGTCATGCCGACGATGGGCCCCAGCTCGATGTTGCCGTGCAGCGAGACGATATCGGCGTTCACGCCGCGCTCGGCATACCAAGCACTCGCGATGCGCGGGTACTTGGTGGCCACGCGAAGCGACCCGCGACGGGCGTAGTTGCGCTCGGCCTGACCGGCGCGCCATGCGGGCTCCGCCTCGATAAAGGTGCACAGACCATAGCCCAGGTCAACCAGCTGCAGCAGGTTGAGGTCGGCCTCGATGAGCGAGTCCCAACCGCAGATGCCGCAATCGGCGCCGCCGCAGCCCACAAAGGCGGGTGCATCGCTGGGTCGCACGATGACAAACTCGATATCGCCGACCGCACCCTCGCCGGCACGCGTGTCGCGGCCGCGCACGATCAGGTGACGGCCGGGATCACGCAGCTCAGAGACGTCCAGACCCGCGGCCTCGAGCACGTCGAGTGTGTCGGCCTTAAGCGAGCCCTTGGGCACGGCGATGCGCAGCGGACCCTCGGCGCCACGGCCCGCGGCGTGGTCGCCGTCCGAGGCGGCATCCTCGGCCGAGGTGCGCGCTGCCTCCAGACGCTCGAGCGAAAAAGCGAAGCCCGCCGCCGGCACCTCGATGCCGTCGCCGAACGCGCCGGTAAAGATGGAGTCGTAGCGTCCGCCCGAACCGACCGGATCGGGCAGGCCGCCGGCATAGGCCTTAAAGACCAGGCCCGTGTAGTAATCGAAAGAGTTCATGATAGAGAAGTCGAACGACAGCACCTGGGCGTCCTCGGGTGCCAGGCCCTCAACCAGGGCACGCAGCTCGCGCGTCAGCGGCGCGACGATACCGGCGGCCTCCAGCAGCGCGTCCACGCGGTCGAGCACCTCGCCACCGCCGTGCAGACGCGGCAGCTCGCTAATGGCGGCCTTGACGGCATCGGACTCGGTGCTTGCCGCCACGCGGGCATCGAGGCCCACAAAGTCGTTGGCGTGCACGCAGCGCAGGGCCTCGGCGGCCAGCTCGCGATCCTCGCACGCCGCGAGCAGTTCCTTAAACGGACGCACGCTACCTGCGATAATGCGCGCATCGGGCAGTGCCAGCTTACGCACGGCCTCGGCGACCAGCGAGACGATCTCGACATCGCCCGCGGTATCGCCCGCACCGATAAGCTCAAAGCCCAGCTGTGTAAACTGACGCGAGCCACCGGCATTGCGCTGGCACTCGCGAACCACCGGCGCCTCGTAGCGAAGGCGCAGGGGCAGGTCGGCAGCGTGCATGCGGGTCGAAACCAGGCGCACGATCGGCAACGTGTTGTCGGGACGGACCACCAGTAGGCGGCCATCATCGTCAAAGAGCTTAAACGGCGTGTCCGCAATGCGGCCGCCTTCCTCGAGTGAGCCCTTGTCCTCGAGCAGCGGCGTCTCGACCGGCAGGTAATGATGATCCCTAAAGCAGCCCTTCACCGTACATGCGATCTCCTCGCGCGCCTGAGCCTCCTCGGGCAATATGTCCCGGAATCCCCACGGTGTGGCCGTCATCTGGTGAGCCTCCTCATGCTGCGTTTCATATAGAACAGAAGACCGGCATAGCTCCGCCGGTCTTCTGGGTACTTTAGCATACTAGAGTGCTTGCGGGGAAAATCCGTCGCAGCCGCTCACACCGTATTCATCTGGAAACATAGGGTAGGTTGCCGCAGCCCGACCCCACCTAGGCGCCAATCGCACGACGATACTCTGCCATTACCTGCGTATCGGCAGCTGCGGGGTCGGCAAAATAGCGCCCGTCATAGGTCTCGGCCGAAACAACTCCGCGATAGCCGCGCGCCACCAGCCTATCCAGGTCGGCGCGCATATCGCGGTCGCCGTCACCCCAGGCAAGATGCGTCGTGCCATCTGCCGCAACATCGACAAAATGCACGTGGGCGACATCATCGCCAAGCAGATCGAAATAATCGTCGATGGTATCCCCCGCCACCGCCATGGCGCCCATATCCAGACACGCCTTAAGTGCCGGATGGTCAACTGCCTCAATCATGCGCTTCGTGTCGACCGCCGAGTTCACGATTATCGACTCAACCGGTTGTAGAGCCTCGAGCACCAGTCGCACGCCGCGTTCTCCCGCATGCTCGGCAATCGCACGCAGCATCGAGGCACTGCGACCCCACGCGTCCTCGATCGGCTCGTTCAAAAATGCCCAGCCGCTCGAGACCATGACCTGCTCGGCTCCAAGTTCCGCCGCGATATCCACAACGTTCTTAAAGTACGCGAGCGTGCGGGTACGCGCCTCATTCCCGCGCGCCGCGATATTCCACGGCTTGGGGTTGTTCTGTTCGGGACAAAGCCCCACAATCCGAACCCCATACCGCTGTGACAGCTCCCGCACCTGCTCGATCGAATCGTATCCATGGCAATCGACATACAGATGCATCGCCCCGGTCCAAAGCTCGCAACACGTGTAGCCCGAGGCCGCAGCCGAGGAAAAGAATTCCTCAAGGTCAAAATAACGATGGCTGATATTCATGACGGCAAGCTGCGGATACTCCATCTTGTCCACCTTTCGGCAAAAGGGCGCCGCAGCACAATGTGCGCGACGCCCCCTCTTATATTGTTTTAATTATGACGGATATCCTACTGGACACCAAGCACTCCAAAGAACGCGCCGGCGATACTCACGAGTAGGATCATGAGCATGATGAGCAGCGGATTCATCTTCTTCTTGAGCATGAGATAGACAATTCCAAACAGCCCCATCGTGACAAAGCCCGGGAAGATTCCGTTGAGCAGCTCGGCGAGCGTCTGAGCGCCATCGCCCGCGCCGACCATGAGCGGAATGTCCACGGTGACCATCTCCATGGTCATAGCGCCGATCACCATGGCGCCCATGATAGAGGCCATCTTGACGATCGTGTCCATAATGCCCGATTCCTGGACCTTGCTGATCATGTCCGAGCCAAAGCGATATCCCACAAACGTCAGCAGGTAACGGATGATGTAGTGGGGGACGTTGAACACGAGCAGGAACAAAATCGGGCCAAGAATAGAGCCCTGCAGCGCCAGCGACGTGCCGACACCCGTTGCCAAAATTCGCAGCGTACCCCAGTAGAAGGCATCGCCCACGCCGGACAGCGGTCCCATCAAAGCAAGCTTGACATTAGAGATCGCGCTCGTGTCAAAGTTATCTTCGGTGGCGTTGACTTCTTCCATTGCGGCAGCAATGGACATGGGGAGCGTCGAGATATACGGCGTGACGTTATAGAGCTCCATATGGCGCTTGAGTGCAGCCTTAAAGTCCGCATCCTGCGGATACAGCTTGCGCAGGATCGGCATAAGGGCCCACATAAAGCCGATATGGCCCATACGCTCGTAGTTCCAGGAGTGCTCATAGGGAATCGAGCGCCAGAACAGCTTCTTAAGATCTGCGCGGGTAATCAACCCGTCGTAGGAAGACTCAAACTTAAAACTCATCGAACCCACTCCCAATCGCAGGATCCTCGGTTGCCACTGCGGGCTGCTCCGCCTTTTTCTTCTCGCCCAAAACCGTCATCGCGACGACGATGATCGCGGCAAAGATCGCCACGCCCGTCGTGCTAATGCCAAAGTAGGCGACGAGGAAGAAGCCAGCGAAGAAGAACGGAGCCACTGTTTTGTTCATAATCATCTGCGCCAGCATCGCAAAGCCGAGTGCGGGCAAGAAGGCGGCGGCGACATCCATGCCGGTCTGAACGAAATCGGGGATGATGTTGAGCAGGCTGGCAACAGCATCGGCGCCAAAGAAGAATGCCAGGGGAATGATCAGCAGGCCGCACCAGCTCTGCGCGTAACCGGCGATGAGCATGTTGCGCGTGATGGCCTTGGTGTCTCCGTCCTCGACGTTTTTGTCGATACGGTGCACCAGCAGCAGCATGACCGGCTGGCCCAGGGCCGTATCGAGCGCCAGGACGATCGTTGCGATGGGAATGCCCAGGGTCAGGGCCGCCGAAGCGTCCGCGCCGGCCTGCATGGCAAGAGATACGCCCAGGATAGTGCCGGAAATCGTATCGGGCGGGTTATAGGCGCCGACCGAGATGGCGCCGACCATGGCAAGCTCCATCGTGGCGCCCATAATGGTGCCGGTCACCATGTCGCCCATGACAAGGCCGACCAACGGTCCGAGCACAATGGGGCGCTGAAGGTAACTCGTACCGGTCAGCCACTCGGAATAGCCCAAAAGGGCAATCAGGAAAATCAGGATCGTCTTGATAACCATGACAGCCCCTAACCGATGACCTTTGCGGCATCAGTCTTCGCATCCGCCGGAATCATCTGAATGAACAGCTCATAGCCCTCGCCGAGTAGCTCCTTCACGTAGGCCTCGTTCTCGGGCGTAAGGAATACGCTCGTCGAGACCTGGCGGGCATCCTCGCTAAAGGCCACATTGCCGAGGTTGATCTTCTTGACGCCCATCGCCTTGGCGACGGCACCGGCCTGTTGGATCGTCTCGCAAACCACGAAGAGCTTGTACTTGTCGGTCACACCGCTCTGGAGCGCCTTGACGGCATCCTCGGTGTTTTTGACGACGACCTTGCATCCTTCGGGCTTTGCAAGGGACAGGGCCTGCAGACGAAGCTTGTCGTTGAGGACCGTGTCGCTCACTAACAGGATGCAGTCGGCACCCAGAGCCGAGGTCCAGCTAACGGCAACCTGGCCGTGAAGCAGTCGAAAGTCCACGCGAATCATCTGAATCATGATGTGCTCCTAACGATTAAAACTCATCGAGTTCGGCCTGCCCCAGCAGGTCGTTGACGTACTTGACCTTGGTGTCGTCCGCCTCGACGATCTGGCGAATGGCCTCATCGATCGGGGTGGAGTCGGGCACGAACAGCAGCTGAATAAGGAGCGGCAGATTCATATTGGTCACCAGGTGCGTGTTGGGGCGCGTCTGGACGATCTTGGTGAACTCGTTGTTGACGCTGCCGCCAAAGAGGTCGGTGCAAACGACGACCTCATCGTCCGCGGCAAAGCCGTCCAGAATCGCTGCGGCCTCCTTGACCAGGTCCTCGTTTCCGTCGACATACATAGACAGCGCATGGACGTTCTCGCGCTCGCCCGAGAGTAGCCCAATGCTCTCGACGATTCCAGACGCGAAATGAGCATGGGACGCCACGATAAACTGCCTCATTCGATTCCCCTTTCTTGCGAATTTCGGCATAAAAATGCCCGGACGCATGCGCCCGGGCAGGGTGCTTCTTGATCAGTAGCTAATTTGTCGCCGATTAGTAATCGAACTGGTGATAGTAGCGACGGTAGTTGAGGTTGTGCTTGGTGACCGTCTCGTAGTAAGCGGCAAGGCGATCGGTGATCAGCGAGGAGAGGATCCACGGAGACACGATGACGCGGAACTCGTCGTCAAGGCCCGGGATGGCGAACTCGGCGGTGTCGATGATGTTGATGTCGGTGTCGCCGGTCACGCCGCGGG
>UQHK01000007.1 GCA_900540855.1 uncultured Collinsella sp.
GGCCAGCCCGTGGGAGGCCAGGGCGCCGCTGACCGGTGGACGGCACCGAGCCGTCGGATGACTTGAAGAAGGGGGAGGCCTCGCGGCCTCCCCCTTTTTTGCGTTTACGGGGTGTAAATGACTCAATTACACCAGACGATCTTGTTGTTTTTGGTATTGAGCCTTTATTTAAAGAAAATAAATCGTATAACAAGGGCAACTGCTATGGCCGCAATGATCAAAAGCAGAATTGTCAGCTGATGCTGCTTGCGTCGTTTACTTGACGAAACGAAGATTGATTTTCCCTGTTTTGGCGTTTCGAGATAGCGAGCCGAATGCGTCAAGGTTTGCTTGGGTCGAGGCCCTCTTTGTTGATGAGCGGCGGATGCTTTCATCGGCTCATCGCTAGCTGCGCTGTTTTTAGATAATGGTGCGTCTTTCAGATATACAGGGTCTCCCGAGGCAACGCCCATATGTTTGCGCCCCGTTTGTGCTTCTTCGAGTGTTTGATATCGGTTTCTTGTCACATATTTGGGCTCTGGATCATTGATGGGCTCTTGCGAGATGTGGGGGCGATGGAATCGAATCGGTTGCGGGCTGGATGCTTCGTCCTGCTCCGGCATAAACGTGTTGTCCTGTTTTTGATCGTCCATGATGCCCTTAGCTCGTCATCAATATCGTGTATGCGCCCATTGTAAGCCAGCCGTCTAGTTTTGATGGGATTGCATACATTATTTAAGCCTTCGTTCAAATTCCGTTTATTAGATAAAACCTTAGTCAACCAGACTTAGATATGCTTATATCAATAGACTCAAAAAACTTTATAGTCGATGTATATATAAGAAGCGGCTGGGCATATATAACAGCGTCAAAAGAAGTCCCAGTCACCTAGAAGATGACTCGGCAGTCCTTAAAAGGAGTGGTAAACATGGCAAGCATGGTTCCTTATCGTTCGGTTTTTGGCGTTCGTCCTTCTGCTAGCTCGCTGTTCGATTTGTTTGATGATATGACCGATCTTGCAAACAACTCGATTGCTTCCAAGGCGTTCCCCGTTGATGTCGAGGACAAGGGCGATGGTTATGAGGTCAAGGCCTATCTGACCGGCGTCGCTAAGGATGATATCGACGTTGAGCTTAACGAGGGTCGCCTGTCGATTAGCGTGAACGTTGTGGAGGACGAGGAGAACGAGGGCAAGAACTTCCTGCAGAAGGAGTTTAGCTCGTACAGCGCGACGCGCGGCGTGTATCTGAAGGACGCTTCGAGCGAGGGCCTTTCGGCTAAGTATGCTGACGGCATCCTGACCGTTACGGTTCCCAAGATTGTCGAGAAGAAGAACGTTACGAAGATCTCCATCGACTAACGATGGCTCTGCTTCAATCGAGAGTATGAGTTAAGGGGGGCTGGGAAGTGATTCCCAGCCCCCCTTTGTTGTCTTGAGGGGCTATTGAATAGTTGTCGGTTGATACTGACTTGCAGGGCGTATCGAGAGCTTCCGTGGCCCTTGAAGACGGGTGGCAGAACTGCCGAGTTCATCATCGAGACTTGCATCAAGCGCGTTGGCATAGCTTTTGACGGTAAGGCTTGGACGATTATTGTCCTGGCTGATATGCATGGCGATGAGCTGTTCGGTGCGATCGGTAACAAGTTCGCGCGCGGCTTCGGCGGCCTGGTTGTTGGAGAGGTGCCCCTTTGTGGACAGGATGCGCTCCTGAAGAAAGCGGGGGTACGCTCCTTCGCGCAGCATAGCTACATCGTGGTTGCTTTCGAGCGCGAGAACTCGACAGTCTTTGAGGATGCCTATGGCCTTGCTCGATAACTCTCCGGTGTCGGTGGCAAACCCAATGGAATCATCGAGAGCATTAAATCGATAGCCGACAGGATTGATGACATCGTGCGATGTTGAGTAGGTTTGCACGTGGATGCCGGCAATGGGGAGCGTGTCGCCGGGGTCAAATTCCTCTACGGGCAGGCGCGCGAGGTTTTCTTTGCATGAAAGGGTGTCCCTGCTGGCAAAGAGGGGACCATGCCAGTGCTTGCACCATACATCGAGCCCCTTGATATGGTCACCATGCTCATGGGTGATTACAAGAGCGGCGACGTCGTCTGCCGAGAGGCCAAGCTCCGCCATGCGTTTAAGTGTCTCGCGGCGGGACAGGCCGTTGTCGATCATGATGAGCCCCTGAGGCCCCTCGACGAGTGCACAGTTGCCTTTTGAGCCGCTGCCGAGGATATGAAGGTGCAGGCGAGACATAAGATTCCAAAGGATACAATGGGTGCGGACGAATAGAGGAGGAAGCGAATGCCAACGGTATCTCAGCACTATGGACATCATGCCGCGCCGAGGACGGATAAGAGCGCCCTGGCAACGCGGCAGGCCGCTGCCCCCGTAGTGCTCATGGTATCAGGCGGTGCGGACTCGACGGCGCTGCTCCTTATGGCTTGCACATCAAAGCTGGATATCCAGGACGGGCGCGGCGTCGCTCCTATTGCGCGCGAGCGATTGCACGTGCTGCATGTAAACCATCATCTGCGCGGGGAGGCATCCGATGGCGACGAGGCCTTTGTACGTGACCTGTGCGCGCAATACGGCTTGCCGCTGTGTGTTGAGCATGCCTATTTTGATGACGAATCGGGCAATATCGAGGCTGCGGCTCGCGAGGTGCGCTATGCCGCGGCGCGGAGGTATGTTCGCGAGCTCTGCGTCCAGACGGGGGCACCGCGAACGGCGGCTCGTATCTGCACTGCGCACACGTCTTCGGATCGCGCGGAAACGTTTTTGATGAACGCGATTAAGGGTTCGGGGCCCGCTGGCCTATCGAGCATTCCTCGCCGGAGGAATATCGTGGTGCGTCCCCTGCTCGACCTGACTCATGATGAGCTCGTGGGCTATTTGCAGGTGCATGGTCAGCCGTGGCGAGAGGACGAGAGCAACGAGGACGTGTCATACTTGCGTAACTATGTGCGCCATCGAGTGATGCCGGTGGTGGCGCAGCGCAACGCGAGTGTCTGTAAGACGATTGGCGCCGCCTGCGAGATCTTGGGCGATGAGGACGCCTTTCTTTCCCAGCTTTCCGCACAGGCGTTTCGAAGCTGCCTGCGTAAGGAGGCGGCGGGTGCACTGGTTCTTGACGCTCGCCGACTGGCCGCCGCTGAGGTTGTGATTGCACGGCGTATCGTGCGGTTGGCGATTAAGCGCATCGATCCCGACGCGCGACCGGAGATGCGGCACGTGGAGCGCGTGCTCGCCTGCGTCGCTGCGGGCTCGGGCTCGGTTACGCTTCCTGCGGGAATTGATGCCCGTGTGGAGTTTGGCATGCTGGCGTTCAAGGCCCCGGCGGCGCGCGAGGGTTTAGTGGCCGATTGGATCTCCGTTCCCGGTCGTCTGCCGCTGGGGGCGGGGCATATGCTGACAGCGGAGCCGATGGCTGTGGAGCCGGGGTGCGATATCGTGCACTGTGCCCGCGAGCTTGCTGCTGCCGGAAAGGTTGCGGCCTTGGTGGATGCGGCGGCCCTGGGGTTTGCCGACTGCGATGGCGAGCGGATGTTAGCCGGCTCGCGCGGGGAGATTCCCACCGAGGCACGATCGGCGCGCCTGTGGGTGGATAGCCCTGTGCCGGGAGACGTGATGTGCCCGTTGGGGATGAACGGCCGAAGCAAGAAAGTGTCAGACCTGTTGAACGAGGCGCGCATTCCTGTTTCAGACCGCTCTGGCGTACCCGTGGTAAGAACGGCTCCGGGGGGTGCCGTAGTATGGGTCGCGGGCGTTCGCGCGGACGAACGTTTTAAGTGCACGGCGGCGACGCGCGTGGCCTATCTGCTTCGCGTGGTTGACGCGGATTAGCTCCTCGCACCAGCTTTTCTGTGCGGCGTTGACGGTATTCCCGCGCTGATGGTGCGCGGGCTGGAAAATATACCCCGTGCGCTGCTAGAATGTGTAGTTCGCGTCCATACGGCGGTGTGTGGGCGATTAAGCACAAGAAAGGGTTGTCATGGCTTCTCAACATCCGGATATCGAGAAGGTTCTGTTTACGCAGGAGGATATCGACGGTATCGTCTCTCGCCTAGGCGAGCAGATTACTCGCGACTACGCGGGTAAGGATCTGGTACTGATTGCGGTCCTGCGCGGCGCCGTGGTCTTTATGGGCGACCTGATGCGCAAGATCGAGCTGCCGACCAACATCGATTTCATGGCTGTTTCGAGCTATGGCGACGGTGTGAAGTCTTCGGGTATCGTGCGTATCATTAAGGACCTGGATATCGACATCCGTGGTCGCGACGTGCTGATCGTCGAGGACATTCTGGACTCGGGCCTGACCCTCAAGTACCTGATGAAGAACCTCGAGAGCCGCAAGCCCGCTTCTCTGGAGGTCGCCGCCTTCCTATGGAAGGACGTTGAGGACCGTACCTCGGCCGTCACGCCCAAGTATGTTGGAACCCATTGCCCCGATGCCTTTGTGGTGGGCTACGGCCTCGACTATGCCGAGCGCTATCGCAACCTTCCGTATCTGGGCATTTTGAAACCGGAGGTTTATTCGTAAGATGCCCGACGACCGTAACGATAACAATTCCCAGACTCCCCGGGAGCCTAAGATCCCGGGGATGCCCGGAGGCAAGAAGCCCACGCGTACGGGCTGGCTGTATTTTATTTTGGCTTGCGCGCTTCTGGGCTACGCCTTCTTTAATATGGGCTCCGGCTTTGCCAGCTCCAGCAATACCGTTAAGCTCGCGACGAGCGAGATGGTGAGCGCCATTAAGCAGGATCGCGTCGAAGATTTGACCTATACGGTTCAAGACGGAAGCGTGGCGGGTCATTACTGGAAGACGAAAAAGGACAAGGGTGATACGAGCGAGCTCAAGAGCTTCTCCTCGACCTATGTCGGCTCCGATTCGCTTGCCGAGCTTATGGCGGAGCACCCCGACACCAAGTACATCGTCAACACCAACGACCCCGATTTTTGGGGCGACTTGGCGATGAGCGTGCTGCCGACGATCGCCCTGATCGCCATCATGTTCTACTTTATGCGCCAGATGATGGGCGCCAATAATAGGAACATGCAGTTTGGCAAGACCAATGCCAAGACCAACGAGGCTACGCGTCCCAAGGTCAAGTTCGAGGACGTTGCCGGCGTGGACGAGGCAGTCGAGGAGCTCGAGGAGATCCGTGACTTTTTGAGCGATCCGGATCGCTATCGCAAGCTGGGCGCCAAGATCCCGCGTGGCGTGTTGCTGGTGGGCCCTCCGGGCACCGGTAAAACGTTGCTGGCCAAGGCCGTTGCCGGCGAGGCGGGCGTGCCGTTCTTTAGCATCTCGGGTTCCGACTTTGTCGAGATGTTCGTGGGTGTCGGCGCCAGCCGCGTGCGTGACCTCTTTAAGGAGGCCAAGTCCCAGGCCCCGTCGATCATCTTTATCGACGAGATCGATGCCGTGGGACGTCAGCGCGGAGCCGGTCTGGGCGGCGGTCACGACGAGCGCGAGCAGACGCTCAACCAGCTGCTGGTCGAGATGGACGGTTTTGAGGAAAGCGAGTCGGTCATCCTGATCGCCGCGACCAACCGTCCTGATATCCTGGATCCGGCATTGCTGCGTCCCGGTCGTTTTGACCGTCAGGTTACGGTCGACCGTCCGGATGTGAAGGGCCGCGAGCAGATCTTGCGCGTGCATGCCGAGAACAAGCCGATGGACGAGGACGTGAAGTTTGAGAAGCTCGCCCAGATGACCGTTGGCTTCACCGGCGCCGATCTGGCAAATCTGCTCAACGAGTCTGCGCTGCTGGCTGCCCGCCGCCATCGTTCCGTGATCTCGATGGACGAGGTCGAGGAGTCGATGGAGCGCGTGATTGCCGGTCCGCAGCGCAAGGGTCGTGTGATGACCGAAGCCGAGCGCACCACGATTGCCTACCACGAGAGCGGTCACGCCCTGGTGGGCCACATCCTGGAGCATTCCGATCCGGTTCATAAGATTTCGATTGTCAGCCGCGGCCAGGCTCTGGGCTACACGCTGCAGCTTCCGCAGGATGATCACTTCCTCAAGACCAAGAACGAGATGCTCGACGAGCTCGCCGTGTTCTTGGGCGGTCGCGTTGCCGAGGAACTCATGTGCGACGACATCACCTCGGGCGCGAGCAACGATCTGGAGCGCGCGACCAAGATGGCGCGCGAGATGGTCACGCGCCTGGGCATGAGCGAGGAGCTTGGAACGCAGGTGTTTGGTGAGGCGCAGCATCAAGTATTCCTGGGCCGCGATTACGCCGATCACCAGGATTACTCCGAGGAGACGGCGCGCCGCATCGATATCGAGGTTCAGCGCATTATGCGCGAGGCCCATCGCCGTGCGGTCGAGATCCTGGATGCCCGCCGCGATCAGCTCGATCTGATGGCGAAGGTGCTGCTTGAGCGCGAGACCGTCGAGGGCGACGCCGTGAACGCCCTGCTCGACAACGAGTGGGACGCCTACCTTGAGCGCGAGGGCGATATCCTGGCTGCCAAGGAGGAGCGCAATGCCAAGGCGGCCGGCATGCCGACCAAGAAGCGCACGCCTCGCATGAGCGAGGAGGAGCTGGCGGCCGATGCCGCGGCTTTTGCGCAGGCGGCCATGCAGGAGGATGCCGAAGCCGCATCCGATGATGCTGGCGATGGCGATGCCGTCAATGCCGGTGCCGACACCGACGACGACAAATAGTCTTTGTGGCGAAAGCCTCTGCGGGGAAACCTGCGGAGGCTTTTTCTTCATTGATTGGGGACAGACTTAAATGAGCGTTTTCACGCATTTAAGTCTGTCCCCAATCAACATTGCTGCGGCGCTTTGCCCGACTAAAGCGTACAATAGCGCCTATGCGAAAGGGGAACAGATGATCAACGAAACTATGTATGCTCGCGGTGCGGAAAGCTCCATCATCCGCGAGATTTTTAGCTATGGCCTTGAGCGCAAGGCGCAGATCGGTGCAGAGAACGTATTCGATTTTTCGCTGGGAAACCCGAGCGTTCCGGCGCCTGCCGCCGTGGCTGAGTCCATTAAGAAGGCCTTGGAGCTGCCGAGTGACCAGCTGCACGGTTATACGCCCGCTCCGGGCCTGCCGCAATGCCGTACCGCCGTGGCTGAGTCGCTTAACCGTCGATTCGGTACGAGCTATGAGGGCAAGGATGTCTTTATGACCGTGGGCGCGGCGGCTTCGCTCACCTGCACGCTCAATGCCGTTACGAACCCGGGTGACGAGGTCATTGTTATCGCCCCGTACTTCCCGGAGTATCGCGTGTGGATTGAGAAGGCCGGCTGTACGTGTGTCGAGGCGCTCGCCGATGAAGATACGTTCCAGCTGAGCGTGGATAACGTGCTCAAGGCGATTACCGACAAGACGGCAGCTGTCATCATCGACTCACCGAATAACCCGACGGGCGCCGTGTATACGCGCGATACCCTGACGCGACTGGCCAATGTTTTACGCGAGGTCAACGCCAAGCGCGATCCCGAGAATCCGATCATACTTATCTCGGATGAGCCGTATCGCGAGATTGTCTATGGCGCCGAGGTGCCTTGGGTACCTTCGATCTACGAGCACACCATCGTGTGCTACTCGTATTCCAAGTCGCTTTCGCTACCGGGCGAGCGCGTCGGGTGGATCCTGGTTCCCAATACGAATCCTCAGGCAGCTCGTCTAATGCCCGCCGTTGCCGGTGCCGCCCGTACGCTGGGCTTCGTGTGCGCTCCGGCGCTCTTCCAGCGCGTGATTATCGATTGCATCGATGAGCCGAGTGACGTTGAGGCCTATGCACGCAACCGCACGGCGCTTACCGATGCGCTGGCGGAGTACGGCTACACCTATGTTGAGCCGGACGGTGCATTCTACCTGTGGGTGAAGGCGCTGGAGCCCGATGCGAACGCTTTCTGCGAGCGCGCGAAGAAGTATGAGCTGCTCGCGGTGCCTTCGGATAGCTTTGGCATGCCGAGCTGGTTCCGCCTTGGCTACTGTGTGAGCTACGAGACCATCGTCAATTCGTTGTCTGCCTGGAAGCAACTGGCCGACGAATATCGTCGAAAGTAAAGCGCTCTGCTTGCAATGTTTTACGTGAAACGGGGTTTGGTGCTAAGCCAGACCCCGTTGTTTATGCCGTTGTGTGATTGGGATGAAGCAGTTTTACGACTGCCGAAAGCTATGCGTACAATGAATATACGCGACGGCCATACTGGACAAGGAGACCCGATGCCCTACCTTCTTTCTTGTGATATTCATACTCATACGATGTTCTCTGCGCATGCGTACTCAACCATCGAGGAGAACATCTATTGGGCGGCAGAGCGCGGCCTTCAGGTGCTCGGTTCAGCCGATCATTTAAGCTCGATGGTTACGCCTTGTCCCAATGACCTGCGCAGTTTCCAATTCTTTATTAACCAGGATATCTGGCCGCGCATTTGGAGCGGCGTGCTGGTGCTTCGCGGCGCCGAGGCCGATATCGTTTCGCTGGACGGCAGCTTGTTTGGCGAGGACATTCCCGTTTCGCTCGATATCGCCGGCGATTCGTATAGTCGTGAGCATTCGCTGTTCGATTTGGTGACGCGTAATTTGGATTATTTGGTGGCAAGCGTGCATAACCCGCAGTTTGCCGAAGGCGCGACGCTCGCCCAGACAACCGAGATGTACATCAATGCCCTGGAGCACCCCAAGGTGTTTATGCTTGGGCATACGGGTCGTTCGGGCGTGCTGTTCGATATCGATGAGGTGCTGCTGGCGGCCAAGGCCAAGCACAAGATAATCGAGATCAACAACCACAGCCTTGAGCATGGCAACGATGCTGAGCATTGGGACGTGTGCCGCAAGATCGCCGAGCGCTGCGCCGAGCTGGGCGTGGGCATTGGCGTGTCGACTGATGCGCACATTGGCATGGCAATTGGCAAGCTCGACCATGCCCGCAAGATGCTCGACGAGATTCATTTCCCGCTGGATTTGATCGTGACACGCGACCGCGAGACGCTGCTGCGCGAGATGGCGGCAGCCGGCGTGTGTGACCTGCGCAAGGGGATGTAGCGGAGTTCATAAGCCAAGCGAAGGGGGCAGTCCAGACGGGCCGCCCCCTTTCTTGTGTCGGTGGATTAGCGGCGCTCGAGGACCGCGACGGTCTCGGTGTGGTCGGTGTGGGGGAACATGTCGACCGGCGTGATCTTGAGCAGGCGATAACCTCCGTCGAGGAGCTGGTGTAGGTCGCGCTCTTGGGTGACGGGATTGCAACTGATGTAGGTGATGCGGCGCGGCTTGAGTGCGCAAGCGGCTTCGAGGAACTCTGGTGTGGAGCCGGCGCGTGGCGGGTCGATGGAGAGAACGTCAACGCGCTCGTTGTTATCGGCGGCGTCCAGGATGTAATCGGTGGCGTCGTCGGCCATAAACCAAGCGCTGCGGGTGAGGCCGTTGAGCTCGGCATTGCGACGTGCGTCGGCAATGCCCGCCGGGTTGCGCTCCACGCCGAGCAGCATAATGCCGACACCCCTGTCCTGGGCATCCTTCGCGGCGCACAGACCGATGGTGCCGCTGCCGCAGTACGCGTCCATAAGAATGTCACCATGCTGCAGGTCCATGCCGTCAATCGCAAGCTGATAGAGCAGCTCGGTCTGCTGTGGATTGGTCTGATAGAACGCGGTAGGGGAGATATCGAATTCGCAACCGAGCAGCTGGTCGCGCATGCACTCGGCGCCATAGACGATACGAGTCTCCTCACCCAAGATGGCGTTACCGGGACGGCCATTGATATTTTGGGCAACGGTGACGATATGCGGATCGAGTGCCGCGACGGCCTCAAAGAACTCCTGTGCATGCGGTAAGTCACGCTGGGCGGTCACGAGCGTAACCATGACCTGGTCGGTACGCCAACCGCAGCGGACGACGGCATAGCGAAGCAAACCAAGATGCTTGTCCTCATTAAAGGCGGGAATATGCAGCCGCTCAGCTTCGCGCGCGATGCCATTGAGAATCTGACGGGCACCTGGCGCCTCGACAGGACACTCGGGTACGGCAACGATCTTGTGCGTGCCACGCTCAAAGAAACCGCAACGGACAGCGCCCTCCTTACCGGGAGCAAAGGGAGTGGCAGCCTTATGACGAAAGCCACGCGGCGCAGGATACTTACCCGGGTCGCCCAGGGTAACACCCATACCGCGAATGGGATCAACGGCAATACCCTCGCGCTCGCAGAGCTCAGCAAACAGCTCTTCCATAGCAGCCTGCTTGGCCGCCAGCTGCTTCTTATAAGGACGATTGATCGCCGTGCATCCACCACAAGCCCGCATGATGGAACAAGGCGACTTGGGATCCACGGCCTTTCGCGCAGGCGAAACCGAATCTTTATGTGGGCGCTTGGTGCGAGTCTGAGATGCCTTGTCCTCGCTCCGACGAGAGCCGGGACGCTTGGCCTTAGTCTTGCCCTTAGCCGACTTGCTTTTTGCAGCTTTAGAAGACTTGGATTTCGTAGAGGATTTCTCCTCTTTTGACCCCTCAGCCGCTTCCACCAAAGCACGACGAGCCCTACGCTCCGCACGAGATTCTGCCATCAACAACTCCACTAATTCATGAATTAAAAGCTGCAAGCATTGTACCGTGCCAAGCCAGCGGGCGATATGCAAGCGGTCATTTCCTGTCAGTGATAAGTCCAACGACGTTTGCCACGCGCGGACGGGGAGCGGCGCATAATTAAGTTTATCGCGAGTTCCGCACGCAAAGGAAAGCACTTAATGTGCTTTCCGTCTTGCGCAGGACTGTAGAGCAGGAAACTTAATTATGCGCCGCTCCCCGTCCGCGCCTGGCAAACCCTCCCTTGTACTCTATCAAGGTAAAGTGTATGATGCTGAACGTTACATGATTCACTTTACCTAACTAAAGTGCCATCAAGGGGGAATACCATGAATGCCGATATGTCTCGTCGTCAGTTTGTTGGTCTAGCCGGCTCGCTTGCCACGGTGCTTGGCCTTGGTCTTGTCGGCTGCGGCGGTGGTGCCGGCAAGGGCTCTGCTGCCGGCTCTGCTGCGGCCAAGGATACGAAGGGTGCCGCGGAGTCCAAGAAGCTCGTCGTGGGCTTTGACAAGTCCTATCCTCCGTATGGCTTTGTGGGCGACGATGGCGAGTACACCGGCTTTGACCTCGACCTTGCCAAGGCCGTTGCCGATAAGCAAGGCTGGGAGGTCAAATACGAGGCTATCGACTGGGATGCCAAGGACACGCTGCTCAACTCGGGTGCCATCAACTGCATCTGGAACGGCTTTACCATGGAGGGCCGCGAGGACGACTACACGTTCTCCGAGTCTTACATGCTCAACGAGCAGGTGCTCGTGGTCAAGAAGGACGCGGGTATCAAGAGCTGGGACGATCTTGCCGGCAAGACCGTGATTACCCAGACTGATTCCGCCGCACAGGACGTGCTCGAGGGCGACCAGAAGGATCTGGCCGCGACGTTTGCCACGCTCGATACCATCGGTGAGTACAACACGGCGTTTATGCAGCTCGAGAGTGGTGCAGTCGATGCCGTTGCCTGTGACCTCTCGATCGCTCAGTATCAGCTTGCCGCCAAGCCCGATGCCTATACGCAGCTCGACAAGCCGTTGTCCAGCGAGCACTACGCCGTTGGCTTTAAGAAGGGCGACACCAAGTCCGCCGATGCCGTGACCGAGTCGCTCAAGGCGCTCTATGAGGACGGTACGGTCAAGGACCTCTGCGATAAGTATTCAAGCTATGGTCTATCTTTCGATAATTGGGTGCTCAAGTAATGTCTATCCAAGTTATGATGCAGATGCTCGGCCAGGGATTCTTGGTCAGTTTGCAGCTGTTTGTGCTGACGCTGCTGGGGTCGATTCCGCTGGGAATCCCCGTGGCGTTTATGCGCATGAGCAAAATTGCGCCGCTTCGCTGGATTGCGCGCATCTACATTTCGGTCATGCGCGGTACGCCGCTCATGTTGCAGATGTTTGCCATCTACTTTGCCCCGTACTACGTGTTTGGCATTTCGCTCACGCCCGATTCCAAGTGGACGGCGTGCGTCGTGGCGTTCATCATCAACTACGCCGGTTACTTTGCCGAGATCTATCGCTCGGGCCTGCAGTCCATTCCGCGCGGTCAATACGAGGCTGCCGAGGTGCTGGGCTACTCGCGCATGCAGACGTTTCTGTATATCGTGATGCCGCAGGTCGCCAAGCGCATTTTGCCGGCGATGGGCAACGAGATTATCACGCTGGTCAAGGATACGTCGCTGGCATTTGCCATTGGCGTGGGCGAGATGTTCTCGACGGCCAAGGCGCTGGTCGCCTCGCAGGTGAGCATGGTGCCGTTTGCAATTGCGGCGCTGATTTACTGGGTCTTTAACTTCGTCGTCGAGATGCTGCTGGGCGCTGCCGAAAAGCGACTTGACTACTACCACGACTAGCCTGTTCCGTCGTGCTTTTCAAACACATGGAGGTTCCCGTGTCCGGAACGGTAATGAATATAGCGAACGCACGCAAGGCGTTTGGCGGCAATGAGGTGCTCAAGGATATCTCGCTCGAGGTAAAGCGTGGCGAGGTCGTGGCGATTATCGGGCCTTCGGGCGGCGGTAAGTCCACGCTGCTGCGCTGTGCCACGCTGCTCGAGACGCTCGATGGTGGCTCGCTCTCGTTTGGCGACCTTGCCGTCGCGACGGATGCGGGTTCGGGCGCGGTGTACGCAAAGGGCGATGTACCTAAACAGGCGCGCTCGCGGTTTGGCCTGGTGTTTCAGAACTACAATCTGTTCCCGCACTATACCGTGATGAAAAACATCACCGACGCTCCGATCCGTGTGCTCAAGCGCCCGCGCGAGCAGGTGGAGGCACGTGCGTGCGAGCTGATCGCGCAGATGGGGCTTACGGGCAATGAGAACAAGGTGCCATGTGAGCTTTCGGGCGGCCAGCAGCAGCGCGTGAGTATTGCCCGCGCCCTGGCGCTCGACCCGGAAATCTTGTTCTTTGATGAGCCGACCTCGGCGCTCGATCCAGAGTTGACGGCCGAGGTGCTGCGTGTCATTAAAGACCTTGCGGCGCAGAACATGACGATGGTGATCGTGACCCACGCAATGCAGTTTGCGCGCGATGTTGCCGACCGCGTGGTCTTTATGGACGGCGGCCGCATTGTCGAGGAGGGTCCTGCCGAGCAGGTTATCGACCATCCGCGTGAGCAGCGTACCCGTGAGTTCTTGAGCCGTATCGAGGGATAGGCTCAGGTATTTACTCAACTATTAATTGAGGCGAAGCCGCCACAGGTCTTACGGTCTGTGGCGGCTTTTTGTTTACATCGACGGGGTTCAATAATTGCCTCACAAGCTTGTCTCTTCCTCTCGCCGCCTGTATTCATACGTGCGCCGAAAGGTGTGCATGGACAGTCGCCCGTGAGGGTAGGGTGGTGGCATAGGACATTTGGAGGGTGAGTCGGCTCGGCTGCCGACCATGCTGCTCCCGGGATGGCACCGACCGCGAACTCTCCCCGTTGGCGTCGCGCATTGCGCGCGGCCCTGCAAGGAGGTCATCATGGGTGCTCCCAAGACCGGTAACGTAAGGAACGTGGTGCTCGTAGGCCAAGGCGGGGTGGGCAAGACTTCACTCGCCGAGGCCATGCTCCACCTTTCCGGCAAGACCGCCCGCCTGGGCGGCCACGACGGCACCAAGCCCACGCTCGACTATGACCCTGAAGAGGTCAAGCGTTCATTCTCCATCTCGACGACCATCGCGCCGATCGACTGGAAGGGCGCCCGCATCAACGTGCTCGATGCCCCGTGCTATCCCGATTTTATCGGCGACGCCTATGCCGCGATGAGCGTCTGCGAGACGGCTCTGTTTGTGGTCGATGCCGAGGCCGGCCCGCAGCCTACGACGGTTAAGCTCTGGTATGCCGCCGAGGACCTGCGTCTGGCGCGTGCGGTGTTCGTAAACCGCCTGTCGCGCTCCGAGGCCAGCTTTGCGACCACGATGGACCTGCTGCAGGAGCGCTTTGGTACGCGCCTGGGCGCCGTGACCCTTCCCTGGGGCGAGGGCGAGGACTTTGACGGTATCATCGACCTGGTGCGCATGAAGGCGCGCCATTGCAACGGCGCCGAAGCCGTTGAGTCGGAGATCCCCGAGGAGTATCGTGCCCAGGCCGAGGAGGCCCATGACCATCTGTGCGAGTTGGTGGCCGAGGCCGACGACGAACTGATGATGAAATACCTGGAAGGCGAGGAGACGCTAACGCAGGAGGAGCTCGAGGGCTTGTTGTCCAAGGCAATCGCCGAGCGCATCTTTGTGCCGGTCTTTGCGGGCGATTGCATTAAGGAACAGGGCGTCAACTCGCTGATGGACGACATTGCCACGTACTTCCCGGCGCCGACTGACTACGGCGAGATGCCGCTCATCGACGGCGATTCGCTCAAGATTTCGAGTGACGATGACCGTCCGGTGGCATTTGTGTTTAAGACCCTGGCCGATCCGCAACAGGGCCGCATCAGCTTTATCAAGGTGCTGACGGGTACGCTTGAGCCGGGCCTTGAGCTGATCAATGCGCGCACGCGTAAGGGCGAGCGTCTGGCTCACCTGTATGTGATGTGCGGTCGTGACATGACCGAGGTCGGGCACGCGTATGCCGGCGATATCATCGTGGCGCCCAAGCTGGCGGCCGAGACGGGCGATACGCTCTCGATTACCGGTAAGGTCGAGGCTGCGGCGTTTGAGTTCCCCAACTCGCAGTACCGCATTGCCATCGAGGCCGAGAATCGCGGCGACGAAGAGAAGCTCTACACGTTTATCGAGAAGGCTTGCAAGGCCGATCCAACCATGAGCATCGACCGCGACGAGGAGACCGGCCAGACCATTATCTCGGCGGTGGGCGAGGCGCAGGTTTCGGTGCTGCTCAACCGTTTGGAGGACCGCACCAAGGTCGTGGCCAAAAGCGTGCCGATCCGCATTCCGTATCGCGAGACCATCCGCCGCACGGCAAGCGCCCAGGGTCGCCACAAGAAGCAGACCGGCGGCGCCGGTCAGTACGGCGACTGCTGGCTGCGCGTGGAGCCGCTCATTGGGCCCGACGGTACGAGCGACGGCTATGAGTTTGTTGACGAGGTCGTGGGCGGCCGCATCCCGCGCTCGCTCATCCCCGCCGTGGACAAGGGCGTTCAGG
Source organism: uncultured Collinsella sp. (assembly GCA_900540855.1). GTDB lineage: Bacteria > Actinomycetota > Coriobacteriia > Coriobacteriales > Coriobacteriaceae > Collinsella. Next base: position 15,109 of record UQHK01000007.1, read on the forward strand.
AGACTATGAAGGACGGCATCATTGCCGGCTACCCGCTCACGGGCATTCGCGTTGCTGTGTACGATGGCTCGTATCACAGCGTCGACTCCAACGAGATGGCGTTCCGCGCGGCGGCCCGCATCGGCCTGCGCAAGGCGTGCGCCGATGCCGACCCGGTGGTGTTGGAGCCCATCGAGGAAATCACGGTGACTATCCCCGAGAGCTACGCCGGCGCCGTGATGGGCGACATCTCGGCCTCGCGCGGTCGCGTGACGGGCATGGAGACCGACGAACGCGGCGATACCGTGGTTATTGCCCAGGCGCCGCTGGCCGAGCTGACGGATTACTCGACGCGCCTGCGCTCTATCACGCGCGGCACGGGCGACTTTACCATGAAGCCTGCAGGCTATGAGCAGGTGCCCTATGACGTTCAGGCCAAGCTGGTCGAGCGCTATGAGGAGGGTCGAGCTAAGTAACGTGTGGCTTTGTCTGTGCCACGCATGTCGATGCAAGGGCCGCTCTGGGTGATCCGGAGCGGCCCTTTTTGATCCCTAGGGGATTGCAAATCGGTTCTTGTCGTGGGTAGGGCTAGTCCCCTGAGGCCTGATTGCGGCCGGTGGCGTAGTCGATCTGCACATGCGGTTGCAGGTTATAACAGTACACGTGGAAACACAGCGTCTTGCCGTGATCCTCGACCGATTGGGCTTCAAGGCGCACGCCGCGGCAGAGAAGTTCCTCTTCGTTGTACATGGGCGTGACGCGGTAGAGCACATGGTTGCCCGTGTCGTGGATGTAGTCGAGGATCTGCTCTTCAAACGGCAGCATGCCCGTTTCGTTGAGATAGCGCGTGCCGGTGAGGAGATTCTTGCGATTGGCGTTTTCGCCGCAGAGCGACCAGGCGATGAGGTGGCAGCGGTTGTAGAGGCTCTGGCCTGGAATAAAGTCGTAGCGCTGCTGGTGCCAACCGGCAGGATGGATACGCGAGATATCGCCGCGCTTACCCTGACCGAGCGATTCGGGTCCTATGCAGGCGAGTGCTTTGCGGGTACGGCCCAGGCTGTCGAGCTTTGAGAACTTCTTAAAGCATCCTTTTTCGGTGGCCCGCTCGTATTCATCGAGCGTGAACGACGGCGTGCCGAGCGGGTGCGTGCCATCGGCGCGAAGGGCAACGTAGGGGTTGCCGGCGTAGTCGGGAATGCTGGTGAGGTATACGCCGCGCGCGCGGTCGAGATCGGGGTTTTCCACTTCGTCGATGGGGGTGGCGTTCGAAGAGACATCGCCAGCGGTGCCGGTTGTGGTGGATTCGGAGCCATCGCCGGTGCTTTGGCCGCCTTTGGAATCCGAGGAGCTTGCCGTCCCCGATTCGAGCCGGGCGACCAGGTCCGCCTCGTCGTCGGTGCGGCTGGGGCTCTCGTTTTGCTTCTCGGCCAGGGCCGCCGCCTGCTCATCGCTTTGCGGCGACAGCAGCTTGGGCGCCCCGTCGAGCGATCCCGTAAACAGCGCAAACCCCAGCACCACGGCGGTGCCGATGGAAAGTACTTGCTTGTAAGCGGACTTGCGCGACATTGAGGCTCCTGGAGGGACGGTTGGGAATCTACCAGTCTAGCAGGAGCCGGCAGGGGCCGTTCTATCGAACAAATACTTAAGATTTGGGACAAACACTACTGATTAATTTGTCTCGCGGTCTAGATCGAGGTGGAGTCGAGCCAGTTGAGCTTGCACTCGAGAATGCGCTGCTCGCCGGGTTGGCTGCTGCCATCAAGCAAGGCGAGCAGCATCTCGGCCGCCTCCCTGCCTTCCTGGTCGACGGGCTCGATGATCGTGGAGACGGTCGGCGTGGTGAGGTTGGTCCAGTCTTCGCAGTTGAGTCCCAAAAGACCTATTTGCTGCGGAAGTAGATGGGCCATGGGTTGGAGGGCCTTGTAGACACGGGGAAGTGCCCATTGGTTTTGTACGAAGATGAGTGTGCGCTTGGCGGGGTTGAACTTGTATTTAAAGTATTCGGTGAGCTCGTTGATTGACGGCTTGTTGTGATCGATGGGGATGGCTTTGTAGAGCTGCCCATTCGCGGCTAATGCCTCGGCATATCCCTGAAAACGTTCCATGCGGGTGCGCATTTCGGTCATATTGGCGGCAATGGAGAAAAAGTCCTCGTAGCCGGCATCGAGAAGCGCCTGCGTGGCGTTGTACACGCCGTCGTAGAGGTTGGTTTTGATCCAGCTGGTGCCTGGGCTGTAGATGGCCGCGTCAAAAAAGACGACGGGCTTGCCGGCGCGCTTGATGCGGTCGTGGACGGCCTTGAAATTTGCCGTGGGCTGGATGATAAAACCATCGACGCCCAGCGAGAGCATCTTGTCGACGTACATGAGCTCGGTCTCGGGGTTAAAGTTGCTCGTGCAAACGACCGTTTGATAACCCGCGGGGAGCATGACCTGCTCCATGCCATTGAGAACGAGGCCCGCCCACTTGTTGGTGTTATCCAAAATGATGATGGCGATGACGTGGGTCTGCTTGCCGGTGAGCGTTTGCGCTTGGGCGTTGGGAACGTATCCGAGTTCCTTGATGACGCGCGCAATCTTTGTCTGCGTCTTCTCGCTGAGCTTTTCTCGTTTGTCGTTGAGGTAATACGAGACGCTTGCCGTCGAGGTTCCCGCCTCTCGAGCGACGTCTGCAATCGTAACGCGCTGTTTTGCCACAGCGACTCCTTCCGACAGATGAGCATTTTCCAACATGATGACTTTGAGTCTTGGTGAGGGATGCGCTTCGGTGAGCGGCTTTCTCCTTTCATATGAGTATGCAACAAATGCGGTATACGGGTGGGGTCGAAATTTGTGACCGGCATGCGTATCTGCCGTCTACCGAGAAAATCAAATACTTCTTGACTTTTGAAATCGAGGGTAAAATCGCAGGATTCATTTTTGGTTAAACGCATAACTAAATAGCGTAACCAACGCTCTGACCTGCGCGTTTACCGAAATAAGCTGGCATTAAGAAAATTGAGCACCTATATTGGTCTTGTCGAAAAGACAGCAAGTCCAAACGGCAGGGGATGCTCCGGAGGCCTCCGCAAACGGTGTCTTGCGCACGCAACTCTATGAAAAGAGGGAAGCAATGAAGATCGTAGGCGTTGCCGCCTGTACCGTGGGTATCGCCCACACGTATATGGCCCAGAAGGCGATTCAAGATGAATGCGCCGCCCGTGGCATCGAGTGCAAGGTCGAGGCTCAGGGTGGCCTGGGTATCGAGAATGAGCTCACGCAGGAAGACGTGGACTCCGCCGACCTGGTCCTGGAGTCCGTCGACGTGGGTGTCGAGAACGAGGACCGTTTTGAGCAGAAGATGGCCGAGGGCAAGTTCCTCAAGGTCGGTACCTCGGATGTAATCGCCGATCCGGTGAAGATCATTGACCAGGCCGTTGAGATCATCAAAGCGACGGGTGGCGCCGTTGACGCGCCCAAGGCCGAGGCCAAGGCAGAGAAGAAGGCCGTCTCCGCTGCCCCGCAGGCCCCGACACCGGCGTCCAAGCAGTCCATCTTTGCCGATCCTGGCAAGACGCTGCTCAATGCATTCAATACCGGTGTTTCCTATTTTATCCCCATCGTCGTTATCGGTGGCGTGTTCCTCGCCTTCTCGTTGGCATCCGGTACTGCCGGTGCTAGCGGTATGGAGGTCACCAACCCGTTGATGGTGAGTCTTAACACTATCGGCATGGCCGGCATCTCTATGATGATTCCGGTGCTTGCGGCATACATCGCCTACTCGATGGCCGGTAAGCCCGCACTTGCCCCCGGCTTCGTCCTGGGCTACTTGGTTAACAACGCCGTCGTCACCCCGAGCGGCAACAGCGTTTCGACCGGCTTCTTGGGCGCCATGATCATGGCTGTCATCTGCGGTTACTTTGTCCGCTGGATGAAGACCTGGAAGGTCAACAACACCATCCAGACCATCATGCCCATTCTGATCATCCCGATTCTGACCTCGCTCGTCCTGGGCATGGCTTACATCTACATCTTGGCCACGCCGCTTGGCTTTGTGATGGATTGGCTCACCAGCGTGCTCGGCAGCCTGCAGGGCGGCTCCGCCGTCGTCCTGGGCTTGGTCATTGGCGTTATGACCGCTTTCGATATGGGTGGCCCCATCAACAAGACCGCTTCAACCTTTACCATGGCCATCATGGCCTCCGGCATCTACGGCCCCAACGGTATGTTCCGCGTCGCCGTCGCCATTCCCCCGATTGCTTGCGGCCTCGCTGCGCTCATCGCCAAGAACAAGTTCGATGACGCTGACCGTCAGATGGGCATCTCTGCGCTGTTCATGGGCTGCATCGGTATTACCGAGGGCGCTATTCCCTTCGCGGTCAAGGATCTTGGCCACACCCTGCCCGGCATTTGCATCGGCTCTGCCGTGGGCGCGGCGCTTGCCGCCTTCCAGGGCATCGACTGCTATGTTCCGCATGGTGGCTTTATTGTCGCCCTGGCCACCAACAACGTCGCGCTGTTCTGCCTGGACATCGTGATTGGCTCCTTGGTCGCCGCTGCAATCCTGATTGCCATGAAGCCCACGCTCGATAAGCAGGCCAAGTAAACCTTTAAGGACTCCGGTTGTGCGGAGGGATGGATTTGACTCCGCACAACCGCCCCTACACAACAAAATCCATCCGCACTGATAGGGCCCACATCTGGGTCCCAGGGAACTTTTGTCAAAAATCCTCTGGAGAAGGAGAACAAAATGTCCAACCTCACCATCCGCCAGGCCGTTCAGGGCATGCTCAAGCTGCAGGACAGCGGCGATCACGCAACCATGGTCGGCATTGGTCCCATGAGCCCCAACCTGATTCAGGCCGTGTTCGAGCTTGCCAAGGACGAGGATTTCCCGCCCATGTTTATCGCTAGCCGCAACCAGGTCGATATGGACGAGATGGGCGCCGGCTACGTCAACGGTTGGGACCAGACGCGCTTTGCCGCCGACATTAAGAAGGTTGCCGACGAGGTGGGTTATACCGGTCCGTACTACCTGTGCCGCGATCACGGCGGTCCGTGGCAGCGCGACGAGGAGCGTAACGCCCACCTGCCCGAGGACGAGGCCATGGAGCTCGCCCGCAAGTCCTTTGTCGCCGACATGGAGGCAGGCTTTGACCTGCTGATGGTCGACCCCACCAAGGACCCCTATCAGATCGGCAAGGTTATTCCGCTCGACGTGGTGCTTCGCCGCACGATCGATCTTATCGACTATCTTGAGCAGTACCGTCGTGAGCATAACCTGCCCGAGGTTGCCTATGAGGTCGGTACCGAGGAGACCAATGGCGGCCTGACCTCCACCGACAAGTACGAGGAGTTCATTTCTCAGCTGCAGCCCGAGCTCGAGAAGCGCGGCTGCCCCATGCCCACCTTTATCGTCGGCCAGACCGGTACGCTCACCCGTTGGACCGAGCAGGTCGGTCATTACAACTTTAAGAATGCCCGCGAGCTCGCCGACATGGCCAAGCGCTACGGCGTGGGCCTGAAGGAGCACAACGCCGACTACCTGGACGACGCGACGCTGCTCGAGCACATCCCGGCACACGTGACCGCTTCCAATGTCGCCCCTCAGTACGGCACCGAGGAGACCCGCGCTTACCTCAAGCTCTGCGCTACCGAGCAGATTCTGGTCGACAACGGCCTGTGCGACGATCCCTCCAATCTGTATCACACGCTGCTGGTCAAGGCCATCAAGACCGAGCGCTGGCGCAAGTGGATGACCGGCGACGATGTCAACCTGCAGGTTGACGACATTCTGGCCGACGACGAGCTCAGCCTGAAGATTCTGGATGTCTCCGGCCACTACGCGTTCAACGATCCCGAGGTCAAGGAGCAGGTCGAGAAGCTCTATCGCAACCTCGCTGCCCAGGACATTGACGGCAAGCGCTTTGTGATCGAGCACATCAAGCGCCCGATCAAGCAGTACGTCGTCGGTCTTAACCTCAAGGGCGTCACGAGCCGCATCGAGAAGGCTCTCTAAGTAGCTTTTCCTACACGACGCCGGGCCTGGGGCATGTCCCAGCTGCAGGCCCGGCACATAGGACAAAAGGACATCCCCTTTGTCCTATTTTTTGAGTTTTGGATTCCTTAGAAGGAGTTTGCACCATGAAGTTCTTTATCGATACCGCCAACCTTGACGAGATCGCCGAGGCCAAGAGCTGGGGCTGCCTTGCCGGCGTCACCACCAACCCGTCCCTGTACGCCAAGACCGGCGGCAAGCTCGCCGACTTTGAGCCCCATATGCTCAAGATTGCCGAGCTCTGCGAGGGCCTGCCCGTGTCTGCTGAGTCCACCGCGACCACTGCCGAGGGCATGATCGAGGAGGGCAAGCGTCTTGCCGCCCTGGCTCCCAACATCGTGGTCAAGCTTCCCGTGTGCGAGGCCGGCCTCGCCGCCTGCCGCGCCCTGGCCGATGCGGGCGTGCGCGTCAACATGACGCTTGTTTTCTCGCCGACGCAGGCCCTCATGGCCGCCAACGCCGGTGCCCGCTACATCAGCCCGTTTGTCGGCCGCTTTGACGACATCGCCGAGGACGGCATCTCGCAGCTCGACAATGTCGTGACATGCATCAAGAACTATGACTGGACCGGCAAGAACGTCGACGACACCGTCGAGATCATCACCGCTTCGGTCCGCACGCCCAACCACGTGACCCAGGCGGCTCTTCTTGGTGCCGACATCGCGACCGTGCCCATGGCCGCTCTCAAGAAGTGCCTGCATCACCCGCTGACCGACCAGGGCCTCGCCTCTTTTGAGGCTGACTGGCAGAAGGTCGTCGCTCAGGCTTAACGATCGGGTTGCCCTCGGCATCGCGCCATCCGGTGCCGGGGTTGTTCTCAAGAGAGGAATTCGTATGACCAACCAGGAGCTGGCGAAGGTCGCCAATGAGGTCAGGAAGGGTGTCGTGACTGCGGTTCACGCGGCCAAGTCGGGACATCCGGGTGGATCGCTCGGTGCAGCCGACATCATGACGTATCTGTACTTTGAGGAAATGAATATCGATCCTGCCGACCCTCACAAGGCCGATCGCGACCGCTTTGTGCTCTCCAAGGGTCACGCGGCGCCGGGCCTGTATTCGGTGTTGGCAAATCGCGGCTATTTTCCCGTCGAAGAGCTCGAGACGCTCCGCCATATTGGCAGCCGACTGCAGGGCCATCCCAACATGAACGATACCCCAGGCATCGATATGTCCACCGGCTCGCTCGGTCAGGGCATCTCTGCTGCAGTTGGAATGGCGCTTGCCGCTAAGCACTGGGGCGACAGCTACCGTGTCTACACGTTGCTGGGCGACGGTGAGTGCGAGGAAGGCCAGGTGTGGGAGGCGGCTATGTTTGCCGGCAACCATGCGCTCGACAATCTTGTTGCCGTCGTCGACCACAACGGCTTGCAGATTGACGGCACGATCGATGAAGTCAACTCGGCCATGCCGCTTGCCGACAAGTTCCGCGCCTTTAAGTGGCATGTGATAGAGCTAGCCGATGGCAACGACATGGCGCAGATTGAGGCGGCTTTCGCCGAAGCTCGCGAGGTGACCGGCGCGCCCGTCGCTATCATCGCCGAGACGGTGAAGGGCAAAGGCGTCTCCTTTATGGAGAACCAGGTTGGCTGGCATGGCAAGGCGCCCAATGACGAGCAGTTTGAGCAGGCCATGGCCGAGCTCGCGGCAGCAGGAGAGGAGCTCTAATGGCAGAGGTCAAAAAAGTCGCCACGCGCGTAAGCTACGGCGAGGCGCTCGTCGAGCTGGGCAATGAGCACGATGACTTTGTAGTGCTCGATGCCGACCTGGCTGCCGCTACGCAGACGGGTAAGTTTAAGACTGCCCATCCTGAGCGCTTTTACGATGCCGGCATCGCCGAGAGCAACCTGATGGGTCTTGCCGCCGGCATCGCGACCACGGGCCGCGTTGCTTTTGCGAGCACCTTTGCGATGTTTGCCGCCGGTCGCGCCTACGAGCAGGTCCGCAATTCCATTGGCTACCCGCACCTCAACGTCAAGATTGGCGCCACCCATGCCGGCATTTCGGTGGGCGAGGACGGCGCCACGCACCAGTGCTGCGAGGATATCGCACTCATGCGTACGATTCCGGGTATGACGGTGGTCGTTCCCGCCGACGATGTCGAGGCCCGCGCCTGTGTGCGCGCCGCCTATGAGTTTGAGGGGCCGGTCTACATGCGCTTCGGCCGCCTGGCAACACCGGTCATCAACGATCACGAGGGCTACGAGTTCAAGATCGGCCGCGGTGTTGTTGTGCGGGAGGGCTCTGATGTCACGATCGTCGCGTGCGGTCTCATGGTCGCTGAGGCACTCGCTGCTGCCGAGGCGCTCGCTGCCGACGGCATCGATGCTGAGGTCATCAACATGCATACGATCAAACCGCTCGATGAGCGTTTGGTGGTTGCCAGCGCCAAGAAGACCGGTCGCGTGGTCACCGCCGAGGAGCATTCGATTATCGGTGGTCTTGGCGAGGCCGTTGCCTCGGTGCTCGCGGAGCAGCATCCAGTGCCGATGCGTCGCGTCGGAGTGCGCGATGTGTACGGCGAGTCCGGCCCTGCGGTCGATTTGCTGCATAAGTACGGTTTGGACGCCGACGGCATCGAAGCTGCGGTCAGGTCCGTGTTGTAAGGAAGGCTTTCCATGGGGTTTGTATCTGCCAACCAAGTGACGATTGGCTACGCCGCCGCCTCGCGCGAGGACGCGCTGCATTATCTGTCCGAGCAGGCTGTTGAGCTTGGTTTTGCCGATGACGCGTCTGCTGTAGAGGCGGCTTTCATTGCTCGCGAAAACGAGGCCGAGACTGGCCTCGTCGCCGGTTTTGCCGTTCCGCATGCCAAGAGCGATGCGATCCATACGCCGGGCGTGGCCGTGCTCAAGCTGTCCGAGCCTGTTGAGTGGCCGAGCTTTGATGGCGTGCCCGTCGATGTGGCGCTCGCGCTGTACGTGCCCGCCGGTGAAGCGGGAACCACGCACCTGCGTCTGCTCTCCAAGGCTGCCGTGATGCTGATGGATGCTGGCTTCCGTGACAGGGTGCGCGAAAGCACCGATCCTGTCGAGATTGCCGAGCTCATCAACGCCGGGCTCGAGGGCTAGAACGGGCTCTCCGTTCCATTAATCGATCCTTCTCCAAGGAAAAGGGCCGCGACGCTATAGGCGTCGCGGCCCTGTCTGCGTTTCCCCAGATAAAACCTGCCAAAATAAACCTGTCCCTTTTTGGTAGGTAAAACGGGAGCCGTTTCACCGCAACTTAGGGTGCGGTTGGGATGTGTACGCTTTAATGAGCGGCGCCCATGGTTAGAGAGATTACGCTCGTCTCTCTAAATGTCTCTCTAATGGGAAGCTCGGTTAGAGAGATGGCCTTAGGCTATCTAGCAGTGAATTCGATACATCTCTCTAAATGTCTCTCTAAACAAGGTGCTTATCTCTCTAAAGTTAGAGAGATAAGCACCTTGTTTAGAGAGACGGAATGCCAGTTTTCGTCCGTCCGTTACCATCTGCCAAAAATGGCGGATAAAGGACTCATTGAAGTAATGGGTTCATCGACGAGCCGCAACCGCCGCTATCGGAAGAGGTAGATGTGGCTGAGTCGCCTCTCTAGTGTCTCTCAAAGATAGATGGATGCTAGAGAGACGGTTGCCCCGCGATATTTCCCCAGATAAAACCTGCCAAAATAAACCTGTCCCTTTTTGGTAGGTTAAACGGCGTAACTTAAAGGTTCATGTTGCCGTGGATGTAGGGGGTGACCTCGGGGGAGATATGGCCGCAGCCCAGCTCGCGCAGCGTGGACTCGATGGCGGCGGGCAGCGGGGTCTTGCCTTCGGCGTCGACGGCGGCACCGCTGAGGGCGGCGATCTTGGCGACGTCTGCCGGCGCGGCCTCGATATGCATGCAGCCGCCGACGAGGCGTGCGCGGACCTGGTCCAGGCCAAGGTCGTGTAGGTAGTCCTCACAGGTGCGGATTACATCGACCTTCTCGCGCGTGAGCTCCTCGCCCGTGGGGACTCGCGTGGCCAGGCAGGCTCCTGCCGGCAGGTTCCAGACGGGATAGCCCCAGGCGCGTAGCAGCTCGCGCTCCTCGTCCTTGGTAAAGCCGACCTCCATAAGCGGCGAGCGCACGCCGAGCTCCTGGGCGGCGCGCATGCCGGGGCGGTAGTCGCCGCGGTCGCTTGCGTTGCTGCCGTCGATGACGGTGGGAAAGCCCAGCGACTTGGCGTGGTTGACGATGGCGGTAAAGCCGGCGCGCTTGCAGTGGTAACAGCGGTCGGCGTCGTTGCAGGCTACCTGGGGGAGCTGCAGCTGATCGACCGAGAGGTTGAGCACGGGGAGCTTGAAATGCGGCCCCTCATCGGCCTGCCCGTCAACCGCCCGCTCAAACGAAGCCTGCTCGGGCGTGCCGATGAGCGGCGTGGTGAGGTGAACGAGAAGCGTGCTGGCGGGCATGATGCGGGCGCAGACTGCGGCCAAAAAGCTGCTGTCGACGCCACCGGAAAAGCCGATGGCGACGCGTCCGTATGCCAAAAGCAGCTGCTCGAGCGCTGTGAGTTTGTCCTGAAGCCCCTCTGCAGGTGCGGTGGTGTCTGAAAGCATGAATCGATCCTTGCCGTTGAGTACTCGGTCGAAAACTATAATCCTACCGAGCCGCTTGTCATAAGACTTCTATCTATGTAACGAAAGTGCAATATGCTATATACGTTATATACAAGTTTACAGGTGCGGTAAAGTTGCGGGAGTACAGCAGCGCGAAGCGATGGGGGACCGATATGATCAATGCCGTTATTTTTGACATGGACGGGACGCTGGTCGATACCGAGCGTTTGGGTATCAAGGCGTGGAAGGCGGGCGCGGCCGAGCTGGGATTCGCGATTGATGATGCGCTGATCCATCAGTTTATCGGTCGCACGCTGCCCGATGTCATGGGCATCCTTGAGGAGCATTACGGCAGCAGCGAAACCGCTGAGGCGATCTATCGTCGTCACAAGGAGATTCGCGACGAGATGGTCAAGACCGACCTGGAGCTTAAGGCCGGCGCCGCCGAGTGCCTCGACGAGCTGCTGGCTGCGGGCTATCACGTGGGCCTTGCGACGTCGTCGCGCCACGTCACGGCCGAGCGCAACCTTAAAATGGTCGGTCTCTTTGACAAGTTTGAAACGGTGACCTGCGGCGAGGACGTCGTGCGCGGCAAGCCCGACCCCGAGATGTACCTGCTCGCCTGCGAGCGCGCGGGCTTTGCTCCCGAGGAGTGCGCCGTGGTCGAGGATTCCCGCAACGGCTGCGTCTCGGGCATCACGGCCGGCTGCCATGTGTTTGCCGTTCCCGACATCGTACCGCTGCCGCAGGACGTGGTGGATGGCTGCGAGGCCGTGCTCGATACGCTGTTCGATCTGCCGGCGGCGGTCAAGGCCGTGCGCTAGCGTTTGCACGCGAGTCGCCATGCCCCGCGCCCGATCCCGCAGGACGGTGACGGTAACTTTTAGTTTGTGGTTGTCGAGGGCGAGGACGTTGACGGCCCGACTCATCACATGGCTGCCTGCCTGGTCAGCCAGACTGACACGATCCTTAAGGTCGCCAAGATTTTGAAAGTGCCTGTCGAGGTCGTTTGCCGCCAGTTTAGTTGCGCGGTATTGCCAAACCGCGTAACGACTCGACGCTGTAGCGTTCAAATGAGAAACCACCGCAAGGGGGACGGTCCCCTTTGCGGTGGTTATGGCTGTTCAGGGGCCGAGCTGTGACTCCAGTCTCGGTCTACTCCAGGAGCCAGTCGATCACGTTGCGCTTGCGGACTCCTTCGTAGTTCGCGTCCGCAAACAGCGTGTCGAGCGTAAGAAGCGTCTTGGGGTAGTTGTCTCGGACTTTCTTAAAGGGGGCCAACTCTCGATTGAGGGTAGTTTCGTCGAGCGTTGTGGCTGAAACCTGAAAATAGGCTGTCTCGTCTGAGTTTAGGGCAACAAAATCGATTTCCCCGCCGTCGATATCGCCCACGTAGACGTCGTATCCACGGCGTAGGAGCTCGAGATAAACAACATTTTCGAGGATATGACCGATATCGCTGCTTTGGGTTTTGACGAGAGCGCCTCTAAGTCCAAGGTCAACGGCGTAGTATTTGCCGTTTGTTGAAAGAAGCTGCCGACCGCGCACGTTATAGCGCGGAGCAAAGTACAACACAAGGCTGTCTGTTAAGCCTTTGAGGTACTTGGCTACGGTTTTCTGGTCGGTTTTGTTGCCGTTGGACGAGAGCGTGTCGGAGATTTTTTTAATCGAGATCCGGTTTCCAATGCTATGGAGTAGGAACTTGGTGATATCGCGCAGGGTCGGGACGTCCGAGACCTTCAGGCGTTCGATAACGTCGCGTATGACGATGGTATCGTAGAGGCTCATAAGATAATCGCGCGCCTGGGGTCCCTGAATACCCGTCTCGGCGATAAAGGGAAAAGAGCCCCGGGTGATGTACTCGTCAAACAACTGCGCGGGAGCCTTTCCGTCATTGGTTTTTGCCGAGCAAAACTCTTTAAAGGATAGGGGCAGTATCTTGAGCTCTACGTAGCGGCCGGAGAGCAAAGTTGCCAGCTCGCTCGAGAGCAGATAAGCGTTGGAACCGGTTATGTAGAGGTCGACATTGTCCTTGATAAAAAGACTGTCGACGGCTTTTTCGAAATGCTCGACGTGCTGTATCTCGTCCAGAAAAACGTAGTTCATCTTATCGGGGACGAGTCTGGCGGAAATGTAGTCGTAGAGTGCTCTATACGACGTAAGCGACTCGAACTCCAGGTCTTCAAAGTTGAGGGATATAACCTGGTCGCCTGTGATTCCATGATCGCGCAGGTAGATACGGTAGATTTCGAATAGCTTTGATTTGCCGGACCTTCGCACGCCCGAAACGACCTTGATGACGTGCGAGTCTTTCCACGAAATGAGCCAGTCGAGGTACTGTTTGCGATCAATCAGATTCATGAAACCCCTTTCTTGGCGAGAAAAAACTGGAGCAAAATCAATACTTATAGGAAATATCTAAAAATATGGAATTGAATCTATTTTAACAAAAGAGTTAATGAAAAATGGATTACATTCCATAAATATCCGTAGCCGCAGGTCCGGCTAAACGGGGAGGGAACATGGGGCCAGCAAAACGCCGCAGCGGGACTGTTCCCGTTGCGGCGTTTTTTGTTACAGGTAGGCGCCCAGGTTGATGTCGGTTATTGGGGCCGCGGATGGGCCCGTCGGGTGCTGCTCGGCCTTTTGGGTGCTCACACGTTCGAGCAAGAAGGGGCGCACGAGCTCCTGACGGTTAATGTCCTCGGCGGCCGTGGCCGTGGTGACGGTGCGCGCGGCGGAGCCGATGCGGACTCGTTTGGTCTTGGCGGCAGGCTTATCCTCGATCTGCTCCATGAGCAGCTGAACGCCCTTGCGGCCAATCTCGTAGCCTGGGGGTGCTACCGTGGTGAGCGGGACCGATCCGCTCCAAGCGAGCGGGTTGCCGTCGCAGCCGGCCACGCGGACCTGGCCGGGGACGGAAATGCCTTTGTCGGTCAGCGCCGAGATAACGCCCGAGGCCAATACGTCGGTCAGGCCGATGACAAAATCGGGGCGCTCGTCAGCAGGGCGTTCGGCAATCTGGGTACCGATGCTGTAGCCGTCGGCTGCGGTATTCCACTCCCCGGCATCGATGACCTCAATTTTGATATCAGGATGCAGGGCAAGTGCCTTGTGGATGCCAAGGACGCGCAGGCCGAGCTGCATAAATGCCGCTCGGCCCACAACGGTGATATGGCGTGCGCCGCGGGCGATGGCGAGCTCGGCGATAATACGCCCCTGTGCCTCGTTGTCGGCGGCCACGTAGTAACCGGGCTCGGAGCAATGGATGTCCAGATAGACGATCGGCACGGGCATCTTGGTCATAGCGGGGTGCCAGTCGGGGGACGCCATGGGCTGAACCATGACGCCGGACATCTGCGTGCCCATAAAATAGCGCAGGTAATGATCCTCGAGAATATCGTCGTTATCGGCATTGGCGATGAGCAGATCGTAGCCGTGCTTGCGGGCCTCGTTGTGGGCGCCGCTGGCGATTTGGAGCGAAAAGCCGTGGTCGAGACGGGGGAGCACCAGGCCAAAGGACTTGGTGGCGCCGCCCGCGAGCTGACGAGCGCTTTGGTTGGGCAGGTAGCCCAGGCGATTGATGGTCTCGTTGATGAGCCTGAGGGTCTCGGGGCGCAACTTCTCGGGATGGTTGAGCGCGTTGGAAACCGTGCCAAGCGAAACCCCGGCCTCGCGCGCGACGTCGCTGATTTTAACCTTTGCCATAGCGGCCCCTTTGATGCGTTTCAAGTACAAGCCAGATTGTAGCATCCTAAACCAACCAAAAAGTGACAGGTTTATTTTGGCAGGTTTTATCTGGGGAAACGCCGTTGCCAGCGCGACCACCACAAAGGTGCCTGTCCCCATTGTGGCGGTTTGGACCGGCTGGGCATGTGTGCATCGGGTGGTATCTAAGTTGAGATACCACATCTGGTATATCAGCTTGCGCCTGCGTGAGTACAATACTCGAACGTTATGCGTCTCAGCGCCCCTTGTGCGTGGACGTCTTGCAGTCACGCGAACGAAGGGATTTATCCTATGTGCGGAATCGTCGGCTACACCGGCTCTGATATTGCAAAGAACATCCTGGTCACGGGCCTCAAGCGCATGGAGTATCGCGGCTATGACTCCTCGGGCGTCGCGCTCGAGGTGGGCGAGGGCGCCGCGGCGCACCTCGACGTCATCCGCCGCGTGGGCAAGGTCGCGGGCTTGGAGAGCGAGCTTTCCAACATTGACAGCGACGCTACCTGCGGTATCGGCCACACCCGTTGGGCCACCCACGGCAGGCCCTCCGTCGTTAACGCTCACCCCCACACCAGCTGCGACGGTCGTATCGCCATCGTCCACAACGGCATCATCGAGAACTTCGCCGAGCTGCGCGAAGAGCTGGAGGGCCGCGGCCATCACTTTAAGAGCGAGACCGATACCGAGGTCTTCGCGCATCTGATCGAAGAGGCTTATGCCGAGACGCACGACCTGATGGCCTCTGTGCGCGAGGCGTGCACCCACGTGGTCGGTGCCTATGGTCTGGCCGCCGTGTGCGCTGACGAGCCCGGCGTGATCGCCGTGGCCCGCAAGGATTCCCCGATCGTGGTCGGCGCGGGCGAGACCGGCGCCTATGTCGCCTCCGATGTCATCGCGCTCATCGACGCCACCCGCGATGTCGTGGTGCTCGAGGACGGTCAGTTTGCCAAGCTCACGCCCGCAGGCGTCGAGTACACCGACGAGGCCGGCAACGTTATCGAGCCCAAGGTCACCCACATCGACTGGGACCTGGACATGGCAGAAAAGGGTGGCTACCCCGACTTTATGCTCAAGGAGATTCACGAGCAGCCGCGCGTCGTGCGCGATACCCTGGTGGGCCGCATGACCCCCGCCGGTGAGCTCGATATCGATGAGCTGGGTCTTTCGCTCGAGGAGCTCAACGATATCGACCGCGTCTACGTGATCGCTTGCGGCACCAGCTACCACGCCGGTCTCATTGCCAAGAACCTTATCGAGGGCTGGGCTCGCATCCCCACCGAGGTTGAGGCGGCCAGCGAGTTCCGCTATCGCAATCCCATCATTACGCCGACGACGCTTGTCGTTGCCGTGTCCCAGTCGGGCGAGACGGCCGATACCCTTGCCGCCATTCGCGACGCGCGCATCAAGGGTGCCAAGGTCTTCGGCATCACCAACGTGGTGGGCAGCCCCGTGGCGCGTGAGAGCGACGGCGTCATCTACACCAAGGCCAACAAGGAGATCGCGGTCGCCTCGACCAAGAGCTTCATCGGCCAGGTCGTGAGCCTGACGCTGCTGGCTCTGCTGCTAGCGCAGGTCAAGTACCGCCTGACCACCAAGCAGGCGCGCATGCTGTTCCGCGAGCTTTCCGATACGGCCGAGCAGATCCAGTGGATTTTGGATACCCAGACCGAGGCCGTGCATGAGGCCGCCCTGCTGTGCAAGGACGCGCAGTCCGCACTGTTCGTGGGTCGCGGCATGGGTGCCGCTATTTCCTACGAGGGCGCGCTCAAGCTCAAAGAGGTCAGCTACCTGCACGCCGAGGCCTACGCCGCCGGCGAGATGAAGCACGGCCCCATCGCCCTGATCGACCCGGGCTTCCCCGTCATCGCCGTGGCCACCAAGAGCGCCACCTACGACAAGACCGTGTCGAACCTTATGGAGTGCAAGGCGCGCGGCGCCAAGGTCATCGTCGTTGCCACCGAGGGCGACGAGGAGATTAACAAGATCGTCGACTGCATCATCCGCGTGCCGGCAGTCCGCGACGTGTTCAGCCCCATCACGGCGAGCGTTCCGCTGCAGCTGCTCGCCCGCGAGGTCGCCATCCTGCGCGGCTGCGACGTCGACCAGCCTCGAAACCTCGCCAAGAGCGTGACCGTGGAATAACTAATATTCCGCCGTCCTAACGACCAAGGCCCGGCTCCGCATCAAGACGGAGCCGGGCCTTTTCTGCATTTGCCCAGATAAAACCTGCCAAAATAAACCTGTCCCTTTTTGGCAGGTTAGCGGAGCTTGCTGGTCTCGAAGTACTCGGGGAACTGGTCCAGAACCTCGGTTTGGTTGCGGAACATCATGTGCAGGTGCTTGCTGACCAAAAAGCTCGCTTCGATGGGGTCGCGACCGGCGATAGCGCGGCGAATCTGCTTGTGCTCGTTCACGATGTCCCGATTGTCGAGAACCTGCGTGGCGGCGCGCAGCCAGCGGAAGCGCTCCAGGTCGGCATTGGTCTCTTCGAGCCACGACCAAACGGTGCTGCGACATGCGATGCTAAAAATCATGTGATGCATGAGGTTGTCGCTCAAAAAGAAGCCGATGCGATCCTCTTCGGCCATGGCTTTTTCCTGCAGCACGATGGCGCGGTCGAGCTGCTCGATGCCGGCCGACGTGGCTCGCGCACAGCACTCCACAATCACCTGCTTTTCCAGATGTTCGCGGATGTAGCAGGCACTCTCGGCAAGGGTGAGGTTGATGGGTGAGACGTAGGTGCCGCTCTGGGGCACGGTGCGCACCAGGCCTTCCTGCGCCAAGCGAACCAAAGCCTCGCGCACGGGCGTGCGCCCCATATCCAGGTCGTCGCAAAGTTGCTTGACGCCCAGCTTTTCGCCCGGCTTGTAGTCCAGGTAGACGATTTTGCGTCGAATGGTGTGGTAGGACTGGTCCTGTAGGCTCGTTTCCTGCTCGCCGACGTGCATCGATTCTTCCATAGCGCCTCGCAACTGTTCTATCAAACTCATATGTCAGTTGTTAATTATGCCGCGAATCAGCTTTCCGCGGTGGGTAATTCGGCTGTTGCCCAAGAACTATTGCGGCATCTTAGTCTTTGTTTACGCAAGGCTGCGCTCAATGTTGCCGTATCATAAGCCGTCGCAAACGTGAAAGAGAAAGAAGGAATCCCATATGCAACTGGCGAATATCGTACGCGAGCGCTGGAAGGGCGTCTTGTTCTGCCTGATCATCGCTATCCCCGCAACGCTGCTCGGCAAACAGATTGAGGTGGTCGGTGGGCCGGTATTCGCCATCCTCTTTGGCATGGTTCTGGCGCTCGTCTTTCCCAAGAATCATCGCGAACAGCTCGCCGCCGGTGTCACCTATACGTCTAAAAAAGTCTTGCAGTACGCGGTTATCCTGCTTGGCTTTGGCATGAACCTCTCCCAGATTCTGTCCAAGGGCGCCCAGTCGCTGCCGATTATCGTGGCGACGATCTCGACCTCGCTTGTCATCGCCTTTGTGCTCTGCCGCGTTATGAACGTGCCGGGTAAGATCGCGACGCTTGTGGGTGTGGGTTCGTCGATTTGCGGCGGTTCTGCCATCGCCGCTACCGCGCCCGTCATCGATGCCGACGATCGCGAGATTGCCCAGGCCATTTCGGTCATCTTCCTGTTTAACGTTATCGCGGCGCTCGTGTTTCCAACGCTCGGCGGCATGCTCGGGCTGACCAACGAGGGCTTTGGCCTGTTTGCCGGTACCGCCATCAACGACACCTCGTCCGTAACGGCTGCGGCGAGCGCCTGGGACAGCATGCATCCCGGCGCCAATGTGCTCGAGAGCGCCACGGTGGTCAAGCTCACCAGGACGCTGGCCATTATCCCCATCACGTTGGTCCTCGCATGCTGGCAGATGCATCTGGCGCGCAAGGCCGGCGGCGACGCCAAAAGCACGTTCTCGCTTAAACGCGCGTTTCCCATGTTTGTGCTGTTCTTTGTGCTGGCGAGCGTGATCACTACGGTGCTTCAGCTTCCTGTATCCATTACGGCGCCCATCAAGGAGCTTTCGAAGTTCTTTATCGTGATGGCCATGGCGGCTATTGGTTTTAATACCGATATCGTCGAGCTGGTCAAAAAGGGCGGCAAGCCCATCGCGCTGGGCTTTTGCTGCTGGATTGGCATTGCGTGCATGAGTTTGGGAATGCAACACGTGCTGGGAATCTGGTAGAGAAGTAGCTTATTTGCGTGCTGCGTGCTGGTGAGCGCATTCTCACGGTGGAGCGATAGGAGCTCTTGCGGGTATGGCTTGTCCGCAGGTTTATAAGTCCCGAAGAGCTCTTATCGCCCCGCCAGGATGGCGATGCGGGGCAACACCTATACTCGCAGGACGGCGCTTTCTGCCCTATAGTGTTTGGTGAGCAATATCGTTCAATTTTGAAACACTCGGTCGTGCGACCGTCGGCGGCTGCACGTCGCTGCGGACAGGGGCAAATCATGGATAGCGATGCCAAGCTGAACATCTTGACCGAGGCCCTGGCTGCTGCCGGGGCCTCGGCATTGGCAATCGATGCGCGTGGGGACGTCGCGATTTCGACCATGAATGACGCGGCGCTTGAGCGGGATGTGGCGGCTTTTGTCGCTGAGCGCCTCGACCGTATAGGAGACGGCGCGCGTCTGGTTATGGGGCGTGCGGGTACGCGCCTGAGCCTGACCGTTCGCCCCACCGACAAAGAGGGCGGGGGCCTTTGGGCCGTCGTGGTCCGCGAGGTGCGCGGCGCCGCGGCGCATGCGGGCATCGAGTGGCTCAACGCCGACGAAGTTGAGGCCCGCTACGAATCGAGCGCGTACGGCATCGTTGAAGGCGCCGCTGCGGTAGCCGCACCGGTTGCCGAGAGCTATGCGCGCGGGGTGCCCCTTATGCTCGAGGGCGAGTTGGGCGCGGGTCAGGTCGAGATTGCCATGCGCCTCTATCTGGATGGCCCTTTTGCCGATCAACCCTTTGTTTCCGTCGCGCTCGATGAGCTCACCGAGCGCGGTTGGCGTCATGTGCTCAAAAGCTCCGAATCGCCGCTGTTCCAAACGGGGCTGACCCTTTGCATTGAGGGCTGGAACGCGGTTGGCCCCCAGCGCCTCCGCGAGCTCGTTTCCACGATGGCCGACACCGCGTTGGCGACGCGCTGCCATGTGGTGCTGACGGCGAATGACATGCCGGGCGGCAGCGAAAGTGATCAAGCCGCCTTTGTGACTGAGCGCTTCGCCTGTGCGGTGAGCGTGGCGCCGGCAATCGCCGAGCAGGGAGCCGCGTCGACGAAGGTTGCGCGCTATTTGGAATATCTCGCTGATGCATTTGGGACGGTAGCGCCCACGTTGTCTGCCGCGGCGGCAAAGACGCTCGATGTTTACCGCTGGCCGCGCAATTATCTGCAGCTCCGCGAGGTCTCGGAACGACTGTATATATTGGTGGGGGCGGGCACGGTAGACCGCGCTGTGGCGGAGGAAGTGCTCGCCCAAGAGGACGTGATTAAGACCGCAACCTTTGGCGCCCCGACACTCGAAAGCGACCTGTATATCCTGCGACCGCTGGCCGATACCGAGCGAGATATCGCGCATCTGGTTGTAGATCATCTCCACGGCAACCGGACCCGTGCGGCGGAGGTGCTGGGCGTAAGCCGAACAACGCTGTGGCGCTTGCTGAAGGACGATGACCGTTGAGCGAGGCGCCCGTGACCGCGCGCGACGCGTGTGCTACAGTCCAAAGCGTTATTGTTTCGATTTGGTTACGGCGTGCGGGGGCGTATGGCTGAGACTACAAAACCGAGCCGCAGAAGGCGGAGTGCCGCGCCGGTTAACCGACGCACAACATCGGTGACGTGGGGCAAACACGCCTCGGGGTTTGACGGCTCGTTCAAGCGCACTAAATACGGCTATCCTTCGACAGGTGCTCGCTTGGCAATGCAGGCAGAGTCCTCGCTGTGGGGCCGCAAACGCGTGGTGGGCTCAAAGCTCAAGCACGACGGCACGCTCGGCTACATCAGCCGCGGGGCGGCTCGCCGCAGTGGGCTCAATCCTGCTGGTTGGCATCGTTATGTGCCGATCGCGGTCGTCGTTGCAGTGATCGTCATCGCACTCGCTGCGCTTGGCTACGCCGGCGGTGGCGCCAACTTGGACGCGGTGTTTAAATCGCCCGAGCTCGCGCATGCAGGCACAGAAGTTGTCGAGGGCGCTCAGACCCAGACGGGCGTCGCGCCCCAGCGCGGCATGGTCGCGGCAGCCTCCACCATCGCCGACGCTCAAAAGGACGAGGGCGAACAGGGCGACGGCGCCGAAACGACCCACACGAACGAAACGACGACAACTCCATCGGCAAGATAAGTTGCGAGTGGGGTGGCTAAAATAGCCTCGTCCCAAATTAGCTACCCCTATGACGCTCTTGGGTTACCTTACGTAGACGACGTTGTCGCGGCGGGGTTTGGGCTCGGGTAGCGTGTCTTCGGCATAGCCCAGAATGCAGTGACCGACACCGCGCAGGCTGCCGTCGGCGGGCAGGCCCCAGCTGGCCAGCAGCTCCAGGCCCTCGGGCGAGTCAAAGACCTCATGCGCGCGGTGAATCCAGCACGAATCGACACCCAGTGCATAGGCGGCGTTGAGCAAGTTGCCCATGGCGAGCGAGCCGTCTTCCAGATACGTGGGCACGCTGCGGTCGACCAGCACCACCACAACGGTCTTGGCGCCATAGAAGGGGTCGCCGTTGCTGCCCATGACCTGGGCGTTGAGCTGTGAGAGACGCTCGACGGTCGCGGGGTCGGTGACGGCGACAAACGTCACCGGTTGGCGGCCCATGCCGCTCGGTGCATATTGGCCGGCTTCGATAATACGTGCAAGCTTTTCGGCCTCGACGGGACGATCGCTGTATTTGCGGCAGCTGCGGCGGTGGATGAGTGCTTCGATAGTCTCCATGGTGTCTCCTTGCGGTGGCGTTGCAGATGCCCCGTTCATACCCGTCGGGCTCAAACGATAGACGGTCAATTGCCCGGCCAAAAGGGTAGATTCCAATTGGGAAAGTAGGTTTGCATAAAAGTACCTTCAGAATGTGACAAACAAATGGGATGGTTAAACGTTTTATCCCGTCTACCCTGCGGTTTTTTACCACTTGCCTAAATGACGAACGCATAACCTCTGATAAAGGTTTTACTAAAGGAGTACCAGCGTTTATCAATGCGCCGTGGTGGCGCCGGGCCAGGAGGTAACATCATGTTCCAGGCTGGAGATGTCGTCGAGACCGACTTCGAAGGATTTCTGAAGCTGCTGCGTTCCAAGACGCGCGCTTTTGTGACGATTGATGATCACGAGTACTACATCACGCACACCGATGGCTATTGGCGTGTTCAGGATTGCGAGGCCCTCAACGACAAGGGCCACTTTACTGACTGCTCCGAGCTGGTCAACACGGTCTGCGAGGTCGTCGAGCTGCCGTGGATTGCCGGCAAGAGCCTGCATGACAGCTTCTCGGGCGCTACGGTCTATGAGGCCGTCGCCGCTTAACGGGCAATAAAACCCGATTTTCACGTGACCGCTGGCGCTGCCCCCGCGCCGGCGGTCTTTTTCTGCCGATAGGCCATAAAAGTGCAAGCATTTGCGGAGAGCCTGTTGACGATAGTCAAAACTCGGACTAATCTAGAGATACAAAATTGGTCAAAAATCGGACAATCGAATGGTGGGATGGATGAATAGTGCGGTTACACTGGTCGATTTCGACCGGTTGCTCAATGGACTCGACCATATCTATTCGGAGTTCTCGCGCGCCTGCGGTCTTTCGGACTGCGCTTACTGGATGCTCGTCGATACCAGCACGGCGGGCGGCAGTGTTGCCGTAAGCCGTCTGACAAGCGAATGGTTCTACAGCAAGCAGACCATCAACTCGGCAATTAAAACCTTGACGGCGCGGGGCTTCGCAACGTTGGAGTTTGCCGAAGGCAGCCGTAAGAACAAGGTTGTGAGCCTGACCGAAGAGGGCAGGCAATTTGCCGAGCGTTATGCGCTGCCGGCACTCAAGGCCGAGCAGCGAGCCTTTGCCGCGCTTGAGCCGTGTGAGCAACGCGAAATCATGCGCCTAATCGGAAAATTTTCCCATGCGCTCGGCGATGAGTGCGATGCCTTTAAGCAGCATATCGCTGTCGAGAGCCAGGCCGAGAATCAAGGTGAGGGGGAGACATGCGACTCTTAATGAGGTTTATGAGGCCGTACCGCGGCCTGATCGCAGTGACGCTGCTGGTGCTGCTAATCGACAACGTCGGTACGCTGCTCGTGCCCACGATGTTGGCGAACATGGTCAACACGGGCATCACGACGGGTGATGTCGACTACATCTTGCGCAACGGTCTGTACATGCTCATCGCGACCGGCATGGCCAGCGGTGGTGCGGTGCTGGGCTGTTATCTTTCGGCCCGTCTGGCGGCCAATGTGGCCTGCGACATCCGCAACGCCGTCTACGATAAGTCGCTCGAGCTGTCCGCCAGCGACTTTGAGCGCTTTGGCACGGGTTCGATGATCACGCGCTCGCTCAACGACATCAACGTGATCCAGCAAGCGATCCTGCAGACGATTCAGTTGGTGCTGCCGGTGCCGTTCTTGGCCGTCGCGGGCATCATCTTTGCCTGGTTTATCGATCCTGCCATGGGCACGCTGCTGGGCGTGGTCGTTGCGATCGTGCTGGTGGCGGCGGTCTTTACGGTGGCTAACGCCGCGCCGATTTTTATGCGCCTTCAGAGCTTTATCGACCGCATGAACGTGGTGCTGCGCGAGAACATCGTGGGCGTGCGCGTCATCCGCGCATTTAACAAGGAGCGCCACGAGGAGCAGCGCCTGGACGAGGTGTTTAGCGATTACGCGGCCAATGCCATCAAGGTCAACCACCTGTTTGTGGGTCTCGACAGCTCCAGCTTCTTTTTGATGAACATCGCCGAGGTGGCGGTGCTGTGGGTGGGCGGCAACCGCGTGGGCGTCCATGCCATGCAAATCGGCAGCATCTCGGCCGTGCTGGAGTACGCGATCCTGATCCTGTTCTTTGTGATGATGGCGCAGATGGTGGTGCTGACGCTCCCGCGCGCCGCGGCGTGTCTCAACCGCGCGCAGCAGGTGCTGGAGATTAAGCCGAGCATCGTCGATGGCCAGCGTACGCTCGATGCGGCCGCGTCCGACTCAAAGGACGGGGCCGATGCGGTCGCCGTGTTCGATCACATGTCGTTTCGCTTTGACGATGCCGACGAGGACACCCTGTGCGACCTGAGCTTTGCCTGTCGTCGCGGGCAGACCACCGCGATCGTGGGCTCGACCGGTTCGGGTAAGTCGACGGTGGCAAAGCTCTTGCTGCGTTTTCACGATGCCACGAAGGGCGCCATTCGCCTGGACGGTGTTGAGCTGCGCGACCTTTCGCAAGACGAGATTCGCGGGCGCATTGCCTATGTGCCGCAGAAGGCGTGGCTGTTCTCGGGCACCGTGGCAAGCAATCTGCGCTTTGGCAACGAGGACGCGACCGAGGTGGACATGCTTCATGCGCTGCAGGTTGCCCAGAGCACCTTTGTGCTCGATCAACCGCAGGGGCTCGATACCCCGGTTGCCCAGGGCGGTACGAACTTCTCGGGTGGTCAGCGCCAGCGCCTGGCCATTGCTCGCGCGCTCATGAAGCGCGCCGACCTGTATATCTTCGACGACAGTTTTTCGGCCCTGGACTTTAAGACCGATGCGGCCCTGCGCCATGCGCTGCAGGACGAGACGCACGACGCCGCGGTGCTCATCATCGCGCAGCGCATCTCGACGATTCTGCACGCCGACCAGATTGTCGTGCTCAAGGATGGCGAGGTCGTGGGCTTGGGCACGCATGGCGAGCTTATGGAAACCTGTGAGGTATACCGCGCCATCGCGGAATCGCAAATGAAGGGAGGTGAGTAGCATGACCGAGGAGCTCGAGAAGCAGGGCGGCGTTGATGACGCCGTTGCCGCGGGGCTGGTCGAGGAAACGGCTGTCACGTCGACCGAGCTGGATGACGCCGCCAAGGCTGCAGTCGAGCGCGAGGCTCGCCGCCAAGCGCTCTACGAGGAAAACGAGCGTGCCGAGGACGAGCGTGCCCGCGCCGAGGCAGAGCGTATGCGCGACGTGGACGACGAAGAAGAGGGCGAGACGCCACGGGATACCTGGGCGACGGTGCGCCGCCTGTGGAGCGAGGCCGTCGGCGACCATTGGCGCTTCTACATCGTGTTTGCGAGCATTGTGTTCTATGTTATCTTTAACACCGCTGCACCGGCATATAGCGCCCGCGTGATCGATGAGCTGTGGGGCCACATTCAGGTGGCGTTTGCCAACGGAACCACCTTCAACATCACCTGGGAGAACTGCGGCAAGACCATCTTCGTCTACTTTATGATCTGGACTGCCGCTGCCTCGTTCTATGCGCTCCAGAGCTTTTTGATGTCGAGCGTGGCCGAACGCCTCAACCTGCGTCTACGCAACCGCATCGCACAAAAGCTCAACCGTCTGCCGCTTGCCTTCTTTGACGCGCATCGTCCCGGTGAGGTCGTCAGCCGTGCGACCAACGACTTGGACAAGATGTCCGAGAGCATGCAGCGCGGATTGCTGCAGCTGCTTGTGTCGATCGGCACCGTGGTGGGCGCCGTGGGCGTGATGTTCGTGTTTAGCGTGCCGCTTACGCTAGTCTTTTTGTTCTTTACGGCGTTGTCGCTGCTGGTGACCAAGGTGGTTTCGCGCCGTACGCATGATGTGACGGGCGAGCGTCAGGAGTGGGTGTCCAAAATCACGAGCGCGGTCGAGGAAGGCTATTCGGGCCGTTTGGTGATTCGCGCATTCAACCGCGAGCACCAGAGCTCTGCCGAGGTGCACGAGGCCTCGGGCGAGCTGGCGCGCGTGAGCACCAAGGCCGACTTTATGATTAACGCCGTCGGACCCGCGGTTCGCTTTATCGGTCGCCTGGCGCAGATCGTGATTGCGCTCGTGGGCTGCAGCATGCTGGTCGCCGGTCACATGACCGTCGGCGTGTTCCAGGCGTTCTTCCAGTTTATCTACGAGGCGTCCGAACCCATGACGCAGCTGTCGTTCACTTTTAACTCGCTGCAGAGCGCGCTGGCGAGTGCGGAGCGCGTGTTCGACCTGCTTGATGAGCCCGAGATGGAGGCCGATCCGCTGCCGGACGAGGCCGCCAAGCTGCCGGGTCGCATTGAGGGCCGCGTCGCTTTTGAGCACGTGCGCTTTGGCTATGCGCCCGACAAGCCGCTCATGCGCGACGTGTCGTTTACCGCCGAGCCGGGCCAGAAGATTGCCGTGGTGGGAACCACGGGCGCAGGCAAGACGACGCTCATCAACCTGCTCATGCGCTTCTACGAGATTGACGGCGGGCGTATTACGCTCGACGGCGTGGATACGAGCCGCATGGATCGCGGCGAGTTGCGACAGCAGTTTGGCATGGTGCTACAGGACGCCTGGCTGTTCGACGGCACGATTGCCGAGAACATCGCCTACGGCTGCCCCGAGGCAACGCGCGAGGAGATTGTTGCGGCCGCTCGCGCCGCCCAGGTCGACTTCTTTGTGCGCACCATGCCTCAGGGCTACGACACGCGCGTAGCCAACGATGCCGAAAGCATCAGCCAGGGCCAGCGTCAGCTGCTGACCATCGCACGCGTGCTGCTCAACAACCCGGCGATTCTCATCCTGGACGAGGCGACCTCAAGTGTGGACACGCGCACCGAGCTTGCTATCGGCCGCGCCATGGACGCGCTCATGCGCGGGCGCACGAGCTTTGTGATCGCGCATCGCCTGTCGACGATCGTGGACGCCGACCTGATCTTGGTCATGGACCACGGCAACATTATCGAGCAAGGCACGCATAAGGAACTGCTGGCTGCCGAGGGTGCTTACGCCGACCTCTATCTGAGTCAGTTCGCATAAGGTGACAAAGGGGCAGTCCCGCATGTCACATCGAAAAGAAGGCGCGCCGGGGGATTGATTTCCTGGCGCGCCTTCTTGCGTTGATGCGGGTCTGTACCGTCCGCGGCCCTAGCGCTCGTCTACGAACTTGGCGACGAGGGCCTTAAGCTCGGCCACCTCTCGCTCGAGTTCCTTGACGCGGCGGGCGTTTTCGGTGATGCCCTGGCGGTTGAGGGCGCTTTGCTCGGCGGCATCGTCAGGCATGTATTCGCGGTGCTGCTTGGCGTCAAAGTTTTCCTCGAACACGCGGCAGCCGTTGCGTTTGATAATGCGCCCGGGCACGCCCACGACGGTGCAGTTGTCGGGCACGTCCTTGACGACGACCGAGTTGCCGCCGATCTTGACGTTGTTGCCGATGCGAATGTTGCCGAGCACCTTGGCACCCGTGCCCACGGTGACGTTGTTGCCCAGGGTGGGGTGGCGCTTGCCGGTCTCGTTGCCGGTGCCGCCGAGTGTGACGCCCTGATAGAGCACGCAGTTGTCGCCCACAATGGCGGTTTCGCCGATGACAACGCCCATGGCGTGGTCGATAAAGAAATGCTTGCCGATCTGTGCGGCAGGGTGAATTTCGACGCCAGTGATATGGCGGGTGATTTGCGAGAGCACGCGGGCGAGCGAGCGATGGCCGTGCTCCCAGAGCCAGTGCTCGGGCACATGGTTCCACTTGGCGTGTAGGCCGGGATAGGAGAGGAAGATGACCAGGCCGTTTTGCGCAGCGGGATCCTGTGCCTGGACGGTCTTGATGTCCTCGCGAATGGTATTGATAAAGCTCACCGGCCGCCCTCCCTTAGCGCCGCGACAATGCAATTCAATAAAGTATAGCGATTCGCTAGGGATTAGGAAGAACAATCTTGGCAGCTTTGCACGACAGGTGTCAGTTATGCAAACTTGCTGGTAATGGAGTCATGCTTTTGTGGGGTTGCGCACGAGGGGGCACCGCAACCGTATACTGGTCAACTTGGACGTATCCGCGCCCACAACTGAGAGGTTTTACTTCATGGGTTTCATTAATTTTATCGCCGAGCTGCTTAAGGATCCGCGCACCGCGATCGCCAGCTGGATCGCCGCCGGCCCGCTTATGGCCTACGGCTGCGTGTTCCTGATCATCTTTATCGAGACGGGCGTGGTGTTCTTCCCGTTCCTTCCCGGCGATTCGCTGCTGTTTGCCTCGGGCTTCTTTGCCCACAACGGCGGCTTTAACATCGTGGCGCTTCTGGCAACCGCATGGGCCGCAGCCATCCTGGGCGATCAGTGCAACTTTATGATCGGCCATTTCTTTGGCAAAAAGATCATCGCTTCGGGCAAGGTCAAGGCCATGACGCCCGAGCGCATTAAAAAGTCCGAGGACTTCTTGGACAAGTGGGGTCACCTGGCCATCTTCCTGGGTCGCTTCTTCCCGTTTATCCGCACCTTTGTGCCCTTCATTGCCGGCATGGGCGGCATGCACTGGCGCAACTTCGTTATCTTTAACGTGCTGGGCGGCATTACCTGGTCGACGGTCTTTACGCTGCTGGGCTACTTCTTTGGCGGCATTCCCTTTGTGCAGGAGCACTTTGAGCTGCTGATTATCGGCATTGTCGCCGTGTCGATCATCCCGACCGTGGTCGGCATCGTCAAGGCTAAGCTGGGCAAATAGAACGCGTAGATCGAGCCAGCGCGCAAACCGTGCCGTTGAGGCCCGTCACCGCTTACGGTGGCGGGCCTCTTTAGTTTCGGTCAAATGAAAATACTTTAGTTAGTTAAAGAAAAACGTTTTATCCAACGCATGCGGGGAGTACAATCTCGTGCATGCGAATCGACGTGCCATCGGCTTTGATGCTGTTCGCGTGTCCCGTCCGGCTCTACGCTCCGGGCGTGTGACGTTGCGACGCGGTCGGCCTCGGTCCTTGCGTGCGGGTTCGCGAGTATGCAACTGTGTATGTAAGGAGCGACATATGACTGTCGAGAAGAAGGATATCGATTGGGGTAGCCTCGGCTTTGGCTACATGAAGACCGATTACAGCTACGAGGCCCATTGGAAGG
Organism: uncultured Collinsella sp.; assembly: GCA_900540855.1. Classification (GTDB taxonomy): domain Bacteria; phylum Actinomycetota; class Coriobacteriia; order Coriobacteriales; family Coriobacteriaceae; genus Collinsella. The sequence goes on from UQHK01000007.1 coordinate 43,389, forward strand.
ACGGCGAGTGGGACGAGGGCGGCCTGACCACCGACCACACCCTGCATGTCTCCGAGTGCGGTGGCATCTTCCATTACTGCCAGGAGGTCTTTGAGGGCCTGAAGGCCTATACCGCCGAGGACGGCAGCATCGTCTGCTTCCGTCCCGACATGAACGCCGAGCGTATGTATAACTCTGCCCAGCGCCTCGAGATGCCCCCGTTCCCCAAGGACAAGTTTGTTGAGGCCGTCAAGCAGGTCGTTTCTGCCAACGCCGCCTGGGTTCCGCCCTTCGGCTCCGGTGCAACCCTGTACGTGCGTCCGTTTATGATCGGCTCTGGTGACGTGATCGGCGTGGCTCCCGCTCCTGAGTACACGTTCCGCATTCTCGTGACCCCGGTCGGTCCGTACTTTAAGGGTGGCCTCAAGCCCGTCAAGCTGCGCGTTTCCGAGTACGACCGCGCCGCACCGCACGGCACCGGCAACATCAAGGCCGGCCTGAACTACGCCATGTCCCTCAAGCCCACGATGGAGGCCCATCGCGAGGGCTATGCCGAGAACCTGTATCTCGACTCTGAGTCCCGCACCTATGTCGAGGAGACCGGCGGCGCGAACGTTCTGTTCGTGAAGGAGGACGGCACCCTCGTCGTTCCTCAGTCGCACACCGACTCCATCCTGCCCTCCATCACCCGTCGCTCGCTCGTTCAGGTTGCCGAGGATTTGGGCATGACCGTCGACCAGCGTCCCGTCGAGTGGGCTGAGGTCAAGGCCGGTACCTTTGTCGAGTGCGGCCTGTGCGGCACCGCTGCCGTCATCTCCCCGGTTGGCGAGATTGACAACAAGGTCTACGGCGCCGACGAGACCGTGACCTTCCCGGCTGGCTACACCGAGATCGGCCCCGTTATGAAGAAGCTCCGCGAGACCCTGACGGGCATCCAGTCTGGTGCTGTTGAGGATAAGCACAACTGGGTTTACACCGTCGCGTAAGCTGTCTTAGCTGTCCGGCCCGAGGGCGGCCTTCCTTTCCGGCGCGTCCTCGGACATGAAAGAACCTCCGCTGCGCACTTCGTGCGGCGGAGGTTCTTTCGTCCTGCGGAGTGCGCCGGAAAGGAAGGCCGCGCTTTTGTTTTGGTTCGCGCCATGTGGGGGTGGTGGCGACGTGCATTTTTGCGAGTATTCTGCAATCGAAGGCCCCTGCATACCGACCTCGGGCAAAAATCGGGATTTCTCGATGTTTTCTACGAATGATGGGCGGGGTTATGGGCTGGCAGCGTTTGATTTGCAGGGATATTCACGCTCTTTGGCATTTATCGCGGTGCCCGAAGCTCTTGGTTATGTTGAATACTCCTAAAAATGCACGGCGCTTAGAGGGGGACCTTCGCGAAAAAGGAAACCGCCCCGTCGAAGTATGCGTTCGACGGGGCGGTTTATACATTTGGCCGATTAAGGATGCGCTGCCAAACTACTAGAACTTGACGGTCGGGGCCTGGCGGGCGGCTTCGGCGGCCTCGAAGCCCTGGCGCTCCTTAAACTGGAAGATGCCGGCAAAGATGACAGCCGGGAACGTCTGAATGGCGTTGTTGTAGCTGAGCACGCAATCGTTGTAGCTCTGGCGTGCATAGCTAATCTTGTTCTCGGTATCCTCGAGCGATGCCTGCAGCTGCGTAAAGTTGGTGTTTGCCTTCAGATCGGGGTAGGCCTCGGCCACGGCGAAGAGCTGGCGCAGCGCACCGGTCAGCACGTTGTCGGCTTCCATCTTGGCCTCGGGCGTGGTGGCCTTGACGGCGGTGTTACGCGCGCTGATCACGGCGGAGAGCGTCTCTTGCTCGTGCTTGGCGTAGCCCTTGACGGTCTCGACCAGGTTGGGGATCAGGTCGTTGCGGCGCTGCAGCTGCGTATCGATGTTCTGCCAGGCGTTATCGATGCGGTTACGCTTGGTGACCATGTTGTTGTAGATGCCGGCGATGGCGCAGACAATCACAATGACAACAACGATGCCGATGATGACGGTAATCATGATGTCTCCGTTTCGAATGGCCGCGGCGGCATGCGCCAGCTGCCGTTGGTATAACGCTACTAGTATACCCGCAACGTTTTGCCGTGCCGAACTTTCCGGTAAGCGTTATGTTTTCGGCGGGGTCGGCACCGGGGTAAAACGCGCGAGGTACAGGTGTAAGATATGCGACAGATTGACGAGTGTTGTCTTTGCCTTGAGGATGGCGATACCAGTGGACCTTCGCATTAAGAAAACCTACCGTGCCCTGTTCGATGCTTTCACCGAGCTTCTCGAGGAGCATCGTTTTGAGGACCTGACGGTTGCCATGCTGTGCGACCGCGCCATGATTCGCCGCACGACGTTCTACAAGCACTTTCGCGACAAGAACGATTACTTTGCCTTTTATATCGATGAGCTCATGTCCGGCTTGCCGCAAAAACAGCCCGATGAGGCCGGCACAGTGTCTGCCGAGGACGTGCGCGCGCTTCGGCACGCGATTTTGGACGATGCCATGGACCTGATTCTGGCCCATGAGCAGCTCATGGATAACATTTTGGCAAGCAGCATGTCGGGCATGTTGACCAACGTTATTTGCGACCGCATTGCCCGCTCTATCCGCGAGCGTGTGATGAACGTGCTTGCCGAGGATGCCCTGGCTCCCGTGTCGCTCGAGACGACGTCTGAGTTTGTCGCCGGCGGTATTATTCGACTTTTCACGATATGGTGGGAATCGGGCCACGATCTTGAGCGTCGACCCGAGATGGCCGACGTGGTCGATGCGCTGTTTGAGCGGACCATGACACCGGTGCATCACTAAAAGTGGCGGAGAGAGGGGGATTCGAACCCCCGGAACGCTCTCGCGCTCAACGGTTTTCAAGACCGCCGCATTCAACCGCTCTGCCATCTCTCCGTGAGTCGTAATGATAGCATCGTTTTGAATTTGCAACAGGGAAGGCGAACGATGACGATCACCGAAATCGACGAGAAGTTCATGCGCGAGGCGCTGGCGGAGGCTCGCGCCGCCGCGGCGGTGGGCGAGGTACCGATTGGTGCCGTGGTGGTGCGCGCGGGCGAGATTGTCGCGCGGGCGCATAATCGTCGCGAGCTCGACCAGGACCCTTCGGCGCATGCAGAGTTCGCGGCCCTGTGCGCCGCTGCCCACGCGCTTGGCCGCTGGCGCCTTTCCGATTGCACGGTCTACGTGACGCTTGAACCCTGCTGCATGTGTGCGGGGCTTATGGTCAACGCGCGCGTGGGGCGCTGCGTGTATGGCGCGAGCGACGCCAAGGCGGGCGCGTTGGGATCCCTATACGATTTGAATGCCGACTCGCGCCTGAACCATCGGTTTAATGTGACCGCCGGCGTGCTGGCAGACGAGTGTCGTGAGGTGTTGAGCAGCTATTTTAGTGGGCTGCGTGGCACCGATGGTGCTGGCTGCGGTTGCGGGGCCGATCTTGAGGCGCATGCCGCTCATGCCGAGGCGCTCGCGTGTGCCGAAGATATCGCCGTTGAGGCGCTCAACTTTGGTCCTGTGTGCCGCCGGCCCCGCCGTGTGCTGTTGGCGATTGATTCCTTTAAGGGCAGCGTTTCGAGCGCGCAGGCGGAGGCGGCCGTTGCCGAAGGCGTACGACGCGTTTGGCCCGATGCCGAGGTGCGCACATTGCCGCTGGCAGATGGTGGTGAGGGAACGCTCGATGCCGTTGCCGCCTGCGGTGGCGAGCTTGTGACCTGCGAGGTTGCAGGGCCCTTTGGCGAGCATGTGCCTGCCCGGATGCTGGTTGATGTCGAGCACGAGTCGGCTGTTATTGAGATGGCCGAAGCCGCGGGCATCGGGTACTCGCCTTGCACGGAGTCGTCGGCGCTTGCGGCTTCGACCTATGGCGTGGGCGAGCTGATGCTCCGTGCGGTTCGTGCCGGGGCAAAGACTATCTATATTGGCTTGGGCGGCAGCGCCACCAACGATGGTGGCGCCGGTATGCTGCAGGCGCTGGGCGCGCGCCTTGTCGATGAGTGTGGCTGCAATATCGCCCCCGGTCTTGTGGGCCTTGAGCAGGTGGCGAGCGTTGATTTGGCGCCAGCGCTGCAGGCTTTGGGCGGCGCACGCATCGTCGTGCTTTCCGATGTCGAGAATCCGCTCGTGGGGCGTCGCGGGGCACTTGCGGTGTTTGGCGGGCAAAAGGGCCTGCCGACAGACGATGTCGAAGCGCTGGGCGGGTACGACGGCTGGATGGTCGGTTACGGTCGCCTACTCGATACGGCGATTGCCGAGGCGCGGGCCCAGGGGTTACTGCGCGTGCCCGAGGGCGCGCGGACGTTTGGCTCGGTGCTCGGCGTGCCCGGCGCCGGTGCCGCTGGCGGTCTGGGCGCCGCGTTGCTGGCGCTTGGTGCCGAGTTGCGTTCGGGCGTTGAGACGGTGCTTGATCTGATTGGGTTTGACGAGCACGTGCGCGATGTCGACCTGGTCATAACGGGCGAGGGCAACATGGATGAGCAGTCTGCCGCCGGCAAGGCGCCGGTGGGCGTGGCCCGCCGTGCCAAGCGCTATGGCAAGCCGGTTGTTGCCGTCGTAGGTGGTCGTGCCGACAACCTGGATGCGGTGTATGGGCAGGGCATCGACTTGGTGCTTCTGATCTGCCGCAAGCCCATGCCCCTCGACCAGGCGCTCGGCGTGCAAGAGGCAACAACCAACCTCATCTGCGCCGGTGAAGCAGCCGCCCAAGCCTACGACCTCGGCCGTGTCTAAAACCTATCTCTCTATAAGTTGCGGTGAAATACGGAGTGTTTTTGCCTTTTAGGGGGCCAATTCAGTCCGTATTCCACCGCAACTTCGTGAATGGTCATCCGAGGCTGGCCGCCTTGTGCCTTGGGTCGGACCGTCCGCCACAAAATGCGGCCATCTACTACGTTTAACCGGCCGCCCTCGACCATCTCGGAATTTGCAAAAATGAAACCGCAGGTAGAGAGCTTGCCGGTTTTCGAAAAAGCCGGCTATGGTTGACCCCTGCGGCCTAAACGTAGTAGATAGGCCACTTTCGTGGCACAGCGTCAGACCAGTCTTTTTGGAACGGGGCGATTTTGACTACTTGCCGATCCGATTGCCCGAGTAGTCAAAAAAGCCTCGTCCCAAATTAGCTACCTTGCCCCATCGGGCGGGAGCGGGTAAGATATATCGAGCGCCTAGCGCGTTCGATGGGTTCGGATGACGACATGTTCCGAATCTGGTCAGGTCCGGAAGGAAGCAGCCATAAGGAGCCTCTGTCGGGCATCCGAATCTATCGAGCGCGCTAGGCGCTTTTTGGTGCCGCGGCTACCCGCGAGTGCCGGCAGGGCGCTTGGTGTCTCGCTGGTCCTCGGCTTCGCCTGCGGGATTGCTCGACTACCAAGCGCCCTGCCGGCACTCGCGGGTAGCCGACCAAAACTGCCTGAAGGGTCACATTTATCTGATAATTGAATCCCTGGTGTTTATGTCGCTCGCTGGCTGCGCCAAAACTGTGACGTTTTTTACCACCGCTCAAGACTCTTCTGTAACGAGTTGCTTACGCATCTTCAGGGTTCGCCGTACTATCATGAATCAGATTGAAGAGAGATGATGATAGGGAGCGCCTTTTTATGATTGAGCTGCTCAGGCGTTTTGGTGGTAAGTTTCGCCGGTATATGGTGATTGGCCCTGCGTGCAAGCTGATCGAAGTGATCTTTGACCTGCTTACGCCGCTGGTGATTGCCCAGATGATCGATAAGGGCATCGGCGCACACGATGTCAACGCCGTCGTCCACTACGGCGTGGTGCTCGCCGCCATGGCTGTGATTGGCATCTCGTTTACGCTCGTCTGCCAAAAGATGGCGGCGCTCACCTCGCAGGGCATGGGCACCGATATCCGTGGTGCGCTCTACGAGCGCATTAATAAGCTGAGCTATGCTGAGCTCGATCGCTTTGGCACGCCGTCGCTCATCACGCGCATCACCAACGACGTCAACCAGGTGCAGCTCGCCGTGGCGCTGGGCGTGCGTATGCTCATCCGCTGGCCTTTCCTGGCGGTGGGCTCCATGGTCGCGGCCCTCGCTATCGACCTTAAGCTCGGCATGATTTTTTTGATTTGCACGCCCGCCATCGGCCTGGTGTTTTGGTTTGTCATGGCGCGCTGCATCCCGTACTACAAGCAGCTGCAGGCAAAGCTCGATCGCATCGCACTCATCTGTCGCGAGGGGCTTTCGGGCGCCCGCGTGGTCCGAGCCTTTGTGCGCGAGGATCACGAGCGCGAGCGTTTTGCCCAGGCAGCCGATGACCAGGCGCATACCGCCATCGCGGTGGGCAAGCTCTCGTCGATTCTTAATCCCGTCACGTTTTTGGTGATGAACCTGGGCGTGTGCGCCATCCTGTGGGTGGGCGGCGTCCAGGTCAACGTGGGCGAGCTCACGCAGGGCCAGGTCATGGCGTTCGTCAACTACATGACGCAGACCCTGACCTCCATCGTGTATGTCGCCAACCTGGTCGTGGTCTTTACCAAGGCGAGCGCCAGCGCGTCGCGTCTCAACGAGGTGCTCAATTGCGAGCCGAGCATTACCGACGAGGGCAACCAGCCGGTTGCGCTGCCCGAGCCGAGCGCGATGGGCAACGCTGTTCCGGTTCCCGCGCTGAGCTTCGGCCATGCGAGCTTCTCCTTTGGCGCGGGCGCCGCCAACGCCGTCAATGACGTGACCCTGGAGCTGCCGCTGGGTAAAACGCTCGGCATTATCGGCGGCACGGGCAGCGGTAAGTCGACGCTCGTCTCGCTCATCCCGCGCCTGTACGACACGGGCGCCGGCAGCGTGAGCGTAATGGGTGCCGACGTGCGCGCCTGGCCGCTCGATCAGCTGCGCCATGTGGTCGCGACCGTACCGCAGCGCGCGTCGCTCGTGAGCGGCACGATCCGCAGCAACCTAACCTGGCGCGACGAGTCGGCAACCGATGAGGAGCTGTGGGCGGCGCTCGATATGGCGCAGGCCAGCGAGTTCGTGCGCAACAAGCCGCAGAGGCTCGACGCCCCGGTCGAGGCGGGCGGCAAGAACTTTAGCGGTGGCCAGCGCCAGCGCCTGACCATCGCACGTGCCCTGGTGGGCTCTCCGCAGGTCCTGATCATGGATGACTCCGCCTCGGCGCTCGACTTTAAGACCGATGCGGCGCTTCGCCACGCCATCCGCGTGCGCAGCGTGCGCGGTGCCGCCGAGGGCGGGCTGCCACTCACGACCGTCATCGTGAGCCAGCGCGTTTCGACCGTGCGCGATGCCGACATGATCTGCGTGCTCGACCACGGCTCGGTCGCGGGCCTGGGCGCGCACGACGAGCTCTACGCAAGCTGCCAACTCTATCGCGAGATTTGCCAGTCGCAGCTTCGTCGCGAGGAGCTCGAGGGCCGGCAGGGGAGCGCAGCGCCCGCACTCGCCCCAAGCCCCGTGCCCGCCCCAGGCGCCGCGTGCGCCTCGGCATCCGCTTGCGCAAAGGAGGGCTGCTAAATGAACCCGTATACTTCTTCCGGTTCGGTCGCCACGATGACGGCCAACGTGTCCGGCAACGATAGCCTCAACGACCTGGGTGACGGTCCGCGCCAGCCCGGCGATCCCGAGCGCTACCCCGTGGGCGCGGTAACTCGCCGCCTGCTGGGCTACGTCCGTCCGCATCGCATTTCGTTTACGGCGTCGTTTGTGAGCGCCGCCATCTCGGTGATCTTGCAACTCTATACGCCCATCCTTATCGGCGAGGGCATCGACCTCATCGTTGCCGCCGGGCGGGTGGACTTTGACGCGCTGCTGCCGCTCGTCACCAAGCTCGCGATTGTCGTGGTAGGTGCCGCGGCCTTCCAGTGGCTGCAGGGCTACTGCGTCAACCGTCTGTCCTACGAGACGGTGCGCGACATGCGCGTGGAGGCGAGCGACAAGCTCAGCCGCATGCCGCTCAGCTTTATCGACAGTCATGCCCACGGCGACCTTATGAGCCGTGTGGTCAACGATGTCGACCAGGTGGGCGACGGCCTGCTGCAGGGCTTTACGCAGCTCTTTACCGGCGTCATCACCATCGTGGGCACGCTCGCGTTTATGCTCTCCATTAACCTGGCCATGACGCTCGTGGTGGTGCTCGTCACGCCGCTTTCCATCTTTGCAGCCGGCGCCATCGCCAAGCTTTCCAACAAGAGCTTTACGGCACAGCAGCGCATCCAAGGCCAGCTTGGCGGTCATATTGAGGAGTACGTGGGCGAGCAAAAGCTCGTGGACGCCTTCGCCTACGGCCCGCACGCTCAACAGCGCTTCGATGTCCTCAACGCCGAGCTCTATACGGCGGGCGAGCGCGCGCAGTTTATGGGTTCGCTTTCTAACCCCGGCACGCGCTTTATCAATAACATCATCTACGCCGTGGTCGCCGTGATCGGCTGCGCGGGCGTGATCACGGGCGTGCCTGCGGCGCTCACGGTGGGCGGCGTGCAGATCTTCCTGTCCTACGCTAACCAGTACACTAAGCCGTTCAACGAGGTCACGAACGTCATCACGCAAATCCAGACCGCGTACGCCTCGGCGCGCCGCATGTTCGCGTTGCTCGATGCGCGCGAGCAGGAGCCCGACGCGGCGGATGCCGTGGAGCTTGCCGCCCCGCAGGGCGAGGTGACCTTTGAACACGTGGACTTTAGCTATGTGCCCGACCGCAAACTGCTGCAGGATATCTGCATCGATGCCAAGCCCGGTACGCGCTTTGCCCTCGTCGGCCCCACGGGCTGTGGCAAGACGACGCTCATCAACCTGCTGCTGCGCTTTTACGATATCGATGCTGGGCGCATCGCGGTCGATGGTCGCTCCTCGCGTGACTACACGCGTGCGAGCCTGCGCCGCGCCTTTGGCATGGTGCTGCAGGACACCTGGCTGTTCGAGGGCACGGTGGCCGAAAACATTGCCTACGGTTGCCCCGATGCCACGCGCGAGCAGATTGTCGAGGCCGCCAAGCGCGCTCATGCGCACAAGTTTATCGTGCAGCTGCCAGGCGGCTACGATACGGTGATCGGCGAGGACGGCGGCACGTTTAGCCAGGGTCAAAAACAGTTGCTGTGCATCGCGCGCGTCATGCTCACCGATCCGGCGATTCTGCTGCTGGACGAGGCAACGTCGAGCATCGATACGCGTACCGAGCTGCAGGTGCAGGCGGCATTCGACGAGCTCATGGCCGGCCGCACGAGCTTTGTCGTGGCACACCGCCTGTCGACGATTCGCAACGCCGATTGCATCCTGGTAATGCGCGATGGCGAGATTATCGAGCGCGGCACGCACGATGAACTGCTCGCGGCAGGCGGCTTCTACGCCGAGCTCTACCGCAGCCAATTCGCCCAGTGAGGAAGCCCGTGGGGCAAATTAATCAATCGACAGACGGTGGTTTACATCTGTCACGTTAGTACTAAGATATTCATCTAATAAATTGCATTAGTGGCTTTAATTTTGGGGGAAACGAGGCAACGTGACTATGACGTGCTCTTTGGTGGTTAACAGCAAGAGCGGTAATACCAGGATGGTTTCGGGCGCGATCAAGCGCGCTCTGCAGGCTGCGGGCGTTGAGTTTGTCCATGCCGCGGCGTTGAGCGACGATGCGGATGCAGATCAGGTTGCGCTCGAGGCGCAGGGCGCCTGCGCGGCCGACACGGTGCTCGTCGGTTTTTGGTGCGACAAGGGCGCGTGCACGCCTTCGGTCGCGGCGTTGCTCTCTGCCTTGCACGGCAAGCGCGTGTTCCTGTTTGGCACCTGCGGCTTTGGGGCCGACCAGAGCTATTACCAGCAGATTGTCGACCGCGTAACTTCCAATCTGGCCGAGGATGCCGAGCTTGCGGGCTGGGCGATGTGCCAGGGCAAGATGGGTCCCGCGGTTAAGCAGCGCTATGAGGCAATGCTCGAACAAGATCCCGACAACGCCCGATTTAAGATGCTGCTCGACAACTGGGTTGCCGCGAAGGACCATCCCACCAAGGAAGATATGGATAACATGGCGGCGGCGGCCAAGAAGGCCGTGCTGGGAGAGTAGGCGTGTTGCCTCGCGCTCGAGATAACACAAACGTGAAAGCCTCGAAATTCTCGAGGCTTTTTTCGTGACACGAGGGCGCCCCTTTATTGATGGAAGGCCTAATAAGCTGATTGTTCTATGCCCGGATGTGTGCGGAGTGGGATGGGATTTCCGGATGGGTGGGGATTCGGAAAATGCGTCCCGGAATTTGCCTTTGGAATGGGATGCGGTTTCCCGTTGAGGGGCTCTGTGGAAACCGCATCCCAGTATTCGGCCGAGAAATGGGATGCCGTTTCCGGTTGAGGGCCTTGGCGGAAAGTGCGACCCGGAATTTGTAGTCGGAGTGGGATGTGGTTTCCCAACGGGACCGTAAGCGGAAACTCCATCCCATTCCGGACGTGAATTCTGGGATACGGCTTCCGGATGCAAAAAAGGCCACATGACGTGGCCTTCAACTTATATATGTTCAGCGGATGCCCCCATGACAAGCCGTGCTCCAGCAACAGGGCGTCTGTCCGGGCGGAGGCATATAAGGTTCATCGCGAGTTCCGCACGCAAAGGGGGCCACTTAATGTGGCCCCCGTCTTGCGCAGGACTGTCCGAGCAGGGAACCTTATATGCCTCCGCCCGGACAGACGTTTCTGTTATGAACTCGCAGCTAGTCGCTACTTGATCTTGGTCGTACCCGGTGCCAGGTTGGGGTCGGTCTCGTTGGCCTCGGTCTGGAAGTGCTTGGTGTACACGTTCTTGCCGTCGCGGAACATCTCGTAGTACTGCATCTTGGCGTAATCCTCGCGCGCCTTGGTGGCGGCTGCGGCAGCGGCGTCGTCACCGGTGACGTTGGAGGAGAGCGCCCAGCGCAGGCTGGCGTCCTCGTAGCCCACGGAGTTGATGGCGGGTAGCGACTCGCGCAGCGTCATGTGCGCCTTCTGGTAGTCGGTCAGCGGTGCGCCGATCAGCTGCATAAGCTGGGTGGACAGGTAGTTGGTAGACAAGTCGTCAACCTCGCTCATCTGGTCGCAGCCGGCAACGTCGTAGTTGGCCCAGATGATGTAGTCGGTCTGCCACAGACGCTCCTGATGCGTAGCGTCGTCCTCGCCGGTAAACCACTTGTCATTGAACTTGGACGGGAAGAACGGCTGATGGTCGCCCCAGAACACCACGACCACCTTGCGGTCGAGCTTGCTCAGGGCGTTGAGGAAGTAGCGCAGCGCCTGGTCGGACTGCTCGATGCACGAGACGTACTCGTCGACATCGGACAGCGTGCCATCCTCGACGGTCTTGGCGTCCAGGTCGGTCGTGTCGATGTTCAGGTGCATCTGCTTGTCGATCGGCACCAGACCCGTGTCGTAGCCCGAGTGGTTCTGCATGGTCACGTCGAAGATAAACTGCGGATCGGCGTTCTGATCGAGCAGCTCCAGAATCTTGTCGTAGGTAGCCTGGTCGGTCACCATGCCGCGCAGGGTATCGGCGCCCTGGAAATCGTTGATGGACAGGAACTGGTCAAAGCCAAAGTCCTTATAGACGTTCTCGCGGTTCCAGTTGGTGGCGTGGTTGGGGTGCATGGCCGTGGTGGAATAGCCGAGCGATTTGAACTGCTCTGCCAGGTTCCCGGTCGTTTCCATGTTGTAGATGGTGTAGGGGTACACGCCCGAACCCAGGTTGGCCATGGAGTTGCCGGTCATAAACTCAAACTCGGTATTGGCCGTGCCGCCGCCGTAGGCGCTCACGTAGAGCTTGCCGCGGCTGAGGCAGTTGGACAGGTTCTTAAAGTACTGCGGGCCCTCGTAGCCGGCGCGCATGTTCTGGTAGATGGACAGGTCCGAGAAGGTCTCGTTCATGATGGCGATGACCGTGGGCTTCTCGCTGTCGAATTGCTCCTTTGCGGCGGCGCGCTCGTCGCTCTTGGCCGCGTCGGACTTGTCGTAGGCCTTGGCGTACTTTTTGAGCGTGGCCTTGGCATCGTCGACGGAGTAGTCGGCGGGTTTGGGCGGCTTGATGGACTGCGCCGCACTAATAAAGGCAGGCAGGTAGCCCTCGCGCCAGTAGCTCTCGAGCGGACGCCAGGTGTAGACGGTGATGCCGAGAGTGTTGTAGTAGTCGATGAGCGTGACATGCGCGGTCACGCCGCCCAGGCACAGCACTGCCACGAGCAGGTTGGTGAGCAGCATGCGCTTGGCGTTGGCGGCGCCCTTCTGACGGTGCGGTGCCACCAGGCCGGCGTACTCGCACAGCAGCATGGCGATGGCGGTAAAGCCCATGGACAGCACGCAGAACAGCGAGATCGAGAAGGTGTAGCCGTTGCCGGCGACCGCGGCGGCGGTGGAGATGGCCGAAAGGTCGCCCGGCTGGATGGGCATGGATTTAAACGTGATGACGAAGAACTCGGCAATGCCCAGGACAAAGAGGGCAAAGGCCAGGACCGCGGGAGCTGCGCCGTGGCGCTGGAATAGGAAGAACAGGCCGGTCATGAGCACGGTGATGATGGCCCACTCGAGCAGGATGCACAGGGGGTAGACCCAGGTAAAGTCGTGGTTGGACGAGACCTCCATGCCCAGCAGCACAAAGACGCCGGCAAGCAGCAGGCACAAGACGGCGGCGACGAGCGGGCGGCCCACAAAGGCACCGCGCAGGCGTGCGAGCTTGCCGGTGGGGGCGGGGGCGTCGGCCGAGGCGAACGCAAAGACGCGCGGGGCGATGCGGTCGCGGGCGATGCTGGCCCAAGCGCAGCCGGTGAGGATGGCGTTGGTCAGGATGAGCATCACAAAGGCGAGCGGCTCGTTTTGGGCGACGAGGCCAATAGCGCCCCAGACGGTCAAAAAGAGCTGGAACAGGCCGAAGACGACGCTCCACCCAAGAGCGCTTTTGGCAACGGTGCCCGACTTTGCGCAAATGGCCTTGGCCTCGCGCAAGACAAGGTAGACGGTCGCCGCAAGACCGACGAGCGAGATGGCGGCAGCGAACATGCTGAGACTCCTCACAAACTAAAACCTACGAAAGCGGGGATTTACCCGATTGTTACCAAGATATGCGCAGCAATTGGTGGCTGCGCACACCAACCAGCCATATTAACGCGCGCGTGTGGCGGTGTGGCGCAATGTAGTGGCGACCTGCGCGATAATGGACGGGAATTACACGGAAACGTAAAGGCTTCTTAAAGAAATGGCGAGGGTAGGGCGATGAGCGAGCAGGTTTGCGAGGCGGGCATGGGCGGCGACGGAGCTGCGGGCGTGGATACGTACGGCTATCCGGTCGAGACTACGGGCAACGCGGTACTGGACATTTTGGAGCACCGCTCGTCCACGCGCGCTTTTGCGCGCGATGACAACGACCGTCCCGTGGCGGTGACCGACGAGCAGCGGGCGGCGGTTTTGCATGCGGCGAGTCGCGCACCGTCGGCGGGCGCCATGATGATGTATTCCATCGTGAGCATTCGCGAGCAGGCTACGCTGGACCGTCTGGCCGACCTGTGCGATCACCAGCCCATGATCGCCAAGGCGCCCTGGGCACTTATATTTGTGGTCGATTATGCCAAGTGGATCGATCTGTTTGAGCACGTGGGCTGCTTTGAACCCGAGTTTGTCGAGCGCATGGGCAAGGCGCCCCGCCGCGCGCCGGGTTTGGGCGACTTTGCCATCGCGGCGCAGGATGCCGTGATCGCCGCTCAAAACGCCGTGGTCGCCGCCGAGGCCCTGGGGCTGGGGAGCTGCTATATCGGCGATATCGTCGAGAACGCCGAGGAAGTTGCCGCACTGCTGGACTTGCCTGCCTATACCATGCCGCTGTCGATGCTCATCATCGGCACGCCCCGTAAGGAGCGCCCGGCAATCGCGCATCCCGTGGTGAACCTGGTGCACGAGGAGCGTTATTGTCGCGCCGACGCCGCGACGATGGATGCGCAGGTGGCCGAGATGGATGCGATGTTTCGCCCGCACGCCCGCGAGGTGGGCGAGCGCGTCATCGACATCTACACCCGTAAGCACACGAGCCCCTTTATGGCCGAGATGAGCCGCTCTATGGAGTGGTGGTTCAAAAACTGGCTCGGAAAATGACGAATGTGACAAAGGGGGCGTCCCTTTGTCACATTCCATATCGCCGCGGTGGCCTAAAGGCCGCATAAATGTTTATCTAGCTGGGAAAACGGTGCCATTAAAATATGGGCTGATTACATATAATCCCGTCGAACGTTAAAATTGGGAGGAAACCGGCTTATGGAACAAAAGGCAAAGGAAGTAGCCTCGCACGCTGCGATTCCTGTGAGCATCTCGGCGATGCTCGTCACGCTGGGCGTGGTGTATGGCGATATCGGCACCAGCCCCATGTATGTAACCAAGGCGCTCGTTGCCGGCAACGGCGGCATCGGAAGCGTCACGCAGGAGTTCGCGCTCGGCGCGCTCTCCCTTGTCGTGTGGACGGTCACGCTGCTGACGACCGTCAAGTACGTGCTGATCTCGCTGCGCGCCGACAACCACGGCGAGGGCGGCATCTTTGCCCTGTACAGCCTGGTCAAGCGCTGCGGCAAGTGGCTCATCATCCCCGCCATGCTGGGCGGCGCGGCGCTCCTCGCCGACGGCATCCTGACGCCTGCCGTTACCGTCACCACGGCCATCGAGGGCCTGCGCACCATCCCGGCGGTCCATGCCGTGCTCGGTGACGACCAGGGTCGTGTCGTCGCCATCACGCTTGCCATCATCATCGCGCTCTTCTTGGTGCAGCGCATCGGCACGGCCAAGATCGGTCACGCCTTCGGCCCCATCATGACGCTGTGGTTTTTGTTCCTGGGCGGCACGGGCCTGTTCTTTGTCTGCCAGTATCCCGCGGTGCTGCTGTGCCTCAACCCGTTGCGTGGCATCGCTTTTCTGCTGAGCCCCAACAACCATGCGGGCATCATGATTTTGGGCAGCTGCTTCCTCGCTACCACCGGTGCCGAGGCGCTCTATTCCGACATGGGCCATGTGGGCCGCGGCAACATCTATGCCACCTGGCCGTTCGTTAAGTGCTGCCTGCTGCTGTCCTACATGGGCCAGGGCGCGTGGCTTATCAACAACGCCGGCAACCCGGAGCTCATGGGTATCGCCGACCTCAACCCCTTCTACCAGATGCTCGCCCCGGGTCTGCGCCCCTTTGCCGTCGGCCTTTCCACCGTCGCGGCCATCATCGCCTCGCAGGCGCTCATCACCGGCGCATTCTCGCTGGTGTCCGAGGCCAGCCGCCTGGACCTCATGCCGCATATGCAGGTCTTCTATCCTGCCGAGACCAAGGGCCAGCTCTACATCCCCATGGTCAACAACGTCATGCTCGTGGGCTGCGTCGTCGTGGTGCTGCTGTTCCAGAACTCGGCGCACATGGAGGCCGCGTACGGCCTGGCCATTACCCTGACCATGATGTGCACGACAATGCTGCTCTTCTTCTATCTGCACGTGGAGCGCAATCTCAAGGTCGCGCCGTGGATCTTTGCCGCCTTCTTCCTTTTGCTCGAGGGCTTCTTCTTTGTGAGCTCGCTCACCAAGTTCTTCCACGGTGGCTACTTCACCATCCTTATGGCTGCACTCATCATGGGCATCATGGTGTGCTGGTACAACGGTACGGCGGTCGAGCAACGCCAGTTTACGCTGCTGCCGCTGCGCAGCTATCTGCCGCAGCTCAAACGCCTGCGCGACGACGATCGCTACGAGCTCATGAGCGACAACATCGTGTACCTGACCAAGGACACCAACACCGACTATATCGACCGCGATATCGTCTACTCGATTTTGGATAAGCACCCCAAGCGCGCTCGTGCCTGGTGGTTCGTGAATGTCGAGACCATGGAGGAGCCGCATACCTTTGCCTACTCGGTCGAGACGTTCGGCACCGACTACGTGTTCCGCGTGCATCTGTATCTGGGCTACAAGATCAACCAGCGCGTCAATGCTTACCTGCGCCAGGTTGTTCAGGATCTGGCTGCCAGCGGCGAGCTGCCGGCGCAGACGCATGACTACTCGGTCTACAAGGACCCGGGCAACATCGGTACGTTTAAGTTCGTCATGATCCGCAAGCTGCTGGCGCCCGAAAGCGACGTGGAGCCCAGCGAGCGTACGGCCATCACGCTCAAGTACATCATCCGCCGTGCTGCCGGCACCCCCGCGCGCTGGTACGGCCTGGAGAACTCCAACGTGAGCTTTGAGTACGTGCCGCTGTTCACCAAGTTTAAGGCCGTGAGCAAGATGCAGCGCCTGGCTCCCGACGAGCGCCCGTAGGCGCCGACAGGTTGCATGGAGTTGGATTTCGATGGACAAGATTGAGACCGGGGAGGCAAGCATGGATGCAAAGATGCTTGATGGCCGCGAGGCGGTTGCCGAGATGGTGCGTGAGGCGCGCGCCGATGCTGCCGAAGATCGGTTTTTGACGAACCGTGCCAACATGGACATGGCCGATCGCGTAATTTCGATTGTGGCACTGGTATTTGGAGCGGCGTGCGTTTGCGCCCTGCTCGCGCACGTTCTGTTTGTCTAACGATCGCAGGTTGCAAAGGCTATACACTTGGAACCACCACGAGGGAGAACCACCACAAAGGTGTCTCCTTTGTGGTGGTTTTTGTTTTTGAGAGAGGGGCGGGGCGCTGATGGACGTCCGTGCGGACGGCGATATTGCCGAGAACTTTTGGTGGCGGCGTACAACGCTGGCGCGTCGCAGCCCCCTGTATGACGCCTGCGTATCGGCGGGGCTGCTGGTCGCGGCGACGATTGTGGGCGCGCTGCTCGACCGCCCCGGTCTTGCGCCGAGTATCATGATCGTTTATGTGTTTGCCGTGCAGCTGTGCGCCTTTTTCACCTGGAGCCGCCTGTATTGCTTGCTGAGCTCGGCTGCCGCCGTGGCGCTCTACAACTTCTTGTTTGTCGACCCGCGCTGCTCGCTGTCGTTTATCGACCGCGTCTATCCCGGCATGTTCTTCATTATGTTTGCGGTCTCGCTCGTATCGAGCTCGATCGCACTGGCCCTGCGCCGCGCCTTGGCACAGGCTGCCGCTAGCGACCGCCGCACGCATATGGTGCTTGAGACCAACCGCATGCTGCAGCGGTGCGCCGATCAGCAGCAGATTGTCCATGCTATGGCAACGCAACTGGCGCGTCTTTCGGACTGTTCGGTCGTGTGGTATAGCGCCGATGCCGACGACGATGACCTGCTGCCGCGCACGACGTACACGGCCGTGGGCGATGCCGCGCCGGTGCACCAGTTGGCGCCCCAGATGCCGGCGCGGCTCTCGGCATCCGCCTATGTGGGAACGCCACTCGATGCCACCTATGGCGCTTCGGCGTTCTACGGCATATACCTGACCGTGCGCTCGGGTGACACCATGGTGCGCGCGGGCGATCCCGCCTCGGTGGTGGGGGTGCTCGCCATTGTCGCCGAGCCCGATGCGCTGACGCCCGAGGAACGGACGCTTGCCGATGCCATCGTGAGCGAAGGCGAGCTGGCGCTCGATCGCGCCCGCGCCATGGAGGCCCGCGAGGAAGCGGCGGTGCTCGCTAAAAACGAGCAGCTGCGCGCCAACTTGCTGCGCTCCATCTCGCACGATTTGCGCACGCCGCTTACCAGCATTTCGGGCAATGCCGACGTGCTGCTCGATCAGGGCTCGACCGGCACCGCGGTGCTCGATGCCCAGACGCGCCGCGGCCTGCTTCTATCCATTCGCTCGGATGCGCTGTGGCTCAACGCCACCGTCGAGAATCTGCTCGCCATCACCAAGCTCGAGGGTGGCGGTATGCGTCTGTCGACCACGCTCGAGCTCATGGACGATATTGTCGAGGAGGCACTGCGCCACGTAAATCCGGCCGTGCGCGAGCACGACCTTAAGGTGGTGGCGTGCGATGAGCCGGCGCTCGTTAACGTCGATGCACGCCTGATGGTGCAGCTGGTGGTTAATCTGGTGAACAACGCCATCACCTATACGCCCGCGGGCTCGCATATCATGATTTCGATTAGCGTCGACGATGGACGCGTGGCGTGCTCGGTGGCCGATGATGGTCCGGGCATCGCACCCGAGGATCGCGAGCGGATCTTCGAGTCGTTCTATACCGCCAACCATGGTCTGGCCGACAGCCACCGCAGCGTTGGCCTGGGTCTTTCGCTCTGCCGTTCCATTGCGTTGGCACATGGCGGTAGCATAGAGGTTGCCGCGGCGGACCCGCACGGCTCGGTCTTTACGATTGAGCTTCCCGCCGCCGATGTTTCGTTTGATAAGGAGTAGCGCTGTGCCGAACTCTGCCGTAAAACCGCTCATCTTAGTCGTTGAGGACGACCCCGCCGTTCGCAATCTTATTGTTGCCGCGCTCGAGGCGCACGGCTTGCGCCATATGGCCGTGGAGACCGCCCATGCCGCCATCGCCGCCGCCTCATCGCAGGCGCCGAGCATTGTGCTGCTCGATCTGGGCCTGCCCGATATGGACGGCGTCAAGGTGGTGGAGTCGGTGCGCGCATGGTCGGGCATGCCGATCATCGTGGTTTCGGCGCGCAGCGAGGACGCGGACAAGATCCGAGCGCTCGATGCCGGCGCCGATGACTACCTGACTAAGCCGTTTTCGGTCGAGGAGCTGCTCGCGCGCATTCGCACCACGCTCAGGCGCCTTTCGTATGCGCAGGCGGGCGGTGTTGTCTCCGAGGGCTCGTTCGATACCGGCGAGTTGCATATCGATTTTGATGCCGGCATCGCCACGATGGATGGCGAGGAACTGCATCTGACGCCGATCGAGTACAAGCTCTTGTGCCTGCTGGCACACAACGCCGACAAGGTGCTGACGCACCAGTTTATCCTGCACGAGATTTGGGGCACGGCGACCAAGAGTGACCTGGCGAGCCTGCGTGTCTTTATGGGTACGCTGCGCAAGAAGATCGAGTCCGACCCCGCGCACCCGCGCTATATCCAGACGCACGTGGGCATTGGCTACCGGCTGGTCACCCAAGGCTAGATCGCCAACCGCCATCCCAATATGAGTTGCGGTGAAATACGGTCTAAATTTGCCTAATTCCAGGCAAAACAGTCCGTATTCCACCGCAACTTTGTTATT
Source organism: uncultured Collinsella sp. (assembly GCA_900540855.1). Taxonomy (GTDB): domain Bacteria; phylum Actinomycetota; class Coriobacteriia; order Coriobacteriales; family Coriobacteriaceae; genus Collinsella. The sequence goes on from UQHK01000007.1 coordinate 62,418, forward strand.
TGCCCTTGGGCTTGCTGGCGTAGAACTTCTTCTTTTTGGGCTTGCCGGCGGGGAAGGGCTTGCCGGCAAAGTTGGACTTGCCGTTGCCGGCCTGCGCGTGCGCGGGTGCTGCCGCACGTGTCTTGCGGGCCTCGGGGTTGCGCAGTTCCTCGACGCGCTCGGCAATTTCCTCGGCGCTAAAGCCGACCTCGGCCATGGCGTCCTCGATGGGCAGGCGGCGCACGATGTAGCAGTGGTGCACTTTCTGGTTGCGCGCGAAGTCCTCGGGGATGGTCTGCGCCGTAATGTCCTCCAGCACCACGCCCGCGCGGGCGAGCTTGCGCGTTTCGGGGCGGAAGCCGCGCAGGTTGCAGCTAAAGATGGCATGGCCGCCCTGCGCGAGCAGGCGCGATACGCCGGCCAAAAGCTCAACATGGTCGCGCTGGACATCCCAGGTGCGACGGCCCATCTTGGACGAGTTCGAAAACGTGGGCGGGTCGACAAAGATCAGGTCCCAGCGGTTGCGCGTCTGGCGCTGGTCGCGAATCCAGGCGAGCACGTCGTCGCGCACAAAATGATGCTGAGGCCCCACAAAGCCGTTCTGGCGCATGTTGCGCTCGGCCCAGTCCAGGTAGGTGTTGGAAAGGTCGACCGTCACGGTCTCCTCGACGCCGCCATCGGCCGCGTAGCAGGTGGCGGTGCCGGTGTAGGCGAACAGGTTGAGGAAGCGGCGCGCCTGCTTGGCGTGCTCGCGCACCAGGTTGCGGGTGACGCGGTGGTCCAAGAAGATGCCGACGTCCAGGTAGTCGTCAAAGTTGACGGCAAAGGTGAGGCCGCCCTCTTCGATGAGCGGCAGGCGACGACGCGCGATATTGCCGCGCTCGCCCGAGCCGCCCTTGCCGGCGCCCTGCTTGCCGTACTGCGAGCCGCCGCGCGAACGCATGCGGGCCTTGGCGTGCACATGCTCGGCGGGAACATCTAGGATGCGCGGCGCGATGGCCAGAATGTCGAGCATACGGGCCTGGGCCAGTGCGGGGTCGATGGTCTTGGGCGCGGCGTATTCGGCGATGACGAGCCAGCGGCCCGGCGTCTGCGGGCAACCCTCGTACAGGTCGATAGCGGCGGAGTAGTCGGGCAGGTCGGCATCGTAGACGCGGTAGCAGCTCACGCCCTCGCGCCTGGCCCACTTGCGGCGCAGACGGGCATTCTTGCGCAGGCGGTTGGCGAACTGCTCGGACTCGGGGATGAGCACGGGCAGCGGCTTGCCGTCGCCCAGGTCGAGCATGGCGGCAGGCTCGGGCATGGCGGAAGCGGCGGCTTCATCGTTGACTTCGTTGGCATCCGCAGCCTCGGCCTCGGCATCCGCACTGGTCGCAGCCTCAAACGCTGCGGCGGCGTGGTCGAGCGAAGGCCAGACTTCGATGGTCGCCTCTTCGTTGTTGGGCATGACGGCGATCGAGCGCTCGGGCTCGGTGTGGAGCGCGCGGGCCAGCAATCCGTCGCGGGTGAGCGCGGCGACCGGCGCCGCGGCAAGCTCGGGCGCGCGGCGCAACTCGCCGATGAGCGTCATGGTGTCATGCATGAGCGAAAGCGGTGTCTCGGTCGTATCCGCGACCACGGCGGCGCCGGCGACAGCGCCCGCGTGGTCCAGTACGGTGGCGGACTTGGTGGCGCAAAAATCGACAAAGCGCTTGTAGCCGGCACATTTAACCATGCGCTCAGCGGTCTTGCGGGCGGCGGGGTCAACATCCACGGCCACGATGCGCGCCTGGCGCTCGCGCGCTGCCGCCTCGCGCTCGCGCGCCTCGGCAAGCAGCTGCTCCCACAGGGCGGCATCGTGCAGCTGCCAGCCCTCAAAGCCCCAGCGCTCGCGTGTGGCGCCCGGGGCGCGGTCGGTCAGAATGTTCACGGCCTCCAGCAGCAGACCGCCGCCGGCGCACGAGGCATCGATCAGCGTGGGAAGGGCTTCGTTCTCGTAATCGTCGGCCGTCAGCTCGCGCTCGCATAGTGCGGTCCAGCCGACCTGCGCCAGCACCAGGGCGGCGTAGTCGGGGCGCAACACGTGTGCGCCCTCGCCGGCACGAGTCGCAGCGGGCGGCAGGCGTTTGAACAGCGGGTCGCCCGAAAGGTCCAGGCTTATGCTCGCGCGGCGCTGACGCAGCGAAAGCAGTAGGTGAACATCGGGGTCGGCGGCATCGACGTCGGCGCGACGGCCCGTGGTCTCGGCCAGACGGTCGCACAGCGCGTCCTTGGCGCGCAGGGCCGAGAAGCGCGCGTTGCGCAGCTGCTCGGTCACGCCGCGGGCGGTGATGGCGATGGTGGCGCCGGGGCGGACGATGCTTTCCCAGGCGATGTCGTAAACGCCGTCGTACAACTCATCGGCATCCTGCGCCTCAAAGCGCCCAAGCACTACAAACACGCGGCTGGCCAGGCGCGACCACAGACAGGCGCGGTAGCCCTCTTCGAGCTCGCCCTCAAACGTAGCGCGGCCCTTCAGGCGGCGGACATGCGAAAGCCCGAGGCGTTTAAGCTCATCGGCGAGTGCGGACTCAAAGCCCTCGGGGCAGCTTGCGTAAAATTCCATGGGTGACCTCTCTGGTTGCGTCGCTCCATTATATGATGGATGCTTCGTTTGCCCTTATCCTCGAAAGGAACCCATATGATTGATGCGTGCCCCGAATCCGCTGTGCTCTTTTTTGACGTGGACGGCACGCTAACGTCGTTCGATCCCGACGATATGACCGATAAGGACTTCAATGCAATCCATCCGTCGAAGGCCGTTGTCGATGCATTTGGTCGCCTGCGCAATGCGGGTCACCGGGCATTTATCTGCACGGGCCGCCCCCTGTGGCTGGTTGCCGATGGTCTGCGTGCCCTGAATCCGGCGGGCATCGTTGCCATGGCGGGCGCCACGCTCGAGGTCGAGGGCCGCATGGTGCATGAGGACTGCTTTGATGAGGACATTGTTGAGGAGCTCGCGCGTCGCATTACTGTGGCGGGCGGCGAGGCGTTGTTCGAGACGAACGGTGCCACCTATTCACTTGAGCCAGTTGGTGTCGAACAGTCATTTCTGCTAGGCGCCGGCGTGGTGCATGACGTTGATCAGATGCGCGTCGACGGCCGTCTGCGCGTAGGCAAGGTGTGCATTAACGCGAGCGACCTGGCTCGCGTGGCCAACGACGATGGCTTTATCGAGCGCGAGTTTGAGCTGTGCAACACCGGTGGTCAGAATCGCGAGCTGAGCCCCAAGGGCATTGACAAAGGTGTGGGCGTGGCGCGGGCGCTGGAGTATCTGGGTCGCGCGGGAAATGCGCGCACCTTTGGCTTTGGCGATTCGGGCAACGACCTGGGCATGCTCGCTGCGGTCGAGACAGCTGTCGCCATGGGCAACGCCATGCCCGAGGTCAAGGCGGTCGCCGACTACGTGACCGACGATGTCGCACACGACGGTACCGTCACAGCGATGCAGCATTTTGGGTTGATTTAATAAATGGCCGGGTCGCCCGCAGTGGGGGCGACCCGGCCATTTGAGCTATTTTGCAATATAGAGCTTGGGATGACTGTGACTGCCCTCGATCGCCGCCGTCATGATGCCCTCGTCGTCTCCATCAACGATGATGCCGTCGAGGTCATCGATCTGCGCGGACTGATAAAAACTGGTCTTGTTGAACTTTCCCTGGTCAACCATCATGTAGCCCTGGTTTGAGTTGGTAAGGTACATATGCTTGATCATGGCCGAGAAGTCGTGTTCGACGGTAAAACCGTGGCCGGGGTGGAATCCGTCGGCACTGACAAACGCCTTGTCGGCATGTAGTTTGCTCATGCAGTCGAGCGTTAGTGCGCCCGCGAGATAGAGGTGCCCCTTGCGCACGGAGCCGCCCAGCAGCACTACCGAAGCATTGGGAAGATTGAAGCTGGCGTAGTTCGCGATTGCAAGATCGCCGGTGATAATGGTGATCTCACGCTTGTCCATGAGGGCCTTAGCGAAGTAAAAGCCTGTGGTGCCGATATCAATTACCAGAACATCGCCATCATCAACAAGAGTTGCTGCGGTTGCGGCGATGGCCTCCTTGGCCTCGACTTGGACATTGATGCGCTCCTCGGGATACGAGATTGCGTTGGAGCGAGAAAGCGATACCGCTCCGCCGCGTACGCGACGCAGCTTGCCTTCGGATTCCAGCGAGATGAGGTCGTGTCGTGCGGTGACTTCCGAAACCGAAAAACGGCGAACGATGTCGGATACCGAGATATTTGGCTTTTCGGCCAGCCAATTCATGATAAATCGCTGACGCTCGGCCGGTGAAAGGTCTGAAGTAGATGCCATATGCCGCTCCTTTTGAACAAAAGGTAAAAGATGCGCCTTTCGTAATCGAAATATAACGTATCGATATGAAAAGAACAAGGCAAATTCGAATGAATCAAAAGAACGGAATGGCATGTCACAAATGCATGCGTAGCAGATAGTTCGCACGTAAACGGGCTATAAAGAGTCTCATTCTGAAGGTGCCGCCCAAAAGAAGTACGTTCACGCCCGATATTCGACCGTTCACGGAAAGTTGACAATTGAGCTTTCGATAGCTTTTGAAATGGTTTATAAAAGAAAACCGAAAAGCTTTTGAAACAAAGAAGAAGGCTTTCGATAGCAATAGTGTTAGATGAGAAAGGACCGAACATGGCGATCAAGGTGTTTGCCGACGGCGCTAACCTCGAGGGTATGCTTGACATGCATGACAATGGCAACGTTCAGGGCTTCACGACCAATCCTTCCCTTATGAAGGCCGGCGGCGTGACCGACTACCGCGCTTTTGCCAAGACGGTTCTTGAGCACATTACTGATGTGTCGGTCTCTTTTGAGGTATTCGCCGACGACGAGGCGGGTATGGAAGCCGAGGCTCGCGAGATCGCAACCTGGGCAGACAACGTCTACGTTAAGATCCCGGCGCTCAACACCAAGGGTGAGTCCACTGCCGCGCTGGTCAAGCGCCTTTCTGCCGACGGCATCAAGGTGAATGTCACCACTATCTTCACGCCCGAGCAGGTCGACGAGTTTGTCGATGCCGTCTCTGCTGAGACCCCCTCTATTCTGTCCATCTTTGCCGGTCGCATTGCCGATACCGGCGTCGATCCGCTGCCCCTCATGGCGGAGTCCGTAAAGAAGGCTGCCGTTAAGCCTGCTGCCGAGGTTCTCTGGGCGTCTACGCGCGAGGTCCTCAATATCTTCCAGGCGGAGTCCGTTGGCTGTCAGATCATTACGGTCCCCAATGCCCTTCTTGCCAAGCGCAAGAATTTCGGGAAAGATTTGCTTGAGTACTCGCTTGATACGGTCAAGGGCTTTGCCCGCGACATTCAGGCGCTTGGTTTTCATATCCTGCCCGAGGAGTAGGGGACGAGCATGCTGACCGATCTTCTTAAGCCCGAGCTTGTTGCCTGCCACGTCGAGGCCTCCGACTGGGAGGAAGCGATCAAGGCATGCGGTAAGTTGCTCGTAGACGCTGGCAAATGCGACCAGAGCTATGTTGACGCCATGATTTCATCGGTTCACAAATTCGGCCCCTATATGGTCTTGGAAGAGGGCATCGCCATGCCCCACGCTCAGGCAGATGGCAATGTGAGTGAAGCGGGGATCTGTATCGTCACGCTTGACCCTGCCATTGCGTTTGGACACGAGGATTTCGATCCGGTTCACGTGCTCGTGGGTATTTGCGCACCCGACCCCAAGGCTCATCTTGGCTGCTTGGCGGAGCTTTCGCAGATGTTCGAGGACGAGGACTGCGTTGCCAAGCTCAGCGCATGCGATACGCCCGAGCAGGTTTTGGAGACCATGCGTTCATTCTTTTAGGCCTTAATGGCACGGCGATGCGTCGCCGCTTTTGGATAGACGGAAAACCGTCACGTGTAGGAGAGGAAGGTTGCCATGCATATCATCACCGTATGCGGAAACGGCATCGGGTCCAGCCTGATGCTCGCTGGCAAAGTCGAGGAGCTTTGCGAGGAGGAGGGCATCAAGGCCGACGTTGAGTCTATGGACCTGAACGGTGCTTCTTCCGCAAATCCGGATCTGTTCATCACCGTTAAAGAACTCGCCCCCGAGCTCCACGGCAACGTTGTGATCGTTCGCAGCTATGTGAACAAGAAGAAGATCCGCGAAGACGCCCTCGAGGCAATCAAGGCGGCCGCCGCTAACGCCTAAAGCGGCACAAAAAAGGGCGGTTCCCTGTGGAAGAGGGAAACGCGCCCGCGTTAGAGAGAAAGGAAGCGCAGATGCAAGCCATCCTTCCCATACTTGAGTTTATCCAATCGATTCTGACCAAGCCAGCGTGGATTATGGGTCTATTTGCCTTTGTGGGCCTTGTCGCGCTTAAGCGTCCTGCCCACAAGGTGATGACGGGCACCCTGAAGCCCATTCTTGGTTACATCATGCTGTCCGCCGGCGCCGCTGTTGTTCAGGAGAACCTTGCTCCGCTGGGCACCTTCATCGAGACCGGTTTCCACATCACCGGCGTCGTGCCCAACAACGAGGTCGTCGTTTCGATGGCTCAGAGCGTCCTCGGCGTTCAGACCATGATGATCCTGATTCTCGGCTATGTCGTGAACATTATCATTGCCCGCTTTACCAAGTTTAAGTACATCTTCCTGACGGGCCATCACAGCATGTTTATGGCCTGCCTGCTGTCTGCCGTTCTGCAGGCATCTGGCTTCCAGGATGTCCAGCTTGTCATCGTGGGCGGCATGTTCCTGGGCCTCGTGAGCGCCATGCTTCCCGCCGTTGGTCAGCGTTTCACCGAGAAGGTTACCGATGGCGATGAAATCGCCATGGGCCACTTCGGTTCACTCGCCTATTACATCTCCGCTGCAGTCGGTACGCTTTTTGCTAAGGACGCCGAGGAGAACAGCACCGAGAAGATCGAGGTTCCCGAGAAGTTCGCCTTCCTGCGCGACACTACCATCTCCACGGCTCTTACCATGGCCTTCTTCTACCTGGTTACCGCTTTCGCCGCTTACATCGCAGATCCTGCGGTCGTTACCAAGACCGCTGGCGGTGACAATGTAATCGTCTATGCCCTGACTTGTGCCCTGTCCTTCGCCGTCGGTGTCACTATCGTCTACAACGGCGTTCGTATGATCCTTGCCGACCTGGTCCCGGCTTTCCAGGGCATCTCCAACAAGCTGATCCCCGGTGCCATCCCCGCCGTCGACTGCGCCGTCTTCTTCCCCTATGCTCCCACCGCCGTCATCCTCGGCTTTGTCGCATCCTTCATCGGTGGCGTGGTCGGTATGTTCATCGTGGGCGCTACCCTGGGCATCTTCATCATCCCGGGCATGGTTCCCCACTTCTTCTGCGGTGCTACCGCAGGCATCTACGGCAATGCTACCGGCGGTCGCAAGGGCGCAGCTCTTGGCGCTTTCGTCAACGGCCTGCTCATCACCTTCGCCCCGGCCCTGCTCCTGCCCGTTCTTGACGTCTTTGGCTTCAAGAACACTACGTTCGGCGACTTCGATTTCTCCGTCATTGGTATTACGCTTGGCCGCGCTGCCGAGGCCTTCGGTACCACCGGTGTCTACGCGATTCTTGCTGTACTTCTGATCGTCGCCTTCGTTCCCAACTTCATCCACACCAAGGGTGCTGTGATTAACCACGTTGAGGAAGAGTAATCCAGGCATACGTTAAGCCCTAATCGGGCGGAGCTCCGATAACCGGCTCCTACACGGAAGCGGTGACGTCTCAAATGAGGCGTCACCGCTTTTTGTTTTGGAGTGGTTATGAAAACGCGCCGTGAAGCGTTGTCTCTGCGCCGCGAACGGAATCAACCGCGATGATCAGCAAAAACGTTTTGCCGCTGGGGTGTCGATATAAAATGGTAAAACTGCAAAACCGTTCGCCGAGAAGATAAAAAACCGCAGTTCACGTCTTGATAAACGTAGGTAAAGTGTTTAGCAGCTTAACGCCCATATGCAAACGAAAGGAATCAGGCAGATGGCAATCAAGGTGTTCGCTGATGGTGCAAACCTCGAAGGCATGCTCGACATGTACGAGAACGGCAACGTTCAGGGTTTCACGACCAACCCGTCCCTTATGAAGAAGGGCGGCGTGACGGATTACCGCGCGTTTGCCAAGGAGGTCCTGGCCCACATCACCGATGTGTCCGTGTCGTTTGAGGTCTTTGCCGACGACATCGAGACCATGGAGGTCGAGGCGCGCGAGATCGCTACCTGGGCCGAGAGCGTCTACGTCAAGATTCCATGCGTGACCACCAAGGGCGAGTCCACCGCCGGGCTGGTGCGCAAGCTTTCTGCCGACGGCATCAAGGTCAACGTCACCACCATCTTTACGCCTACGCAGGTCGACGAGATGGTCGAGGCCGTTGACGCCGAGACGCCGTCCATTATCTCGCTCTTTGCCGGTCGCATCGCCGATACCGGCGTTGATCCCATTCCGTTTATGACGGAGTCGGTCAAGAAGGCCACCGCCAAGCCCAACTGCGAGGTCCTGTGGGCATCCACGCGCGAGCTCATCAACATTTACCAGGCCGAAGCCTGCGGTTGCCAGATCATCACGGTGCCCAACAGCATCCTGGCCAAGCGTAAGAACATCGGCCGTGACCCGTACGAGGTCTCGCTCGATACCGTGCGCGGTTTTGCCAAGGATATCGCCTCGCTCGGTTTCCATATCCTGCCGTAACGCGAACGCTGGCTACATCGCGGGTTGTTCGCCCCGGCCTTTTCTTTCCCTATCGCTCACGCGCTTCGCGAGGGTCGCGCTAGGCAAAGGAAAGGCCGGGGCTGCCGACACGAACTTACCGGTAGGTTGGTGATAGGCTTCCATATCCTGCCGTGGACAAAGGTGCCCCCGCCTGCGCCGTGCAAAATTGAGAGTATTCAGCAAGGTAAAGGCTTTAACCAGCTGGGTGAAGCATGGAACAGCCCCCGTTTTGGCTCTGATGACGCTAAAACGGGGGCTGTTTCTTGCTTTTTCGTCTCTGAGGGGCATCCGGAACGGTGGAATTTGCAGAATACTCGCGATTTTGCACGTCGCGAGAGGGGGGACCCTTGCTTGGCGGTTTACTTCCCCTGCACCATGGTGAGGGAGATCTTCTTGCGGTCGCGATCGACCTTTTCAACCCACACCTTGACCGTGTCACCGACGCGCACCACGTCGCTGGGGTGCTTGACGAAGCGGTTGGCCAGCTTGGAGATGTGCACGAGGCCGTCCTGGTGCACGCCCACGTCGACGAAGGCGCCAAAGTCGACGACGTTGCGCACCGTGCCCTTGAGTTCCATGCCGGGCTCCAGGTCGTCGATCGAAAGCGCCGAGCGGCTAAAGACTACCTCGGGCGCGTCGTCGCGCGGGTCGCGACCGGGCTTCTTGAGCTCGTTGACGATGTCGATGAGCGTGAGGGTGCCGCAGTCCAGGTCGCTTGCCAGCGCCGAGATGCTGCCCAGGCGGCGCTCGATATCGGGCACGCCGCCGCGGCTGAGCTCGCTTGCCGCAACGCCGGCGCGCTCCAGGACGGCCGTGGCCACCTCGTAGCTTTCGGGGTGGACGCTTGTCGCGTCGAGCGGGTTCTTGCCGCCGCTGATGCGCAGGAAACCTGCGGCGTTGAGGTACGCCTTGGGTCCCAGCTTGGGGACCTTCTTGAGCTGGCGGCGATCGGTAAAGGCGCCGTTTTCCTCGCGGTAGGCCACGATGTTTTTGGCTACGCTCGGCGTAATGCCCGACACGTAGCCCAGCAGGCTTGCGCTCGCGGTGTTGACGTCGACGCCCACACGGTTGACGACGTCTTCCACCACGTGGCCCAGGGTGCGCGAAAGCTCGGCCTGGTCAAGGTCGTGCTGGTACTGGCCAACGCCGATGGACTGGGGCGGAATCTTGACGAGCTCTGCCAGCGGGTCTTGCAGACGGCGGCCCAGGCTCATGGCGCCACGTACGGTGACATCCAGATCGGGATACTCCTGGCTCGCGAGCTCGGAGGCGGAGTACACCGACGCGCCGGCCTCGTTGACGATGGTGTAGCGAAGGCTGGGTGCCTGCTCGGCGATGAACTCCGAGACGACTTCCTCGGTCTCGCGGCTGGCGGTGCCGTTGCCGATGACGATGGTGTTGACGCCGTCCTTCTTGACGAGGCGGGCGAGCTCGCGCTTAGTGCCGGCGACGTCGTGGCGCGGCTTGGTGGGGTAGACTACGCCGTGGTCGAGCAGCTTGCCGGTCTCGTCCATGACGGCGACCTTGCAGCCGGTGCGGTAGCCCGGGTCGAGCGCGAGCACGCGTGCGCCGCGCACGGGGCGCGCCGAGAGCAGGCCCTCGAGATTCTTGGCAAAGACGTTGATGGCCTCGGTCTGGGCACGAACGGTGAGCTTGGCGCGGGCCTCGCGCTCCAGGGAGGGGGCCATAAGGCGCTTGTAGCCGTCGGCGATGGCGGCGTCGAAGACCGGGGCGAAGACGCCCTGGCGTCGGGGCCAACGGCTACCGAGGCGTGCCGTGGCGGCGGCGCCGTCGACGTTGACGCGTACGCGGAGCTTGCCCTCGCGCTCGCCGCGGTCGATGGCAAGGATGCGGTGGTTGGGGATCTTGCGCACGGGTTCGTCGTAGTTGTAGTAGGGCTCGTAGGGGGTCTTCTCGGCGGGGTCGGTGGCCTCGACGACGATGTCGGCGGTGTTTTGTGTAAAGGTGCGCAGGTCGGCGACGTTCTCCGGGTCCTCGGCTACCGTCTCGGCCACGATGTCGGCGGCGCCGGCAAGCGCCTTCTCGGGCGTGTCGAAGCCGGCCTCCTCGTTAACGTATGCCGCGGCGGTGACGAGCGCGCTGCCCTTGGCGGATGCCTGCATGATGATCATGTTGGCAAGCGGCTCCAGGCCTGCCTCGCGGGCCTTCTGCGCGCGGGTCATGCGCTTTTTGCGGTAGGGCTTGTAGAGGTCCTCGACACGCTGGAGCTGCGTGGCCTCGCGGATCTGTGCCTCGAGCTCGGGCGTGAGCTTGCCTTGGGCGTCGATGAGCAGAATGACGTCCTCTTTACGCTGCTCAAGATTGCGCAGGTAGGACAGGCGCTCGTCGAGTGCGCGCAGGGCGACGTCGTCCATGCCGCCCGTGGCTTCCTTGCGGTAGCGCGAGATAAATGGGATGGTGTTGCCCTCGTCGATGAGCTTGACGGCCGCCTCGACGTTGGCGGCCTTAAGGTTGAGCTCGCGGGCGAGCTGGGCGATAAGATCCATGGGACTCCTTGCGTTTAAGGTGCGTTTGCAGCACAGGGCTACCAAGGATACCACCCGCCCCAAAAGACTGTTTTGGGGCCGCGCCACGAAAGCGGCCTATCTACTACGTTTGAACCGTATGGGTCGACCATCCCCCGGTTTTCCGAGAATACGCAAGCCGTCTACCTGCGGCTTTTATTTCGCGAAATTTGGCATGGTTAAGGGCGATCGGTTAAACGTAGTAGATAGGCGCGTTTCGTGGCGAACGAATCAAGCCGAGGTGCAAAATAGCCCCCGCCCCAGAAAAATCGTCGGCAAGGTAGCAAAATGCCCCGCGGGCAGGAGGCTGCTCGCGGGGCAAAGAAGAGGGGCTTATTTGTGGCGGACCGAGGGGCTCGGCATGGGGTTTCCGCCGCGGCCGCTCTTAAGGCATTACGGCTCGACGAGCTGACCGGTCTCGGCGGCCTCCTTGATGGCGTTAAGCAGCGTGAGCGTCTTGACGTTGTCGGCGGGGGTCACGACGGGCTCGACCTCGCGGCGGACAACCTTCACAAAGTGCTTGAGCTGCATCTTGTGCGGCAGTGCCGGGTCGACAGCCGGAATCTCCATCTGCAGCGGCTTGTGCCAGTTGGAGGCACCGTCGTAGGAGAACTGGTGCAGGCGGGGCAGCGAAAGGGCGCCCTTGGTGCCGCCAATAAAGTAGACATCGGCGTCGAAGGGGCGGTACTGCGGGTCCTCGCGAGCAGTCGCCTCCCAGTTCCAGGGGCTGGCGGTGGCATCGGAGATGGTCATGCTTGCGAGCGCGCCATCGGCAAAACGGACGTTGACCACGGCGGAGTCCTCGGTCTCAAAACCGCGGGCGGCGCTGGACTGCATACCCTGGACGGCAACGGGCTCGCCCAGCAGATAGCGGAGCAGGTCGACGTCGTGAACCAGGTTAACCAGGATCGGGCCGGCACCCTTCTTGCGGCGCCACTCGACATCGAAATACTCGTCATTCTTATAGATCATGTAGTGGAAGCTCGACACGGTGAGCTTGCCCAGCTCGCCAGACTCGATGATCTCCTTGGCCTTGTTGACGAAGGGGTTGTGGCGACGGTGCTGACCCACGAGCACGGGCACGCCGGCGGTCTCGGCCTCGGCGGCAAAGGCCTGGGCATCCTCGAGATCGTTGGAGATCGGCTTTTCGACCAGCGGCACGATGTTGCGCTTGATGGCCTCGCGAGCAACGCCCAGGTGCAGGTCGTTGGGGGTGGCGATGATGACGGCCTCGGGTTTGACCTCGTCCATCATCTGGGCGGGATCGGTGTAAAACGGCACGCCAGCGGCCTCGGCCGTGGCGCGTGCGCCCTCAAAGGCGTCGGCGATGGCGACGAGCTCGGCCTCGGGCTCCTCGGTGACAAAGCGGATGTGGTTGCGGCCCATGGCACCGGCGCCGATAACGGCAATGCGGACGGGGTTGAGCTCAGACATTTCGACTCCTTAATACTGGTGACCGGTGGAATGCGACAAAAGGGCTGCCCCTTTGTCGCATCGGTAAAACTAGGCGGACTTCTTCTTGCTGTCGGAGACCATCATGTAGACGGTGAGCACGACGGCGATGGCGGCGATTACGATGGCGCCGTAGAAGGACTGCTGGTAGGCGGCGCTGCCGGCCTCGGCGTGATACAGCACAGCGGTGATGGGCTGGCTGATCCAGGTGGAAGCGGCATAGCCCAAGAACATGATGCCGTAGTTGACGCCGATGTTGCTGGTACCAAAGGCGCCACCGGTGAGCGGCGGGTAGATGACGAGCAGGGCGCCAAAGCTAAAGCCGAGCAGGGCGAGCGCAACAAAGAACATGCTCTGCGTAAAGCTCATCGACATGATGACGAGCGCGACGATGGTGACGACAAGGCTGATGAGCAGCGACTTGTAGGCGCCGAGCTTGTCGATGATCTGGCCGAAGGACAGGCGGCCGACCAGGTTGGCGCAGGTGTTGACGGAGACGACCACGCCGCCGAGGGCGACGGCCGCAGCGCTCGTGGGGTCGGCGAAGAGCTGGACGGCGGCGATGGAGGCAACCTTGCCCACGAGCAGGGTGCCCGCGGTGGCGGCAAAGGCGAAGGTGACGATGAGGACCCAGAAGCGCGGGGTCTTGACCATCTCGCCCGGGGTGAGGTCGCCGAAGGTGCCGGCGTGCGCGCCGCCCTTGGGGGCCTCGAAGCCCTCGGGCAGCCAACCGGCCTCGGGGGCCTTCAGGAACAGGGCGGAGGCGGCGATCATCACAAAGAAGATGACGCCGAGTGCCTTAAGGGCGCCAAAGATGCCCAGGCTCGGGATGAGCAGCGAGGCGAGCACCGGGGACAGCACGGCGGGACCGGCGGTCGAAGCGGCCAGGGTGATGCCGGAGGCGAGACCCTTCTTGTCGATGAACCACTTTTGGCCGGTGGTGAGCGCGGGGTTGTAACCCAGGCCGTTGCCGATGGCGGCGACGAGCGAGAACCACAGGTAGAACTGCCACGGCTCGGTAACGGTGCCGGACATGAACCAGCCCAGGCCGTAGCACACGGCGGCGGCGATCACGACGTTGCGCGGGCCGATCTTATCGGAGATGCGGCCGGCGAAGATGCCCGTCACGGCCATGATGGTCTGAAAGACCGGGAAGGCCCAGGTAAGAGCGCTGGACCACTCGGGATAGACGGCGAGCAGGTTCTTGGACACGACGGAGTACAGCGCGATGGAGCTGATGAAGAACATGGTGACGCACGCGGCGGAAAGCACGACGGCGCGACCCTTGTTGGAGTTGGTGGAAGCCATGGGACTCTTTCTAATCGATGCGGGGGGAGGGGAGGGGCAAACGCCGCTGAGGTGCTTGCCCCGCGCCCCTTTCTACCGGGTTGGTTTACTGGTCGGTCGGCTTGGCGACGCCGGACTCATCGGACCAAAGCTCGATACCCTTGTTCTTAAGGTAGTTGTCGGCATAGGCGCGACGGCCGCCGGGCTTAGCGGTGAGGTCGCCCATCATGTTGGAGAAGCCGCCATCAACCTTGATGGCGTCGCCGGTGGTAAAGTCCGAGCGCTTGGACGCCAGGAACATGACGGCGTTGGCGATATCGCTGACCTCGCCGATGCGGCGCGTGGCGATAAGGCGGCTGCGGCTCTTCTCGACCTCGGGGTCAGCGTAAAAGCTCGCCGACATGGGGGTCTTGACAAAGCAGGGCTCGACGCAGTTGGAGCGCACGCCGTAGGGGCCCCACTCGGCGGCCAGCATCTTGGACATCATGTTGACGCCCGCCTTGGTGGAGCTGTACACGCCCGAGAACGTCTCGGGGGAGTGGCTGGCGACGGTCGAGATGTGCACCAGACGACCCTGGCCGGCCTTGATCATCTCGCGACCAAAGCGCTGCGAGGTGATGAAGTAGCCGGTGAGGTTGACGTTGATGACCTCGTTCCAGTCACTCAGCGGCAGGTCTTCCATGGCGGCGAAGCGCAGGATGCCGGCGGTGTTGACGAGGACGTCGACGCGGCCGAAGTCGGCGATGGTGGCATCGACGGCGGCCTGAACCTCGGCCTCGTCGGTGGCGTTCATCTTGTAGCCCTCGGCGTGGATGCCAAACTCGGCGGCGAGGTCGGCAGCTGTGGCCTTGACCTTCTCCTCGTCCAGGTCGAGCAGGACAACGTTGGCGCCGTTGCGGGCGAACTCGCGGCAGATCTCGACGCCCATGCCGCCGAGCGCGCCGGTCACAGCGCAGACATCGCCCTCGAGCTTAAGCCAGTTGCTCATAGGAACTTCCCTTCTTGTGCCTCCCTGTGGGCCGCTCCCATTAATCGACCCACGTGGTTTTCGCTGGTTATCGTATGCTTTGCATTTGCGCAGGTGAATTGCATATTTGTTAGAATGGCGTTAACCATAGGTTTACACTGTGCGATGCAGTTTATTCTCAATTGAGCGCATGACCTGCGAAACAACCTCCTGTGGCACCATGTGGCCACGGGCGCGAAAACGGGAGATTGACGTGTACGATCGACGACTTGAGGCCATATCGGCCGCTGCGGAGCTGGGAAGCTTCTCGCGTGCGGCGGCACAATTGCGCGTGTCGACTCCGGCGCTCGTCAAGCAGGTGTCGGGCTTCGAGGCCGAGTTCGGCATCACGCTGTTCGAACGCTCGCACTCGGGCGTCAAGGTGACGCCGGCGGGCGCTCTGCTGGTGGACGACGCGCGCTCGATCATGCGGCAGTCCGAGGACGCGCTGCGCCGTGCCCGACGCGCGGCGGGCGATGGCGGTGCCGTGCGCCTGGGCGTGTCGATGATGTGCCCTGGGCGCCAGACGCTGTCGATGTGGACGAGTGTGCACGAACTGGAGCCGTCACTGCGCTTTGAGATTGTGCCGGTGAGTGACCTTTATGATGAGCGCGAGACCGTCATGCGCAGCTTGGGCCGCGAGGTCGATGTGGTGCAATCGAGTTTTTCTACCCCACGCTGGGGTGATGCCTGCCAAAAGCTCCTTATCGTCAACGTACCGTTTTATATTGATGTGCCGCGCACGAGCCCGCTTGCGCGCAAGACGCGCATCACAGTTGCCGACCTGGAGGGCATGCGCCTGCGCGTGCTCCGTCACGGCAACGACGCTATGGACAGCCTGCGCATCGACCTGTTGGCCGACGGCGGTGTGGACGTGATCGACGTGGATAGCTTCGACTTTGCGCTCTTTAACGAGGCGGAGGAAAAGGGCGATGCGGTGCTCACCTGCGGAGCGTGGTCGGGCGTGCACCCGGCCTTTGTGGGCGTACCGTTCCTATGCGGCCGCGAGGTGCCGGTCTATTTGCACTACCCGCTTGAGCCCACCCTCCAAGTCCAAAAATTCGTCAACGCCATGGCCCAACTCCTCAAGTAGCTTACACAAAACGAGGCCCTGGCCAAACGGCCAGGGCCTCACTAACTTTTATTCCGTTTTAAATGACGGGCTAATCGCGTACAGGAGGGTGCCCCGGGGACGGGCGGGGTATTTCCTCCGCGCGCAGTTTCGCAGCGCAGCGAGAATGTTTGAGCACGGAGGAAATACCCCGCCCGTCCCCGGGGCACCCTCCGTCAGTAATCGGTCCTACTCCAGCTCAAACGCTCCGGTGTAGAGCTGGTAGTAATACCCGCGCTTGGCGATCAGTTCGTCGTGGTTGCCGCGCTCGATGATGCGGCCGTGATCCAGACAGATGATCGCGTCGGAGTTGCGCACGGTGGACAAGCGGTGCGCGATGACAAACGTCGTGCGGCCTTCCATGAGCTTGTCCATGCCGGCCTGTACGATCGCCTCGGTGCGGGTGTCGATGGAGCTCGTGGCCTCGTCCAGAATCATCGCCGGCGGATCGGCGACGGCGGCGCGCGCGATCGAAATCAGCTGGCGCTGGCCCTGCGACAGCTGTGCGCCGTTGCCGGTGAGCATGGTGTCGTAGCCGTCGGGGAGGCGGGTGATAAAGTCGTCCGCGCCCGCGAGCTTGGCCGCCGCGATGCACTCCTCGTCGGTGGCATCCAGGTTGCCGTAGCGGATGTTATCCATCACGGTGCCGGTGAACAGGTTCACGTCCTGCAGCACGACGCCCAGGCTTCGGCGCAGGTCGGCCTTGCGGATCTTGTTGACGTTGATGCCGTCGTAGCGGATCTTGCCGTCGGCGATGTCGTAGAAGCGGTTGATGAGGTTGGTGATGGTCGTCTTGCCGGCTCCGGTGGCGCCGACAAACGCGACCTTCTGGCCCGGCTTGGCAAACACGGACACGCCGTGCAGCACCTCGTGGTCGGGCGTGTAGCCAAAGTCGACGTTGTCCATGACCAGGTCGCCGCGCAGCGGTACGTACTCGATCTCGCCGGTTGCGCGGTGCGGATGTTTCCATGCCCACATGCCGGTGTGGTGGTCAGCCTCCTCGAGCTGCCAGGTATCGGGGTTGACCTGCGCGTTGACGAGCGTCACATAGCCTTCGTCGGCTTCGGGCTTCTCGTCGATGAGCTCAAAGATACGGTCGGCGCCGGCGAGGCCCATGACCACGGCGTTGATCTGCTGCGAGATCTGGCCGATCTGTCCGCAGAACTGCTTGGTCATGTTGAGGAACGGCACCACGACGGCGATGGACAGCGCCATGCCCGAGATGCTCAGGTTGGGCACGCCCAGTGCCAGGAAAATGCCGCCGGCAAGGGCCACCAGCACGTAGAGCAGGTTGCCCAGGTTCATAAGGATGGGCATGAGGATGTTGGCATACATGTTGGCCTTCTGGGAGACCTCAAAGAGCTTTTCGTTGCGCTCGTCAAAATCGGCCTCGGCGGCAGACTCGTGGCAGAACGCCTTGACGACCTTCTGGCCGTTCATGACCTCCTCGATATGGCCCTCGACCACGCCGAGCTCGGTCTGCTGCGCAATGAAGAAGCGCGCGGAGTTGGAGCCGAGCAGCTTGGTCATAAAGGTCATAAAGGCGACGCCGGCGATGATGACCAGGCACATCCACACGCTGTAGTACAGCATGATAAAGAACACCGTGACGATGATGATGATCGTCATGAGCAGGTTGGGCAGCGACTGGCTGATCATCTGACGCAGTGTGTCGATGTCGTTGGTGTAGTGGCTCATGATATCGCCGCGCTGGTGCGTGTCGAAGTAGCGGATCGGCAGGTCCTGCATGCGGTTGAACATCATCTCGCGCAGCTTCTCGAGCGAGCCCTGCGTGACGATAGCCATGGCGCGGTTCCAGAAGAGCGAGGACAGGACGCCGACGCCGTAGATGCAGGCGAGGGTGGTCACGAGCTGCAGAATCTTGGGCTGTGCGGCTTCCCAATGGCCCGACTGCCACGATTCGCTAATAATCTGCAGGGCGCTCTGCAGGAAGGTCGCGCCGATGGAGTTGATGATGGCGCAGAGCACCACGCCGGCGACGACGAGGGGCAAAAGCACGGGATAGAAGCCAAAGAGCGTCTTGATGAGGCGCGACATGGTGCCCCCCTTGCGGTTGAGCGCGCGCTCGGCGGTCGTTGCCTTACTCATGGGCCTCGCCTCCTTCCTGGGTCTGAGCTTGCGTTGCGGTCATGTCGGTGTTGTCTGCCGTCGTGTTCGCGTCGCCAGAGACGTCGTCGGCGTCTTGCGTACCTTCGGCAGACATCTTGTTTTGCGAGGTAAAGGTCTCGCGGTAGATCTCGCTCGTCTTAAGCAGCTCGTCATGGTTGCCGATCTGCGCGATACGGCCGCCCTCCATGACGATGATGCGGTCTGCGTCCTGCACGGAGCTGATGCGCTGGGCGATGATGAGCTTGGTCGTGTTGGGCAGATAGCTTGCCAGCCCTGCGCGAATCTTGGCGTCGGTCTTGGTGTCGACGGCGCTGGTGGAGTCGTCCAGGATCAAGATCTTGGGGCGACGCAGCAGGGCACGCGCAATGCACAGGCGCTGCTTCTGACCGCCGGAAACATTGGAGCCGCCCTGTTCGATCCAGGTGTCATAGCCCTTGGGGAAGCCATCGACAAACTCGTCGGCGCAGGCCAGATGCGCTGCCTCGCGGACTTCCTCGTCGGTGGCGTTCGGGTCGCCCCAACGCAGGTTCTCGGCGACGGTGCCGCTAAACAGCACGTTTTTCTGCAGCACCATGGCGACCTGGTGACGCAGCGCGTCCAGGTCGTAGTCGCGCACGTCCACGCCGCCCACGCGCACAGCGCCTTCGGTGGTGTCGTACAGGCGGGCGATGAGGTTAACGAGCGTGGACTTGGCCGAGCCGGTGCCGCCGATGATGCCGATGGTCTCGCCGCTCGTAATGTGCAGGTCGATATCGTCGAGCGCCTGGCGCTTCGCATGCTTGGAATACTTAAAGCTCACGTGGTCAAAGTCGATGGAACCGTCGGCAACCTCGAGCACGGGCTCGGCGGGATCGGCGATCGTGGGCTCGGCAGCCAGCACCTCGGCAATGCGGTGTGCCGATTCGTCGGCCATGGTCACCATGACAAAGATCATCGACAGCTGCATCAGGCTCATGAGAATCTGGAAACCATAGGTAAAGGTCGAGGAGAGCTGGCCCACGTCGAACAGCGTGCCCTGGCTCGTGATGATGAGCTTGGAGCCCAGGTAGATGATGACGACAAACGCGCCGTTGACGCAGATGTTCATCATGGGGTTGTTAAAGGCGAGCAGCTTCTCGGCGCGGGTGAAGTCCATCTGGACGTCGCGCGCGGCGGTCGCGAACTTCTCCTTCTCAAAGTCTTCGCGCACATAGCTCTTGACCACGCGCATGCCGGTGACGTTTTCCTCAACGGACTCGTTAAGGGCATCGTACTTGTGGAACACGCGCGAGAAGATGGGGCGCACCTTAAAGATGATAAAGAACAGTCCAAAGCCCAGCAGCGGAATGATGACCAGGTAGACCATGGCGACGCTGCCGCCCATGATAAACGCCATGGTAAAGGCGAAGATCAATACCAGCGGCGCGCGCACGGCGATACGGATGATCATCATAAAGGCCTGCTGCACGTTGTTGATATCGGTGGTCAGGCGCGTGACGAGCGAGGAGCTCGAGAACTCATCGATGTTGGCAAAGCTGAACGTCTGGATCTTGTAGAACAGGTCGTGACGCAGGTTCTTGGCGAACCCGCAGCTCGCATGGCTGCAGGTGACGCCGGCCGCGGCGCCAAAAGCAAGGGATGTTAGCGCGATGAGCACCAAAAAGCCTGCGGTGGGAAGCATCTCGGCTACGGTGGCGCCGTCTTTGATGGCGTCGATCAGGTTGGCGGTGATAAATGGAATCAGCATCTCGCAGAGCACCTCGCCAAGCACGAGCAGCGGCGTGGCGACAGTGACTTTCATATAGTCGCGGATGCTTCCCATGAGGGTTTTAATCATCCAGTTCCTCCCAGGTTACGCGGATTTTATCGAGCATTTCGGCGAGGTCCTCGCGCTCGTCGTGGGTGAGCGCGCTAAAGGCCCGTTCTCTAAAGCGGATGCGGGCCGCCTGGTCGATGCGGGCGTTTTCCCGGCCGGTTTCGGTCAGGCGAATGGTGAGTTGCCGTCGATCCTTGGGGTTACGGCTGCGCTCGATGAGGCCGTTGAGCTCGAGCTTGGACAGGATCTCGGAAAGCGATCCCGGCTTGAGGTCAAAGTGCATGCCGAGCTCCTGCTGCGACATCTCGCCGCCGGGTTGCTTGGCTAGCAGGCAGATGATGGGCGCCTTGCCGGATACGCCTCCGCCATGAAAGTGCATGTAATGGCCGCAAAAGCCCAGGCCGCTCAGGATGCGCTTGGCGAGTTTGTCTTCGGCGCTGACCGCTTCGGGTATGTCTACCGGTTGCGACGGGTCACCGCCGGGCTCATGCGGAAGGACGAGTGGTTCAACACACATATCTAAGCTTCGCTCCTTTCTTTAGTTAGGTAGAGAGATTGTTTTGTACCTAAGTGATTCTAGAGGTACCTAACTTATTGTCAAGGTACCGAATCGATTTTGTGGCAGTGCTGGGATGCCGGTGCCAGGGGAATCTTGGACAGTCTTTGCAGCGTAGATTCAGCGGGCCACGGCGTATCCCGGAGTTTCCGATAGGTTCATTAAGGGGGCGAGACTGGCAGTTGCCGGTTTCGCCCCCTTGGCTTTCCGGGACTTAGAGCGGCTCGTCGCCGGTTCGGAGGATAGCGAGGTATGGCTCATATGAAAACGTGCGATATCGCTTCCTGCTCGTGTCGCGTTGGACAAGAATGCCCCAATCGGTAAATTGGGATATAAGGTTGTTTGCGCTCGATCTGCTAATCGGCATTCGTTCAGAGACAAAGGCGGTGTCGACGATCGGATTGCCCTCGAGAAGGTCGAGCAGCATAAGGGCGTTCGTTGTAGCCCTTCCTGCCTTTTCGCGAATCAGCCTTTCGGTTTCCGAATGGAGGTCGACGAGCTTTCGCATCGAATCCCGCGCCTCGCGTGCGCTCGCAAGCAAGCAGGTGCTGAAAAACGAAACCCATCCCTCGAAATCACCTGTCTGCCTTACGTGCATGAGCCAATCGTAGTATTCGCTCCTGTGCCGTTTGAGTTCATACGAGGGATAGATGACCGGTTTAGTGAGCGCCCCATCATGTATGAGCGAAAGGAGGATGAGCAGACGCCCGAGGCGTCCGTTGCCGTCGAGGAACGGATGTGTGGTTTCAAACTGGTAGTGCACCAAAGCAGCCTTGATGACCGGGTCGATGTCGTCACGCTCATTGATGAAAAGCTCGAGGTCGCCAAGCGCCTCCTTCATATCCTCCGTGTTAGGGGGGACGTACGGTGCCTCATTGAGCATGCAGCCGTTTGGTCCGACCCAGTTCTGGGTCGTCCTGAACTGGCCCGGCGTCTTGTCGGAGCCTCTGCCATTTCCGAGCAACGTGGCATGAACGGTCTTGAGCAACCTCATGCAGAGCGGCAATTCCTCCATGAGCTCAGTTGCCTGCTGCACCGCCCGAGTGTAGTTGACGACGTCGGTTAGGTCCCGGCTCGCATTGGATTCGTTTGACGGGTCAAGAACATCATCGAACGTACATTGCGTACCTTCGATTTGGGAGGATAAGAGCGCTTCCTTGCGAACGTACATGGAAAGGTACATGTCGATGTTCGGAACAAAGCGAGACATGCCCTCAACCTCGCCGAGTGCGGCACGGCAATCGGAGACAAGTCGCATGGAATCAGCGGATAAATCGAGTGGAAAGAATGAATCCATATTGGCGGGTCTAAACGAATCATAGGCGAGGGCTCCTGAAAGGTTGTGCCTGACGTTTCCCTGTCGTCCGGGTGTGATGGGTGCGAGCATCGTTAGTGTCCTAAGAACAGATTTGAGCCAAAACTTGTTCTTAGAATTTTATAGCGCCTTCTAAGGCCAAGTTTCTGCAATAAGAAGCGTCAGAAAAACTCTAAGAACAAAAATACGCCCAAACTTGGTCTTACATCCGAAGGCAAGACTTAGATTGCACTGCGCTACACTTAGTCGCATTGTGGCGCTGCTGCGCCGCGCCCGAAACAAGGGAGACCCTCATGAAGAACACTCAGCTGCTGCTGATTAACGATATGTGCGGTTACGGCAAAGTCGCGCTTTCCGCCATGCTGCCGGTGCTGTCGCACATGGGCTACCGTATCCATAACCTGCCGACGGCGCTCGTTTCCGACACGCTCAACTACCCCAAGTTCTACATCCACGACACCACGGAGTACGTGCGTCAGAGTCTTGCCATCTGGGAGGAGCTCGGTTTTGAGTTCGACGCCATCTCGACTGGCTTTATCGTGACTGAGGAAGAGACGCGCATCATCTCGGACTTTTGCCACCGCCGCGCGCAGAAGGGCACCAAGGTGTTCGTCGACCCCATCATGGGCGACAACGGCAAGCTCTATGCCGGTGTGCCCGAGTCCACGATTGGCCTTATGCGGCACCTGCTGGAGTGCGCAGACTACGCGGTGCCCAACTACACCGAGGCCTGTCTGCTCACCGATACGCCTATTGCAGAACAGATCACGCCCGATGAGGCCCGCGCCCTTGTGGACGCCGTGCGCGAGCTGGGTGCCAAGTCGGTGGTCATTACGAGCGCCGTGGTCAATGGCACGAACGCGGTTATCGGTTACGACCATGTGGCGGGGGAGTACTTCACGATCCCCTTCGAGCTGATCCCGGTGTACTTCCCGGGTACGGGCGATACGTTCTCGGCCGTGCTTATGGGTCGCGTGATGAGCGGTTGGACGCTTCAGCGCGCCACGGCCGATGCCATGCGCGTGGTGGCCGAGCTTATCGAGCGCAATGCTGCGCAGGAGGATAAGTCTGCCGGCCTGCCCATCGAGGCCTGCCTGGATGTGATTGACCATGAGTAATGCTGGCGAGGGCGGCGTCAAGCCTGCGGGCGAGAACAAGCCGCTCGGCGCTCCGCGTGGCAAGCGGCCGCGTATCCGCGTGAGCTGCGTGGACCAGCTGGGGACGTGCCGCTGCCACCACGGTCATAAGCCGGGCGACGTCTTTGACTTTGACCGAGACCGCGGCAAGATGTGCGCCATGGCCTGCCATGTGGGCTTTCCCTATATCGATATCCTGCGCTATGGCGGAACCGTGCCTGGCAACGAGCCCGGCACGGCAAAGTTCTGCTGCCCCGAGGTCGATACGCTGAATGTCTGGCTTGCCGAGATCGTCGACGAGTAGTTGAGCGTGGATTATCTCCCGCCGAGAAAATGAGCGTGGATTTTCTCCCGTTTAGAGCGCACTTGAACGCTCAAAGTGGGAGAAAAACCACGCTCGATTTGTATATGGGAATTCCGACTTCGCTTATGCCTATGCTTAGGCGTTGTCGTCGTTGTGCTGTGCGCGAGTAAGGTCAAATTTCTACATTTCATCCGATTTATGGCTCTAAAAACTCTGCATTTCATCGATTACAGCTGCTCGAGCATAGCAGTGCAACCGTCGAGTACGCCGCGGTAGGTGGCATCGAAGTTGCCGGTGTACCAGGGATCGGCCACGTCGCCGGGGCGCTCGGTCCAATCGAGCAAGCGCGTAATCTTGCCGTCGGGGTCGTCGCCAAAGATGCGACGCAGGCCGCGCGCGTTCTCAGCATCCATATAGACAATGTGATCCCAGTCGCCATACTCCGCGCGACGCACCTGGCGCGCGCGATGTGCTACGACGGGAATCCCGACCTCGCGCAGCTTGGCGACGGTGCCGTGATGCGGCGGGTTGCCGATCTCCTCAGTCGAGGTCGCAGCGGAATCGATGACAAACTCGCCCGCGCGCCCGGCACGGCGCACCAGCTCAGTAAACACCGACTCAGCCATCGTCGAGCGGCAGATATTCCCATGGCAGATAAACAGTACACGTTGCATATGCGGTTTCCTTTCGATCGCCATCATCGAACTCGAGTATCGCAGCTAAGCCTAAGCCTACGCCCTCGCCCGCTTGCGCTCCCAACGAGCCAGCTTAATCGTCACCAGCGTAAGCGCCCAGGCCACAAGCGAGAACGCGGCACCAACCGCGCCCACGCAGACAATGCCAACTCCGCTTACCACGGCTCCGCCTACCGCGGTGCCAAACGAAATGCCGACGTTAAACGCCATGGGCTCAACCGAACTTGCGAGTACCATCGACTTGGGGTGGCGGCTGCGTGCCACGTCCATAAAGTGCGTGATGCACGACACCGAGAACAGGTACATGAGCAGCGCCAAGCTAAAGACAAAGACCAGCGCGAGCGGCATGGTGCCGCCCACGGCAAACAGCCCGAGTAACGCCGCAGCCTGCAACACAAACGTCACAAGCAGCGCCTTCATGCCAAAGCGTGCATCGATCCATCCGCCCAGGATGTTCGAGATCAGGCAGAACACGCCGTAGGCCATAAGCGTGGTGCTCGCCTGAACGGTGCCCATACCCAGCACCTGCTCAAGATAAGGCGTCACGTAGCCGTAGAACACATAGACCGAGCCTACGCCAAACAAAAAGATGAGCATGCCGGTGATGATGCTCGGCTCGCGCAGCAGACCCGCCTGCTCGCGAAAGGTGGCAGGCTCGTCGGTTTGCCCAGCGCGCGGCATAAACGCCACGAGCGCTCCGCAGATCAGAACGGCAAAGGTCAGCGTGCCGTACATGGCCACGTGCCAGTCGAGCGTGTCGGCCACGAACTTGCCAATCGAAGTGACAAAGACCATTGCCACGGAAAACGCACCATATACCACCGAGATGGCAAGCGAAGTTTGCTGCGGGGACAGCAGCTCGGGGATGTACGTCACGCCCACGGCGAGCAGTGCGCCCGAGACAGAGCCCAGGACAATGCGCGAGATAAACAGTACCTGGAAGTTGGGCGCCAACGCCATGACCAGGTTGCCGAGCACAAAGACAATGCTGTAGCACACGAGCAGCTGGTAGCGGCGGAACCGCCCCGTGCTGAGCGCGAGCACCGGCGTGGCGATAGCGTAGACCAGCGCGAACACGCTGATGAGCTGACCCGCGGTGGCAAGCGATATGCCGAGTTCCGTTGCCAAGTCGCTTTCGATACCGATGACCACGAACTCGGAGCAGCCGAGCGAGAATCCCAACAGCACGAGCAGCGCCAGGCAGAGCTTGGTGCGCGCGGGGGAGAGCGCGGCGGCGGTTGACTTACTTTTAGGCGTGGTTGCGGCGATCAAGGTTGTCACTCCAATGTCGCATGAATAAGCGGGATTCAATCCCTGCAACTCTAACAGAATGTGACAAAGGGACAGTCCCTTTGTCACATCACACGGTCGCCTGGCTCTCCAAACCGTCCCAACATTCGGCGAAAAACTCGAAAACGAGGAAAACCGTCGATTGTTGGGACGGTTTTTCTGCCCAGGGGCTCGCTCATTCCTTAGAAACTTGCAAAATCTGCAAGTTTCTAAGGTGGCATCTTATAAACTTGCAAATAATGCAAGTTTATAAGTTTTCATGTCTGGACGGGCGCTAGGGAGACTCTATGAACATCGTTCGCCGAAGCCGCTATCTTGATCGACTCATTGCTTTTCAGGATACCGACCTCATCAAAATCGTGACGGGTATACGCCGTTGCGGCAAATCCACGTTATTGGACATGATGAGGGAGCACCTGGCGCAACAGGGGGTACCAGCCGAGCGTTTGCTGACCTTTAAGATGGAATCTCTAGAGTACGCGGGTATTACGGATTACCTGACGTTTTATCGCATGGTTCGGGAGCGCGTTGACGGTGTCGATCGCCCCTATCTGTTCTTTGACGAGCTCCAGAATGTCGAGGGCTGGGAAAAGGCGGTTAACTCGCTCCGAATCGATTTGCCGTGCGATATCTATGTCACGGGCTCCAATGCCTTTTTGTTATCGAGCGAGCTTGCAACGCTTATCTCGGGCCGGTATATCGAGGTCAAGATGCAGCCGCTCACGTTTGGCGAGTATCTTGATTTTCGCTCGATTGATGCGGTCGTCGCCGAAGGGCTTGGTGAGAGGGTCGAGCTCGTTTCCAAGACGGGCGATCGCCTTAATTCAAACACCGTGCTCGAGCAGTACATAACCTATGGCGGCATGCCGTTTCTGGCTCATGACGAGCCGAGACGCGAGGCGTGCCGTGACTACATCCGCAGCCTCTATCAGACGATTGTCGCGCGCGATATCCTATTGCGCGCGACGCGTAGAGGTCGCGGAGCTATCACCAAGCGCGACGTTCTCGAGCGGCTCTGTGCGTATCTGGCAGACAACATTTCCAATCAAACCTCGGTCAACAAAATCGTAGGGACGCTCAGCGAATCGGCGGGCGGTAAGACCAGCGCATCGACGGTGTCGGCGTATATTGACGCTCTGGAAGAGACGTACCTGTTTACCAAGGTAAAAAGGTATGACGTCAAGGGGCGGGAGCTTCTCAAGACAGGTGGTAAATATTACATAGCCGATACGGGAATCCGCAGCTACCTTGACGGATATAGAGGCAGCGATAGTGGAAGGATGCTCGAGAACGTTATCTACAACCAGCTTGTCTTTGAAGGATACGAAGTGTTTTGCGGCCATCTGCGCGCGGGGGAAATCGACTTTGTCGCAATCGGCGAGGGATCGGACCGTAAATATATCCAGGTTACCGAACGGATCGATGCCGAGGCGACAAGAGAGCGTGAGCTGCGACCGCTCAAACTAAACACGCTGGGAAAAATCCCTGATTCGTACGAGAAGATCTTGATTGTCAGGGATGGTGAGCATCCAACAGACATCGACGGCATCAGAATCGTAGGGGCGGCCGATTTCTTGCTGAGAAACAAGATCGCCCACGGCTAAACGCAAAATGTGACAAAGGGACAGCCCCTTTGTCACATTCCGTGCGAGCGGGCGTGCCATCTGGGGGTATAAGGCTGGCAAGTGTTTATTTGCGAGGCTTAAGG
Source organism: uncultured Collinsella sp. (assembly GCA_900540855.1). GTDB lineage: Bacteria > Actinomycetota > Coriobacteriia > Coriobacteriales > Coriobacteriaceae > Collinsella. Next base: position 89,408 of record UQHK01000007.1, read on the forward strand.
GGCGCCCCGTATGGATATCGATAACTTTGAATGGTGGTATAGCGAGGGCGAGGCTCCGGACGAGGAGTGGGACGAGCCCGCGCCGCGTGACGTGTCGAGCGACGAGGACGAGGCCGGCAACGATGCTGCTGTCGAGCCTGACGCCGCCTCCGATGCCGCCGAGCCCCTGACCTTTGAGCAGGCTTGGGCCCAAGCCGAGGCCGATGAAGCTAAGGCCGATGCCACGGCCACACTCGGTGAGCCGGCGGACATGTCCATCTCGCCGGCCAAGATCCCGCAGCCGCGCCATAACATCGACCCCGGCAGTACGGCATCCTTCAGCATTCTCGACGTGCCCTCGCAGGGTGCCCAAGCACCCGCGCCCACACGTCGCCCCGACCTGGCTCGCGAGGAGGACGCGGGCCGTCGCTCTCCGCTCGGCCCCATCCTCATCGCCTTCATGGCCGGCGTTATCGCATGCTCGGTAATTGGAAACGTCTGGAGCCATGTTGAACAACAACGAAAAGACGCCGCCAAGGTCGAGATGTCCGTCGAACAATCGCTCAGCCGCACGCGCTCGGTGCATGTATCGGTCGAGGTCAAGGACGGCGCGACGTGGGACACCGCGCGCGGCGACAGCCAGATGCTCGTCCATATCGTGGGTCGCACGCTCAAGGGGCAAGCGATCGACGAGTACCAATACGTCAATTCCGAAGGTGACGGCATCGAGCTCAAGCCCGGCGACTACGAGCTCACGGTCGATGAGCCGCCCGTCGCCACCGACGGCACGCGTTACCGTGCCTCAAAGCGCATGGTTCCGGTGAGTTTTAATTCACAGGCGCCCGATACGGTCGATAGCACGCCGCAGGGCGGGTTTGACCTTTACGCTATTGCTCAATAACTGCACCTGTCGCTCAACCCCGCCGCCAAGAGTGGGACAATAGCCCTCGACACCGTTGTTTACTATTGGAGGAAGTAGCATGTCCACCGTCACTACCATCAAGCGCGGCGGCCTCACCGCGGCCATCGATTCCATGGGTGCCCAGCTCACGAGCCTTGCCCTCAACGGCAACGAGTATCTGTGGCAGGGCGACCCGGCCTTTTGGGGCAAGCATGCGCCTATCCTGTTCCCCATCGTGGGATCGCTGCGCAACAACATGGCGACATCTGCGGCCGGCACCTGCGAGATGCCGCGCCATGGACTCGCTCGCATCGTCGAGCACAAGTTGGTCGAGGTTTCGGAGGATGGCTCCTCGGTAACGTACGAGATCACTGACACGCCCGAGTTGCTCAAGGCGTTCCCGTTCCACTTTAAGCTCAACATGACCTATGCCCTGACCGGCGACGCCACGCTCACGCAGACCTTTGCCGTCACCAACACCGGCGACGTGGCCCTGCCGTTCTCGGTGGGCGGTCATCCTGCATTCAACGTGCCCGCCCCCGGTGCCGAAGACGAGGCGTTCGAGGATTACGAGCTGGCGTTTACCGAGGCTTGGACTAACGAGGCCCCCATCATCACGCCCGACGGTCTTATGACGTTCGAGGGCAGCTACAAGGCTCCCGATAACTCGGACGTGCTGCCCATCACGCACCGCAGCTTCGATAACGATGCCATCATGTTCACCGATGTCCCGGGTTCCACGCTCACGCTGCGCGGCCGCAAGTCGGGCCGCGGCGTCAAGATCGACTTTGAGGGCTTTAAGTACATCGGCGTGTGGTCTGCCGCCAACGACGCCCCGTTTGTGGCGCTCGAGCCCTGGACCGGCCACACCACCATGGACACCGAGGACGACGTCTTTGAGCACAAGGTCAACACCATTACCTTGGCACCGGGTGAGACGGACGTTCGCAGCTTTAGCGTTACCCTGCTCTAGAGGTTCCGCCGTTCTAACGAACGACGGACCGGTCGACGCTGCGCCCTTAGGTTCCGCCGTTCTGACGAACGGCGGGCCGGTCGACGCTGCGCGCCACCCAGAGCGACAATTTGCCATTCAAAAGGCACGGCATGACCAGAAGGTCTATGCCCTGCCTTTTTCATGCCAACTTGTTCGCTCTGGGCGGCGCTCGCTGGCATTGCCAAAACATCGACGTTCCCAATGACTACCGTGTGTCTATTAATTTTTCGAGCTTGTGCTGCGCTGCTGGTCGCTGGCGTATATCCTGTTAAGTCGTCAGCATACGATTCAACAGGGAAGGCAGATTATGCATTCTCCCCATCAACGCGACGCGCATCCACAGCTGGTGTGCAGCCGTCGCATCTTTTTGGGTAGCGCTCTCGCTGCGAGCGCTTCTGTCGTCGCCGGCGCACTTGCCGGCTGCCAGCGTCCCTCCACGCTGGAAGTAGTTCAGCCCACGACGGGCGGCGGTCGCGATGACCTGTCCGATTCCGTTATCGGCAAGGATAAGATCCGCATCGGCATGGAGGCGGCCTACGCCCCGTACAACTGGCAGGTTTCCGAGGCCAGCGAGTTCACGATCCCCATCGATAACGTGCAGGGCGCCTATGCCGATGGCTACGACGTGCAGATCGCCAAGATCGTCTGCAGGGCTCTCGGCGGCGAGCCCGTTGCCGTCAAGCAGAGCTTCTCGGGCCTTATCGACTCGCTCAACAACGGCCAGATTGACCTCATCATCGCCGGCATGAGCGCCACGCCCGAGCGCGAGGAGTCCGTCGGCTTTTCCGACCCGTACTTCATTGGCTACTTTGGCCTGTTCGTAAAAGAGGGCTCGCCCTACCAAAACGCCACCAAGCTCAGCGACTTCAGCGGTGCCACGGTGCTCGGCCAAAAGGACACCATGCTCGATACCGTCATCGACGAGATTCCGGGCGTTGTGCACAAGAACCCGGTCGATTCGGTCCCCACGGTGTTCTCGAATCTGCTGCAGGGCACGTGCGACGCCGTGACCTACAACACTGAGAACGAAAAGGGCTATATGGCCCAAAATCCCGGTATCGTCCCCATCCACTTTGCCGAGGGCGAGGGCTTTAAGCAGGAGGTCACGGCAAATGTCGGTTGCCGCAAGGGCTCGGACAAACTGCTTAAGCTCATCGACAAGACACTCAAGGGCATTAGCCAAGAGGAGCGCGACCAAATGTGGGACGCGTGCCTCGACCGTCAGCCGGCATAGGGAGGCAGCATGAAAGCCATCAACCGTCTGGCCTCCTTTATCAAGGCCGACCACCGTTATGTGTACCTGGGCACGAGCGTTATCGCGGCGCTCGGCTTGGCATTTAGCCAGCGCAACCCCACGCCGCTGAGCTTTTTGGCGCCCACCGGCATCTTCCAGGATTGCCTTTGGGCGATTCTTTGGGCCTGGATCGTCGTGTCGGCGGCAGCGCTCGTCACCAAGGTTATGCGCTGGAACGACTATCGCGAAACGTCGCCGTTTGCATCTGAGCGTTGCCGTCGCGGCGCGCGCCTGGGCAGCTATGTCGTGGTTGCCATCGCGGCGATCTTCTTTATCGACCGCTGCGTCATGTCGTTTGTCGACCTGGTGCAGGTGAGCATTGTCTCGGACTCCAACCCCAGCGACTTTTTGTCGAGCCTGGTCTACATGACCTACAAGAGCGGGGACTTCTTTATCCGCGGCATCGAGATCACCATCGCGCTTGCGACCTTCGGTACCGTCATCGCCTTTTTCCTGGCGCTGCTCTTTGTGTTCCTGCGCATTCAGACCTTCGATCGCGTGGACAACGACCTCACGCGCTTCTTTAAGAGCATCGGCCGCGGCTTTGCGACCATCTACTCCACCATCGTGCGCGGCACGCCCATGATGGTCCAGGGCCTGCTCATCTATTACGCGGGCTTCACCGTTTTGCGCGGCATGGGCTTCGAGACCGCCCAGGCCAACCAGATTTGGAGTACCTTCACCGCCGGCCTCGTCACCATCTCGCTCAACTCCACCGCCTACATGATGGAGGTCCTGCGCGGCGGCATCGAGTCCATCGATCCCGGCCAGGCCGAGGCGGCGCGCTCGCTGGGCCTGTCGCAGTGGCAGGCTATGCGCAAGGTCGTGTTCCCCCAGGGCATTAAAAACGCGATTCCGGCGCTCACCAACGAGCTCATCATCAACATCAAGGATTCGTCGGTGCTCTCGGTCATCGGCGTGTTCGACCTTATGTACGCCACCACCACCGTCGCCGGCGTGTACTACCGCCAGATGGAGGTCTACTGCGTGGCGCTCGTGGTCTACCTGATCCTGACGCTCGTGGCGAGCCGCCTGCTCGAGGCCTTTGGCAAAAAGCTCGGCGCCGAGGCCCCGGCAACGCTGCCCAGCTCCAACTAGGCTCAAGACGAGGAGAATCATCATGGCAGATACCGCCACTACCGGCACCGCGGCCGCCGCACAGACCAATGAGCCGCTCATCCGCGTCGAGGGCTTGCGCAAGAGCTTTGGGTCGCTCGAGGTGCTCAAGGGCATCGACCTGTCCGTTAACCCCGGCGAGGTCGTCACCATTATCGGCGCCTCGGGCTCGGGCAAGTCGACCTTCCTGCGCTGCCTCAACCTGCTCGAGACCCCGGACGCGGGCCACATCTGGTTCCACGGCCAGGACCTTACGGCCGAGCGCTGCAACATCAACAAGCTGCGCGAGGACATCGGCATGGTGTTCCAGGGCTTTAACCTGTTCAACAACATGGATGTGCTCGACAACTGCACGCTCGCGCCCGTCACGCTCAAAAAGATGGGCAAGGCCGAGGCCGAGAAGGTCGCGATGGAGCATCTGACGAGCGTGGGGCTCGAAAAGTTCGCGCACGCCGCCGTGGGTCGCCTGTCCGGTGGCCAAAAGCAGCGCGTGGCCATCGCGCGCGCCCTGTGCATGAATCCGCAGATCATGCTGTTCGACGAGCCGACTTCCGCACTCGACCCCGAGATCGTGGGCGAGGTGCTCGAGGTCATGCGCAAGCTTGCGGCCGACGGCATGACCATGGTCGTCGTCACGCACGAGATGGCCTTTGCCCGAACCGTGTCCGACCGCGTGGTCTTTATGGACAAGGGCGTGGTGCTCGAGGACGCCGCGCCGGCCGAGCTCTTCGGCAACCCCAAACACCAGCGCACTCGCGAGTTCCTCTCTCGCTATCTCGAGGACAAATAACCGACCGCAAACGCTTGCGTGGCAGGGCCGCTCCCGTGGGGCGGCCTTTGTCGTCACAATCGAAAGGATGTCATGGCCGAGGTTTGGCGCTTCTTTGCGCATGAGGACGATTTTGCCGATATAGACGAGGCCGGCGCGTGCGAGCGCTTGGGCCGCGTGCTGTCGTTTCCAACCATTTCGAGCATGGATGCTGAGACGGTGGATTGGCAGCCGTTCGACGAGCTGCGCGCCTATATGCAGCAGGCCTGGCCGCGCGTGTTTGCGGCGGGCGAGGTCGAGCTTATCGATCATTCGCTGCTGGTGACGCTTGGCGGTTCCGACCCCGCCCTCAAACCCGTCATGCTCATGGGCCACATGGACGTGGTCCCCGTGGTGCCGGGTACCGAGGCCGACTGGACACATGCCCCCTTTAGCGGGCACGTGGACGACACCTACATCTGGGGCCGCGGCGCGATCGACATGAAGGATCAGGTCGCAGGCATTCTCGAGGCGGTCGAGTATGCGCTAGCGCACGGTTGGCAGCACGAGCGCACGCTGCTCCTGGCCTTTGGCCAGGACGAGGAGACGACGCAGTACGGAGCAGGCGCCATCGGTCGTGCGCTCGAGGAGCGCGGCATTGAGCTTGAGTACCTGATCGACGAGGGCGACTACCGCATCGTTCCGGCTGCCGAGTACGGCGCAGGCGAGGGCTGGCTTATGCATGCCGATCTCGCGGAGAAGGGCTACGCCGATATCGTGTTGAGGACGCGTAGCGAGGGCGGGCATTCCTCCAACCCCTACGGTGGCACCTCGCTCGAGGTGCTGAGCCGCGCCATCGCCGCAATCTGCGATATCGAATGGCCGACGCGCGTCACGGATCTGCTTGCCGCCCAGCTCGTCGAGCTGGGGCTCTACACGGCCGACGAGATTGCCTCCAACAAGGACGCCATCGTGCGCGAGTGCCTCGCCAGCAAGAAGCTCTATCCGCTCGTGACCACCACCTGTGCACCGACCCAAATCGAGGGCGGTAGCACCGGTGCTAACGTGATGCCGCAGGATATGTGGTCCAATATCAATTTCCGCATGCTCGAGGGCACGAGCGTGGCCGATGTCGTGGCCCGCTGCCGCGTCGCCGTTGCCGAGGCGGGGCTCGCCGACCGTGTCGAAGTGGAGCTGGGCCCCGGCAGCTCCGAGCCCTCGCCGTCCCCGCGCATCGGTGGTCCCGGCCTCGAGGCGGTTCGCTCCATCGCCGCCCACTATTTCCGTGATCCAAAGGGGACGGAGGAAAACGGATCATTCGAGCCAGTGGCAATTGTGCCCTCGACCGTGATCGGTGCGACCGACGCTGCCAACTACCAGCACATTTGCCCTGAGTGCATTCGCTTCTCGGCCTTTGTGGTTGATGACGACGAGTGTGATCGCGGCGTCCACGGCACCGACGAGCGCATCACCCGTCGCGCCTACCTCCAGGGCATCCGCTTCCTCGTCGCTCTACTCCAAACGCTCTAGAATGTGACAAAGCGACAGTCCCTTTGTTAGCCGTTGGGTGTTCCTATAGTTTTGTCAACCGTCGAGGCTACTCCCGGTAGGGCACCCGGTCGCGCATCACGGCGTATATCGCCCTGAGCCGCTTCCTCGCGACGGCCTTGAGCGCCCGCCCGTGCCCCATGCCCCGCGCCCTGCAGGCCCGGTAGTACTCGCCATAGCGCCCCGAGGACCTCACCAGGCTGTTGCACGAGAAGATCAGCAGGGACTTGAGCCTCGCGTCGCCGCGCCTGGAAGCCCTGACCGACCTCACCGACGTGCCGGAGCTCCTCACCCTCGGGGCTATGCCGCAGTACGAGGCCAGGTGGTCGTGGTCCGGGAACCTCCCGATGTCGACCGACACCGCGAGCTGCGCCGCGGTCCTCGGGCCGATGCCGGGCACGGTGAGCAGGCACGCGTAGGTCTCGTCGCCCTCGAGCAGCGCCGCCGTCTCGGCCTCGAGGGCCCCGGCCTCGTCGAGGGCCTCCGATATCCGGGCGGCCAGGAACCTGACCTGCCTGTTCTCGGCCTCGACGAGCGCCGGCGGGGGCGCGGTGGAGGCGGCCGCGGCCTCCCCGGCGGCCTCGGCCCGCGGGCCCCCGGCCCCGGAGCGGGCGATCCC